>NZ_JBPZHD010000016.1:0-201742 GCF_051857595.1 Ideonella flava
TTGCGTCGCGTTCATTGCCGACCTCCTTCACGCTAGATGGAAGACCACGGAACGCCCGTTTTAGACCAACGGGCATACCGATGCAGGCGGTCCTCCCCCATAGCATCTCGGGGGGCAGCCCCCTGGCAAGGGGGCGTGGGGGCCTACTTCTCCAGCCTGTAGCCCTCGTACTGGGCGTGGCTCCAGCGCAGGTCCACGGTGATGAGGTGCTTGCCGGGCGAGAGCCCTCGCACCGGCAGGTGGCACAGCAGGCTGACGTTGCCGTCCTCGCCCATCAGCTCCGGCTTGCTGCCCGCGCCGCAAGCGCTGTCGGCCCCATCGGCTTGCACCTTGAGCGAGGCCATCGTGTCGTCGTGGCCGCCGCTGAACAGCGCGACGAACCGCGGCGGTGCGCCATCCGCGCCTGCCACGACCGTGCACTCGAAGCGGCGCTCGTCGCCGAAGAGCTTGTGCTCCTGGCAGCTGGGCGCTTCCTGGGCCTGGGCGGCGGTGACAGCGCACAGCGCCAGCAACAACGAGCGGGCGCGGATCGACGGCATCCTGGTGACATCCTCGGGTGAGTTGAGACGCAGCCGCCGATGGTGCCGCGCCTGCATGTCAGGCGTTTGAAACCCGGCGGTCATCAGCATGTCGCAAAGCCTTGTCACGCTCTCGTCATGCAAACGGCGGCTCCCGAGGTCTTCGGCCTGTTCCCTGTTCCGGTCATGCGCTGCCCGGGGGTATTCGATGCCCGGCTCGTGGCCGGCCTGGTGGAGCACTTCAGCGCCCAGGCGGCGCAGGAGAACAGCTCCTCGGGGAATCTCTCCCACACCCGCATGCTCAAGCCTTCGGACAGCCCCCTGCTGGTCGAAGCGGCCGCACGGCTGACCGAGAGGCTGGCGGATTTCGGCGTGCTGCTGTTCGGCGAGCGGCTGGGCTGGTCGGTCAAGGAGATGTGGGTCAACGTGCTGGACACCGGTGGCCGCCAGGCCATGCACAACCACGCCAACAGCTTCATCTCGGGCGTGGCCTACCTGACGCCTTCGCACCCGCAGTCGCAGACCGTGTTCATGAAGTCCCCGGGCGGAACGGACTTCTGCTTTCGCAACGACCACGCCGGTTCCACGCCGGGCGAGTTCTGCGCCGACAAGTGGATCAGCCCGGCACCGAATCCCGGCGACCTGCTGCTGTTCCCCAGCTACCTGATGCATGCCGTGCCGCCCAACCAGGGCGAGCGGCGCATCACATTGGCCATGAACGCCATCCCGGTGCGGCTGGACTCCTGGGGCTACGGCATCGGCTTCAGTGGCTGAGGGCCACGGCAACGCGGCGCTGCGCCGCCTGGCCCTGGGCCTGATGGCGGCCACAGGCTTCGCCGGCCTGGGCTACCAGATCGTCTGGACGCAGCAGTTCGCCCTCTGGCTGGGCCATGAGGCCGCGGCGGTGATGGCGGTGGTGGCGGCCTTCTTCGGCGGGCTGGCCCTGGGATCGTGGCTGCTGGCGGGGCGCATCGAGCGCAGCCCGCGGCCGGGCTGGTGGTACGCGGGCTGCGAGGCCGTGATCGGCCTGTGGGGCCTGGCGCTGAGCGCCCTCATGCCGGCCCTGGGCGGCGGGCTGCAGTCGCTGACCACCCTTCAAGCCGCCGGCGCGCAGCTCTGGGCCGTGGCCTTCGTCGGCTGCCTGGTGCTGCTGCTGCCGGCCACGGTGGCCATGGGGGCCAGCCTGCCGGCGATGCAGCGTGTGCTGTCCTTGCAGGCCGGAGAGACACCCGATGGACGCTGCTGGGCCGGCCTGTACGCCGCGAACACCGCCGGCGCCGTTGCCGGCGCCCTGGGTGCTGCCCTGGTGCTGGTACCGGCGTGGGGCCTGGCGCGCTCGGCCATGGCCTGCGCAGCGCTGAACCTCGGGGCCGCCCTGCTGGCCTGGCAGTGGTACGGACGTGCCTTCGATTTGCCGGCGGCAGTCGCCCGCGAAGGGAACGCACGCGGCCCGCTCGCCATGCTGTTCGCCACGGGCCTGCTAGGCATAGGCTACGAGTTGCTGGTGGTGCGGGTGCTGAGCCAGGTCACCGAGGACACGGTCTACACCTTTGCCCTGCTGCTGGCGGTCTACCTGGCCGGCAGCGCCGCGGGCGCTCAAGCCTACCGGCGCTGGTCGCCGGCCGCCATGGACGACAGCGGGCAGCGCACGACCCGGCGCCTGGGCGGCGCGCTGGCCTTGGCGTGCCTCCTGGGAGCGTCCAGCCTGTGGGCCGCGGAGGCTTTGCGCGACGGCGTGACGAGCGCCCTGCTGGGCGTGGCGGACCCCATGAGCGCCGCCGTGACGGCCGAGGCGGTGCTGGCCGTGGCGGCATTCGCTCCGGCCACGGTCGTCATGGGCGCCCTGTTCAGCCATTTGTGTCGATGCGCGATGGCGCAGGGCGCCACGAGCGGGCGCTGCCTGGCTGTCAACACGCTGGGCGGTGCCTTGGCGTCACCGCTGATCGGCGTGCTGCTGCTGCCCGCCGTCGGGGCCAAGGCCGGCCTGCTGCTGCTGGCCTGCGGCTACGCGGCCCTGGGTTGGCGGAGCCCGCGATCGCCCTGGGCCTGGGCACCGCTGACAGGCGCTGCGCTGGCCGCCGTGCTCGCGCCGGCGCTGGTCTTCATCCAGCAGCCCGAAGGCGGGCGCCTGGCCGCCTACCGAGAGGGCGTGTCGTCGGCGGTCAGCGTGGTGGAGGATGCCGAGGGCGTCTCGCGGCTGTACATCAACAACCGCCAGCAGGAGGGCAGCAGTGCGAGCTGGCGTGTCGACGGCCGCCAGGCGCTGCTGCCGTTGCTGCTGCATCCGGCGCCGCGGCATGCGCTCTTCCTTGGGTTGGGCACCGGCGTCACGGCGGCCACGGCGACGCTGGATCCGGCGGTCAACGTGCAGGCGGTGGAGTTGCTGCCGGAGGTGGTCGAGTTGTCGTCCCTGTTCACGGCGGCACTCGCCGATCAAGGCGTCGAGCTGCAGCGACTGCGCGTGCACGCGGCCGATGCGCGCCGCTTCGTGCGCCTCAGCCCGGAACACTTCGACCTCATCGTGGCGGACAACTTCCATCCGGCGCGCAGCGGCTCCGGCTCGCTCTACACCGTCGAGCATTTCCAGGCGGTGCGGGCGCGCCTGGCCGATGGGGGACTGTTCTGCCAGTGGCTGCCGCTGCACCAGCTGGACCTGCCGACGCTGGCCAGCATCGTGGCCTCGTTCCAGTCGGTGTTCCCGCAGGCTCGCGCCGTGCTCGCGAGCAACAGCCTGTCCACTCCGGTGCTGGGCCTGGTCGGCGGCACCGGGACCTTGAGCTGGCAGCCCGGGCAGTTGCAGCGGCGTCTCGCGCAGGTGCCCCAGGCCGCCGCCTTCGGTTTCGAGGATCCGCTTGCGCTGCTGGGCAGCTTCGTCGCCGGCCCTTCCTCGCTGCGCCAGTGGGCCGCCGGCGCGCCTTTGAACACCGATGATCGCCCCGTCGTGGCCTATCGCGCGCCGCGCGCCACCTACGCGCCGCAGGGCCCGCCGGTGGATCGCCTCGTGGCCTGGCTGGGGCAGCTCGATCCGCAGACCGACTCGCTGGTCGATCGCGACGGCGACCAGGCTTGGTCGTCGCGGCTGGCGGCCTACGTGAAGGCACGTCGCCACTTCATCGCCGCCGGTCGTGGCGTCCCGCCGCTCGCCGACCCGCAGGCCATGCTGGCCCGGATCCGCGACCCGCTGATGAACGTGCTGCGCGAGAGCCCGGACTTCCGCCCGGCGTACGACCCGCTGTGGCGCCTGGCCACGGTGGTCGCGGCCCGGGATCCTCATGCCGCGCGTGCCGTGCTGACCGAGTTGATCCGCTTGCAGACCGCCCGGACCGAGGCGGCCAGCCAGTTGGATGCGCTGGGCGTGCCGCCTTGAATCCTTCACAGAGCGGTCACGACCGCTTCCTACAGTGCCGTCGGTCCCTGCGCCGCATCCGCGCCGGGTCGCTCGGCCAGCGCCGTGCGCGGCCCGCGAGCGCCAGCAACACCCGACACCCTGAGGAGTAGCAAGTCATGAAGCTGAGTTTCAAGAAGCGTCCGATCGCGCTCGCGGTGGCCGCCACCTTCGGCGCCATCGGCGTCGCCTCGGCCCCCACCGCGGCATCGGCCGCCGGCGAAGGCAAGTACGTGGCCGGCGACTTCCACAACCACACCACCTGCTCCGACGGCGCGATCTCGATGCAGAAGCTGGTGAAGAAGGCCACCGACAAGACCGACACGCCGTGGGGCCTGGACTGGTTCGTGCAAGCCGGCCATGGCGGCAACGGCAGCCGCAACTGCACGCTGACCGAAGACGCATCGCTCGACACGCCGGCCTATCCCTACATCGCCGGCAAGGGCCCGACGACCAGCTGGTCCGACAGCATAGGCGCGGCGGCCATCAAGGGCGATGGCGGCGGCGTCGGCGGCAGCGGCAACATGTGGCGCTGGCAGTCCATCCAGGAATATCAGTACCCGCTGATCGAGTACCTCTCGGCCTACAAGAACCTGCCGCTGTTCATCGGCCTGGAGTCGGTCGTGGCCGGCCATGAACACGGCTCGATGTCCGTCATCACCGGCCAGGTGCCCAAGGTCAAGGATTCGAAGCTGCCCGACAGTCCGGGCTACAAGGCCAAGGGCAACGCCAATGCGCTGGCGCAATGGTCGTACTGCTTCGATCGCGGCGACACCGACACCAGCCGCGGCAACGTGACCGGCACCAACGTCGGCAACAACTGGGATTGCTCGGTCGCCGGCAGCCAGAACGCCGCCGACCCGCTGTGGAACGCCACGGCGCACAAGCTGATGATCAGCGGCAGCGGCGTGGGCAGCGGCGTCGGCACCAAGGGCCATTACAAGACCGTGGAAGCGCTGAAGTGGATGGCGCAGAACCACCGCAACGGCAGCTACTACGTGCCCGCCCACCTGGAGCGGCCCGGCCCGTTCAGCCCGGACGGCAACTTCGGCTACAACGTCGAGCACCTGCGCGACTTCAACAACGCCGCGCCCAACACCGCCTTCGGCTTCGAGACCCAGCCCGGCCACGGCGCGGCCAACAACCGCGGCGAATACCAGGTGCTGCGCAACACCTTCCCGGATGGCAGCAAGGTCGACTCCGTCGGCGGCACCACCTACGGCGGCACGGGCGTCTACGGCGCCGTCGTCGGCGGCGTGTGGGATTCGCTGCTGGGCGAGGGCCGCAACTGGTGGTTCTTCGCCAGCTCCGACTGGCACAACCGCGGCGGCTTCGGGCCGGACGATCGTCGCTCGTCGCAGGATTTCTACCCCGGCGAGTACCAGCGCACCTACGTGCTGTCCGACACCAGGATGAAGCCGCAGAACATCGTCGATGGCCTGCGCAGCGGCAATGCCTACGCAAGCTCCGGCCAGCTGATCGACCGCCTGGCCTTCGTGGCTTGTGCCTCCTACCCCGGCGCGGCGCGCAGCAGCAAGTCGGTCGAGGCGATGGCGGTGGAAGCCGCCACCAACGGCGCCACGGTCAAGCACGCCGGCTGCGCCACGATGGGCCAGAAGCTTTCCGTGGTGCCGGGCGCCGAGATCGTCGTCGCGGTGGCCCTGCGCGATCCGGCCGGCAGCAACCACGCGCCGTACTCGTTCCCCAATCCTTCACTGCTGCAGGTCGGCATCAACCGGCCGGTCAACCAGCCGGTGCTCGACCACGTCGACCTGATCCGCGGCCTGGTCAGCGGCCTGCGCTCGCCAGGCGCCTCCGACTATGCCGGCGAATGGCCGCGCAACACCGACTGGTTGCGCACGGACGGCACCACCACCGGTTTGACGGCCGTGCCCGCCGCGGCCAAGAACACCACCGCCGCGATCCTGCGCAGCTTCAACGGCACGGGCGTCAACCGCTGGACCCAGGTGAGCTCGCCGGTGGATGGCAGCGCGTTCCTGAAGATGTCGTACCGCATCCCCGCGGTCACGGCTTCGCAGTACGTGCGACTGCGTGGCAGCAACATGCCGGCGGCCGTGCCCTTCGAGACCGACGCCAGCGGCAACCCGCTGTCGGACCTGTTCACCAACGCCAACGACCCGTCCAAGCTGATGATCCCCTGCACGACCGTGGGCACCAACGTGCCCGCCAACGGCGACGTGTGGACGCAGGACAAGGGGGCCATCGACGGCTGCCCCAACCACCTGGCGGTCGTCAACGGCCAGAAGATGGTGAGCTACGACGTGGCGGCCTGGTCGGACCTCTGGTTCTACAGCAACCCGATCTACGTCGAGGTGTCGGGGGCCGCTCGCGTGGCCGGTGTCGGCGCCGCCGCGACGGTGGCTGCCGCGAGGTGATGCCATCGACCTGACCGCTGTGGTCTGACATCACGGCGCCGCGCGGCAACGCGCGGCGCTCTTGTCTTTTCCGGAAGTCCCGACATGACCCTTTCCATTCCGTCCGCCCACGCCGCAACCCCTGATGTCTCCGCGGCCCGATCGCGTGCCACGGCCTGGTGGCGCGAGCCTCTGCTGCATTTCGCCATCCTCGGCGCGGCCCTGTTCGGCATCGACCACTTCATGGCGCTGCGCACCGACGATCCGCACCTGATCGTCATCCCGGCGGAGGTCGACGAGCAGGCGCGCCAGCTCTTCAAGGGCTCGCGCGGGCGAGAGCCGAACGGCGAGGAGCTGGCGGCGCTGCGCAAGACCTGGCTGGACAACGAGGTGCTCTACCGCGAGGGCCTGGCGCTGCAGCTCGACAAGGGCGACTCCGCCATCCGCGAGCGCGTCATCTTCAAGGCCCTGAGCACCGTCGACGCCAACACCCGGCTGCCGGACCACGACGACAAGCTGCTGAAGGAGTGGTTCGAAGCGCACCGGGTGAAGTACGACGAGCCGGCACGCTACGACTTCCAGGAGGCGGTGCTCGCCGGCGATGCGGCGGAGGCGACCGTGCGCGCCTTCGTCGCCAAGCTCAACAGCGGCACCTCCGGCGACGCCGAGGCCGGCCTGCGCGTCTACAAGGCCCGGCCTCAGCCTACGCTGGCGCAGAGCTTCGGCCCGGAATTCGCCTCGCTGCTCGAGCGCGCGACGCCCGGCCAGTGGCAGGCGATGCCCACCCGCGACGGCTGGCGCGCGATCCGCGTGGAGGCGGTGACGCCGCCCAGGCGCGTGACCTTCGAGGACGTCCACGGCCCCGTGCTGCAGGACTGGACCGACGCCACTCTGGCCGAGCAGCGTAGTGCCGCGGTCCAGGACCTGGCGCGCAAGTACACGGTGCGCAACGGGGTGGCGGCGCAATGACCGGCCGCGTTCGCAAGGCGCTCGCGGTCGTCCTGGCGGCCTGGCTCGGCCTGTGCGGCATGCCCGCCGGTGCCCACGAACTGAGCATGGCCGAGATGCAGGTGCGCGAGGTCGCACCCGGCCAGTTCCTGACGCAATGGACGGCCAGCGAGAAGCGCGCTGCCTCCGAGGTGCTCCACCCGAATTGGCCGCAGGGCTGCGCCAGCGAGGGCGAGATGCTCCGGTGCGGCGAGGGCGGCCTGAAGGGCACGCTGAGCGTCGAAGGCGTCGGACGGGATTACTCGGCGGCGATGGTCAAGGTGTTCTGGCTCGATGGCCAAAGCCGCGTCTACACGCTGACCGCGGGCCAGCCCTCGGTGCAGCTCTACGGCTCGGCGGAGGATGAGCGTGGCATGGGTGAAATCGCGCGGGCCTACACGGTCCTGGGCGTGGAGCACATCCTCGGCGGCATCGACCACCTGCTGTTCGTCATGGGGCTGCTGTTCCTGGTGGGCTTCAACCGCCGGCTGCTGTGGACCATCACCGCCTTCACCCTGGCGCACAGTCTGACCCTGGCTGCCAGCGCGCTGGGCTGGCTCACGCTGCGATCGGCGCCGGTCGAGGCGTGCATCGCCCTTTCCATCGTGCTGGTGGCGGGCGAGGCGCTGCACTCACGCCAGACGCTGGGCCGGCGCTGGCCGGCGCTGGTGGCATTCCTCTTCGGCCTGGTCCATGGCCTGGGCTTCGCCGGCGCCCTGCGGGAGATCGGCCTGCCGCAGCAGCACCTGCTGGTCGCGTTGGCCACCTTCAACGTGGGCGTCGAGGTCGGCCAGCTGATGGCGGTCGCGGCGGCCTGGTTGCTGTATCGACTATGGCTGCGCTGGCCGGTGTGGGTGCATGCCCGCACGGCAGTGCTGTACGGCATCGGCTCCGTGGCGGCCTATTGGTCCTTGCTGCGGATGGCGGCGATCGTCGTTCGCTGACCCTGCGATCAGCCTTGCGGGTGCGTTGGGTCTATCCAGCGCACGTTCTCGGGCGGCTCGGCGGGCTCGATGTCGAGGTTGACGGCGATGGCCTGGCCGTCGCTGCGCACCAGCACGCACTCCAGCACCTCGGTCGGGCTGGCGTTGATCTCCTGGTGCGGAACGAAGGGTGGCACGTAGATGAAGTCGCCCGGGCCGGCCTCGGCGGTGAACTCGAGCCGCTCGCCCCAGCGCATCCGTGCCCGTCCCTTGACCACGTAGATCACGCTCTCCAGCGGCCCGTGATGGTGCGCGCCGGTCTTGGCGTTGGGGTGGATGTGCACCGTGCCGGCCCACAGCTTCTGGGCGCCGACGCGGGCGAAGGTGATGGCCGCGGCGCGGTCCATGCCGGGCGTCTGCGCGGTGTTCGGATCCAGCTGGTCGTGCGGGATGACGCGCACGCCGTCGTGCTTCCAGGCGGGGGTGTCGTGCGGCATGTCGGCCTCCGGAACGCAACAGTCGATCCGGCGATTCTGCGCCGCCAGCCTGCTAGGCGCCGAGCAGCCGCGGCAGCCAGCCGATCTCGCCGACCATGGCGGCCCCGAGGCCGATGCTGCCCAGGCTGACGGCGATCTGCAGCACGTGGTGCACGGCCTGGAGGTGGCGCGCCGACGCCCGCAAGGGCAGGGCGACCGCCACCGAGAGCAGGGCCATGCCGCCGATGGAGCCCAGCCCGAACAGGGCGATATAGCCCAGGCCCAGCGCCACGCCGGGCGCGGCCTGCAGGCTCAGCAGCACCAGCGCAGCGGAGCCGGCCAGGCCGTGCATCACGCCGACGAGCAGGGCGCGGAAAGGCCACGGCGGCGCGTGGGCATGGCGGTGGGTCGACGCGGCATGCGAGCCTTCGCCTCGGTGGCTGTGGGCGTGGAAGTGGCGCAAGGCCGGCGCGTCCGGCCGCGGATGCTCGTGCAGGTGGAAGTGGATGCGCTCGCGCCTGAGCCGGCGCAGCACGTCGATGCCGAGCGCCACGAGCATCAGGCCCACGGCCGTTTCCAGCACGTCGGCCCAGGCGGGCGAGACGGCCTGCCCCAGCACCAGCATCGCGCCGGCGAAGATCAGCAGCGTCAGCGTGTGCCCCACGCCCCAGGCCACGCCCTGGCGCAGGGCCTGTCCCAGCGTGGTGCTGCGCGTGGCCAGCGTGGCCACGGCGGCGAGGTGATCGGCCTCGGTCGCGTGCTGCAGGCCGAGCAGCAGGCCGATGAGGAGGACGGACAGGGCGGTCATGGGCGGGGCGTGAAGCAAGGGCTGTACCGCGCGGATGCCTCCAGCATCAGAACGCCCCCGGATCGCCCGGGAACACCACCGGTGACTCGTCGCCCTGCGCCGAGATCGACGAGACGCCGAAGAACCAGTCGTCGATCACCACGTTCTTCAAGCTCAGCTTCAGGGGCGCGGTGCCCTCGGCGGCCGGCAGGTCCCGGTGATGGCGCCACTGCGGATCGGTGGTGCCGCGCCACCACACGCGGTAGCCGGCGGCGCCGGGCACCGGCTGCCAGTGGAGCGTCGTGTCCGGGCTCACCGCGCCTTCGATCGTCACGCCCTTGGGCGGCGCCGGGGCTCGCGCCAACGAGGCCAGCGTGACGACGTTCAGCCGCGTCACCTGGGCCAGGTAGTCGAAGTCGACGAACTCGATGGTGTCGCCGTAGCGCACGCCGTTCTCGACCCTCAGGTCCTGGTGCTGGTGGGTGTAGTCCTCGTGTGCCTCGGTCACGCGCACGGCGGGATAGCCGAGTTCGAGGAAGGCCACCTGGTCGCCGCCGCGGCCGTAGCGGTCGGTGCGGTAGACCATCTGCACTTCGAGGTTGGTGAGATGCGCCTCGGCCAGGCGCGCCATGTAGCGCCCGAGGTTGCGCGAGGGCGAATCCAGTTCGCCGCCGTTGTAGCGCCGCCTGGCGGCCTGGGCCGGTGTCTCGGTGGCCTTGGTGCCTTCGGAGAAGACGCGGACGGTGGAGTTGTCATGCACGCCGTCCTGGCCGTGGCTGTTGCCGATGATGTCGTTGTTCAGGTCGGCCTCGACATCCCAGCCCTGGGCCTTGGCGTATTCGGCCAGCACCTTGCCGCCGTACAGCCCCTGCTCCTCGCCGGAGAGCGCCGCATAGACGATGGTGGCGGCGAAGCGCTGCGTCGAAAGCACGCGCGCCGCCTCGATCACGGCGGCCACGCCCGAGGCATCGTCGTTCGCGCCCGGGGCGTCGGCGGTGGCGTTCATCACATCCGACACGCGCGAGTCGAGGTGGCCGGTGATGAGGACGACCCGGTTCGGGTCGCCGGCCCCGCGCTGGATGGCCACGATGTCCATCACCTCGGTCGGCTGGGGGATGCGCGTGCCGGTCACCACCTGCGAAGGCGTCACCACCTGCAGGCAGCCGCCGCACTGCGACGAGATCTCGCCAAATCGCCGCTGCACCCAGCGCCGGGCGGCGCCTATGCCGCGTGTCTCGGACACCGTGTCGGACAGGGTGTGCCGCGTGCCGAAGCCGACGAGCGTGGTGATGGAGGCGCGCAGCTCGGCCGGGCTGACGGTCGTCGCCAGTTCGCGCAGCGGGAGCGGGCGAGCGGCAGGTTCGGCGGCCGCCGCCGGCATGGCGACGAAGGCGACGGCCAGGCAGCCGGCGGTAAGCAGGGGATATCGGATCGGCACGGGCGTTCCTCTTGACGCCGCACGAGTGGGCGGCGACCGAGTCTAGGGCCAGTGAGCCGACCGCCACGAGCGGAGCGTCGAGGAGCAGCGGTGCGCTACTGCTGCGGGATCTTCGCGTCGGCGATGGCCTGCTTCCATCGCAGGATTTCGGAGCCGAGCAACTGGCCCAGCTCGGCCGGGGTGCTGGCCTGCGCGCGCACGCCGAGCGACTGCAGGCGCTGCTGGACGTCGGGCTTGCCCAAGGCCTCGCGGATGGCCGCATTCAAGGTCTCGACCACGCGCGGCGGCGTGCCGGCCGGGGCGGCCAGCGCGTTCCACGACGCCACGTTGTACTTGGGCACGCCCGAAGCCTGCACGGTCGGCACGTTGGGCAGGCCGGCGAAGGGGCGGTCCGACGTGACGGCCAGCGCCCGCAGCCCCCGGGGCCCCGGCGCCAGGTGCGCCATCATCGGACCGAGCACCTCGAAGCCCACGTCCACCTGGCCTGCCATCAAGGCCGTCCGCAATGCGGAAGTGCCGTTGTAGGGCACCACGAGGGCATCGATGCCGGCGGAGGTCTTGAACAGCTCGGCGGCCAGGTTCTGCGTGCTGCCCACTGCGATGGTGCCTATCGTCAGCTGGCCGGGCTGGGCCTTGGCACGGGCCACCAGGTCCTGCACGTTCTTCAGCGGCGAGCGGTCCGCGACGAACAGCGCGAGGTCGAAGAAGCCGAGCGTGCCGATGGGGGCGAAATCCTTCACCGGGTCGTAGGGCAGCTTCTTGAACAGGCCGGCACTCACCGGATTGGCATTGCTCATCAGCAGCAGCGTGTAGCCATCCGGCGTGGCCTTGGCGACGGCGGCCGACCCGACGACCGCGCCGGCGCTGGGCCGGTTCTCGATCACGATCGGCTGCTTCAGCGAGGCCGCCATCGCCTGGCCCACCGTGCGGGCCGTGATGTCGGCCACGCCGCCGGGCCCGAACGGCACGATGACGGTGATGGGCTTGGACGGGTACGCCGGCTGCGCCGAAGCGCCGAAACACAGGGGCAGCAGCGCGAGGGTCAGAAGGAGTCTCATGGGGGCGGGTGGAGGTGGTGATCGATCCGGAGGCGTCGGCATGCGCGAGCCCCGGCGGCACTGCCCGGCTCCCGGACCAGCGCTTGAATTCTGTGGGTGCCGGCACCCTCACGCAAGACATGGCAGGCGCTAGCTGGTATGCAGGCACAACATGGCTCTGGATCCGGTGTCCATCCTGCCGGTGATCCTCGATCGGGTGGGCGCCGGCATCGGGTACACGGCAGTCGTCCAGGGGTCGTTCCCGCGGCACGCCCATTGCTGTCCCGGGCCATGGACCAGCTGGCCTTGTTCGGTGACGCAGCTTCGGCCGACGCTGCCGCGCTGCCCGAAGGAGCGGTGTACGAGCCGGACTTCCTGGACGCTGCACAGGAGCAGCAGCTGATCGACGTGATCCGTTCGCTGCCGCTCGCCCACGCCACCTACAAGTCCTACACGGCCCGCCGCAGGGTGCTGAGCTTCGGCGGCTCCTTCGACTACGACGCCAACCGGCTGCGCCCCGGCGAGCCGCTGATCGAGTCACTGCATCCCTTGCGAGCACGCGTGGCCGCCTGGATGGGCGTGGAGCCCGAAGCCCTGGCCCACGTGCTGGTGGCCGAGTACCAGCCCGGCACTCCGCTGGGCTGGCACCGCGACGTGCCGGATTTCGAGGACGTCGCCGGCGTGTCGCTGGGCGCGGACGCGGTGCTGCGCTTTCGACCCTGGCCGCCCACGAATCCGAAGCGCGCGAACGTGCTGAAACTGCTCGCGCAACGACGTTCGATCTACGCCTTGCGGGGGCCCGCACGATGGGCCTGGCAGCACAGCGTGGCTCCGGTGGCCGAGTGGCGCTGGTCGATCACCTTGCGCACCTTGCGTCGTCCCTGAAGGCCTTCATGTCTGGCCCGACACCGTCGCATCCGGGCGACGGATGTTCCATTCAACATCGGCGTCAGACTGGACATAATGCCAGCCCTCAAGGGAGAGAGCATGCTGGCGAAGATCAACGAGAAGCTCGGCGAGGGCCTGGCGCGTGTCGTGTGGCTGATGCGGCGCGCCGCGGGGTATCTGGCGCCCTGGCTGAAGAAGGCCCTCGGCGAGTGGTCGCCTCCCGCATGGGTTCGATTCGTGAGCCGGGGCTTCCAGAAGACCGGAGCGGTGCTGCAGGCGAACGCACTGCTCGCCGCCCTCTGCGTCACGCTCGCTGGCCTGGCCCTGTGGCAGGGCCCGCATGTCGCCCAGCGCTGGCGCGCCTGGGCACCGGCTTGGATGAACGTCGGCCTGCTGGAGGACGACCTGGGCGCGGCGAAGGTGACGGCCAGCGTCGTGCCGCCGGGGGTGCCCGATTACGCCAATGGCGGTGGGCCACCGCCGCTGGTCGTGCATTTCAGCGCGCCGGCGGCGCCTCCCCTGAGGATAGGCAAGGAGGCGGCCGACGTCGGCCTGTCGCCCGAGATCGCCGGCCGCTGGCTATGGGTGGACGCCACCACCCTGCGCTTCGAGCCCAAGGGGGCCTGGCCCATCGGCGAGCCCTACGAGTTGACCATCGGGCGAAAGGCGCTGGCCCCTCACGTCGTGATGCCGGAGCGGCGCTTCGGCTTCACGGCGGCAGGCTTCACGGCCAGCGCGGGGCCGGCCGAGTTCTACCAGGACCCGGTGCAGCCCGGCGTTCGCCGGGTGGTCATGACGATCGACTTCAACCACCCGGTCGATCCGCGCAGCTTCGAGTCGCGCGTCCACCTGGACGACGGCAGCGAGCGCAAGTTCAGCGTCGGCTACGACAAGTTCAAGCTGCAGGCAACCATCCAGTCCGAGCCCTTGCCCATCCCGGCGCAGACGGTGGCGATGAAGGTGACGATAGACAAGGGCGTGACGGCCCAGCGCGGCGGCGCCCCGACGCCTGAGCCGCTCATCAAGTCGGTCGACGTGCCCGGCCTGTACAGCCTGGCGATCAGCGAGGTCAGCGCCTCCATCGTCAGCAACGACGCCGGCGACCCGGAGCACGTGCTGCACGTCAACGCCAGCATGGCCGTGCACGAGCGGGAGTTCGGCCGCGCCGTGCAGGCCTGGATGCTGCCGGTGTCGGACACCGAAGGCGGCGAGCCTTTCGCCTGGAGCGACCCGGCCGAGGCGACGCCCGCAGTCCTCAAGCGTGCCAAGGCCTTGAAGCTGGAGGCCATCGCCAACGAGCGCGAGGTGAGCGAAGGCGCGGCCTTCCGCATGCCGCAGGCCGAAGGCGGGCGATTCATCTTCGTGCGCGTGACCAAGGGCCTGAAGTCCCCGGGCGGCTATCTGCTGGCGGCCGATCGCGGCGAGATCCTGCAGGTCAAGACCTTCGCGCCGGAGCTGTCCATCATGAGCCGCGGTTCGCTGCTGGCGCTGTCGGGCGAGAAGAAGCTGCCGCTGCTGGTGCGCGACCTGCCCGGCGTGTCGGTCGACATTGCCCGCGTGCTGCCGCAGCAGTTGCACCTTCTGGTCAGCCAGGCCGAGGGCGACTTCAGCCATCCGCGCTTCTACGGCCGCCTCGGCGAAGATCACCTCGCCGAGCATTTCGAACGCAAGATCCCGCTGCAGCTCAAGCCCGGCAAGTCGCACTACGAGACGGTGGACTTCGCCGACTACCTGCAGGCCGGGGGAGACCGCCGCGGCGTCTTCCTGCTGAAGGTTCAGGGCTACAACCCGGCGGACAAGCCGGCGGCCCAGGCCGGCGGCGACGCGGGCGACCCGTCAGCCACGGAGGGCGAGGGTGCGGAAGGCGAGGGCGGCTATTGCTGCGAAGGCGCCGAGGGCCAGCAGATCGACGCGACGCAGGTCCAGGACCAGCGCCTGGTCATCGTGACCGACCTGGGCCTGATCGCCAAGCGCGCGGCCGACGGCACGCGAGAGGTCTTCGTCCAGTCCATCGCGACCGGTGCGCCGGTGGCCGGTGCCCGCATCGAAGCCTGGGGTCGCAACGGCCTGGTGCTGGCCAGCACCAACACCGATGCCACCGGCCGCGCCACGCTGGGCAACCTCAACGCCTTCACGCGAGAGAAGACGCCGGTGTTGCTGCTGGCCCGCAAGGACGGCGACCTGAGCTTCCTGCCCATGGGCGGAGGCGCGTCCCTGGGCCGCGGCGACCGCACGCTCGAGATGTCCCGCTTCGACGTGGGCGGCCTGCGCACCAGCGGCCTGCCCAACCAGATGACGGCCTACCTCTTCAGCGACCGCGGCATCTACCGGCCGGGTGACACCTTCCACGTCGGCATCGTGGTGAAGGCCGCCAACTGGGCGACACCGCTGAAAGATCTCCCCGTCGATGCGGAGGTGGTCGACGCCCGCGGTCTCACGGTACGGCGAGAGACGCTTCGTCTGGGCCCCTCCGGCACGGCAGAGCTCAGCCACGCCACGCAGGAGAGTTCGCCCACCGGCAACTACAGCATCACGCTGAGCCTGCCGCGGCAAAGCGCCCCCAACGCGCCCGACGTCCCGCCGATGGTCATCGGCTCGACGACGGTCAAGGTGCAGGAGTTCCTGCCGGACCGAACGCGGGTCACGGCCCGGCTGTCTTCCGAAGTGGCCGAGGGCTGGGTCAGGCCGGACGATCTGAAGCTCAAGGTCGACGTGCAGAACCTGTTCGGCACGCCGGCACAGAACCGCCGCATCGAAAGCCGCCTCACGCTGACACCGGCCTGGCCGCACTTCCGCAGCCACCCGGACTTCAGCTTCTACGACGCGTCCACCAACCGCCGGCCGCAGGTCGACGACCTGGGCACCGCGCAGACCGACGACAAGGGGCAGGCGGAGGTCGACCTGCGGCTGTCGAGATTCGAGGCCGCGACCTACCAGGCTCACGTGCTGGTCAAGGCCTTCGAGCCCGAGGGCGGCCGCAGCGTCGCGGCGGAGGCGCAGAGCCTGGTCAGCGACCAGCCGTACCTCGTCGGCGTCAAGGCGCCGGATTCGCTGGGCTATATCAACCGCAACGCCACGCGCGAGCTGCAGCTGATCGCCATCGATCCGCAGGCCCGCAAGATGGCCGTCAACGGCCTGAAGCTGGTGCGGGTCGAGCACAAGGTGCTGTCGGTGCTGGTCAAGCAGAACAACGGCCTGTACCGCTACGAGTCGCGCGCCAAGGACGTGACGCTGGAAGAGCAGGCGCTCAACCTGCCGGCGGCCGGCGCCAAGGTGGCGCTGAACACCGCCACGCCCGGCAACTTCGCGCTCGAGGTCCGCAATGCCGAAGGCCTGGTGCTCAACCGCGTGCAGTACGCGGTGGCCGGGGCGGCCAACCTCAGCCGCTCGATGGACCGGAACGCAGAACTGCAGATCCGCCTGAACAAGAAGAGCTACGAGCCGGGCGAGGAGATCGAGCTCGCCATCCAGGCGCCCTACACCGGGGCGGGCCTGGTCACCATCGAGCGCGACAAGGTCTACGCCCACGCGTGGTTCAAGGCGGACAAGACCGCCAGCGTGCAGCGCATCACCCTGCCGAAAGACTTCGAGGGCAACGGCTACGTGAACGTGCAGTTCGTGCGCGATCCGTCGTCGGACGAGATCTACACCAGCCCCCTGAGCTATGGCGCCGTGCCCTTTGTCACCGGGCTCGATCGCCGTACGGCCCGCATCAGGCTGGATGCGCCGGCGCTGGTCAAGCCGGGCGAGACGTTGAAGATGACGCTGCACAGCGACAAGCCCGCCCGGGCCTACGTCTTCGCCGTCGACGAGGGCATCCTGCAGGTTGCGCGATACACCACGCCGGATCCGCTGAAGCACTTCTTCCAGAAGCGCGCGCTGGAGGTCAGCACCCTGCAGACGCTGGACCTGGTGCTGCCCGAGTTCCGCAAGCTCATGCAGGCGGCGGCACCCGGGGGCGACGGCGAGGGCGAGGCGGGCAAGCACCTGAACCCGTTCAAGCGCAAGCGCGACAAGCCGGTGGCGTTCTGGTCCGGGCTGGTCGATGTGAACGGCGACAGGGAGTTCAGCTACGCGGTGCCGGACAGCTTCAACGGTGCCGTGCGGGTCATGGCCGTCGTCGTGAGCGACGAGGCGGTCGCGGCGGCCAGCACCACGAGCACGGTCCGGGGCGACATCGTGCTGCTACCCACGGTGCCCACCTCGCTGGCACCCGGCGACACGGTGGACATCGGCATCGGCGTGTCCAACAACATCGCCGGCTCGGGCAATCAAGCGCCCATCCGCCTCGCGCTCGCGGTCAACAACGGCCTGGAGGTGGTGGGCGAGGCCACGCAGTCCCTGAAGGTGAACGAGAAGGGCGAGGCGAGCACCGTGTTCCACCTGAGGGCGAAGCCCGGCGCGCAGGCGGTGCTCGGGTCGGCCAGCGTGGTGTTCACGGCCACCCATGCCAAGGCGAGCGCCAGGCTGTCGACCGACCTGAGCGTGCGCCCGGCCTCGGCCTTCGTGACGCTGCTGCAAAGCGGCACGGCGGTCGGCGCCGGCGAGCTCAAGTCGCAGCTGGACGCGTACCCCGAGTTCGCGCGCAGCGAGCTATCGGTGTCGGCCACGCCCTGGGCCTTTGCCTCCGGCCTCATCCGCTACCTGGAGAGCTACCCCCACGGCTGCACCGAGCAGATCAGCAGCCAGACGCTGCCGGCGGTGGTGCTGGCCGGCCAGCCGGAGCTGGCACGCGAGCTGGCGAAGACCCGTCAAGGCCAGGGCGCGGCCGAGTTCGACCCGCGCGCAACATTGGCCCGCACGGTCACGCAGCTGCGCGCTCGCCAGGCGGCCGATGGTGGCCTCGCGATGTGGCCGGGCAGCTCCGCGGACGAATTCGCCACCGCGTATGGCTTGCAGTTGCTGCTGGAGGCCAGGGACAGGCAACTGCCGGTGCCGCCTGACCTGATCGCCAAGGCCAACACCTACCTGCAGTCGCGCCTGGCCGCGAACGACGTGGGCCTGTACGGCTGGCGCACCCACGCGCAGATGGCCTACCTGCTGACACGCCAGGGCATCCTCGTGCCGGCCGCGCTGGCCAACCTGCGCGAGTTCCAGCGCCAGCAGGCCCGCAAGGCGGGCGATTCCTGGGGCAGCGACATCGGCACGGCCTACCTGGCTGCCAGCTTCCAGCTGTTGAAGCAGGACGCTACGGCGAACGAGCTGATGCAGCCGGTGTGGGACGACTTCGTCCAGCGCGTGAAGGAACGCAAGTCGCGCAACAACTGGGACTACTACTACGACCCGCTGGTGCATGACAGCACGCTGATCCTGCTGGCAGCGCGTCACTTTCCCAAGCGCCTGGCGGCCCTGCCCACGGAAAGCTGGAACCGCCTCGCCACGATGATCGGCAACGGCTGGTACAGCACCCAGTCCTCGGCGGCCGTCATCCTGGCTGTGGATGCGTATGCCCGCGCCGCGGCGGGCTCCGCCAAGGGCCAGTTCGACGCGAGCGCCGTCGACAAGGCCGGCAAGATGGCAGCGCTGGCCATGACCGGGGAGCTGCGTGCCCTCAGACAGGGCTCGGTGCCTGCGGGCAGCGTCAAGCTCAGGCTGTCCAATCCGGGCGAGCTGCCGCTGTTCTACGGCTGGGCCGAAAGCGGCTACGACCGCAACCTGCCGGAGGCGGCCGTGACGCACGGGCTGGAAATCACGCAGACCATCCTCAACGAGAAGGGCGTGGCCATCAGCGAGGCGCGGATCGGCGAGGAGGTCACGGTGCGCGTGACCGTCCGCGCCGTGGACCGGGACGCCGCACGCCAGGTCGCCCTCGTCGACATCCTGCCCAGCGGGCTGGAGCCGGTGCTCCAGAGTGCCGGCAGCGACGACGCCGGTGACGACACGCCGCCGTGGATGCGCCGCATCGGCGGCAGCGGCAGCTGGCAACCGGACTACGTCGACGTGCGCGAGGACAGGGTGATCTTCTTCGGTGATGTCGGCACCGGCACGCGTGACATCACCTTCAAGGCACGCGCCACGAATATCGGCCAGTTCTCGCTGCCGGCGGCCTTCGGCGAGGCGATGTACGAGAGACGTGTCTACGGCCGCTCGGCTGCAGGCAAGTTCAGCGTGCTGCCCGTGGCCAAGTGAGCGACCTTCGGGCGAACCAGGCATGACGCACGGCGGGGCACCCAGGGCAGGATTCGCGTGGCTCCGCCACGCGGTGCTCTGCCTGGGACGCCACCGCCGCGCTGTCGTCGCCCTGGGCTTGCTCGTGTTGGGCCTGGTCGCCCTGCGCGTGGCGCCCCACGCGTCCTTGCGTGAGCGCGTGAGCCTGTCCACACCCCTGTACGACCGCCACGGCACGCTGCTTCGCCTCACCCTGGCCGACGACCAGCAGTACCGGCTGTGGACGCCGCTGGAGCGCATCGCGCCTGAAGTCATCGAAGCGACCTTGCTCTACGAAGACCGTTCCTTCTGGCTGCACCCGGGCGTGAACCCGGCGGCGCTCGTTCGCAGCGCGTGGCAGATGGCCAGAGGCGGCCGTCGGCAGGGCGGCTCGACGCTGACCATGCAGCTGGCGCGCCGGCTGCATGGCCTGGACAGCAGCTCCGCCACGGGCAAGCTCCAGCAGATCGCGGCGGCGATCTGGCTCGAGATGCGATACGGCAAGCGCGAGCTGCTCGAGGCCTACCTCAACACGGCGCCCTACGGCAGCAACATCGAAGGGGTCGGGGCGGCCAGCCTCGTCTACTTCCACCATGACGCCGCGCGCATCAGCCTGCCCGAAGCCCTCGCGCTGGCCGTCATCCCGCAGAACCCGGCGCAGCGCGTTGCCTCGCGCACGGCAATGGCCGCGACGGGGCCGACCACGATGGCCACGGCGGCCCCATCCATCGCGGGGGGCAACGCAGCGCTCGAAGCAGCACGGGGCCGGCTGTGGGCGGTCTGGGCGGCTGCGCACCCCGACGCCACGGGCGCCGGTGCGCCGTTGCCGCGAATGCCGGCGCTCAGCCGAGGACAACTGCCATTCGCCGCACCGCACCTGACCGACATGCTCATCGGGCAGGCCGCGCAAGGCACGGCCACGGACACCCTCGTGCGCGAGCCCGACGGCGCCATCCACACCACGCTCGACCTGCCCATGCAGCGCACCCTGGAGCGGGTGATGGCCGAGTACCTGAAGACCCGCGCCAACGTGGGCCTGCGCAACGCCAGCGCGCTGCTGCTGGATGCCTCCACGATGGAAGTGCGCGCCGTGGTCGGATCGGCCGACTACCGCAATGCCGACATAGCGGGCCAGGTCAACGGCACGCTCGGCAAGCGCTCGCCGGGGTCCACGCTCAAGCCCTTCATCTACGCGCTGGCGCTGGACCAGGGCCTGCTGCATCCGCGCACGCTGCTGAAGGACGCCCCGACCTCCTTCGGCCCCTTCACGCCCGAGAACTTCGATGGACAGTTCATCGGCCCGGTCCCGGCGCAGGATGCGCTCACCCGCAGCCGCAACGTGCCTGCGGTCGCCCTCGCGGCACGGCTGTCGCAGCCCAACCTCTACCAGTTCCTGCAGCTCAACCAGGTGAGCCGCCTCGCGAGCGAGGCGCATTACGGGCTGGCCCTGGTGCTCGGAGGAGGAGAGGTGACGCCCGAAGAACTGGCGCGCCTGTACGCGGTGCTGGCCAACGGTGGCGTCAGCCGGCCGCTGGCCTATACGCGTGCGCAGGCCAAAGCATCGCGTGAGGCGCCAGCCGCATCACCGCGCCTGATCAGCCCCGAAGCCGCCTTCATCACGCTGGACATGCTGCAGCAGACGCCGCGTCCGGACACCGGGGCACCGGCCCGGCCCGCCATCGCCTGGAAGACCGGCACCTCCTGGGCGTTCCGGGATGCCTGGACCGCGGGGGTGTTCGGGCGCCACGTCCTGGTGGTCTGGGTGGGGGACTTCGAAGGCGCCGGCAATCCGGCCTACATCGGGCTCGATGCCGCGGCGCCGCTGTTCCTGCGCATGGTCGATGCCTTGCGCGCGCAGCGGCTGGACCCGGGTGAGCTGCCTCCGTCTCGCCTGCCCGACCTGCGGCGGGTGGAGGTCTGCGCCAGCACCGGTGCCTTGCCGGACGCGCAGTGCCCGGCCCGCACCAGCACCTGGTTCATCGCCGGCAAGTCGCCCATCCAGACCCAGTCGTCTCAGCGGGCCGTCTGGGTGGATTCGCGCAGCGGCAAGGCCCTGTGCGGCCCTCAGGCCGCGAGCGCGCCGCACGCCCGGCAGGTGATCGTCGAGTCCTGGGGCAGCGACATGCAACGCCTGTTCAAGCAGGCAGGGCTGCCACGCCGGCAGGTGGCCGGGGCCTGCATGGATCAACCGCCGCCACCTGAAGTGGCGACTGGGGCGGCGATGGCGGCCGCTGCGCCTGGCGCCGAAGCTCCCAGCATCAGCTCGCCCTTGCGAGCCGTGCGCTACCTGCTGGACCCGCGCAAGCCCCAGCCGCTGCAGCTTCGCGCGGACGCCGCGATGGGCATGAAGACGCTTTACTGGTTCGCCGACGACAGCCTGCTGGGCCATTCGGCTCCGGGCGAATCCCTGCCCTGGCTGCCGCCGCGCGCCGGGGACTACCTGCTGCGGGTCGTGGACGAGCACGGCCGCGTCGACATCCGGCCGATCCGGGTGGAACTGCAGTGACCGGCGGCTGCTGCCCGGATCCCCAAGCCGGGACTTGACCCTGGCCCGGGTGCAGCGCCATGCTGCCGGCCGGATGTGCGTGCCACTCAGGAGCACCCCCCGGCCCACGACAGACCTCGTCCGCCCCGACGGGTTGAGTCAAGTGGCGGAGTCCCATTGACGCAGGAGGCCCCATGGCCAACGACAAGCTGCAGCTGGACGACAAGCTCCTTCAGGCCGCCCTGGGCTTCGTGCAGAACCCGGCCGATCCCTTGCCGGCTGTCCTGAAAGCCGTGGCGCCGGAGGGGCCGTGGGACAAGCTCGCACTGCGCATAGGCGCACTGCCTGGCCAGCCCGGCGCGGCGGAGATCGAGCTGCCCCTGCTCGACGAGGCGGCGATGGTCGATCGCGTGTCGTCCGCGGCCTCGGCGTGGCAATGGAGCGCCGGCGTCCAGGCCCGGGCTGCGGTGGCCATCGACCTGCTGGCGCCGGAAGAGGCCGCCGCGCTGCCGGCGGCGCCGGATGGCGGCCACAGCGTGCTCGCCTATTCGATCCACGCCTCCTTGGGTGGCCAGCTGCAAGGCAGCGTGCCGATCTCGGCCTGGGGCCAGGTCGGGGTGGGTGCGTCCGGCCGGCGGGACGTGGAGCTGCGCTGGTACGTTCAGGCCCCCGACGACCAGCGCGTGGTGCAGGCGCTGGCGGATGCCGCGCGGCGCTGGGCGCTGCCCTTCGATCTCCAGGCCCTGCTGCGCCTGGCGGGCGACACCGATTGGCGGGGCATGGAGCTGGCGCTGGACGGCCAGGCGCAGATCGAATGGAGTGCCGCCGCCGGCCGCTCGGTGGCCGGCTGGACGGTCGGCCTGGATGGCTCGAAGGCGGCCATCGGCCTGTCGGTAGGCGTGCAGGCCGGTGGCAGTTTCAGCCGCGACAGCCACTTCCGCCTCAGCGCCCTGCGGGAGCGGGATCCGACCCGTCCGGCCGACGGTGCCTTCGGCCTGCGGATCAAGCTGCACGACGAGAAGCTGTCGACGCGCAGCGCGAACTTCCGCCTGAGCGCAACGGCCGATTTCTCGGCAGTCACTGCCAGCGCCGAGCGCGCTTTGCGGGCCGCCTGGCCGGCGCTCGACAGCCCGTTGCTGGATCAGCTGGTGCAGCCCGGGACGGCGATCGCAGGCCAGATCCAGAAGCTGATCGACAGCCACCTGGACGGCGACCTCGCCGGCCTCGTCAGCACGTTGGTGGGCGGCACGCCGCCCGCCGGTCTGCGCGAGCAACTCGTCGGCAAGCTCACGTCCCCGCTGGTCGACGTGCTGGATCGCGCACTCGGCGACATCGCCGCGGGCCGAGCCCGGGTTGACCGGCTGGTGGCCGACTGGCTCGCGCGGCTGCTGGGGCCGTCCGCCTCGCTGACCACCGTGGATGACCGGATCACCGCCGCGGTGAACCAGGCCCTGGCGCAAGCCACCGAAGGGCTGAGCGGCGGCATCCAGAAGCTCGAGACAGCGATCACGGAGGCTGTGGGCAAGCCGATAGATGCGCTGCTGGACCGCCTCGGGGAATTCGGTCTCCAGCTCCAGAAGAGCCTGCAGGCGCTGGACGGCAACCCGGTGTCGGCCGCGATAGCCGATGCGCTGGACAAGTACTCCACGGCGCGAGACCGCTTGCTGGCCGCGCTCGGCGATGCGCAGAAGGCCAAGATCGACGCCGCCCTGGCGATCGAGCAACTGAGCCGGCATGGGTCCGAGGCCGTGGTGGAGCTGTGGTTGCGGGGCGGCGAGATGACCCCCGAGGCCGAGCGCCTGTACCACGCGATCTGCGCCGGGCGCCTGCGGGCCCTTCCAGAGCTGCTGGCCGCCGGCCGCACGGCCGGCGTCGTCCAGGACGCCAAGGGCTGGCTGCTGGCCAGTGCCGAGCGCACCCGGACCGAACGCGTCACGCTGAGCTTCTTCGGCCTGGCGTTCGAGAGCCGCACCAGCCTGCTGAGCGGCCTGAGCCTCAAGGCGGACCTGATCACCGGCAATCTCCTCGTGGCCACCGCCTCGGCCTCGGTCGAGACGGCGATCAGCAACCCCTGGAAGAACCGCTCGGCCCGGCTGGGCGTGGCGATCGCGTTCGAGCGAGACGAAGCCGGCCAGGGTCTGGTCGCGACCTCCCTCGACGGCGCCTTCACGGCACAGCACGAGAAGAGCAGCCGCCCGGTGGTGCAGGCCTTGCTGGACAACTACTGCGAAACCGTCGGCGCCCACCGCATCGATGCCGCGGCTCTGCTGGGGGCGCCGCCGGACAGCGACAAGGTCGCCTCTGCGCGGTTCTGGCGCGCCCTGACGCTCGCCGTCCCCATCGCCTTGAGCGCGGCCGAATGGCGGCTGTTCGCCGGCCTGGATCCGGCGCTGGTGCGCCAGACGGCGCTGCAGGCGACCCTGGATGCGGCGGACAGGCGCTACCGGCACGACAGCATCATCTCGTCCACCGCCCGAGGCGACCTGGCCCAGCTGGCGGCCGAGGTGCTCGACCGAAGGAAGCCCACCGACGCCGACATCGGCGACTACCTCGCCCTCTACCCGCACGCCTACATCAACGCCTTCAGCGCACCCGATGTGGCGCCGCGGGTCGGGCTGCAGATCGCCCAGGTCCTGGGCCCGCTCAGCCGTCCGACACGGCGCTTTCTCGCCTTCCAGCGCATCGCGGCGGTGGCGCGGGCGCCTTCGCTCCTGCGCGAGCTGGCCGCCGAGGCCGGGCGACTGCTGGCCGCACCGGATGCCGGCCGCGACCCGGTCGCCCTGCGCCGTCAACTCGAGCCCCTGCTGCTGAAGATGCAGCAGGCCCTGTCACCGGTCGCCGTGGTCAGCGAGACCTGGCTGGCCAAGGGCCTGGCCGGCGCCGACGACGAACCCATCGCCTGGCCCTTCACCTGCTTCCTGCTCACCATGGCCCGCCTCGTCGGCCGCCCCATCCCCCCCGCCTTCGTCCCGATCGCCCAGGTCGCCGACGGCCCCCCGCAACCCCTTCTACCCACCAGCTGACTGGCCTCCCCCTCTGCCTCTCCCCCAGGCGCTCCGCAGGAGCCGCCTCCTCCCAGGGCGTGCGCGGATCCGGCTCTGCCGGTCCGCTGCGCGAGCTCCCCTGGGGGGCAGCCCCCGGGAGGGGGCGTGGGGGCCCTAGTTCACTCCAGCCGTGTCCTGCATCCGCGCGCTGACCTCGCCCAGGTGGTGCAGCGTGTCGCCGAACTGCATCTCGATCATCGTCAGCCGCTTGAAGTAGTGGCTGGCGATGTATTCGTCGGTGACGCCGATGCCGCCGTGCAGCTGGATGCACTGCTGGCCGACGAAGCGGGCGGCGTTGCCGATCTGGACCTTGGCCTGGGCGATGGCCTGGCGGCGGCGAGGGGCCGGATCCTGCAGGCGCAGGGTGGCGTAGTAGCTCATGGAGCGGGCCAGCTCGAGCTGCATCTTCACGTCGGCGATGCGGTGGCGCAGGGCCTGGAAGCTCGCCAGCGTCTGGCCGAACTGCTTGCGCGTGTTCATGTAGTCGACCGTGATCGCGAGCAGCTTCTCCATTGCGCCGACGGCCTCGGCGCACACGGCTGCGATGCCGACGTCCACTCCGGCTTGCAGCGTGGCCAGACCGTCCTCGGTGACCAGCGTGGCCGGTGCGTCGGACAGCGTCAGCTCGGCAGCGCGGGCGCCGTCCTGGGTGGCGTAGCCGCGCAGCGTCACGCCAGCCCCTGCGCGCTCGACCAGGAACAGCGCGATGCCGGTGTCGTCGTCGTCCGCGCCGCCGACATCGGCGGGCACGATGAAGGCGTCGGCCTCGTCGCCGGCCGGCACCAGGCTCTTGACGCCGGACACGCGATACGACCCGTCGGCCTGCACTGCCGCGCGGGTGGACACCCGGTCGAGGTGGTATCGCGCCCCGCGCTCCTGGTGGGCCAGCACGACCAGCGCGGAGGCGTCGGCCATCTTCGGCAGCCACTCGGCCTGAAGTGCCTCGGGGGCGGCCTTCAGCAACGCCGGGGCCATCAGCGCGCCTTGTGCCAGCGGCGCGTTGACGAGGCCGCGGCCCAGCTCTTCCATCACCACCATCGCCTCGACGGGGCCGAAGCCCATGCCGCCGTGCTCGTCCGGCACCGCCAGCGCGGTCAGGCCGAGCCCCGCCAGCTCGCCGTAGACCTCGCGCGTGAAGCCGCCCGCCTTGGCGATCTGGTGGCGGCGCTCGAACGAGAAACCCTTGTCCACCCAGCGGGCCACGGCGTCGCGCAGCGAGACCTGGTCGTCGGAAAAGTCGAAATCCATAACGTTGCCTCTTGTCAATCTGGCTGGAGTCCCTTCCCGCCTGGAGGGAAGGGGCTGGGGAAGGGAGCGGAATGTTCAGCCCATGGCATGGCGGCTTGCCGCTATGCACCCAGCACGGTTTGAGAGACGATGTTTCGCTGCACCTCGTTGCTGCCGCCGTAGATGGTGGTCTTGCGGAAGTTGAAGAAGGTGCTGGCGAGCGGGGCACAGTGCGCCGCGCCGCCGGGCCAGGCGCCGCCCAGGGCCTGGTCGCCCTGCCAGCCGGCCTCCATCGCCTCGTGGATGTAGGGCCAGGCGAAGGGGCCGGCGGCCTGCATCATCAGCTCGGTGTAGCGCTGCTGGATCTCGCTGCCGCGGATCTTCAGCAGGCCGGCGACGTCCAGGCTGTGCTTGCCGCTGCGCTCGGCGCTGGCCACGCGCAGCACCATCATCTCCAGCGCGACGATGTCGACCTCGAGCAGCGCGATCTGGTCGCGAAAGCGCAGGTCGTCCCACACGCCCTCGGCCTTGGCGATGCGCTTCAATCGCTCCAGCTCGCGCTTGGCGCGGTTCACGTCGGCGATGTTGGTCCGCTCGTGGGCCAGCAGGTGCTTGGCGTAGGTCCAGCCCTTGTTCTCCTCGCCGACGAGGTTCTCGGCCGGCACCTCGACGTTGTCGAAGAAGACTTCGTTCACCTCGTGCTCGCCGTCGAGCATGATGATCGGCCGCACGGTGACGCCCGGGGATTTCATGTCGATCAGCAGGAAGCTGATGCCCGTCTGCGGCTTGCCTTCGGTCGAGGTGCGCACCAGGCAGAAGATCCACTCGCCGTACTGGCCGAGCGTGGTCCAGGTCTTCTGGCCGTTGACGATGTACTTGTCGCCCACGCGCTCGGCTCGGGTCTTGAGCGAGGCCAGGTCCGAGCCCGAGCCCGGCTCCGAGTAGCCCTGGCTCCACCACACCTCGCCGGAGGCGATGCCGGGCAGGAAGCGCTTGTGCTGCTCGGGAGAGCCGAAGGTCATGATGACCGGCGCCACCATCACCGGGCCGAAGGGCACGATGCGCGGCGCGCCGGCCATGGCGCACTCCTCCTCGAACAGGTGCTTCTGCACCGCGTTCCAGCCCGGGCCGCCGAACTGCCTGGGCCAGGCATAGCCCAGCCAGCCCTTGGCGCCTAGGATCTTCGCCCAGCCTTGCAGGTCGTCGCGGGTCAGCCGCAGGGAGGCAAAGACCTTGCGGCTCGTCTCGGCCGGCAGGTTGGCGCGCACCCAGTCGCGCACTTCATGGCGGAAGGACTGTTCCTCCGCGGTCAGGTTCAGATCCATGCGGACTTGTCTCCGGTTGAGGGATCAGTTCTAGCACGAGCGTGCTATTTCGCCTTGTCCCCCCGGTGACAGGCCCGGGGGCTACTCGATGCGCCGGACGCGCGCGGTGCGGTTGGACTGCTCGAACTCCAGGTAGAAGGCGCTCAACGCCCCCCGACGCACCGTCACCTTGGGATCCATCAGGTTCATCGCCGCGCTGCTGTCGTCGACCACCTGCCAGACCTGGCCGTTGGCCAGCTTGATCCGGTCGCGCGGCCCCCAGCCTTCGAAACGGCCGGGGATGTAGCTGCCGATCGAAGGCAGGGCCGCCTGGGTGGCCTGCGCGGCCTTCGCCTCGAAGCCGAAGGTGGCCGGGTCGTGCGGAATGGGGGCGGCGGGCGTCGCCGCCGACGTTGCTGCAGCACCGGTGGAAGGCAGGGGCAGGGCGTCGTAGCACGCCAGGCGCCGGGCCGGGTCGGCCATCGCGCGGCAGCCCTGCAGGCCACCACCGTCGTCGGCCGCGCTCGCACTGCGGGCCAGGGCCAGCAGGACGATGAAAACCGGCAAGGGACGCTTGTTTGCCATGTGACTCCCGGGGTTCAGGGCTTCTTGTCCAGCCGCATCATGTCGCCCTCTCGCCGCATGTTGAAGCGCGAGAGGTAGTTGTTGCCCAGCAGGATGTACGGCATCTCGGCCTGCACGACGCCGGCACTGAGGTTGTAGACCTCGACGTCGCCGATGCGCACCGAGTTGAGATTGACTTCGTACATCCCCACCGCCCCGCCGGCCGTGCTGGCCATGCCGCGGCGGCCGCCCTCGTACTTCAGGCCGAGGCGTTGAGCGTCGCCCAGACCCATGGCGATGGTGGTGGCGCCGGTGTCGACCATGAAGGCCGCGCTCTTGCCGTTGATGGTGCCGTTGGCGAAGAAGTGGCCACCGGTGCCCATGGGCAGCACGATGGTGCCACCGCCACCGCCGTCGTTGCCCCGCCCGGCCAGGCTGACCGGCGAGGCCCCCAGGCGCACGCTGAAAGGCTTTCCACCGATCAGCACGACCGCTTCGTCCGCGGCCAGCGAGCGCAAGGTGACGCCCTTGACCGTGGCGCCCACCGCCACCGTCTGCATCTGCCCATCGATCACGAGCAGCGCCTTGTTGGCGCCCAGCGTGCCAGACAGCTGGACGTTCTGCGCGCGGACGGGCAGGGCAGCCCAGGGCAGTGCCGTGACGCCGGCGAGGGTGGCAACGGCGCGGCGGCGGCTGGGCTGCATGGAGGGGTCTCGGTCAGTCGCGGAAGTTGTTGAACGAAAGCGGGACGTCCGTCACGTCCTTGCGCAGCAGGGCCATCGCGGCCTGCAGGTCGTCCTTCTTGGCGCCGGTGATGCGCACCGTGTCGCCCTGGATGGCGGCCTGGACCTTGAGCTTGCTCTGCTTGACGAGCTGCTGGATCTTCTTGGCCGTTTCGCTGTCGATGCCCGCCTTCACCGGGACGACCAGCTTGAGCTTGTCGCCGCCCAGCTTCTCGGGCTTGGCGGTGAGGTCGAGGAAGCGCACGTCCACATTGCGCTTGCTGAGCTTGGCCAGCAGCACGTCCTTGACCTGGCTCAGCTGGAAATCGCTGTCGGCGAACAGGGTCAAGGTCTTGTCCTTGCCCTTGTCGGCCAGCTCGATGCGGGCGTCGGAGCCCTTGAAATCGAAGCGGGTGCCTATCTCCTTGTTGGCCTGTTCGGTGGCGTTGCGCAGCTCCACCAGGTTGGGTTCGAGGACGGTATCGAAGGTCGGCATGGTGTGGTCGTCGGGCGCTGGCGAGAGGATCGATCAAAATTCTAGCCATGCAGGACCCTTCCGAGGCCATTGCCGTCGAACTCGACGCCCCCTTGCGCCAGCACAACACCTTCGGCTTGCCCGCCACCGCCAGGCAGCTGGTGCGGATCACCCACGAGGCGGACGTGCGCCGCGTGCTCGCGCACCCTCGCCTGGGCCGGGCGCCCAAGTTCGTGCTCGGCGGCGGCAGCAACGTCATCCTGACCCGCGACATGCCGGAGGTCGTGCTCAAGGTCGAGGTCGGCGGCGTGCGCCTGCTGGCCGAGCGCGACGACGCCTTCATCATCGAGGCCGGCGGCGGCGAGCGCTGGCACGACGTCGTCGCCTGGACGCTGGCCCACGGCTTTCACGGCCTCGAGAACATGGCGCTCATTCCCGGCACGGTGGGCGCCGCGCCGGTGCAGAACATCGGCGCGTACGGGCTGGAGCTCGCGGATCGCTTCGAATCGCTGGACACGGTCGACCTGGTCACCGGCCGCACCGTGACGCTCAACAAGGCCCAGTGCAAGTTCGGCTACCGGGACAGCCTGTTCAAGACGGCGCTCGCCGGCAAGAGCCTCATCACCCGCGTGCGCCTTCGGCTGCCCCGGCCGTGGATCCCCGTGCTCGGCTACCTGGACCTGGAGCGAAAGATGGCCGACACCGGCAACACGCATCCGGATGCACGCACCATCTTCGACTGGGTCTGCGCCATCCGGCGCGCCAAGCTGCCCGATCCGGCCGAGATCGGCAACGTGGGCAGCTTCTTCAAGAACCCGATGGTCAGCGCCGAGCAGTGCCGAGACATCATCACCCGCGATCCGCACGTCGTGCACTACCCCATGGCCGATGGCCAGTTCAAGCTGGCCGCCGGCTGGCTGATCGACGCCTGCGGCTGGAAGGGCAAGGCCATAGGCCACGCCGGCGTCTACGAAAAGCAGGCGCTGGTGCTGGTCAACAAGGGCGGGGCGATCGGCTCGGAGGTCGTCACGCTGGCGCGGGCCATCCAGGAGAGCGTCTACGGCCGCTTCGGCATCCGGCTGGAGCCGGAGCCGGTGATCGTCTGAGAGACTTTGACTCTCAGACGATCACCGGCAGCCTTCGGTCCGAGCCGTGCTCGGACCGAAGGCTCCGGTGGGAATGTTCGACTCCCCGAGCCCCCTCCAGGAAGGGATTGACGAGAGGCGCTGCCAACCTATCCCAGGAGTTCCAGCCGGCGGCAAAGGGTCTGGGTCTGGGTCCAGGCGCGGCTCAAGGCGGTGGAAGCGGCTTGCGCATCCGTGCTCGACCAGGGGCCTTCGTGGTGTTCGATGGCCTCGGCCTGGCTCGCCAGCAGGGCGCAGGCCAGGAGTTGCGCGGCGCCCTTGAAGCGGTGGGCGAGTTCCGGCAGGTTGGGCCCGTCCACGCGGGCCAGGCCCGCCTGCAACTGGGCAAAGGCCTGGCTGCTGTCGGCGAAGAAGTCGGCGAACAAGGGGCGCACGCCGGCCAGCTTGAGCAGGCCGCACAGGTCGCTCAGGCCCCGCAGGTCCAGGGGCTCCACGGGCCCGGCACGATCCGCCACCACCGGCGCAGTGGCGGGGGGATCGACGCGCTCGGCCAGGCGGCGCGTAGACAACCTTGGCGGTGCCCCCGCAGGTGCCGGACCCGGGCGACCGAACAGGTCCAGCAGCACGGCGTCCAGCGCGGGCGTCTGGAAAGGCTTGGTGAGATGGCCGTCGGCGCCGGCCTCGTGCATCCGCTCGCGCGTGGCGTCGAAGGCATCGGCCGTGACCGCGATGATCTTCACCGCGCCCAGCGGCGGCGGCTTGGCGCGCAATGCGCGCGTGGCGCTGAGGCCGTCGACCCCCGGCATGTGCACATCCATCAGGACGAGATCCGGTGCCCGGCGCTCCGCCTCGGCCAGCGCGGCGGCACCGTTGTCCGCGAAACGGACGCGATGGCCGGCACGCTCCAGCAGGGTGCCGAGGTACTGTCTGTTGACCGCGTGGTCCTCGGCAATCAGCACGTCCAGCGGGCGCGGCAGGTGCCGGTCGTCCGCAGGGGCGGCGACCGGTGTCTCTCGCAGCAGGTCATCGGGCAGCACCTCCAGCGGCACTTCCAGGCTGAAGGTGCTGCCCGCGCCAGGGCGGCTCTCGACCTGGATGTCGCCGCCCATCAGGCGCGCCAGGCCGCGGGAGATTTCCAGCCCCAGGCCGCTGCCCCCGTGGGCGCGGGTCACGCTCGCGTCGACCTGGACGAAGCGCTCGAACAGCAGCTTGCGGGTCGTCTCGTCGATGCCGATTCCGGTGTCGCGCACGCGAAGCGCGAGCCAGGCGCTGCCCGGCAGGGCATCGTCCTGCCTTTCGGTGGGTGAACAGGGTTCGACGACCAGGGCGACGTGACCGGTGTCGGTGAACTTGATGGCGTTGGACAGCAGGTTGAAAAGCACCTGCTTGATCCGCGTCGCGTCGGCCCGCACGATGCGCGGCGTGCCGGGCGCGACCCGCCACGTCAGCGACAACTGCCTCGCCTCGGCCGCCGGGGCCATGACCGTGTGGACGGCCTGCACCAGCGCCGGCAGGTCGACAGGGGCGACGTGCAGGGCCAGCCGGCCGCCCTCGAGCCGGGACACGTCGAGGATGTCGTTCAGCAGTGCCAGCAGGTGCTCGGTGGATTCGCGCGCGGTGCGCAGGGTGCGGCGCTGGGCCGCGTCGAGCGGGCTGTCGTCCAGCAGGCCCAGCATCCCCAGCACGCCGTTGAAGGGCGTTCGCAGCTCGTGGCTCATGTTCGCCAGGAAGACGCTCTTGCTCTGGTTGGCCACCTCGGCCGATGCACGGGCGGCATCCAGCCGGCCGGCGAGCTCGGCCAGCTCGGCCTGGCGGCGCGATGCGGCCCTCAGCTGCTGGACCAGCAACAGCGCGAAGCCCAGCGTCACCACGCTCTGCAGCAGGATCAGCGCGAAGCTGGTGTGCTGGTGTTCCCGCAGCGCGCGGTCGCGCTGGGCGCCGCGCCGGACGGTGAACTGGCTGGCCAGCAAGGCCAGCTCGTGGACCGGCACGACGAGTTCGTCGGCCTCGTTGCGCAGGGCGGCCAGCGCCTGCGGCGTGAGGGGCGCGAGGGCCTCGTCCGACAGCAGCGGGTCGGCGTGGCGGACGAACTGGTTGAGCATGTGCAGCGTCTGCAGGTGCTGCGGAGTACCGGGCAATTCGGCGTGCACCCGCTGGGGGTCGACCAGGGCGATGCGGCTGACGAAGATCTCGTAGCGCTCGCGCACCCGCGCCAGGGCCTGCGGCGGCACGAGCGGCGTGGTGGCCGGCAGCGCCTGCAGTGCATCCTGCAGCGCGTGGAACTCGGTCTCGAGCTGGAAGAAGCTCCAGGTGATGTTGTTGTCGGCGAGCAGCTCGGCCTGGTTGATCAAGCCGTCCAGCCGGGCCTGCAGCCAGATCGTGGCGGCGAAGACCAGCACCAGCACCGCGCCGACGAAGGCCAGCAGCTGTCTCCCGGCGAGGTCCCGCCAGCGCGACGGTGCGGTCTCGCCGGTCGTCACGGCTGGACGATCAGGCTGCGCAGCTGCCAGGCGGAACGGGCGTAGTAGCGCTCGGAGCGCAGGCGCGCGTCGCTGTCGAACGGGTAGACGACGAACAGCGGCCCCTTGTCGCGCACGCGCATGGGCTCGCCGCCGTGCAGGCGCGCGACGATCACGTCGAACTGCTGCGCGTCCTCGACCGGGATCTCGCAGCGGTAGTCGTTCAGGGCCACGGCCACCAGCGTGCGGCCGCTGGCGCCCGCTTCGGCGAGGACGTCGCGCAGCAGGGGGCCGGTGAAGGTCTGCTCGCCCTGGTGCCACGGCGTGTGGGTGACGACCTGGCGTTGAGGCAGGGCAGCCAGCATGTCCATGTCGAAATCGGCCCGCCCCGCGCCATTGGTGCGGGCCACCTGGCCGGTGATGGACAGCACCACCGCGTGGCGGGGGGCGGCCAGGGGCCTCGCGGCTGCGGCGATCGCGTTGCCCGACCAGCTCGCCAGTCCGGCCAGGCCTGCCAGGAAGGAGCGGCGCGTCGGCGGGGCAGCGGTCATGGCAAGGGCAGGCAAAGATGCGAATTTTAGGCGGGCCGCCCCGTGCTGCGCAGGGCCCTTGTCACGCAAGCGACAGGCGGCCCTCGGGTGGGCCCGGTGGCGTGCGGGCCGGCGCCGGGCTATACCGGCGCATCAGCCGACCACCCCTCGCCGCCATGATCCCTGCCCATCGCCCGCACCTGAAGCACTGGCCGCGTCGCCTGCCGCTGGAGCTGACCGTGCCCGAGACTTCATTGTGGTTCAACCTCGAGGTGTCGGCTGCCCGCTATCCGCACAAGCCTGTGACGTGGTTCCTCGGCCGCGCCATGACCTATGCCGAGCTGAAGGCCCAGGCCGAGGCCCTGGCCGGCTGGCTGCAGGCGCGGGGCGTGGGGCGGGGGGACCGCGTCGCGCTGTTCCTGCAGAACTGCCCGCAGTTCCTGATCGCCTTCTACGCCGTGATGCGGGCCGATGCGGTGGTCGTGCCGGTCAACCCCATGAACCGCGCCGAAGAGTTCGGGCACTACATCACCGACCCGGAGACGAAGGTGGTGATCTGCGCGGCCGACCTGGCCGGCATCGTCGCCGAGGCTGACGGCCGATTGCCGCCGCGCGAGCGCCTGAAGGCAATGCTGGTGACCCGCTATGCCGACATGCTGCCCGAAGCTTTCGCGCCCGAGCTGACGCCCCAGCCGGCGATCGAGCAGTGGCTGCGGGCCGACCCGCCACTGCCGCCGGGAGCCATCCGCTGGGCCGAGGCGCTGGGCGCCGGCCTGGAGCCCGCCGGCCCGCCCCAGGCCCGGCCGGACGACCTGGCGTTGCTGCCTTACACCTCGGGCACCACCGGTTTGCCCAAGGGCTGCGTCCACACCCACCGCACGCTCTTGCCCAACGCGGTCGGCGGAGCGCTGTGGGGCTACGCCAGTTCCGAATCGATCAGCCTGGCGGTGGTGCCGATGTTCCACATCACCGGGATGATGTATGGGGTGATCGGCTCGGTGATGTGCGGCCTGACGATGGTGCTGCTGCCGCGCTGGGACCGAGAGCTGGCCGGGCGGCTGATCTCGCACTACAGGGTCACGCACTGGACCTGCATCCCGACCATGATCATCGACCTGTTCGCGAGCCCGAACTACCGCCAGTTCGACCTCTCGAGCCTGGTCTACCTCTCCGGTGGCGGTGCCGCCATGCCTCAGGCCGTGGCCCAGCGACTGCTCGATGAATTCGGCCTCGCCTTCGCCGAGGGCTACGGCCTGACCGAGACGGCCGCGCCCAGCCACGCCAACCCGCCCGAGCGCGCGAAGCTGCAGTGCCTGGGCATGCCCATCTTCGGCGTCGATTCGATCGTCGTGGATCCCGAGACCCTCCAGGAGCTGCCGCCCGGCGAAGTGGGCGAGATCATCACCAGCGGTCCCATGGTGTTCCAGGGCTACTGGAAGCATCCCGAGGCCACCGAGGCGGCCTTCGTCGAAAAGGACGGCAGGCGCTACTTCCGCACCGGCGACCTGGGCCGCATGGACGAGGACGGCTACTTCTTCCTCACCGATCGCCTCAAGAGGATGATCAATGCGAGCGGCTACAAGGTCTGGCCCTCGGAGGTCGAGCTGCTGCTTTACGGCCACCCGGCCGTGGCCGAGGCCTGCGTCATCGCGGCCAGGGACGATTACCGCGGCGAGACGGTCAAGGCCGTGGTGGTGCTGCGCGCCGAAGCGAAGGGCCGGGTCAGCGAAGACGACGTGATCGCCTGGGCCCGCGAACACATGGCCGCCTACAAGGTGCCGCGCATCGTGCAGTTCGCCGACACGCTGCCCAAGTCCGGCTCCGGCAAGGTGATGTGGCGCTTGCTGCAGGAGGCGGAGAACAAGGCCTGATCCCCGCGGGCGAAACCTACAATTCGTCCCATCGAAGTCGGCCCACGCTGGCAGGGCCGCGGGATTCGGGGGGGAGAGAACATGGACTCGAGATTTCTGCGCGCGGCAGGGCGCGCGGTGGGCGCGCTCGTCGCGATGACCGTGGTGGGCGCCGGCCTGGCGGCTTGCGACGGGCCGATGCATCGGCCGCCGCCGATGGAATTGACAGTCACCTCGACCGACACGACGCAGGCCGTTCGCGGCGAGCAGGCGCACTTCTTGATCACGGTCATCAATCCCACTTCGCATGAGGTGAGGGATGTGGAATTCCTGCAGTCCGGCGACTGGGAAAACACGGAATACCGCGCAGCGACTTGCAGCGCCCAGGGCGGGGCCACCTGCCCCGACCTGGGACCGACAACGTGGACCACGCCATCGATGCCTGCGGGCAGCTCCCTCACGTTCGACGTGGCAGTCACCGTGAAATTCACCTCCGCGCCGGTCTTCGAGAACGTCTTCGGCGTCTACTCGGTCCACCGCTTTGGGGGAGTGAGCGCGACGGGCCATGGCACCGTCGTGGCCGATGCGCGCAGCGGCGATTACCGCATGTACTCGAGCGAGGGCACCCTCACGGCGGCGACCCTGGACTTCATGGCCGGCACCTTCGCGGCAGACGGCGTCCAGCAGACGTTCACCGGCATCGGCCTGCCGAACCTGTCGGGTGGCGGTGTCTTCGACGCACCGCCCGATCTGCTGATGGGCAGCTTCGACGCGGGTTCCGGTACGAAGCCCTTCGTGGCCGCACGCCGTTTCGTCGAGACCGTGGCCGCGCTCGACGGTCGCGGCTTCAGCGTCTTCAGCCGCGAGCTCGTTTCGGGCCAGTGGCAGACCAGCGTGCACTCGGCCTCGGTCGCGGCAGGGGTGCTGACGATCTGCGCCGACGCCGTTCCCTATGCTGCCGCCTCGTGTCCGGCGGCTTCACAACACCATCATTGGTTGTCCGTGGCCGGAGGCGTCTTCACCGCCGTGGACCTGGAGCACGGCGAAACCCTGACCTTCCAGGTGGCCATGTCCCAGTCGGCGCTCATCTTCCTGCGCGCCGGCTCGGACGCCGGGTTCACCGGCCTGCAGGTCGGCGTCCTCGTCAATGACGGCCCGACGGACAACGGGGCCTTCGGTGTCGGATCCGACGGCAGCTGGGGCTGGCTAAACCTGCTGGACGGCGAGTATTCCGTGGACTGGACGACCCCAGGCGGCGGCTCGTGGAGTGACAGCGCGACCCTCGCGCCGGTCACTGGCGCCGATCGCGGCCTGAGGCAAGGCCAGCGGTCCAGCGACGGTGCGATGCTGCTGCTGAGCGTCAACGCGCCCCTGGGCGTGGTGGTCGGCGCGCCGGGAAGCGTCGCCAGCGGCGAGATGCAGCTGTTCGAGCCCAGCATCGACTACTACGCGCAGCTTCGCTAGAACAGCGACTGCCCCGTCAACGTGGTGAAGCGCTCCAGCGCGTGGCTGCCGGCCAGCGAGTTGCCCGAGGGCTCGAGCTCGGGCGACCAGACGCAGACGCCGAGCCGGCCGGGGATGTGGCCGACGATGCCGCCGCCCACGCCGCTCTTGCAGGGGATGCCGACGCGGTAGGCGAAGTCGCCCGCCGCGTCGTAGGTGCCACAGGTCAGCATCAGGGCCGACAGGCGCTTGGCCGAGCTCTCGTCGACGATGCGCTCGCCGCTCCACGGGTTCACGCCGCCGTTGGCGAGGAAGGCCACCGCCCGGGCCAGGTCCACCGAATCCATGCGGATGGCGCAATGGCGGCAGTAGGCGTCCATCACGTCCTCGACCGGATTGGCGAGATTGCCGAAGCTGCGCATGAAGTGCGCCATCGCCCGGTTGCGAAAGCCGCTGGCCAGCTCGCTGCGGGCGACGCGGTCGTCGTACTGCAGCGTCGCGTTGCCCGACAGCCTCCGCACGAACTCCACCAGGGCTGTCTCCGGATTGACGAAGCGCGAGCAGAGCACGTCGGTGACCACGAGGGCGCCGGCGTTGATGAAAGGGTTGCGCGGCTTGCCCTGCTCGGTCTCCAGCTGCACCAGCGAGTTGAAGGCCGTGCCCGAGGGCTCGCGCCCGACGCGCTCCCACAGCGCATCGCCCACGCACTGGAAGGCCAGGGTGAGGGAGAACAGCTTGGACACCGACTGGATCGAGAAGGCGCTGCGCGCCTCGCCGCACGAATGCACCGTGCCATCCAGCGTCACCACCGCCATGCCGAACTGGTCGCCACGCACCTTGGCCAGCTCGGGGATGTAGCTGGCCACCTGGCCCTGGCCGAGCAAGGGGCGGACTTCGACGTGGATCTGGTCGAGGATGGCCTGGTAGTCCACGCGCTCTTGCAAGCCTAACGTCCGAGTTGCTGCCACAGGTACGCGAACTCCAGCGCCTGCCGGTCGGCGCGCTGGGCGTTGTCCGCGGCGGCGCCATGGCCGCCCTCGATGTTCTCGTAGTACAGCACCGGGTGGCCCTGCTCCATCAGCCGGGCGGTCATCTTGCGGGCGTGGGCCGGGTGGACCCGGTCGTCACGGGTGCTGGTGATGATCAGCGGCTTGGGGTACTTCACGCCCGCCTTGAGGTTCTGGTAGGGGCTGTACTGGGAGATCCAGGCCCATTCCTCGGGCAGGTCAGGGTTGCCGTACTCGGCCATCCAGCTCGCGCCGGCGAGCAGCTGGTTGAAGCGGCGCATGTCGAGCAGCGGCACCTGGCAGACCACGGCATTGAACAGGTCGGGTCGCTGCACCATCACCGCGCCCACCAGCAGGCCCCCGTTGCTGCCGCCCTCGATGCCGAGGTGGCGCGGGTCGGTCACCTTGGTAGCGACCAGGTCCTCGGCCACGGCGATGAAATCGTCGTAGCTCTTCTGCTTGTTCTGCTTGATCGCGGCCTGGTGCCAGGCCGGGCCGAACTCGCCGCCGCCGCGGATGTTGGCGACCACCGCCACGCCGCCCTTGGTGTACCAGCCGGTGCCCCAGGCGCCCGAGTAGAACGGGTTCATGGGCACCTCGAATCCGCCGTAGCCGTACAGCAGCGTCGGGTTGCTGCCGTCGGCCTTCGCGCCCTTGGGCCAGACGATGAAGTAGGGCACCCTGGTGCCGTCCTTCGACGTGGCGAAGCGCTGTTCCACGCGCATGCCGGTGGAGTCGAAGAAGGCCGGCCTGGACTTGAGCTTCTCGAGCGTGTCTGTCGCGGTGCTGCCCAGCGACAAGGTGTCGGGCGTGAGGAAGTCGGTGTAGCTCGCGAAGAAGTACTCCCCCATCGGGTCGTCGGCCATCTGGGGGTCGTGCAGGCCGGTGAGGTGCAAGGTGCCGGGGTAAGGCGCGGCGATGTCCTTCTTGCTCCAGCGGCCGTCCGCGCCGCGATGCCAGGCCTCGGCCCGGCCGGCGACGTTGTCCAGCACGTTCAGCAGCACCTGGCTGCGGGTGAAGGAGTAGCCGGACAGCGAGCGGGTGGGGGTCGGCGTGAAGAGAGCGGTGAGCTTGCGCTCGCCCTTCAGGTAGGCCGCGGCGTCCGCGACGAGCAGCGAGCCGCCGGGCCAGGTCTGGCCGCCGACGGTCCAGTCCTTGCGCAGCTCGAGCAGCACGTGCTCGCGCCAGAAGCCGAGTTGCGCGTCCAGCGGCTTGTCGATGGCGACCGCGCGATCGCCTTGCCAGAGCGCCACCTCGCTGGTGAAGAAGTCCGGCGAGCGGCCGAAGACGACGCGCTCGAAGCCGGGCGTGTGGTCCACGCTGGCGAAGGCGGAGACGTCGGCCTGCCTGGCCTCGTAGACGGTGACCGCCTCGGCCAGCGGCGTGCCTCGCTTCCAGCGCTTGATGACGCGCGGGTAGCCGGAGTCGGTGAGCGAGCCGGGGCCGAAATCGGTGCCGACGAAGACGGTGTTCTCGTCCAGCCAGTCCATCTCGCTCTTGGCTTCGGGCAGGTTGTAGCCGCCGGTCACGAAGGCGCGGGTGGCCAGGTCGAACTCACGCACCACGGTGGCGTCCGCGCCGCCGCGCGACAGCGAGATCAGGCAGCGGGTGGACTTGCCGCCCAGGCAGTTGGCGCTGGCCCAGACCCAGTTCTCCTTCTCGGTCTTGGCCAGGGCGTCCAGATCCAGCAGGATGTCCCAGGCCGGCTCGGCCTTGCGGTACTCGGCCAGCGTGGCGCGGCGCCACAGCCCACGCGGATGCTCCTCGTCGCGCCAGAAGTTGTAGAGCCAGTCGCCCCGGCGCGTGGCCGTCGGGATGCTCTGCTTGGAGTCCAGGATCTCCTTGAACTTCTTCCGGTTCGCTTCGAAGTCGGGATGAGCCTCCAGCACCGGGCGGGAGGCTGCGTTGCGCTCGCGCACCCACGTCAGGGCCCTTTCGCCCGTCACGTCCTCGAGCCAGAGGTAGGGATCGGCCGGGGCCGCGGTGGTGGCCGAAGGGGCGGCGTTGGCGGGGGCGGGAGTCTGGGCCATGGCGGGCAGGCTCGCGGCGCCGATCAGCGCGGCCACGAGCGAAGTGGTGAACAGGTGCGGGGTGGGCATGGTCGTACTGCGGGGCTGGGGTCGCGGTGGCGACGGAACGCCAGCCCCGGGGTACGGCGCCGGCGCGGAGCATCATAGGCGAGCCCCGGCCGGCGAATACCCGGCGAATCCTCAGCGCCGGACCTGGAGTTGCTTCAGGTAGCGCGGCTCCAGGGCCACCGAGTCGCGTCCGTTGCCGACCCAGAGGTGCCCCTCCTGCACGGTCACCTGCAGCTGCATGCTGCGCTCCGCCAGTGCCGCGAGGGCCTGGCTCTGGTCCGGGTCGACCTGCCATACCTCGAGGTTGGCCAGGCGGACCACCTTGTTCTCGATGCCGGCCCACCAGATCGGCGTCGAGCTGGCATAGGCCCACAGGCGTACCCGCTCGGCGCGGCCGCAGGCCTTGGCCAGGCGCCGTTCGTCCGGCTGGCCCACTTCGATCCACTGGACCAGCGCGCCGGTGAGGTCCTTCTGCCACAGGTCGGGCTCGTCGGGGTCCGACAGGCCGGCGGCGAACTCCAGCGCGCCGCGGTCGGTGTCGGGCGGCACGGACAGCGCGAAGGCCAGCAGCCGCATCATCATGCGCTCGTCGGTCTCTGAGGGGTGGCGGGCCAGCGTCAGCGAATGGTCCGCGTAGAGCGCGCGGTCCATGTCGGCGATCTGAAGCTGGGCCTTGAAGACGGTGGATTTCAGGGCCATGGCAAGAACATGCCCGCCGAGGATGGCGGGGGCCGGATGGTACCAACCCGCTCAGGCGAGCTTCAGGCGCACGACGGGCCGCTGCGGCTTGCGCCGCGCGACCTCCTCGAAGCCGGCGCGGTCGTACATCGACTTGGCGCCGAACCACATGGTGTCGTCGCCGGCGCGCCCGGGCTTGTCCATCGGGTAGGCCTCGAGCAGCTTCACGCCCTGCCGCCGGGCCCACGCCACCGCGGCGGCCAGCAGCTCGGTGGCCACCCCCTGGCCACGGTGCTCGGAAGGCACCACGAAGCAGATCACCGACCACACCGGCTGGTCATCGACCGGTTTCATCACCGGCGAGCGGGCCAGCTTGGCGTAATCCTGTCTCGGGCCCAGCGAAACCCAGCCGATGGGTGTGCGCCCGCGGTAGCCGATCAGGCCGATCGGCTTGCCGGCGTCCACGAGTGCCTTCATCGCTTCGCGCCGGGCCTGACGCAGCGTACGGCCCGGCGCCCGCTCCGGCGCGGTGCCACTCTCGCGGTAGTACATGCACCAGCAGTTGCGGGCCACTGAGCAGCCCCGGGCCTGGAAGATGGCCTCCAGGTCGGCGAAGCGCTCCGGCGTCAGCGGCCGGGCGACCAGCCGGGGCGCGGACGCGCTCAAGTCTTCTCGGCCAGCGCCTTGAGGTTGGCCAGGCCGGCGTCGAAGTCCTTGCCGACCATGCTGTCCATCGCCAGGCCGAACCAGCGGCCTATGGGGTTCTGGCCCATGTCGCCGTCCATGGTCCAGGTGACGCGGGTGGCGGCGCCCTCGGGCACGAAGCGCAGCGTGCCGGTGGACGTGCTGTCCATGTCGGGGAAGTACAGGTCGTAGGCGACCTGCCGGCCCGGCTCGGCGGAGGTGAGGGTCATCTTGCCGTCGCCTTCGCTCGCGCTCTTCCAGGCCCAGCCGGAGCCCGCGCCGGCCGCGGCGCCGAAATACTCGATCTGCATCGCGGGGTCGCGCCGGTTCCAGACCGTCCACTCCTTCCAGCGGCGTGGCTCGGCCACCAGCGCGTAAGGCTTGTCGGGCGGGGCGTTCACGACGACGCTGCGTTCGATGTGGAACTTCGGCGAAATGAGCAGGCCGCCGCCGAAGACGATGACGGCCAGCGCCACCACGACGATGCCGAGAATCTTCAGGTACTTCACGCGCGGCCTCCTTCGGCTCTCGAACGGCCGTTCAGTCCTTCACCGCAGCAGACAGTGCCCGGTTGACGCGCAGTGCCAACAGCGTGCATGCCGCCCCGGACAGCAGGTACAGGCTCACGGCGCCGAGGCCGAAGCGGGCCGACAGCCCCAGCGCCACCAGCGGCGCAAAGGCCGCGCCCACCAGCCAGGCCAGGTCCGCCGTCAGGGCTGCGCCGGTGTAACGCAGGTGCGGCAGGAAGTTGGAGGTCACCGAGCCGGCCGCCTGGCCATAGGACAGGCCCAGCAGCACGAAGCCGATGAGGATGAAGGCATCCTCGCCACCGACACCGCCGCCGAGCAGCCACGGTGCGATGAGGCTGAACGCACCGATCAGCACCGCCACGCCGCCGAGCGTGCTGCGGCGGCCGAAACGGTCGGCCAGCAGGCCGGACACCGGCATCGCCAGCGCCGCCAGCACTGCGCCGAACAGCTCGACCGACATGAACTGCCCGACCGATTGCTCTGAGTACAGCATGATCCAAGACAGGGGGAAAACGGTGACGAGGTGGAACAGCGCGTAGCTGGCCATCGCCGCGAAGCCGCCGATGACGATGTTGTGGCCTTGCTGCGAGACGAGTTCCCGCACGCTGCACGGATCCAGCTCATGCAGCTCGAGCTGGCGCTCGTACTCGTGCGTCACCACCAGGCGCAGGCGGGCGAACAGGGCGACCACGTTGATCGCGAAGGCGGCGAAGAAGGGATAGCGCCAGCCCCAGGTGAGGAAGTCCTCCGCTGGCAGGTTGCCCCACAGGTAGGAGAACAGGCTGCAGGCGACGATGAAGCCCAGCGGCGCTCCCAGCTGGCCCAGCATCGCGTACCAGCCGCGGCGCCGCTCCGGCGCGTTCAGCGCCAGCAGCGAGGGCAGGCCATCCCACGAGCCACCGAGTGCCAGGCCCTGTCCCACGCGGCACAGCGCCAGCAGGACGATGGCCAGCGTCCCGGCTTTCTCGAAGCCCGGCAGCAGCGCCATGCTCACGGTGGAACTGCCCAGCAGGAACAGCGCCACGGTCAGCTTGGTGCTGCGGCCGAAGGCCCGCTGGATCTTCATGCCGACCATCGTGCCCAGCGGCCGGACCACGAAGGCCAGGGCGAAGAGGGCGAAGGCGTAGAGCAGCCCTTCGAGCTTGCTTGCGAACGGAAAGAAGACCGAGGGGAAGACCAGCACCGAGGCGATGCCGAAGACGAAGAAGTCGAAGTACTCGGAGGCACGTCCGATCACCACGCCGACGGCGATATCGCCGGGCGCGACGCTGGCGGCGTCGTTCGGGTCGGAGGCGGGGGCGGGTTCGTGGATGGAGGTGGGGTGCAGGGGCAAGGCGGGTGTGGCAGAAGTCATGTCTTGGGCTGGACCTGGAGGGGCTGGGACAAATTGTCCAATCGTTGATTTGTATCAATCAGGATAGATTCCGGGCCGCCGCGCAACTATCGTTTTCCCGCGCGCTCGGTAACCCTGATGCGACTGACCCGCCTTATCCCCACCGCCGCCGCCCTGGCCGCCGCGGCACCCCTGCTGGCCGGCTGCGACACCGTGGTGATGAAGCCGCATGGCGACATTGCCGCCCAGCAGGCCCAGCTGATCGTCACTTCCACCTTGTTGATGCTGCTGATCATCGTACCGGTGATCGCGCTGACGCTTTTCTTTGCCTGGCGCTACCGCCAGTCGAACCAGGCGGCGACCTACACGCCCGACTGGGACCACTCGACCCGCCTGGAGCTGCTGATCTGGGGCGCCCCGCTGCTGATCATCATCGCCCTGGGCGCGATCACCTGGATCAGCACCCACCGCCTGGACCCGTACCGCGCGCTCGACCGCATCGACGCGAATCGGCCCGTCGCGGCCGGTACCAAGCCGCTGGTCGTCGAGGTGGTCGCCCTGGACTGGAAGTGGCTGTTCGTCTATCCGGAGCAGGGCATCGCGACGGTCAATGAGCTGGCCGCGCCGGTGGACCGGCCGATCGAGTTCCGCCTGACCTCGTCCAACGTGATGAACGCGTTCTACGTGCCGGCGATGGCGGGCATGGTGTACGCCATGCCTGGCATGCAGACCGAGCTGAACGCAGTGATCAACCGTCCCGGTCGCTACGACGGCCTGTCGGCCAACTACAGCGGCGCCGGCTTCTCGAACATGCGCTTCAGCTTCCTCGGCCTTTCGGACGCGGAGTTCGCGCAGTGGGTCGAATCCAACCGCGCCCAGGGCCAGGCGCTGGACCGCGCCGCGTATCTCAAGCTCGAGCAACCGAGCGAGCGCGAGCCGGTGCGACGCTACGCCAGCGTCGAGAAGGGCCTGTTCGGCGCCATCCTCAACCGCTGCGTCGAAGGCGACAAGATGTGCCTGCACCAGATGATGGCCATCGACGCCGCCGGCGGCACCGGCAAGGCCGGCGTGGCCGGGCTGATCCGCAAGCCCTGGCGCAACGCTGAAGGGCAGACCGAGCGCAGCGTCGTCGCTGCCTTGTGCACCCCGGCCAACCCTGGCGGCACCGCCACCGCGCAACCCTGACGGCCGCGAGATTCCCATGTCCACCGACCTGAACTCCCTGATCCTGGGCCGCCTCAGCCTCGAGGCCATCCCCTACCACGAGCCCATCCTCGTGGCGACCTTCGCCATGGTCGCGCTCGGCGGCCTGGCCATGCTGGCCGCACTGACCAAGTTCCGCCTCTGGGGCCCGCTGTGGCGCGACTGGGTCTGCAGCATCGACCACAAGAAGATCGGCATCATGTACATCGTGCTGGGCATCGTGATGCTGCTGCGCGGTTTCGCCGATGCGCTGATGATGCGGGCCCAGCAGGCGATCGCCTTCGGTGACTCGGCCGGCTTCCTGCCGCCGCACCACTACGACCAGGTCTTCACCGCCCACGGCGTGATCATGATCTTCTTCGTGGCGATGCCTTTCGTCACGGGTTTCATGAACTACGTGGTGCCGCTGCAGATCGGCGCGCGCGACGTGGCCTTCCCGTTCCTGAACAACTTCAGCTTCTGGATGACCGCCGGCGGCGCGGTGCTGGTGATGATCTCGCTGTTCATCGGCGAGTTCGCCAAGACCGGCTGGCTGGCCTATCCGCCGCTGTCGGGCCTGCTGCAGAGTCCCGATGTCGGGGTCGACTACTACCTGTGGTCACTGCAGGTGGCCGGCATAGGAACGACGCTGTCCGGCGTCAACCTGATAGCGACCATCATCAAGATGCGCGCGCCGGGCATGACGATGATGAAGATGCCGGTCTTCACCTGGACCTCGCTGTGCACCAACGTGCTCATCGTCGCCACCTTCCCGGTGCTGGCTGCCGCCCTCGCGCTGCTCACCGCCGACCGCTACCTCGGCACCGCGTTCTTCACGAACGACCTCGGCGGCAACGCCATGCTGTACGTGAACCTGATCTGGATCTGGGGCCACCCCGAGGTCTACATCCTGGTGCTGCCGGTGTTCGGCATCTTCTCGGAGGTGGTCTCCACCTTCTCGCGCAAGCGCCTGTTCGGCTATGCGTCGATGGTCTACGCGACCGTCGTGATCACCATCCTGTCGTACCTGGTGTGGCTGCACCACTTCTTCACGATGGGCTCGGGCGCGAGCGTGAACTCGTTCTTCGGCATCACGACGATGATCATCTCGATCCCGACCGGGGCGAAGATCTTCAACTGGCTGTTCACGATGTACCGCGGCCGGATCAAGTTCGACGTGCCGATGCTGTGGACGGTGGGCTTCATGGTCACCTTCACCATCGGCGGCATGACGGGTGTGCTGCTGGCGGTGCCGGCGGCCGACTTCGTGCTGCACAACAGCCTGTTCCTGATCGCGCACTTCCACAACGTGATCATCGGCGGCGTGGTGTTCGGCGTCTTCGCCGGCATCAACTACTGGTTCCCCAAGGCCTTCGGCTACCGGCTCGACGCCTTCTGGGGCAAGGTCTCGTTCTGGTGCTGGTTCATCGGCTTCTGGGTCGCCTTCACGCCGCTGTACGTGCTCGGCCTGATGGGCGTGACGCGGCGCATGAACCACTTCGACGACCCTTCGCTGCAGATCTGGTTCCAGATCGCCGCGGTCGGCGCGGGCATCGTCGCGCTGGGCATCGGTGCGTTCCTCATCCAGTTGGTGGTGAGCTTCTTCAAGCGCAAGGAGCTGCGCGACGTGACCGGCGACGTGTGGGAGGCCCGCACGCTGGAGTGGTCCACCGCCTCGCCGCCGCCGGACTACAACTTCGCCTTCACGCCCATCGTGCACGACAACGATGCCTGGTACGACATGAAGAAGCGCGGCCACCAGCGGCCGGTGGCGGGCTTCAAGCCCATCCACATGCCGAAGAACACGGGCGCGGGCTTTGTGATCGCGATGCTGGCCACGGCCACCGGGTTCGCGCTGATCTGGCACATGTGGCTGCCCGCCGCGCTGGGCTTCATCGCGACCATCGGCGCGACCATCGTCCACACCTTCAACTACAAGCGCGACTTCCACATCCCGGCCGACCAGGTGGCGCACACCGAGCAGGCGCGCACGCTTCAGCTCGCCGGCGCTTGAGACCGACTTCGCCCTGACAAGACCATGCTGAGTCCGATCCCCGTCACCGCCAACGGCACGCCGCCGGTCTTCTACGACGACGGCACGCACCACCCCGAGCAGGGCACGCTGCTCGGCTTCTGGCTGTACCTGATGAGCGACTGCCTGCTCTTCGCGGTGCTGTTCGCCGTCTACGCCGTGCTGGGCCGCTCCTACGCCGCCGGCCCCTCGGGCGCCGACCTGTTCGACCTGCCCATCGTCGCGGCCAACACCGCGCTGCTGCTGTTCTCGTCGATCACCTACGGCTTCGCGATGATCGGCATGCAGGCCGGCAAGAAGAAGCAGGTGCTGGCCTGGCTGGCCGTCACCGGGCTGCTGGGCCTGGGCTTCCTGTCGCTCGAGCTGACCGAGTTCGCGCACCTGATCCACGAAGGCGCGGGCCCGGGCCGCAGCGCCTTCCTGTCCTCCTTCTTCACGCTGGTCGGCACGCACGGCCTGCACGTCACCTTCGGCACCATCTGGCTGGTCACGCTGATGGTCCAGGTGAACAAGCTGGGGCTGATCAAGGAGAACAAGCGGCGACTCGTGTGCCTGTCGATGTTCTGGCACTTCCTGGACGTCGTGTGGATCGGCGTCTTCACTTTCGTCTATCTCATGGGAGTCCTGCCGTGAGCGCAGAACACCACGACTCGCACGATCACCACGACCACGACGACATCGGCTACCACGCCACCGTCAAGGGCTACGTGATCGGCTTCCTGCTGTCGGTCGCGCTGACCGCGATCCCGTTCTGGCTGGTGATGGGCCAGGTGCTGCCCACGCCCCGGATGACGGCCTTCGTCATCCTCGCCTTCGCGGCGGTGCAGATGGTGGTGCACATGGTGTACTTCCTGCACCTGAACGCCAAGGTCGAGGGCGGCTGGTCGCTGCTCGCGCTGGTCTTCACCGCGGCGCTCGTGCTCATCATGCTGTCCGGCTCGATCTGGGTCATGTACCACATGAACACCAACATGATGCCCACGGTCGACGCGCAGACCATGCGGAACATGCCCTGAAGGCGCGAGGCTCGCCTCGAATGGACACGCCGTACCGGCAATCCCGCTCCATGCGGGCCCTGGCCGCCATGTTCCTGGCGCTGGCCCTGGCCTGCGTGGGCTTCATGGCGCTGGGCGTGTGGCAGGTCGAGCGGCTTGCGTGGAAGCATGGCCTGATCGCGCGCGTCGAGCACCAGGTGAACGCGGCGCCTTCCGTGGCACCGGGCGCCTCGGTCTGGGCCGGCATCTCGCGCGAGACCGACGAGTACCGCCGGGTCCTCGTGCGCGGGGAGTTCGCCCATGACCGCGAGACGCTGGTCGCCGCGACCACGGCCCTGGGCAGCGGCTACTGGGTGCTGACACCGCTGCGCACGGAGCAGGGATTCTGGTTGCTGGTCAACCGCGGCTTCGTGCCGCCGGAAGCACGTGATCGTGCCCAACGGCGCATCGACGAGCCGGCCGGTGTGCAGGAGGTGACCGGCCTGCTGCGCCTGACCGAGCCCGGCGGCCGGCTCTGGCAGCACAACGCCCCGGAGGCTGGGCGCTGGTACTCGCGCGATGTGGCCGCCATCGCCGCGGCCCGTGAGCTGACGTCTTCTACGCCCGGCGTGCCGGTGGCCCCGTACTTCGTCGATGCGGTGGCGCAGCCCGGTGCGGCACCCGCCTGGCCGCGCGCCGGCCTGACCGTCCTGCACTTCAGCAACAATCACCGCGTCTACGCTGCCACCTGGTTCGCGCTGGCCGCCATGGCAGCTGCCGCGATCGGCTACCTCGTCGTCGACGAGCGGCGCCTGCGCAGGCTGGCCCAGGCCGGAGAGATCCCTGTCATCCACTCGACCGCTCGTCACCTCGCCGACCCCCGGCCCTGACGCGCCCGATCGCCTGCCTCCGGGCGACGTCGGCCGTGCGCCGGTCCAGGCGGCCGGCCGCAAGAACCTGCTGCAGCTGATCCAGCTGCGCTGGCTCGCCGTGGCCGGGCAGCTCGCCACCATCCTGATGGTGGAGTTCTTCCTCGGCGTCGACCTGCCGCTAGAGAAGATGCTGAGCCTGCTGGCGGTGCTGGCGCTGTTCAACTTCGCCAGCCGTCTTCGCACCCGGCTCGCGCTGCCGATCCACAACGGCGAGCTGTTTGCCGGCCTGATGGTGGACGTGGGCATGCTGACGGGCCAGCTCTACCTGGCCGGGGGCATCACCAATCCCTTCATCTACCTGTACCTGTTGCTCGTGGCGGTGGGCTCGGTGCTGCTGCGGCCGCGCTACATTTGGGCGCTGGTGGCGCTGACCAGCGGCTGCTTCGTCGTGCTCACGCAATGGCACCGGCCGCTGGCGATGGCCGAGCTGTCCAGCCCGGCGCTCACGCCCACCTACATAGGCGGGCTGTTGCTTTGTTACGTGCTCAATGCCTCCTTGCTGGTGATCTTCATCACCCGCATCGGCCACAACCTGCGCCAGCGTGACACCCGCCTGGCCGACCTGCGCCAGCGTGCCGCGGAGGAGGAGCACATCGTGCGAATGGGCTTGCTGGCCTCGGGCGCAGCGCATGAGCTGGGCACGCCGCTGGCCACGCTTTCGGTGATCCTCGGCGACTGGGCGCACATGGCGCCTTTCGCGGCCGAGCCGGAGCTGCGCGACGAGATCGAAGAGATGCAGCGACAGCTGCAACGCTGCAAGAGCATCGTCACGGGCATCCTGCTGTCGGCCGGCGAGGCGCGCGGCGAGGCCCCCCTGCACACCACGCTGCACCGCTTCCTGGACGACATGGTGGCCCAGTGGCAATCGACGCGGCCCTCGATCGACCTGGAATACCGGCGCGAAAACGTGCCCGACCTGCCCATCATCTCGGACTCGGCGCTTCGCCAGATGCTCGGCAACATCCTGGACAACGCGGCCGAGGCCGCCCCCGAGGCGCCCTTGATCCTGCTCGCCGAGTGCGGCGACGACCGCCTCGTGCTGCGCGTGCTGGACGAAGGGCCGGGCTTCCGGCCCGAGATGCTGGTGCAGTTCGGCAAGCCCTACCAGTCGAGCAAGGGCCGCCCGGGCGGCGGCCTGGGCCTGTTCCTGTCGGTCAACGTGGCCCGCACGCTGGGCGGGCGCATCGACGCCCGCAATCGCCCCTTCGGAGGCGCGGAGGTCAGTGTCTCGCTGCCGTTGGCCTCGCTGATGCCGCCAGAATGGTCGCGGCCATGAGCGTGGACGAAACCAACCCTGTCGGCTCCGAACGGCTGCTGCTGATCGTGGAGGACGACGATGCCTTCGCGCGCACGCTCGTCCGCTCGTTCGAGCGGCGCGGCTACGCGGTGCTGCGTGCCACCGGCCTGGAGGAGGTGGAGCAACTGCTGCAGCAACAAAGGCCCACCCATGCCGTCGTGGATCTCAAGCTCGCCGCCGGCGGCTCGGGCCTGGCCTGCGTGCAGCACCTGCACGAGCGGGAGCCGGACATGCAGATCGTCGTCCTGACCGGCTATGCCAGCATCGCCACCGCGGTGGAGGCCATCAAGCTCGGCGCCTGCCACTACCTCGCCAAGCCGGCCAACACCGACGACATCGAGGCGGCCTTCACGCGCGGCCAGGGCGATGCGCAGGTCGAGCTCACCGAGCGCACCACCAACATCAAGACGCTGGAGTGGGAGCGCATCCACGAGGTGCTGGCCGAGACCGGCTTCAACATCTCGGAGACGGCCAGGCGCCTGGGCATGCACCGCCGCACCCTGGCGCGCAAGCTCGAGAAGCAGCGGGTCAGGTAGGGCTTGTCAGCATTAAGGCGCGTCCCGATTGGGGAGAACGGCTAGACGGCCGGGAGCGGCCCGATGGCATCATGGCCCGGCCCCTCACTGCCTCGCCGCGCTGCCTCGCATGAGCTCCACCGACAACCCCCTGATCGCTCCCTGGACCGCTCCCTTCGGCCTGCCACCCTTCGAGCAGATCCGGCCCGAGCATTTCGCGCCGGCGCTGGAAGAGGCGATGCGCCAGCATCGCGCCGAACTCGACGCCATAGGTTCGCAAAGCGGGCCGCCGACCTTCGAGAACACCGTCGAGCCGCTGGACCGGGCCGGGGCACTGCTCTATCGGATCGACGCCGTCCTCGGCAACCTCACCGCCTCGCAGACCTCGCCGGCGCTGCAGGCGGTGCAGCGCGAGATGGCGGCGCCGCTGGCCGCGCACGATGCGGCGGCGAAGATGCACCCGGCGGTCTTCGCCAGGCTGGATGCGGTGCACGCGCATCGGGACGAGCTCGCGCTGGCGCCCGAGGCGCGCCGCCTGCTGGAGCGCCTGCACGACGACGCGGTGCGCACCGGGGCCCGCTTCTCGCCCCACGAGCAGGCGCGCTACTCGGCCATCGTCCAGCAGCTCGCGACCTTGACGACCCGCTTCGCGCAGAACGTGCTGGCCGATGAATCCAGCTTCCTGATGACGCTGGCGAGCGAATCGGAGCTGGCTGGGCTGCCGGGCTTCGTTCGGGCCGCCGCGCGCCAGGCGGCGATCGAGCGCGGCCTGCCCGAGGGCAGCCATGCGATCACGCTGAACCGTTCGCTGATCGTGCCCTTCCTGACCTTCTCCGAGCGGCGTGACCTGCGCGAGAAGGCCTGGCGCGCCTGGGTGGGCCGCGGCGAGTCGGGCGGCAAGACCGACAACCGGGCGCTCGCCCGCGAGATCCTGCAGTTGCGCCACCAGCAGGGAAGGGCCCATGGCTGTGCCTCGTATGCCGACTACGCCCTGGCCGACACCATGGCGGGCGAGCAGGGCGCGGTACGCACGTTGCTGACGGAGGTCTGGACGCGCGCTCTGCCTGCCGCCGAGCGCGAGCACCAGGCCCTCGTCGCCATGATGCGCAGCCACGGCATGCATGACTCCCTCCAGCCCTGGGACTGGCGCTACTGGTCCGAGAAGGTGAGGCAGGCGCGCTACGCCCTCGACGAGGCCGAGCTCAAGCCCTACCTGTCGCTGGACGCGATGGTGGCGGCGCTGTTCGACTGCGCCGGTCGCCTGTTCGGCGTGCGCTTCGAAGCGCGGCCGTGCATCAAGGCCTACCACCCGGACGTGAAGGCCTACGAGATGGTCGACGCTTCAGGCCGCAGTGCGGGCCTGTTCCTGCACGACAACTTCGCCCGCCAGAGCAAGCGCTCCGGGGCGTGGATGAGCGACTTCAACTACCAGTCGGCCAACCGCGGGGTGGACGCGCCCATCATCGTCAACAACAACAACTTCGCGAAGGCGGCGCCCGGCGAGCCGACGCTGCTGTCCTTCGACGATGCGCGCACGCTGTTCCACGAGTTCGGGCACGGCTTGCACGGGCTGCTGTCCAAGGTCACCTACCACCGGCTGGCCGGCACGCAGGTGCTGCGCGATTTCGTGGAGCTGCCTTCGCAGCTCTTCGAGCACTGGCTCGGCCAGCCCGAGGTGCTGGCCCGGCACGCGCGTCACTGGCAGACCGGCGAGGCCATCCCGCCCGAGCTGATCGAGCGGCTGCAGGCGGCTCAAAGGTGGGGCCAGGGCTACGAGACCGTCAGCTACCTGGGCAGTGCGCTGGTCGACCTGGCGCTGCACGCGCGTACCGACCCGCAAGGGCCGGACGACGTGAGTGCGTTCGAGCGTGAGGAACTGGCTCGCCTGGGCATGCCGCCGGCCATAGGCCCGCGGCACCGGCTGGTGCACTTCCAGCACCTTTTTGCCGGCTCGGCCTATGCCTGCGGCTACTACGTCTACCTGTGGGCAGAGGTGCTGGACGCCGATGCCTTCGGCGCCTTCGAAGAGGTGGGGGACCCGTTCGATGCGCAGGTGGCGGCGCGCCTGCACCGCCACATCTACGCGGTGGGCGACACGGTGCCGCCCCAGCAGGCTTACACCGACTTCCGCGGCCGCTTGCCGGCGTTGGAGCCGTTGTTGTCGAAGCGCGGCTTGCTCGAAGGCACGAACCTCGGCTGAGCCGGGCGCGACTCGCGCGGGCCGCCGCGGTGCTCGGCGCCGCCGCCATCGGCACGCACGAAGCCCGGGCGATCGCGATGCTCGAAGCGCGGGTGCTCGGCGCGCTGTTCGAAGCGCGGCTGTTCGCCGCGGTGCTCGAACGGGCTGCGGTCGGCCGGCGCACGGCGCTCGGCGCCGGCGTGATGATCCTGACGCGGGCCGCCTCGGTGGTTGTTGCCACCGAAGTAGTCACCGACTCGGCCGTAGCCCTGGCCGCCATGGCCCGGGCGGGGGCCGCCCTTGCCGCGCGGAGCGCCACCACGGGGCGGGCGCTGCTGCATGTCCGGCGCCGGACGGGTCGGCTCCAGGCCGGCCATGGTGGCCACCGGGATGGGCTGGGTCGTGTAGTGCTGGATGCGACGGATCATCGGCAGGTCGCGGCGCTCGGCCAGCGTGACGGCGCGGCCCGAGCGGCCCGCGCGGCCGGTGCGGCCGATGCGGTGCACGTAATCCTCGGCCTTGAGCGGCAGGCCGTAGTTGATGACGTGGCTGATGGTCGGCACGTCGATGCCGCGGGCGGCCACGTCGGTGGCCACCAGGATGCGCAGGTGGCGCGAGCGCAGGCCCTGCAGCACGCGGGTGCGCCGGCCCTGCGGCATGCCACCGTGCAGCGAGGCGACCTTGTGGCCCATCTCGTGCAGGCGGTCGGCCAGGCGGTCGGCATCGATCTGGGTGCTGGTGAAGACGACGGCCTGGTCCACGTCGCGCTCGGTCAGCAGGGCATCGAGCAGGGCGTGCTTGTGGTCGAGGTCATCGGCCCACATCAGCTGCTGCGCGATGTTCTCGTGCTTCTCGGTGTGGCCGGTGATCTCGATGCGCTCGACGTCGTCGCGCTGCAGGCGTTGCGCCAGGCGGCCGACTTCACCGGCAAAGGTGGCGCTGGCCATCAGCGTCTGGCGCTTGGCCGGCAGGGCCTGGGCGATGTGCTCTATGTCCTCGATGAAGCCCATGTCCAGCATGCGGTCGGCTTCGTCCAGCACCAGCATGTCGACGTTGTCGAGCACGGCCTTGCCGCTGCCGAGGTGATCGATCAGGCGGCCCGGCGTCGCGACGAGGATGTCCAGGTGGTTGCGCAGCGCGTTCAGCTGCGCGCCGTAGGGCACTCCGCCGACGATGCTGGTGACGGCCAGCCACTGCACGTGGCGGCCGTAGTCGGATGCGGCCTTGCAGACCTGCATGGCGAGTTCACGGGTGGGCACCAGCACGAGGATGCGCGGGCCGCGCACCTGGCCGCGCACCGGCTTGTTGGCCGGATCCTTGCGGGCCTCGAGGACACGCATCAGCGCGGGCAGCACGAAGGCCGCAGTCTTGCCGCTGCCGGTGTTGGAGCACACGCGCAGGTCCTTGCCGGACAGGGCCGCGGGGATGGCGCGGGCCTGCACCTCGGTCGGTTGTTCGTAGCCGGCGGATTGCAGCGCGCGCAGCAGAGCCTCGTCGAGGCCGAGCGATTCGAAAGTCATCAATGAAAGTCCTGTAGCCGGGCCCGGGAGGCTCGGCATGCGGTGGGGCAGAAAAACATCGCCGCCGACCGAGCCCGCGACCGCTTTCAAGGCGGTGCAGGCCTTCAAGGACTTCGCCTGCGCCGGCCGCGGCATCAAAGCCCGGAACCGGTCAGAACCAGCAGGATGAGGTCAGAGGGGATGAACGTACATGCGCCCGAGCTCTTGCCCGGCGCAATCCAGCATTCTATCGTAAACCCTAGGCGCCTGTCCACTGCCCATTTGCAGGGCGACGGGGCCGTGCACTGGGCATTTGTTCGGCAAATCCGTGCTGCCGCGGCCTGGGGAACGGCGCCCTGGCCCACAATCCTGCGCGCCCTGCTGCCCATCGATGTCAAAGCCTCGCCTGGCGTCCCGGGTGGACCACGCACAAGCGTCCGCCGAACCTCATCTCGCCATGCCCGCCCGCGGCCTCGTCCTCGTCGCCTGCCTGATGGCGGGGACGAATGCGTTCGCACAGAAGGCCGCCTCCGCGCCTTCACCGGCCGCCTCGGCCGCCGATCAGCAGCGTGTGGAGGTCAAAGGCGCACGCCAGACCGACACCGAGGAGCGCCGCCGGTCGACTGCCGCCAAGATCATCGTCGGGCGCGACGAGATCGAGCGCTTCGGCGACTCGACGCTGGGGGATCTGCTCAAGCGCCTGCCGGGCGTCACCCTGGGCGGCGCGCCGGGGCGCGGCGGCCAGATCCGCATGCGCGGCCTGGGCAGCGGCTACACCCAGATCCTGCTCGACGGTGAGCGGGTGCAGGGCGGGCTGTCGCTGGACTCCATAGACCCCGAGATGGTCGAGCGCATCGAGATCCAGCGCGGCCCCACGGCAGAGACGGGTGCGCGCGCGATTGCCGGCACCATCAACGTCATCACGCGCGAAGGCTTCCGCAAGCGCCTGAACGACCTCAAGCCCGCCGTGGCGATCGAGAACGGCAGCCTGGCGCCCAGCATCACCTGGACGCGCGACGACAAGCTGGGCGACGTGTCCTACAACTTCACGCTGGGCGCCTGGCGATGGAGCCGCGAAGACGAGAGCCTGACAACCACGAAGGCGGACGACTATGACATCGTCGAATCCAGTCGCTCGTCGAATCGCAGGAAAGGGTTGAACGCCAGCGCGCGGCTGCAATGGCCGCTGGGCGAAGGGGATTCGCTGACGCTGATGCCCATGCTGGTGTTTTCCGACGGCACCGGCTCCAGCCGCTCCGTGGCGGACTTCAGCGTTCCCGTCCCGAGCGGGCTCCAGGCCTACGACAGCAGCCGGAGTGACAACGACAGCCGTTTCCTGCTGGCCAGGTTGAACGGCATGTGGCGCCAACGGCTGGGCGAGGGCCGCATGGAGTGGCGGGGCGGCGTGGCGGCATCGCAGTCGCGCAGCCGATCGCTGCGCAGCGAATTCGATGACGACGACGGCCCCCTGCCGCCGCTGCGCGAGTCCAGCGACTCGCGCGAGCGCAACGGCCATCTGAACGCGAAGTACAGCCTCTCGCTGGCCGATGGCCACAGCCTGGTCACGGGGGCCGAGATGGATCTCGCCCGGCGCACGGAATCGGCCCGTGGCACCTTGCTGGATCCCTCCACGGACGGCCCGCTGATCGACTCCGGCACGGGCCAAGCCGTTTACGACAGCCGCGACGAACTCGCCGCCTCGACGCAGCGGTTCGCGCTCTATGCGCAGGACGAGTGGGACGTGACGCCTCAGTGGGCGGCCCACGCCGGCCTGCGCTGGGAGGGCATCACCACCGAGGGAGAGGCGGCCGCGACATCGGCCGATCGACGCAACGTGTCGAGCGTGTGGACGCCACTGCTGCACGCCGTCTGGAGGCCTGACCCGAAGAGCCGCGACCAGCTGCGCGTGAGCCTGACCCGCAGCTACCGCTCCCCTTCGCTGCAGAACCTTCTCGGGCGCTACAGCATCTCTTCGCGCTTCCCGGAAGGGCAGAACCTGGCCAGCAGCCCAGACCGGGCTGGCAATCCCGACCTGCGGCCTGAGCTGGCGACCGGCATCGACGTGGCCGTGGAGCGATACCTGCCCGGCGGCGGCCTGTTCAGCGTCAACGTCTTTCACCGGCGCATCACGGACCTGATGCGCACGCTGGTGACGCTGCAGGACGTGCCCGGCTTCGAGGATCAACGCTGGGTGGCGCGGCCACAGAACGTGGGCAAGGCCACGACGCAGGGCGTGGAGCTCGAGGCGCGCGCCCGATTGAACGAGTGGTTGGATGACGCGCCGGCGGTCGAGGTGCGGGCCAACCTCAGCCTTTTCCGCTCCTCGGTGGACAGCGTGCCCGGCCCGAACAACCGCCTGGACCAGCAGCCGCAGGGCACCGCCAACGTCGGGGCCGACTACCGCTGGACCGGCACGCCGCTGACCCTGGGCGGCAACTTCAACATCACGCCGGGCTACACCACGCGCCTGTCCGAGACGCAGTGGATCGTGCAGTCGCCCAAGCGCGTGCTCGATGCCTACGTGCTGTGGAGCATCAACCCCGGCATGCGACTGCGCGTGACGGCGAGCAACCTGCTGCACCAGGGCAACGAGACCGTGAGCATGGTCGAGGACGAGACCGCCGACACGCAGGGCCCGAGCTTCGTCAACTGGCGGGTGCAGCTGGAGCTGAAACTCTGACCGATGTGTCACCGAAGACGACGGCTTGGCCAGCGCGAATCTTCGCCGTCTTGCGCAACTCGATCTCGCCGTCGACCCGCACCTGCCCCTCGACGATGCACTGACGCGCCGTGCCCCCGCTCGGGGCGAGTCCCGTGGCCTTGAGAAGAGCGTCCAGGGCGATGAATTCGCCGCGCAGTTCGAAGTCGATGGTGGGCATGGTGGTCCGATTGTCGCGCCTGCCCATCGAGGGGTTGACAAGCGGCCGGCAGCGGTCGCACAGTGCGCCCCTTGCGCTGCAGCTCCCGCGGCGTACCCCCCACCAACCGCAAGGAGGCAGCGCCATGGATGAAGTCGTCACCACCCGCCTTGCGGTTCGCCGGCATCGCGCCTTCCGCTGATTCGCGCTCGCTGAGCGCCAGCCTCCCGGCTGCCTGACGCCGGGCGATCCGCACCCCACACCTCCTCGTGCCCTGGCTTTGCCAGGGTGGCCGCGTGCGTGCGCCGTTTTCCGGCTGCGCGGCGATGGCCTGTGTTTGCCTTCTGCGGATCACCCGTCACCATGTTCGACACGATCGATTTCCAAGCCCTGCGTCGCATCGGCCTCAGCCAGGCCCTCGTCGCGCAGATGTTCAACCTCCAGACCGAACCCGCTGACCGTCTGATGCGGGTCACCGAAGTTCAGCGTGACCGGCTGCGCCTGCACGATGGCGAGGCCGAGCACGTGGCGCAAGTCTGGCCCACGCTGCGGATCGCCTTGCAGATGCAGGGCGAGTCGCTGGTCGTCGGCGATTGGGTGGCCGCGCGCCGTGACGATTCGCTCGGCGACGTCTGCTGGGCGGCCGCGCGCGTGCCGCCCGTCAACCACCTGGTGCGCCGCGACAGCAGCGGCCTTCGCCAGGTCCTGGTGAGCAACGTCGACACCGCGCTGCTCGTCATGGGTTGCGGGCAGGATTTCAACCTGCGCCGACTCGACCGCTACCTCGCCCTCGTGCGTCTGGCCGGCGTCGCGCCGGTGGTGGTGCTCAGCAAGGCCGACCTGCTGATGGACGGCGGCGCCTCCCGTGCCGAAGCCGTGCGCCGCCACCTGAGCGGGCAGGTCGACGTGGTCGCGCTGAACGGCCAGGAGGCCGCCAGCGCCCAGGCCCTGTCACCGTGGCTTGCCGAGGGCCAGACGCTGGTGCTGCTGGGCTCGAGCGGGGCCGGCAAGAGCACGCTGACCAACACGCTGACCGGACTGGCCGCACAAGCCACCGGCGGCGTGCGAGGCGGCGACGAGCACGGCCGCCACACGACGACGACCCGCTCCATGCACCGTTGCGCCTCGGGCGCCTGCATCATCGACACGCCGGGCCTGCGCGGCCTGCAGGTGGATGCCGACGAGGCGCAGCTCGATGCGGTCTTCGACGACATCTCGAGCCTCGCGCCGATGTGCCGCTTCCGCGATTGCCATCACGAGGACGAGCCGGGATGCGCGGTGCGGTCGCGCGTGCCCGCCGGGCGGCTGCTGAGCTATCACAAGCTGCAGCGAGAGGCCCAGCGGCACGAGATGACGGTGCTGGACCGCCAGCGCCAGGCTGCCGAGTGGAAGGCCCGGGGCCGCTTCGCCAAGGCCGTCAGCCGGGCCAAGCGGGGATAGGAAGCCTCAGGGCTTGGCGCTGGCCTTCCACTCCTGCACGGCCTTCATCGCGGCACCCACGTGGCCGTCCGGATCCATGCTGGTGTAGGTGAGCAGGACCTTGCCCTGCGGGCTGATCACGTAGGAAATGCGGTTGGCCATGTCCGGCTTGATGGCCAGGCCGGCGTCGTACTGCTTGATCACCTTGGCGCCCGGATCGGCCGCGACGGCGAACTGGTTGCGGCAGGCTTCGACCGAGAACTTCTTCAGCGTCTCGATGTCGTCGTTGGACATGCCGATCACCGTGGCGCCCAGGGCGGCGAACTTCGGCGTGGCTTCGGCGAACTGGTGGGCCTCGACGGTGCAGCCGCTGGTGAAGGCCTTGGGATAGAAGTAGAGAACCACCGGGCCCTTCTTCAACGCATCGGCCAGCACGAAGTGGAAGGCCTGGCCGCCCAGGGCGGCATCGGCGTTGAAGTCGGGGGCCGCGGCGCCGACGGCCAGGGCGGCGTGGGCCGCGGGCAGCGCCAAGGCCAGGGCCAAGGCGGTGGCAAAGCGGGTGGACTTGCTGTTCATCGAGAGACCTCGCAGTGGGATGAAGCGCCGGTCAGGGCTTGGGGCATTCGCAGGCATCGTTGCCCATGTCCAGCACGATGCGCCAGACGCCCGGCGCCTCCTGGCGCCAGACCGAGTTGAAGCGGGCGACGAGCTTGCCGGAGGGGTCTCTTACCGGGCCGCTGCTCATGGCGAGCTGGCCGTTGGTCATGACGAGCACCTGGTCGGGCTCCCAGGAGAAGGGGGGCTGAGGGCCCTCGAAGAACTTCTTCCAGGCGGCGACCACGGCATCGGGTCCGCGCAATGGGGCCTTGCCACCCTGGAACACGGTCTCGCTGGACAGGAACTTCGAGAACGCGACCAGGTCGCGGTCGGCCATGGTCTTGGCGAAGGCGCGCTCGGTGTCCCAGACGGCCTGTCGCACGGGGTCGGACTCGGCCGTGCCGGAGGTCTGTGCCGCGACGGCGAAGGGGACGAGGGCGGTTCCAAGAAGCGCGGCGAAGCGGCGTGGGGGCATGGGGCACCTGTGGGGCGAAGTGCCCGTTTGTACCAGCAAGACCGGGGGCGGGTGACTGGGTTCCGCCTCAGGGGCCGACCTGCGCCAGGTGCTCCTCGGCCTCCTGCACGTCCTTGCCGTACTCGGCCAGGTAGCGGTTGCGCTCCTCGCTCGTCCATTCGGCGTCGGAGAACGCGGTCAGCGGGTAGCTGCGGGTGCGCCAGACCACGCCGGCGCGGCGCGGCATCAGCGCGCGGTCGGGGAAGGCGTCCGGCTTGAGCAGGAAGGCGTCGACGTCGCGCAACGCGAGCGGGAACTCCGGCTGGACGTCGCGCAGCAACTTGCCGAAGACCTGCAGCTTCAGCTGTTGCGGCCCTGTGCCCAGTTCCTCGTTGAAGCTGACCAGCGCGAACGGCCGGCCGTTCGCATCGTCGATGCGGCCACTGGCCACGTAGCGTCCGGCCTTGATCACCTGGACGGGCAGGTACAGGTTCAGGGAGCCGCCTTCCAGCGCTTCGCGCACCGCGCCCGCCCAGGCGGCCGGTGCCTCGGGCGAATAGATGATGTCGAAGTAGGCGTAGCCGGAGTGCTCACCGGATTGCAGCGCCAGCTCGACCCGGATCACGCCTTCGATGTCCCCGAGGCCCTGGGTGGTGGCGGGCTGCAGCCGCAGGCTCAACACGTTGTCGCCGGCTTTCGCATCGCCATTGCGGCCGTCATCGGTGAAGGCCACCGAGATCGGGGCCACGCGGGACGCGCCCACGCCCGTCGCGCCCTCGTGCACGATGGCCCGGGGCACCTCCAGGGGCAGGGTGCGGCCCTCGGCATCCACTGCGGCCACGGTGAACAGCACGCTCTCGCTGCCCTGCACGAAGACCCGCTGCTGGGTGGTGCGCAGGGTCAAACCTTCGACCACCGGCCCGCCCGGCTCGCGCAGCGGGCGCTCCTCGACGATGGGCTCGTTCGGCCGGACCTGGTCGGGGTGCTCGGCGATCGGCCGCGACTCGTGCGGATAGCGCGTCGCCTGGCGGTAGCTGTCGAGCGTGCGTTTCGCGCGATGCAGGCGCTGGCGCCAGAGCTCGCGCTCGGTGTCGCTCGCGTCCGCGGCCGCGCGGGCGGGATCCGCTGCGGAGGCGGACAGCGGCGGCGGTGCGAGCGGCGAAGCCGCCACCGGCCCGGGCTCCGCTGCAGGCCCAGGTTCCCCTGCCGGCCACAGCGCGAAGGCGAGCAGCACGCCCGCCACCGCTCCCGCGCCGGCCGTCAGCCAGCGGCGTCCGCTCACTTCGCGTTCGTCTCCATGTCGGCCCGCACCTTGCTCACGATGCCGGCCCAGTTGCCGTTGGTGTAGTGGTTGTAAGCCTGGCCGTCATCCCGGAAGGCCACCGAGTGGTAGCCCCACTTGGCCTTCCCGTTCTCGGTCTTGGCAGTGCCGAGCGTCAGGTTGTTGCAGAACCAGTCGCTGGGATTGCAGAACGAGGCTCCGCTGCTGCCGGAGACGCCGCCGCTCGAGTGGTAGGCGATGGCCTCGTCGTCCTGGCCCGGCAGCACGAACGAGTACAGCGCGCCGTTGGCGCCGGCGTACATGTTGAACCAGGTGGCGCGCGTGGAGCTGTGGTCGTACAGGGCGCGAGCGGTGGCGGTCTTCAGGTCGGACACCAGCGGCTCGCTGATGGCCCAGTCGCCGGCATCGGCCAGCTCCGAGCCGCCCGCCGCGCCGCCGGCCACGTCGACCCACTTGATGTTCCAGCCCGTCTGCGTGCCGCCGCTGTTGCCGCAGGTGCCGTCGCCGCCTGGGGTCGCGTTCTTTATGTAGCGCGTCGTGCCGCCGTACAGCGACAAGGCGTAGCCGATCTGCAGGTTGCCCGCGCTGTGCACGGCCACGTAGCACCAGTTGGTGCCGGTGCAATAGCAGTCCAGCGCGTTGCGGATCAGGTAGTTCTGGTCCGAGACGTGGTGGTAGCCGTCCCAGTTGACCGACTTCTTGTTGACCCCCGCGTTGACGCCGGACGGGCCCCAGTAGCTGAAGTCGGCGTAGTTGGCGATCTGGCCGCTGCCATTGCGGCCGTTGATCCACAACGAGTAGTTCGTCGCGTGGGCCACGGCGGCGACTCCGACAGCCGCCACGGCCGCCCACGACAGCAGCTTGCGTACCTTTCGTTCGTTCCGCTGGGCCATGGCTGTCTCCTGCCTGGTTGAAATAGCACGATCGTTCGAAAACGTGCCCGCACACTGTGCGACCAAGCAGGACAACAGACCAAGCGGGGAATCCCGGAAATCAGCCGATCGGGGATCCTCAGGGCAGCCTGAGGACGTTTTGCAGGAACAGCACGGTGGCGTAGAACTGGTAGTCGGCGTTCTCCTTGCGCTGGAAGCCGTGGCCCTCGTTCTCGGCCCGCAGGTACCACACGGGGGTGCCATTGGCGCGCGCCTTCTGCACGATCTGCTCGGCCTCCGTCCAGGGCACCCTCGGGTCGTTGCGACCCTGCACCACGAACAGCGGCTTGGTGATCTTCGAGGCGTTGGCCAGGGGCGAAATGCGCTCCAGGATCTCGCGCATCGCCGGATCGCGCTCGTCGCCGTACTCCACGCGCCGCAGGTCGCGCCGGTAGCTCTCGGTGTTGTTCAGGAAGGTGACGAAGTGCGAGATGCCGACGACGTCGATCGACCCCGCGATGCGGTCGGCGTAGTGCTCCGAAACCGCCAGGCTCATGTAGCCGCCGTAGCTGCCGCCGATGACCGCGATGCGGTTGGCGTCCAGGTTCGGTTGGGTGGCTATCCAGTCGAGGAGCGCGCCGATGTCCTTCACCGAGTCCTCGCGCTTCGGCCCGTTGTCGAGCTCGAGAAACGTCTTGCCATAGCCCGACGAGCCACGCACGTTGGGCTGGATCATCGCGATGCCCAGCTCCTCGACGAGGTAGTTGTAGCGGTTCAGGAAGCCGAACTGCGCCTGGCCCTCGGGGCCGCCATGGATGTTCACCAGCACGGGCCGCTTGCCCGTGAAGCGGGCCGGCGGCATCGTGAGCAGGCCTGAGATGGTGCGGCCGTCGAAGCTCTTCCAGCGCACCAGTTGCTGAGGTGAAAAGCGGGCGGGATCGACTCCCGGCGGGGCATAGGCCTTGGTCCATTGCTGCACGCTGCCACTGGCCGGATCGAGGCTGTAGATCTGGCTGGGGCCGGCCGAGCTGTTGAGCGCGAACGCCAGCTCGCCGCGCCGCTTGTCGAAACGCATGGTGCCCAGGTTGCCGGCCGGGATGGCCGGTGCGGGCAGCTCCTTGAGCGTCTTCGCATCGATCAGGTGCAGGCGACCCTGGCCGTCCTCGTTGAGGTTGAGCGCCGCGAGCCGGCCATCTTCCGACAGGCTGCCGCCGGCGACGTCCCAGGGGATGTGGGAGGTGACGCGGGTGAGGGCGCCGCTGGCGAGGTCCAGGCGGGCGAGTTCGTTGAATTCGCCGGCGCGGTCGCTGATGACGAACAGGCCGGCGTTGTCACGGGTGAAGCCGGCGGCGAGGTGGGTGGACTTGGGCTGCCCCGGCGCGGGCAGCAGCTGTCGACGCTGGCCGCTGGCGAGATCCAGCAGCCAGACCTGCGACTCGGTGGCCGAGACGTAGTTGGTCAGTGCAACCTGGCGGTTATCCCAGGAGATCGCCTGCGCCGCCCAGCCGCCACCGGGGAGCTCCGCCACCTGCCGGCGCGACGAGGGCTGCATCGGATCGATCAGCGACAGCGTGGTGACAACCGTGGCACGGGTGGCGCCCGCCGCGGTGCGGTCTATGGGCAGCGAGGTGTAGAGCAGCCGGCTGGGCTGGCCGGCCTCGTCGTGCAGCCAGGCCTCGAGGTTGTGGCGCTGGTCCGGGTCGGTCAGGAGCTGGGTCTGCCTGCCCGCCAGGTCCATGCGATAGAGCTGGCTCACCTCGTTGCCGCCGGTGGCGCGCTCGAAGACGATGTAGCGGCCGTCGCGGGGCTCGTACTGCCCGCTGGTCACGGGGTCCGCCGAGTCGGTCAGCTTCTCGGGCTCCGCCAGCGGCGAGCCGACGCGAAAGAGCTGCGGCGTGCTCTCGCCGGCGGCACGGTGAGCAATCAGCATCTCCCTTCGCGCGGGGTGCCAGTCGACGAAGACGTGGCCGCGGAAGTCGGTGTAGCGGTCGACGGCCTTCACCAGCGCCTTGTGCACCGGCGGGATGCCCTCGACGTGCAGGTTGGCGTTCGGAGCGACGGTTTCGTCCCCGGAGGGGCTGGAGGAGGGCGCCGAGGCACAGGCGGACAGCGCCAGGGCGACCACGCCGGCCGCCAGTTGCCGCCGGGCGGCCCGCAGGCGGCGTGGAGTTCGATTCGGATCGCAGATCGGTTTCGTCATCGGTGGGCTCGTGGCTTGCTTGGGGGATCTGCCGTCGCATGGGTGACGAGGCTGGTCGACTATAGCCAGCGCCTGCTTCGGCCTAACATCCCGCGCTTTCCCGCTCACCACGCCTGTCCCCTTCATGGCCGCTGCCAGCCTGCTTGCGCTTCTCGACGACATCGCCACCGTGCTCGACGACGTGGCGGTGCTGACCAAGGTCGCCGCGCGCAAGACGGCTGGCGTGCTGGGCGACGACCTGGCGCTGAATGCCCAGCAGGTGTCCGGCGTGCGGGCCGAGCGCGAGCTGCCCGTGGTCTGGGCCGTGGCCAAGGGTTCCTTGCTCAACAAAGCCATCCTGGTGCCCGCGGCGCTGGTGATCAGTGCCCTGGCGCCCTGGCTGATCACGCCCTTGCTGATGATCGGCGGGGCTTACCTGTGCTTCGAGGGCGCCGAGAAGCTGATCCATCGCCTGTTGCACGGCAGCGCAGAGGACGACCAGGAGCACGCCGAGCTGACCGAGGCCCTGGTGGCAGGCAGTGAACAGCTGGTGGCCTTCGAGAAGGACAAGATCAAGGGCGCGGTGCGCACCGATTTCGTGCTCTCCGCCGAGATCATCGCCATCACGCTGGGCAGCGTCGCCGGCGCGACGCTCACCACCCAGGCGGGCGTGCTGGCGCTGGTGGCGGTGGTGATGACGCTGGGCGTCTATGGCCTGGTGGCCGCGATCGTCAAGCTCGACGATGCCGGGCTGTACCTGAGCCGGCGCGCCGGAGCGGCCTCGCGAGGCCTCGGAGCGCTGCTGCTGGTGTCCGCACCTTGGCTGATGCGCACGCTGGCAGTGCTCGGGACGGCGGCCATGTTCCTCGTCGGCGGCAGCATCCTGGCCCACGGATTGCCAGTACTGCATCAAACCGCAGCGTTGGCTTCGCAGGCCCCGCTGCTGGGATGGGCGCTAGACGGCGCGGTCGGCCTCCTGGCCGGAGCGTTGCTGGTCGCGGTGATGAAGATGGCAGGCGCATGGCGCCGCCGCTTGTCGGATAAACGCTGACAAGGCTTCACGCCAGCCACCGACAGTGCGGATCGAAATCCACCCGCTGTCAACCGCCCACCCGCTGCCTAGAGTTAAGGCCATACACAGGGTGGGATTGCCCGGTGGGCCGAGGATGGAGATTGAAATGGAAATCTGTCTTGAAGCCGCACAGCCGTCGTCAGCGCGACAGTGCTACTCCCTTCGCTTCCAGTCGCTGTTCAACCAGGGACGAGCGATGGAGTTTCCCTGCGATGCGCAAGGTCACGTCGACCTCGATGCCCTGAGCGAACGGGCTCGCGAAAACTACCTCTACGCCCGGGCCGTGATCGGCTTCGAGTTCGCCCAACCCGCGGTCACTCTCTCCTACAACACGCACTGAGTCCCCGCCGGGCGTTCCGCAGGAGGCCCGCTTCCTGGGCGTGCGCGGACCGCCTGTGACGGTCCGGCGGCGCGGGCTCCCGGACGCCGCCGCGGAAGGGGCAAGGGGGCAGACTATCCTGTCGCCATGCGACTGCTCCTGGCCCCGATGGAGGGCCTTCTCGATCACCATCTGCGAGACATCCTGACGCGCGTTGGCGGCATAGACCGCTGCGTCAGCGAGTTCATCCGCGTGACGGACACGCTGCTGCCCGAACGCGTCTTCTTCCGCATCATTCCCGAGTTGGCCCAGGGGGGCTGCACCCGTTCCGGCGTGCCGGTGCGAGGGCAGCTGCTGGGCTCGGATCCGGCATGTCTTGCCGACAATGCCGCGCGGCTGGCGTCGCTGGGGCCGACCGGCGTGGATCTGAACTTCGGCTGCCCGGCCAAGATCGTCAATCGCCATGGCGGCGGTGCCTCGCTGCTGGACGATCCCGAGCTGCTCCATCGCATCATGGCCGCCGTCCGCCGCGCGGTGCCCGCCCACCTGCCGGTCTCCGCCAAGATGCGCCTGGGCACCGAGAGCGCGGCCCAGGCCGAGGATTGCGCCCTCGCGCTGGCGCAGGGCGGGGCCGACGAGATCGTCGTGCACGCCCGCACCCGCCGCGACGGCTACCGTCCGCCCGCCCATTGGGATCGCATAGCGGACTTGCGGGCGGTGGTGAGCGTGCCGCTGGTGGCCAATGGAGAGATCTGGACCATCGAGGACGCGCTGCGCTGCCGCGAGGTGAGCGGATGCACCGACCTGATGCTGGGCCGCGGCATCGTCGCCGACCCCGGCCTGGCGCTCGCACTGCGCGCCGCGGCAGGCGGGCCGCGGCCCGAGGCGTCCACGCTGGATTGGCCCGGGCTGCTGGGCCTGCTGCGCCTGTTCTGGCTGGGCCTGGAGCTCCACATCACGCCGCGCCATCGTGCGGGGCGCCTGAAGCAGTGGCTCAATTTCCTGCGCCGCCGCTACCCCGAGGCCGAGGGGGCCTACCAACGTTGGCGGACGTTGAACGATCCGGTGGCCATGCGCGAGGCGCTGTTCGAGGCGCGCTAGCAATCCTGTTCGCCTGGCGGAGACCGGCAGGCAGGGCATCCGGGAAGGCCCCAGGGCGGCGTGCTCCATCGACGCCTGCCCGGCGGATCTGCGGAGGATGTCCTTGATTTATCGCCTGCCCGGCCGATAGTCCGGCTGCGACGGCCCACCCGACGGGCCCATGGGCCTGGTCCCGAGTCAACCGTGTACCCGCTGCTCACCAATTCGCTGGTCAATGTCATCGTCGGGCTGGCCCTGATCGTGGCCTGGCGCCGCCACCGCGAGCAGGCCTTCCTGCGCGCGCTCGGCGCGGCCACGCTGATGCAGTCCGTCACGCCTGCAGGTTATGTGTGGTGGCACGCCACGTCCGGCTGGTGGCGGCTGATGCCGGGCACGTTGCTGGCGTTGGCGGCGGCGGGCTGCCTGCTGCTGCTGTCGGTCGGCGCGGCCGGATTGGCCGGGCGAACGATCAGCCGCCGGCAGCAAGCCGTCTTCCTGCTGGCCCTGCTGTCCGCCTATGGGGTGCTGGTCCCGTGGAGCCTGCAGGCGGCGCACGTGGTCACTGCCGTCCTGAACCTCGCCGTCGGCCTCCTGGCCGCCCGGTGGCTGTGGCAATTGCCCACTGCCGAACGCCTCAGCGCAGCGCTGCTCGTCCTGCTGGGCATCAACCAGTTCACCTTCATCCTGCTGCCGGAAGGCGGAGCCGAGGCGCAGGCCCGCATAGGCCTGGTGATGCGCGTCGGGCTTGGCCTGGCCTTGCTGTACGCGGCGCTGCGCCGCAGCAGCCAGTCGGCGCAGGCCATGCGCGACCAGTACCTGCGGATGATCGACAAGTCGCCGTTCGGCGTCATCGTGATCCAGGGCGAAAGAGTGCCCTACGCCAACCCGGCGGCGCACCGCATCTACGATCTGCCGCCCGGGCGCAGCTTTCCCCTCCCGTGGCGCAGCCGCCTGCTGGCCGAGGTCGACCGCCAGCGTGCGCTGGAGCGCCACCGGGCCACGCTGTCGGGACGGATAGAACAGTCGATGTGGGAGGGCCAGCGCGAGCGCCACGACGGGCGGCGCATGTTCCTGCGCTTTGCCTCCTGGCGCATCGACTGGGACGGCCAGCCCGCCGAACAGGTGATGGTCATCGACGACACCGAGCACCAGGACGCCACGCAGGCCTTGCTCTACCAGGCTACCCACGATGCGCTGACCGGTTTGCCGAATCGCAGTGCGCTGCTGGGCCGGCTGGGCACGCTCTGCGGCGAACGCTGCCCTTTCGTCCTGCTGCTGATGGACATGGACCGCTTCAAGCTCTTCAACGAGGCGCACGGCCCGTCGGTGGGCGACCAGGTGCTGCAGTCGCTCGCGCTGGCGTTGCGGGGCGCAGCGCCGCCACCGGCAGAGGTCATGCGGCTGGGCGAGGACGAATTCGCCCTGCTGCTGCCTCTTTCGGCCGGCCATGCGGATGCCGGCGTGGCCGCGTGGGCGCTCGCAGGGCAGGTGCGCGAGCGACTGAGCCAGCCGCTGGAGCTGGCCGAGCACAGGTTCTACGTCGACATGTCGATAGGCATGGCGCTGCACCCGGCGTCAGGGCAGGCGCCGGAGGGCCTGCTGCGTGCCGCCCAGGCGGCGATGCACGAGGCCAAGCGGCTACCCGGACTTTCGGTGCGCATGGCACACGAGGGCTTCGAGCGAGGCTCTGGCGCGTCGCTGCAGGCCGAGCAAGCCCTTCGGGCAGGCCTGCACAACGAGGAGTTCGTCCTGGTCTACCAGCCCAAGGTGGCGGCCCTGGACGGCCGGGTGACGGGCTTCGAGGCCCTGGTGCGGTGGCAGCGGCCGGGCGTCGGCCTGGTCAGCCCGGCCGATTTCATCCCGGCGGCGGAACGCACCGGGATGATCGGGGCACTCGGCTCGGTGATCCTGGACAAGGCCTGCGCCCAGATCGCGGCCTGGCTGGCCGAGGGCGAGCCGGTGGTGCCGGTGGCCGTGAACGTTTCGCCGCTGCAGTTGCTGGATCCGGACTTCGCCTCGGTCATCGCCCGTGCCATGGCCTGGCACCGCGTGCCGGCCTGGTCGCTGACGATAGAGATCACCGAGACCGCCGCGGCCACCCAACTGGACACCGCGCGAGAGCGCATCGCCGAGTTCGGCGCCCTGGACCTCAAGGTGGCGCTGGACGACTTCGGCGCCGGCGTGTCCTCTTTGAACATCCTGCGCAGCCTGCCGCTGCACACGGTGAAGATCGACCGCCTGCTGATCGATCCGCTGCCGGCCCCGGATGCGGTGGCGGTGGTGCGGGCGGTGTGCCAGCTGGCGAGGGCCCTCAAGCTGGGCGTCGTGGCCGAGGGCGTGGAGAGCCAGGCCCATGCCGAGGCCGCTTCGGCAGCGGGTTGCGACGAGCTGCAGGGTTACCACTTCAGCCGGCCACTGCCGCCTGCCGAGGCCATGGCATGGCTGCGCCATCGGCAGCCTGTAGAGGCGGGGAGCTAGAGGCGGGGAGCCCGGGGCGCCTCGACCGGGCGCCCCAGCCGGGAGACGTCAGCCCCCCGGGCCGACGACGGCGGCCACGCCGGCACGGGCCACCTGGGCATCCTCGGCCGACTTCACGCCGCTGACGCCGACGGCCCCGATCAGGAAGCCGCCGTCCATGATGGGCACGCCGCCTTCCAGCAGCCCCTCGAGCCCCGGCGCGCTGAGGAATGCCGTGCGCCCCTGGTTGATCATCTCCTCGTACATGCGCGATTCGCGCCGGCCCAGCGCCGACGTGCGGGCCTTGGCGGTGGCCATTTCCGCGCTCATGGTCGGCGCGCCGTCGAGCCGGTACAGGCCGAGCAGGTGGCCGCCGTCGTCCACGACGGCAATGGAGACTGCCCAGTGGTGGGTCCAGGCCAGGGCGCGCGCGGCTTCGAGGATCTTGACGACGTCGACGTGGTCGAGGCAGGGCTTCTGGTGCATGACAGTGCTTGAGTCGGAGGAAGTGGGGGAAGTCCCGGAGTATCGCCAACGCCGGTGGCGTGGCGAGGCAGGCCGGGTGCGGAGCTGAAAACAATCTTCACGGCAGCGCCTTCAGGCGAGGATGAAGCGCCGCAGGGCGGCGAAGGCCGCCTCGGGATCGTCCCGCCAGGCGCCATGGCCGCAGCCGGGATAGACCTGCAGCTCGGCCCGGCCGGCGGGCAGCGCCGCGAAGATGTCCTGGCTGTCGGCCGGCGGGCAGACCGGATCCTGCGCCCCTGCCATCACCAGCACCGGGCAGCGCGCTGCCGCCAGCCCCGGCAGCAGATCCATGCCCTGCATCTCGTGGACGATGAAGTGGCGCAGGATGTCCAACCGGTAAAGGGCCCGCAGGCGCCCGTCGGGGGTGGCCGGCGGGCGGGTGTTGTACAGCGGATGGACTTCGCGCAGGTAGGCCTCGGTGTTCGCCTCGGTGGGCTCGCGCCAGAAGGTCTCGGCCAGCGCCCTTGCCGAAGGGCCGCCCAGGCGCTCGAACACCGGCAGCTTGCGCTCCAGGTTGAAGCCCGCAGAGGTCGAGGACAGGATCACCTTGGCGGGGTGGCCCGGATGTCGGGCCAGGTAGCGCTGGGCCACGAAGCCGCCGAAAGATTGCCCGAGCACGATGGGCTTGACGATGCCGAGCGCGTCGCACAGCCGCACCACGTCGTCGGCCCAGGTGTCCAGCTTCCATTCGGCGGCGGGCCTGGGGTCGCTGCGGCCGTGGGCGCGGTGGTCGTAGGTGATGACCTGCACGATGTCGGCCAGCTGCGAGAAGGCCGGCTTGAATCCGGTGTGGTCGAAGCCCGGACCGCCGTGCAGCAGCAGCAGGGTAGGCTTTTCGCGCATCACGGGACCGTCGGGGACGAGGCCGAAGCCGTCGACATCGACGAACAGGCGAACGTCCGGAGCAATCTCGATGCGCATGGAAGACACCTCCTCGAAACGGCACGACGGCGGTGCCGGCCGGCAGCATAGCCGCCTGGGGGATCAGCCCCGGCGCTTGCGGCCCGCCGGGGCGCTGCTCAAGGTGCCGTGCAGGGCGACGAAGGCCTGGGTCAGCGGGTGGCGGGCATCCATGTGGATCATCGGCAGGGCGCGTTCGTGCGATTCCTTGACCTTCACGCTGGCGCCGAGGTACGGCTGGAGCACCGGCAGGCCCTCGTCGATCAGCTCCTGCACCGTGCGCTGGGGCAGGTTGGCGCGCGCCTGGAACTGGTTCACCACGATGCCGTCGACCTGGAGAGCCGGGTTGTGGTCGGACTGGATCTCCTGCACGTTCTCGAGCAGGGCGTACAGGGCACGGCGCGAGAAGTCGTCGCAGTCGAACGGTATGAGGCAGCCTTCGGCCGCAATCAGGGCGGAGCGGGTGTAGAAGTTCAGCGCGGGTGGCGTGTCGATCCAGATGTCGTCATAGCGGCCGTCCAGCGCAGCCAGCGCGTCGCGCAGCTTGTAGATCTTGTAGCGCGACTCGAGCTTGCCGTGCAGCTCTTCCAGCTCGGGCTGAGAGGGCAGCAGGTCCAGGCCTTCGAAAGGGGTCTCGACGATGTAGTCGTCGGTGGTGCGGGGGCGGACGCTGAACTTCAGCGTCTGGTCGAAGAAATCGGCCGCGCCGGCCTGGAGCTCGTCGGCGCCGGCGCCCAGCAGGTAGCGCGTCGAGTTGCCCTGGGGGTCGAGATCGACCACCAGCGTGCGCCGGCCTTCGCTGGCGCCGATCGCGGCGAGGTTGCAGGTGATCGTCGACTTGCCGACGCCGCCCTTCTGGTTGAAAACGACACGACGCATGCGCAACTCCCGGGCACGATGAAGCGATGCCCGATTGTGCACTGCAGCATCCGGTTTGGCCCGGGCGCCGGCCCGAGCGACGCTGCGCTGCGTCAAAAAGGCTCGGAGCCTCAGTCCTCGGTCGACCGCCAGACCAGCACAGGGATGTCGCTGTGCGCCAGCACGCGCTGCGTCTCGCTGCCGAGCAACAGGCTGGCGAGGCCGCGGCGGCCGTGCGAGGCCATCACGATCAGGTCGCAGTTCAGCCGCCGCGCCGTCTTGCAGATGGCGTCGTGCGGGTGGTCGTTGAGCTCGGCGACCGTGGCGCATTCGACCTTGGCCTCCTCGGCAGTGCGGCGCACGAAGTCGAGGTGGCGCTGGGCATGCACCTGCGCATCCTTCGCGAAGTGGTCGTGCGTCTCGTCGATCGCCGCGGCGCGGTAGCTCAGCAGGTGGAACTCCGGCATCGCATGGATGGCGGTCACCCGCGCCCCGTGCTGGCGAGCCAGCTCTATGCCCTGGAAGACGGCCCGTTCGGAGAAGCGGGAGCCGTCGGTCGGCAAAAGGATGTGCTTGAACATGGCGCACTCCTGAGCATGAGGGGAATCCGATCGTAGGCCTGCGGCCGGCAGGCTTCAAGCGAAAAAAGGCGCCCGGGGTTGCCGGGCGCCAGTCGGAGCAAGCGAGGAAAGCAGCCGTCGATCACCAGGTCTTCAGCGCCTCCCGGACCTCGTCGCGGTACAGCTCGTTCGCGGCGGTGCTGTAGGCGTTGGTGTAGGCGGTGTCGTCCGAGCAGCCCCAGCAGCTCACCGGCGTGTCGGAGATGAGGCGACCGAAGGAGTAGTCGCGGTAGGTCTGCCGGCCCGAGGTGTAGATCGGCAGGCGGATCAGGCCGGTGCCGGAGCGGATGATCACCTTGGTGCCGCAGCCGCCGTTGGCGTCAGGCAGGCAGGTGCCATAGCTGCCGCCCTTGCCCCAGGTGCGCACCAGCGAGCCGAACTGCGCCGCGATCGCCGACTTGCCCTGCTTGGCGGCCTCGTCGTTGATGATGGCCTGCAGCGCGGCGCTCGCGCCGACGGCCGGGTTGGCCGATTCCAGGAACTCGCTGCGGGCGTTGTTCGTGTTGGTCAGCAGCGTGTTGTTCCACACCCCTTCGTAAATGTGGGCCAGGTCGGCGGCGGTGGTGTCGTTGCGGCGGTTCGTCGGGTCGTACTTCTGGGTCTGCAGGTTCCAGTAGGCGCAACCGATGTTGTGGCGCAGCGTCGTGCCCGTCAGGCCGGAGGCCGCGGCGGTGGTGTTGAAGGGCGTGAAGGTGCCGCCGTAGCGCAGCACGGTGCCGCGGGTCGTGCGGTTGTCGGAGATCGACATCATCTGGTCCAGGCCGGTCTCGAAGTTGTAGTTGTTCATCTGGTTGGCCGCGACTTCCTTGGCCGGATCCGGACAGGCGTCCTTGCCGGCGTTCACGTCGTACTGGTAGTAGACGAAGGCGGAGTTCAGCGTGTCGTTGCCGGCCTCGACCTGCTTCATCGAATGCAGCAGGTGCAGCGACTTCAGCGAGCTCGCGGTCTCGGCGCGGCGGCCGCCGTTCAGGTCCACCTTGACGGGGCCGCTCACCTGCTTGAGGTACGACTCGAAGATGCCCTTGGTCGGGTTGCCGTTGGCGTCCAGGAAAGTCTTGCCCAGCAGGTCACGCATGCGGCGCGTCGAGGCGTTGGCGTTGTCGATGAACACCGCGTCGTAGCGGCGGGCGCCGTTGCCGTCGAGGTAGGTGGTGATGTCCACCGGGCGGGAGGCCACCTGCAGGCCGTAGTTGTTCAGGTCGGCCATCGAGGCGAAGCCGTACTGGTACCACCAGGCCGAGGCATCGGCGCCGGTGTTCTTGACCATCACGAAGTTGTAGCTGCCATCGGCCTGGCGCTCGAGCTTGACGATGCGGCCCTGGAACGAGCTCAGCTTGCTGGCGATGGAGGCCGGCGACTGGTTCAGCCACCACTGCCAGGTCTTGGCGTCGGTGCCGGTGTTGGCCACGAAGGCCGCGGTGTATTTCTTGACGCCACCTTCGGTGTAGCTGTCGATGTCGATCATGCGATGGCCGGTGTTGGCGATGTGCGTGCTGATCTGCGACGAGCTCACGCCCATCAGGTAGGTCCACGCACGGGCCGCGGAGCCGGTGTTCGACACCATCACCACCGCGAAGCGGATCTGGCCGCCGCCGGCGTCATAGGGCTCGACCTCGATCAGGCGGCCGTTGTTGGCGTTGACGTAGGAGCTCACTTGCGCAGCCGTCAGGCCGTAGTACCACCACCAGCCCGGCACCGCGTAGGCACCGCTGTTGGGGACCATGCGAACGGAGAAGCGCGGCTCGCCGTTGCTGACCGAGTAGACCTCGAGGTCGGTGAGGCGGGCGCCGTTCTGGTTGAGGTAGGTGCCGATCTGGGCGGCGGTGACGTTGGTGTAGGTCCACCAGCCGGTCGGGACGTTGACCGAATGGTCGTCGGTCGTGGCGTTGGCATCGAGTGCCTCGACGCCCATCATCTCCTGCTGCTGGCCGTCGGCGGCGAGGTCCATCTCGTCGGCATGCGCATGGCCTTGCGCCAGCATCCCGGCGGCGGCGGCGATGGCGGCCAGCATCAGCTTGGGACGGGACGGGGCAGTGAATCGGGTCTTCATGAAAAGTATCTCCAGGTCTCTTGGGTTGGAACAGTCAGGGGCAAGGAATTCGGTTGAAGGGGCCACGTTGTCGTGCCGCCCTACCTAGCAATTCGCACCCGTTCGCCTGGACCGGACAGCGCCTTCCCCCTACGTCTAGGCCCCCCCGATGGGGGAGGCCGGCCTCGAACGCGGTGATGGGCTGGGCCTCATCGCGTGGCTCGTGCCGGACGGCACCTTCAAGGCCATTCACCGCCTGTGCGGCGTGTCGGAAAGCTGACGAGAGAATTCAGAGGACCGCTGCGACCGGCCGCGGTGCCTCGGCTCCCGCGAGCTCGCGGTAGCGCACGCGGGCCTCGCGCTCGACGGCGTCCGCCTCGCCGGCCCGGCCGACGGCGCGCAGCCATTGCGCGCGGATGAGGGCCGCGAGGGGCTGCTCCGGATGGGGCCCGGCGTGGTGCTCCTGCAGCAGGCGTTCGGCGCCGGTCACGAGCGGCCCGGCCCGGTCGGGTTCGCCGGCGGCGAGCCAGGCAATGGCTTCGTTCAACTGGGCTCGGGCGATGCCGATCTGGCCCATGGCGCCGAAGGAGGCACCGGCTTCCCGCCAGATCCGGGCCGAGGCCTGGGCGGCTTCGGCGCCTTCCCGGGGATGGCCCGACGCGGTCAGGGCGGCTGCGCGAAGCATCAAAGATGCGGCGTGCCGGGTGTCCAGCTGGCCGGCGGCGGCCTCCTGCGCTATCACGTCGTCGAGCCAGCGCAGCGCCTCTTCAGGCTTGCCGTTCATCAGCAGGGCCGAGCCCAGCCGGCGAACGAAGCCCCGCCTCACGGACGCCGACAGGGTCGAGTTCGGCTTCTGCGCAATGCGGACCGACTCGCGCGCGGCGGCTTCGGCATCCGGCGCGCGGCCGATGCGGTTGAGCGCCATCACCTCGAACGACAGGTTCAGCGCGGTCTCGCTGTCCTCGGCGCCGTAGACATGGCGCGAGCGCTCGACGTTCTGCGCGAACACCTCGTCGGCGCGGCGGTAGCGGCCGCTGTCGAGGTAGGCCATGCCCAGCGTGCGGCTGGCCTGGACCGACGAGGTGTTGTGGGGGCCGGCCAGGCGATCCAGCTCGGCCACGGCGCGCTCCAGGGAGCGGATGGCCTCGGGGAACAGCCGCATCTGCCACTGGGTGTAGCCCACGTCGGCCCGCAGCGTCGCCCCACCCATGCCTTCGGTGCGCCAGTCCTTCTCGAGCAGCGGCTCGAGTTCCTTCAACGCGGCCCGGGCCTCCTCGTGACGGCCCTCGCTGGCCAGCGAAGTGGCGATGCGCACGCGCGTCAACGCCACTTCGAAGCTGTCCTTCCCGCGACGCGCGACGAGCTCCGGCAGCTCGGCCTGCAGGGCCTGGCGGCCCTCGGCGTAGCGGGTGAGGTCGAGCAGGTTGTCCGCTTCGGACAATCGCAAGGTCATGCGATCGTCGGCGCCGTCGCGGCCCAGCGCCTGCAGGATGGGCCGGGCCCGGGCCAGGGTGGCCAGCGAGGCCTCGTGCTGGCCGAGCGACTTCTGGACTTCGGCCTGGGTCAGCAAGGCGCGGGCGTGCTCGAGGCTTTCCTGGCCGTGGCTTCGGGCCATCGCCTCGCTGCGGGCCTCGGCCAGGGGCAGGGCGCGCTTGCCGTCCCCGAGCTTGAGATACAGGTCGACCAGCACGCCGCTGAGCGCCGCATGCATGTCGGGCTCATTGGTGAGCTTGTCCTGCAGGTCGCGCTCGCCGCGAGCCATCAGGTCTCTGACGGTGAGCTCGCGGCCCTGGGCCCGGGCCGGGTCCGCCTCATTGAACAGGCCGACGAGGAAGTCCTGCACGGCTCGCGTGCGAGCACTCTCGCGGCGGGCGACGGCGGCCTGGTCGAGGGCAACGGCCAGGCCGACCAGCAGGCCGCCGGTCGCCAGCGCCATGCCGGCCACCGGGAGCTTGTGCCGCTGCACGAACTTGGCGCTGCGGTAGGTCCAGCTGCCGGGATGAGCATGCACCGGCCGGTTGCGCAGCCAGCGCTTCAGGTCCTGCTTGAAGGCCTCGGCAGAGGGGTAGCGCTCGGCCGGGCTCTTGCGCAGCGCCATCAGCGCGATGTTGTCCAGGTCGCCGCGCAACTGGCGGCGAAGGACGGCCGGCCGCGAGGCGCGCTGGGCGGCGGCGCTCTCGGAGGTCGTCATGCGCGAAGGCTTGGTCGGCTGGGTGCCGAGGATCGCGTCCTCCAGCGCGCCGCGGGTGTCCCGCGGCAGCCGGTACGGTCGCTGGCCGGTGCACAGCTCGAAGAAGACGACACCGAGCGAATAGACGTCGGACGCCGTGCCTATCGGCTGGTGGGCGATCTGCTCGGGCGAGGCGTAGTCCGGCGTCAACGGGGCATGGGCCCCCTCGGTGCGGGCCGGGGCCGCCGTCGGATCGCCTTCGTCCAGCAGGGTGGCGATGCCGAAGTCGAGCAGGCGCACCTGGCCGTCCAGGGTGACGAAGATGTTCGATGGCTTGAGATCCCGGTGCACCACCAGCCGCGCGTGGGCGTACTGGATCGCCTCCAGCACCTGCAGGAACAGGTCGACCCGGGCGCGCAGGGGCAGCTGGCGCGAATCGCAGTAGGCGGTGATCGGCTGGCCTTCGACGTACTCGAGGGCGAGCCAGGGCTGGCCGTCCTCGGTGATGCCGGCGTCGTAGAGCCGGGCGATGTGCGGGTGCTCCAGGGTGGCGAGGATGTCGCGCTCGCGCTCGAAGCGGTGGGCCAGCGCCGGATCGTGCAGGACGGCGCTGTGTGGCAGCTTCAACGCCACGGCGCGTTGCAGGGTGCCATCCACGCGCTCGGCCAGCCAGACCGTGCCCATGCCGCCCTGGCCGAGTTGCCGCAGCAGGCAATAGGGCCCGACCTGGCGCATGCCGGGCTCGGCATCGGCGATTCGCGCCTCGGCCGCCTGGCCAGCCAGCTGCGGCAGTGCGTCCAGCACGCCGAGCAGGCCGGGTTCAAGGGGGTCGTCGCCGCTGGCCTCGCGCTCGTCTTCTTCGAGCAGGGCCTGCAAGCGCGGGCGCAGGGTGGCATCGACCGGGTCGAGCTCGGCCAGCCAGGCCGCGCGCTGCTCGAAGGGCAGGTCGAGAGCCTCGTCCAGCAACTCGGACAGGCGGGCCAGCTCGGCGCGGGCCAAGGTCATGGGCGCACCTACTGAAGCACGGCCTTGAGCAGCAGCCGTGCCTTCTGCCAGTCGCGTCGGACGGTCCGGTCGGTGACGCCCAGCGCCTGGGCGATGGAGATTTCGTCCAGCCCCGCGAAGCAGCGCATCTCGACGATGCGGGCCAGCCTGTCGTCGACCTGGGCCAGCTCCTCGATCGCGTCGTGGATGCGTACCACGTCGTCGTCTCGCACCGAGACGGACTCGGCGACGTCCGTGTTCAGGGTGACGTGCAGATGGTCGCCGCCGCGGCGCTCGGCGTGGCGTTGGCGCACGAAATCGATGACGACGAAGCGCATGACGCGGGCCGCGTAGGCCAGGAACTGGCCCTGGGTCATGCCGCCCAGGTCGCTCTGGTGCTGGAAGCGCAGGTAGGACTCGTGCACCAGCGCCGTGGTGTCGAGCATCGTGATGTTTTCGCTGCGCCGCAGGCGGGAGCTCGCCAGGCGGCGAAGGTCCTGGTACATCTGCCGGAAAAGTTCGTCGGCCGTGTCCGGCGCCGGGGCTTGCGGGTCCATGGGCGGGCAGTATGCCGTCAATGGACCGGCCCCTCCAATGCGGTCAATCCAGGGTCTGGCGATAGCGCTTGAGCGCGATGGCGCCGGCCGCCAGCAGAAAGGCCAGCATCGGCCACAGCTCGGGCAGCAGCTCCACCGCGCCGTTGCCCTTGAGCAGGATGCCCCGCACGATGCGCAGGAAGTGCGTCAGCGGCAGCACCTCGCCGAGGGCCTGCGCCCATTCCGGCATGCCGCGGAAGGGGAACATGAAGCCCGACAGCAGCATCGACGGCAGGAAGAAGAAGAACGTCATCTGCAGCGCCTGCAGCTGGTTCTTGGCGAGTGTCGAGAAGGTGAAACCGACGCCCAGATTGGCCAGCATGAAGACGCCGATCATGCCGACCAGCAGCAGGAAGCTGCCCTCCATCGGGATCTCGAACAGCAGCGCCGCCGCGCCCAGGATGACGCCGAGCTGGAGGTAGCCGATGACGATGTAGGGCAGGATCTTGCCCAGCATCACCTCGAACGGCCGCACGGGGGTGGCCAGCAGGTTCTCCATCGTCCCGCGCTCCCGTTCGCGCGTCATGGCCAGGCCGGTGAGCATCACCATCGTCATCGTGAGGATGGTGCCGATCAGGCCGGGCACGATGTTGTAGCGCGACAGGCCCTCTGGGTTGTAGCGGCGATGCACGCGCAGATCGATGGGCGGCGCGGCGGGGTTGCGGGCGGCCAGCGGGCCGGTGAGGTCGTGGGCGAGCGCGGTGGGCGCCAGCGAGGCGAGGGCGGCCAGCGCGTTGCTCGCGGCCGAAGGGTCGGTCGCGTCGACGCTCACCCGCAGGTCCGGGCGCTCGCCGCGCACGATCTGGCGGCTGAATCCCGGCGGGATGACGACCACGAACTGCACGTCGCCATGCTCGAGCATCTCGTCCGCTTCGGCTTCGCCTGTCGGCTGGGCGGCGATGCGGAAGTAGCCGGTGTTCTGCAGGCTGGCCGCGAAGCTGCGCGCCAGCGGGCCGGCGTCGGAGCTGACCAGGGCCGTGGGCAGGCCCTTGGGGTCGGTGTTGATGGCATAGCCGAAGAGCACCAGCTGCATGATGGGCACGCCGACCGCCATCGCGAAGGTCGGGCGGTCGCGCAGCATCTCCTGGAACTCCTTGAGGAACACCGCCAGCGTACGGGCCCAGGAGAAGCGCGAGCTCGCTGCCATGGCGTCAGCTCGTGAAGTTGTCTTGCGCCTGGCCGACGAGGCGCACGAACGCGTCCTCCAGGTCGCTCGCACCAGTGGAGGTGACGATCTCCGCCGCCGTCCCCCGCGCCAGCACCTTGCCGTAGGCGATGTAGACCAGCTCGTGGCAGCGCTCGGCCTCGTCCATGTAGTGGGTGGAGACCAGCACGGTGATGCCCTCTTCGGCCAGGCGATGGATCTCGTCCCAGAACTCGCGCCTCGCCTTGGGATCGACGCCGGCGGTGGGCTCGTCCAGCAGCAGCAGCCGAGGCTCATGCAGCAGGCAGGCCGCCAGGGCCAGGCGCTGCTTCCAGCCGCCCGACAGCGCGCCGGCCAGCTGCTCGGCGCGCGAGACCAGGCCCAGCCGCTGCAAGGCCGCATCCACCCGGCCGCGCCGGCCTGGCAGCTCGAACAGGCGGGCGATGAAATCGAGGTTCTGCCGGATCGACAGGTCCTCGTAGAGCCCGAACTTCTGCGTCATGTAGCCGACCTGGCGCTTGATGGCGAGCCCTTCGCGCTGGAGGTCCAGCCCCAGGCAGCGGCCTTCGCCGGCGTCGGGCGTGAGCAGGCCGCACAGCATGCGGATGGTGGTGGTCTTGCCGCTGCCGTTGGGGCCGAGGAAGCCGCAGATGCGACCGGCGGCGATCTGCAGCGAGACATCGTCGACCACGGCGCGCCCGCCGTAGCGCTTGGTCAGTCCGCGGACGTCTATGGCCAGATCCATCTCATGCTCCCGGCGACGGCTTGGCCACGGCGGGCCGCACGTCCAGCGGCTGCCCCGGGTGCAGCTTCACCGCGCCGGCGGTGTCCACGGGCAGGGCCTCGACGAGGAAGACGAGCTTGGCCCGCTGGGTGTTGGAGTAGATGACCGGCGGCGTGTACTCGGGCTGCGTGGCGATGCGGCTGATGCGCGCGGCGATCGGCGCGCCGCAGCCGTCGCAATGCAGGTTCACCGCCTGGCCGATCGCGATGCCGCCCAGCTCGGCCTCGGGCACGTAGAAGCGCGCCTTGCGCGCGGCCGGCGGCAGCAACGCGACCACCGGCTGGCCAGCGGGAACGTACTCGCCGGCGCGCCAGAAGGTGTCACTCACCTCGCCGGCGGCCGGGGCCGACTGGCGCGTCTGCTGCTCTCGCCAGGCCTGTTGGCGCTGCGCCTCGCGTGCTGCATCCACCTGCGCGACGGCGCCGGCGCGCTGGTCGATGCGGGCGGGCAGCATCGCGACCTGGAGGCTGGCCTGCAACTCGGCCACGCGGTCTCGCGCCTGGGCGCGGGCGGTCGTGGCGTCGTCGAGGCGGGACTGGCTGACGAAGTCCTGCGCCACCAGGGCCTGCTGGCGCCGCCACTCGGTCTCGGCGCGTGCGGCCTGCTCACGCGCCTGCGCCAGCTGGGCGCGGATGACGGCGGTCTCCTCGGTGCGGCGACCCTTGGCGGCATCGTCGGCCTGCGCCTGCGCGGCACGCAAACGCGCCTGGGCCTCGGCATGGGCAGCCTGTTCCGGGTTGGCGTCCAGCGTGAACAGCGGCGCGCCCGCGGCGACCTGCTGGCCCGCCTGCACGGAAAGGGACTTGAGCGTGCCGGCCACGGGCGAGGCCACGTAGACGTAGTCGCCCTCGGCGTAGCCGGACCAGCCGGTGCTCGGCTTGGGCTGGCAGCCGGCCGCCAGGGCTGCCGCGAGCAGCAACGCCAGGGGTGCTCTCATCGCTTGCTCCTCGTCTTTCGTGCGGGCGCGGCGACTTGTCCCGAAAGGGCCGCGAGGGCGAGCCGCACCCGCTGCTCTATCGCCTCGTCGCTCAGCACCTGTTCCTCGAGCTGGCGGCCGATGAACTGCGGCGCGACCTTCAGCGCCGCCACGCCCGGCGCCACCAGCAATGGCGACACCACGGCACCCATCACGAAGACGAAGCGCTGCATCGGCAGCGCGGCCGTGAGCGCGCCCTCGGCTTCGGCCTCGGCCATCAGCTTCAGCAGCAGGCCGAGATGCCGCGGCGCATTGGCGCGCACGAAGTCGTGCACGACCGTTTCACCGCTGGCCGCATCGATGGCCAGGCGGCCAGCCAGCGTTCGGTGGTCGCGCACGAACGTGCCCAGCGCCACCAACGCGTCATGCAGCCGCTCCATCGCAGGCCCTTGCCTGGCTGCGCCAGCGCTGAGCTGGGCAAAGAGTTCTTCGTACAGCTGCTGCAGCAGCGTCCGCAGGAACGCGGCCTTGCTGCCGAAGTGATAGTGGAACATCGCCGGATTCACGCCCGCATGCTCGGCCACGCGCCGCACCGAAAGTCCGGAGCAGCCGAGCTGGGGCAGCAGCGCCAGGCCACTGCGCAACAGGGCCTGGTCGATGCCTTGCGAAGGGCGGGGCATGCGCCATTATTGGTCGACTGACCAATAACGGGCAAGCCCCCCTTCAGCTGGGGTGCCTTGTTCGGGCGCGCGCAGCGCCGCCCCTACCAGGGCGTGCGCAGATCCGGCTCTGCCGGTCCGTTACGCGCCCCTCAGCAGGTGAGCCCCGCCTTCCGAGCGCGCGCAGCGCCGCTCCCTACCAGGGCGTGCGCGGATCCGGCTCTGCCGGTCCGTTACGCGCCCCTCAGCAGGTGAGCCCCGCCTTCCGAGCGCGCGCAGCGCCGCTCCCTACCAGGGCGTGCGCGGATCCGGCTCTGCCGGTCCGCTGCGCGAGCCCCCTCGGGGGGCAGGCCCCGGAAGGGGCCGTGGGGGCCCTACTTACGGGCCGTGGGGGTCAAACTTTCGCCCACAGTTGGACCAGGGTGAGTCCGATGGCGAGCATGGGCGGGCCGATGAAGATGCCGATGAAGCCGTAGGCGACGATGCCGCCGAACACGCCGAGCAGGATGAGCAGCAGCGGCAGGCTGCTGGCGCGGCTGATGAGGTAGGGCTTGATGAAGTTGTCGATGGAGCTGATGGCGAACAGGCCCCAGGCGACCATGAACAGGCCCCAGCCGACCGAGCCCTGCGCGAACAGCCAGATCGCCGCGCCGCCCCAGACCAGCGGCGGCCCCACCGGCACCATCGACAGCAGGAAGGTGGCCGCTGCCAGGGCCGGCGCGCCCGGAACGCCGGCCACGACGAAGCCGATCAGCGCCACGAGCGCCTGGGCCAGGGCGGTCCCGAAGATGCCGTGGACCACGCCGATCACCGTGCCGTTGATGGTGGCCAGCAGCGAGTCGCCCAGTTCGCCGGCCAGCTTGGCGAGGATGGTGCGCGCGGCCTGCACCAGCAGGTCGCCGTCGCGGTAGAAGAAGAAGGCGATGAAGGTCGCGAAGGTCAGCTGCAGAAGGCTGCCGCCGACTGCCTTGCCGGCGCCGAGCACCAGGATGCGCGCGGGCTCGAACAGGCTCTTCAGCAAGGTGGTGAACTCCTCCCGGCTCGCGGCGAGCTTGTGCCAGTACTCGTCGAGCGACTGGCCGACGAGCGGCAGCCCCTTCAGCCATTGGGGCGGCTGCAGCGGGCCCTGGTCCAGCAGGGCTCGTGCGCCGTCGACCATGTTTGCCACGTCGTCGGCCAGGCTCAGCGCCAGCAGCGCCGACGGCCCGATCACCAGCACGATCAGGCCCAGCGTCATCACCAGTGCCGCCAGGGCGGACCGGCCATGCAGCGCCACACGCAGGCGCCGGTAGAGCGGCCAGCTGGCGGTGCAGACCACCGCCGCGAAGAGGATGGCCGGCACGAAAGGGTGCAGGACCTGGTAGCAACCCACCACGACGGCAACGATCGCGGCCAGGCGGGCGTAGTGCTGGAGGCTGTGGTTCACGTGACGCCTGTCCTTGCTCGGGTGAAGCTTCGGGCGGGACTATGCCACCGAGGCATGAGGACCTCGGGCGCCGGCGAGACTCGCCGACGACAGCTTGCCCAACCAGCCGTGGGCCGGATGGACGGGTCGGCGGTCAGCCTGTACGTCGAGGCGACGGCCGGCCCCCGCAGCCCTGCTGGTAGACTCCCACCCCATAGCGCCGATTTGCTCCGGATTGCGGGCGCTCTAGAAATGCAGCTAAACAGGACCCGAAGAACCCGGTGTCCGCTTTGGCTTGCGGCACCGGTTTTTTTCGTTCTGGAGAGTCGAACTTCATGAGGTCCGTCGGCTTCGTCGCCCCGCAGACCATGCATTTCGCCGAGGCGCTGCCCCTGCAATGTGGTGCCAGCCTGTCGGCCTACGACCTGGTCTACGAGACCTACGGCACGCTCAACGCGGAGCGCAGCAATGCGGTGCTGGTGTGCCATGCGCTCAATGCCTCGCACCACGTGGCGGGCGAGTACATCGACCAGGCCGGCAGCACCGGCTGGTGGGACAACCTCGTGGGCCCCGGCAAGCCGCTGGACACCGAGCGCTTCTTCGTCATCGGCGTCAACAACCCCGGCTCCTGCTTCGGCTCCACCGGGCCCATGCACCTGAATCCCGCCACCGGCCGACCGTATGGCGCCGACTTCCCGGTGATGACGGTGGAGGACTGGGTCGACGCCCAGGCGCGGCTCGTCGAGCGGCTGGGCATCACCCGGCTGGCCGCGGTGCTGGGCGGCAGCCTCGGCGGCATGCAGGCCCTGGCGTGGACGCTGCGCTATCCCGAAAGGCTGCGCCACTGCATCGCGGTGGCGACCGCGCCCAACCTGTCGGCTCAGAACATCGCCTTCAACGAGGTGGCCCGGCGCGCGATCGTGACCGACCCGGATTTCCACGGCGGCCACTTCTACGCGCACGGCGCCGTGCCCAAGCGCGGCCTGCGCGTCGCCCGCATGATCGGCCACATCACCTACCTGTCGGATGATTCCATGGAGGCCAAGTTCGGCCGCGAGTTGCGCGAGGCCGAACTCGGCTACAGCACCCAGGACATCGAGTTCCAGATCGAGAGCTACCTTCGCCACCAGGGCGACAAGTTCAGCGAGTATTTCGACGCCAACACCTACCTGCTGATCACCCGGGCGCTCGACTACTTCGATCCGGCGCGTGCCCACGGGGGCGACCTCGCCGCGGCTTTCAAGGGGGCGAGCGACAAGAGCTTCCTGCTGGTGAGCTTCACCACCGACTGGCGGTTCTCGCCGGCGCGTTCGCGCGAGATCGTCAAGGCCCTCGTCGACAACCAGGCCGATGTCAGCTACGCGGAGATCGACGCGCCCCACGGCCATGACGCCTTCTTGCTCGACGATCCGCGCTACCACGCCCTGATGCGCGCCTACTTCGAGCGCGTGGCGCAAGGGAAGTGAAGACATGAGACATCCTGGGTCAACCCCCTGTTGGCGGGCCGAGCGCCGGGCCGCTCCCAAGCCGGCCCGCATCCCCCTGGGGGATCGGCCGACGTACTCGTCGGGCGAGGGGCTCCAATGGCGGGCCGAGCGCCGGGCCGCTCCCAAGCCGGCCCGCATCCCCCTGGGGGATCGGCCGACGTACCCGTCGGGCGAGGGGCACCAATGAGCGAGCGCAAGGATCTCGAAGTCATCGCCCGGCTCGTGCCGCCTGGCTCCCGCGTGCTGGACCTCGGCTGCGGCACCGGCGAGCTGCTGGCCTACCTGCGTTCCACGCGCCAGTGCACCGGCTACGGCGTGGAGCTGGACGATGCGAACGTGCTGGCCTGCGTGCAGCGCGGCGTCAAGGTCATCCAGCTCAATCTCGAAGAGGGCCTCAAGCTCTTCGACGACCGCAGCTTCGACGTGGTGCTGCAACTGGAGACGCTGCAGCACCTGAGGAACGCCGAGCACATGCTGCGCGAGACGGCCCGGGTCGGCCGCATCGGCATCGTGAGCTTCCCGAACTTCGCCCACTGGCCGAACCGCCTGGCCGTGACGCGCGGGCGCATGCCGGTCACCCGCGCCCTGCCTTACGAGTGGTACGACACGCCCAACATCCGCGTCGGCACCTACAAGGACTTCGAGGTGCTGGCGCGCAAGAACGGCCTGGACATCCTCGACAGCTTCGGCCTGCAGCACGGCCATGTGCGGCGCCGCTGGCCCAACCTCACGGCCAGCGTGGCCGTGTTCAAGTTCGAGCGCGGTTAGGAGAGAAGTTGCCGGACGCGGCTCTACTCGAGCGGCGCCAAAGGCTCGAAATCCGCGGGCTGCTTGCTCTTCCAGGCCTTGATGGCCTGGGCCATCTCGCCAGTGTCGAACAGGGCGCTTTGCAGCAGCGCCATCTGGGCCAGGGATTCGGACGTGCCGTGGTCGCGGGCGATGCCCAGCGCCAGCTTGCTGCCGGCGATCGCCAGCGGGCTCTTGGCCGCGATCTGGGCCGCCAGTTCATTGGCATGAATAGCCAGCGCTCCGGGATCGGGCAGCACGGCATTGACCAGGCCGATGGCCAGCGCGCGTTCGGCGTCCACCCTTTCTCCCGTGTAGGCCATCTGCCGGGCCACGCCCTGGGGCACGATCTTCGGCAGCCGTTGCAGGGAGCCGAGGTCGGCCACCATCCCGATGTGGATCTCCTGCACGGTGAAGAACGCGTCCGCGCTGCACAGCCGGATGTCGCAGGCGGCAGCCAGGTCCAGCCCGCCGCCGATGCAGCCGCCTTGCACCGCGCAGATGACCGGAAAGCGCGCTTCGTCGAGGGCATCGAAGCAGGCCATCAGCCGGCGCAGCCCCGTCTGGAAGGCCTGCCGACGGCGGGCCGTGGACACATCGAGCATCGGCAGGCCGCCGGCGAAGACCTCCAGCGACATGCCAGCCGAAAAATGCTTGCCGGTCGAATCGAGGATCAGGACCCGCGTGCGCCCCTCGTCGTCGAGCCGTCGGATCGCATCGCGCAGGGCCGGGAAGAAGCCCGGGTCCATGGTGTTCATGCGCTCGGGGCGGTTGAGGGTCAGGCGCGCGACGCCCGTCCCGGCGTCGAGGGCCAGATCGAAGTAACTCGGCGTTGACATGACGTGAAGACCTCCGGTTGGCAGCAGCCGCCTAGCCTAACGCGGTCTGCGAGCCGCTCCGTCACGGCGCTGACAACACATGCCGTGCGCATGGCAGGGAAGACCTTGTGGCTTCGGTGGCGGCGCGGCCTCTAGACTCGCGCCGATGAACGCCCTCATCCCGACCCAGGACGGCCTGGCGCTGCACGTTCGCAGCTGGAGCCCGGCCGCCGCGGCGCGAGGGCAGGTCCTCGTCGTGCATGGCCTGGGCGAGCACGGTGGGCGCTATGCGCACGTGGCGGCGGCCCTGCATGCCCACGGCTGGGAGGTGACGGCCTACGACCAGCGCGGCCATGGCCATTCGGCGGGCGCCCAGGGCGACATCGCCACCCCGGACAGCCTTCTGGCCGACCTGGCCCGCGTGATCGACGAGCTGCGCGAACACCGCGCCGGGCCGCTGGTGCTGCTCGGCCACAGCCTCGGCGGCCTGGTGGCCGCGCGCTTCGTGGCCGAGGGCCTGATGCCGCAGCCGGCGCCGTGGGCGAGGGAGGTCGAGGCCCTCGTGCTGTCCTCGCCGGCGCTGGATCCGGGCATGAGCCCGGTGCAGAAGGCGCTGTTGGCCGTGGTGCCGAAATTGCTGCCTCACTTGCGCGTGAACAACGGCCTGAAGCCGGAGTGGATCTCCAGCGACCTGGCGGTGGTCAGGGCGTATGTCGAGGACCCGCTGGTGCACGACCGGATCAGCGGGCTGCTCGGCCAGTTCATCGCCGAGGCCGGCTCCCTCGTGCAATCGGTGGCCGGCAGTTGGCGAGTGCCTACGCTGCTGATGTGGGCCGGCGCCGACCGCTGCGTTCGTCCTGAAGGGTCGGCCCGCTTCGCCGCCGCCTCCTCGCGAGAGGTGGTGACGGTGCGCGAATGGCCAGGCTTCGCCCACGAGATCTTCAATGAGCCGCAGAAGGAGGAGGTCCTCGGCGAGCTGGATGCCTGGCTGGACTGGCGGTTTCCGGCCGGGGTCTAGCCCAGGTCTAGCCCAGCGTCTGTCGGAGACCCGGCTTTTCCGGTCTGCTGCAAGTGCCTGCTTCGGGGGCAGCGAACGGAAGGCAGCGCGTGGACCTCATTTCGCCGTCGGCATCACGAACTCGGCGCCCTTGGCGATGCTGGCCGGCCAGCGCTGCATGACCGACTTCTGCTTCGTGTAGAAGCGCACGCCCTCTTCGCCATAGGCGTGCATGTCGCCGAAGAGGCTGCGCTTCCAGCCACCGAAGCCGTGCCAGGCCATGGGCACGGGGATGGGCACGTTGATGCCAACCATGCCCACCTGCACGCGGCGGCTGAACTCCCTGGCCACGTTGCCATCGCTGGTGAAGCAGGCCACGCCGTTGCCGAACTCGTGTTCGTTGACGAGCGCCAGCGCCTCGGCGAAATCCTTCACCCGCACGCAGGCCAGCACTGGGCCGAAGATCTCTTCCCGGTAGATGCGCATCCCGGGCGTCACGTGGTCGAACAGCGTGCCGCCGGTGAAGAAGCCGCTCTCGTGGCCGGGCACCTTCAGGCCGCGGCCGTCGACGACCAGCGTCGCGCCTTCTTCCACCCCCAGGCCGATGTAGCCCTCGATGCGCTTCTTCGCCTCGGCCGTGACGATGGGGCCCATCTCGGCGTCGAGCTCCATGCCGTTGCGCACCTTCAGCGCCTTGGCTCGCTCGGCCACCTTGGGCACGATCCTGTCGGCCACGTCACCCACCAGCACCGCCACCGAGATCGCCATGCAGCGCTCGCCGGCGGATCCGTAGGCCGCGCCCACGAGCGCGTCCACGGCCTGGTCGACGTCGGCATCCGGCATCACCACCATGTGGTTCTTGGCACCGCCCAGCGCCTGCACCCGCTTGCCGTGCTTCGCGCCGGTCTCGTAGATGTACTGGGCGATCGGCGTCGAGCCCACGAAGCTCACCGCCTTCACGTCCGGGTGCGTGAGCAGGGTGTCCACCGCCAGCTTGTCGCCTTGCACGACGTTGAAGACGCCGTCCGGCAGGCCGGCCTGCTTCAGCAGCTCGGCCATGAAGAGGCTGGGGGAAGGATCGCGCTCACTGGGCTTGAGCACGAAGGTGTTGCCGGTGGCCAGGGCCATGGGGAACATCCACAGCGGAACCATGCACGGGAAGTTGAACGGCGTGATGCCGGCCACCACGCCCAGCGGCTGGCGCAGCACCCAGTTGTCGATGCCGGTGCCGACCTGGTCGGTGAAATCGGTCTTCAACAGCTGCGGCGCGCCGCAGGCGAATTCCACGATCTCGATGCCGCGCGTGACCTCGCCCTGGGCGTCGGTGAAGACCTTGCCGTGCTCGGCGGTGATCATCGCGGCCAGTGTGTCGCGGTGCTGGTTCATCAGCCCGAGGAAGTTGTTCAGGATCCGGGCGCGGCGCAGCGGCGGCGTGTCGGCCCAGGCCGGGAAGGCGGCCTGCGCAGCGGCCACCGCGGCGTTCACCTCGGCTTCGCTGGCCAGCGCCACCTGGCGGGCCACCGCACCGGTGGCCGGGTTGTAGACGGGCTGGCGTCGGCCGGACGTGCCGGCGACCGGCTGGCCGCCGATGTGGTGGCTGATGTCGAGCGTGGAGGTGAAGGCTTCGGGGGCGCCCATGGCAGGTCCTTCGACAGAGGTGATCCGGTCAGTCTAGGCAGCAGCAAGCGCGCTGCCAATGCCGCGGTGCTGGATTCATTGTTCACGATGTCGAACAATCATGGGCCATGGCAAAGCACCAATCGACCCCGGCCGGCGCTCTTTGGTCGCCCATCCACGCGCTCACGGTGCTGGCAGAGGCGGGCAGCTTCACCGCGGCGGCCCAGCGCCTGAACCTCAGCAAGGCCGCCATGAGCCAGCGCGTGGCCGAGCTGGAGGCCGCGGCCGGGGTGCCGCTGGTCCAGCGAACCACCCGCAGCATGCAGCTCACCGATGCCGGCCGGCAGCTGGTGGCCTCCACCCAGGGCGCCTTCGCCACCATCGACCAGGCCTTCGCGCAGGTGCGCGACCTGGCGGCGATGCCCAGCGGCCGCCTGCGCGTGACAGCGCCCGTGGCCCTGGCCCGCCAGTGCATCGTGCCGCTGCTGCCCGGCTTCCTGCGGGCGCACCCCGCGCTGCAGATCGAGCTCGACCTTTCCGACCGCCTGCGTCCACTGGCGCAGGAAGGCTTCGACCTGGCCATCCGCCACACCAGCACGCCGCCTGACACTCACGTCGCCTGGATGCTGCGCGAGACCCGCAGCCTCCTGCTGGCGAGCCCGGCCTACCTGGCCAGGCACCCGGCGCCGCAGTCTCCGCTCGACCTGCGCGGACACGAGTGCCTGTTCTACCCGCGACCCGGCGACACCCCGGCCTGGAGCTTCGAGCGACAGGGCAGGGGCCCGGCCGAACGGGTCAGCGTGCCCCTCAAGGGGCCTTTTGCGGCCAACAACAGCGAGGTCCTGCGCGAGGCCGCCGTGGCCGGGCTCGGCATCACGCTGCTGCCCGATTTCAGCGCGGAGCCGGCGCTGGCGGCCGGGCAACTGGTCCCCTTGCTGCCCGGATGGAACGCGGTCGGGGCCTTCGGCACCCACCTGTGGGCAATCCGCCCCTATGCCGCCCAGGTGCCTCGGGGCGTGCGGGTCCTGGTCGACTGGATCTCTGCCGCGCTGGGCCCTCGGGCCAAACCCTGAACGGGTCCGCCTCGGCTCAAGTCGGGTGCTGCAGCAGCCGAAAACCAGGCCAGGCTGAACCGAAGCGAAGACAACCACCCATGACAGAAAGCTTCTCCCCCCTGAGGAACCTGACGCTGGCGCGACGGCTCGGGCTCGGCTTCGGCAGCCTGCTGCTGATGCTGCTCGTCGTCGCCGGCCTGTCGGCCAACCAGCTACGGGCGCAGGGCGCCCAGGTGCAGGACATCGTCGAGGTCAAGAACGAGAAGCTGGCGCTGGCCAACGGCATGCTCGAGAGCATCAACAGCATGGCCATCCTGGCGCGCACGGTGACGCTGCTCACCGACGTCAAGGCCATCGACGTCGAGATGAAGAGCCTGGCGGCGGCACGAGGGCGCTACGCCAAGGGAGAGCAGGCGCTGCTGGCGCTGATCGGATCGAGTGACGGCAGCGCGGAGGAAAACGCGTTGATGAAGGACATCGTGGAGGGTGGAAAGAAGACGATCCCGCTGATCGAGCGGGCTGCCAAGGAAGGCCAGTCAGGGGCGGGCGTCGAAGCGACGCTCACCCTGACCGAGTCCGTCCGTCCGGTGGAAGTCGTCTGGCGCCAGAAGGTGGCGCTGCTGATCGATGTGGTCCACCAGCAGAACAGCGAGGCGGCAGCGGCCGTACTCGCCTCGCAGAAGCGGGCGCTGGTGGTGGTCGGCGCACTCCTGGCCGGCGCGCTGGCCGTGGGTGTCCTGCTGGCTTGGCGCACCACGCGCAGCATCACGACGCAGGTGGCGCGGGCGGTCAAGGTGGCCGAACGCATCTCCGAGGGCGACCTGACCTCGACGCTCGAGATCCATTCCAACGACGAGATCGGCCGCCTGCTGCAGGCCATCCACAGCATGCAGGACCGGCTGCGCGCGCTGGTCGGCGACATCCGGCATTCGGCCGATTCGATCCAGACCGCGTCCACCGAGGTCGCGGTGGGCAACCAGGATCTTTCGCAGCGCACAGAGCAGACGGCGAGCAGCCTGCAGCAGGCCGCCTCGTCCATGACGCAGCTGACCAGCACGGTGAACCAGTCGGCCGAGGCGGCGTCGCAGGCCAACCAGATGGCGGGCTCGGCTTCCGCCGTGGCCCAGCGCGGCGGCGAGGTGGTGTCGCAGGTCGTCTCGACGATGAACGACATCAACCAGAGCTCGCGCAAGATCGCCGACATCATCGGCGTGATCGACGGCATCGCCTTCCAGACCAATATCCTGGCGCTCAATGCGGCGGTCGAGGCCGCCCGAGCCGGCGAGCAGGGACGCGGCTTCGCGGTGGTGGCGGGCGAGGTGCGCAGCCTGGCGCAACGCAGTGCCGAGGCCGCGAAGGAAATCAAGGGCCTGATCGGCTCCAGCGTCGACCGGGTCGAGGCCGGCAGCCGACTGGTGAGCGATGCGGGCAGCACGATGAACGAGATCGTCGCCAGCGTGCAGCGCGTGTCCGGGATCATCGGCGAGATCACCGCCGCCGCGGCCGAGCAGAGCGCCGGCATCGGGCAGGTCAGCGGCGCGGTGGGCCAGCTGGACCAGATGACGCAACAGAACGCGGCCCTGGTCGAGCAATCGGCCGCTGCGGCCGAGAGCCTCAAGGGCCAGGCCGCCCGCCTGGCGCAGCTGGTGAGCGTGTTCCGCCTGCAGCGCGACGCGACTTACGTCCATTGAAAAAAAACGACCCAACCCTTGCGGGCTGGGTCGGTGCAAGTCCTCAGAGAGGACGTCGTTGGGACGTTCGCCGCGATGGACCGCCGAACAGACGGGGCACCGTAGGCATGGGCGGACTCTAGGGGGGGGCCGTGGCGGCGCCCATCCCCTGATCGCGGGATGAAGCCCTCTGCGGTGACGTCCCCTCCACAAAAGATTCACCCGCTCACAGGTCGCCCCTTTCAGCCAGCCTAGAGTCAGCTCGATCTGGCAGGGCGCTGATCAACGGCGTGCACCTCAGCACAGGCGCATCACGTGAGCGACGTCACGAGCATCGCCCGGCGCACAATGGCGCGATGCCCAGCGTCCCCGCCCCCCTTCCCCCGTTGACCGAGGCCGACATGGCCGACCTCGAGCGCCTGCTCGAAGCCATTCCGGCCCCCGCCGAGCCCCTGGACGTGATGATGCTCGACGGCTACCTCTGCGGCGTGCTGCTGCAGCCGCGCGCGGTGCCCGAGGCACAGTGGTGGCGCCACGTGGTCGATGTCGATGGCCGCGAGGTTCAGGCGAGCGCCGACGATGCCTCGCTGCGTGCGCTGGTGCGCCGCCGGCATGCGGAGCTGGACGCGGCAATCCGCGAGCGACAGTGGTTTGACCCCTGGGTCTTCGAACTCGACGACGATGACGATCCGCTCGAGACCGTGATGCCGTGGGTGGCTGGCTTTGCCACCGCGATGGAGTTCTTCCCGGCCCTGCTGCGCAGCGACTCGCCGGACCTGGCCGAGCCTCTCGCGGTGCTGTACCGCAGCTTCGATGCCGAGGATCTGGAGGATGCCGACGAGCTGCTTGCCATCATCGAGCAACTCGAGCCGCCGGCCGACCTGGCCGAGGCGGTCGAGGCGCTCGTCAACAGCGTTCTGCTGCTGGCGGACGTGGCCCGCCCGCTGCCCAGTACCCGGCCGGCGCGTGCGCCTGCGGCCAAGGGCCGTCGCCCTGCGGGCGGCGCCAGGCCCGGCGGTCGCCGGCACTGACGGGCTCAAGGGCTCTCGATCTCGCGCATCGACTCGGCCCGGTAGCCTTCGATCAGCCCTTCGGCCTTCATCTGCTTGAGCACAGCCGCCAGGCGAGGCGCCAGCTCGGCGTGGCGCCTGTGCAGGTACGGATGCAGCGGGAAGGTCCCGATGTCGGCGACCCGCCGCAGGATGTTCACACCCTTGAACTCCGGCGAATGCTGGAGCGTCACGGCGGACAGGTCGGCCGTGCAGTGCACCTCGCTGCGGCCCAGGCGCAGCATGGAGAAGCCCTGTGCGTCCGAGCTCACGTCGATCAAGCGCTCAGGCGGCAGGAGCGGCTTGAGCGCGTTGGCGCAAATGGCCACGCCGCGCAGGTAGGTAGCGCGCCAGGAGGTCTCGGAAAGGGCGCCGAGCTGCGGCAGGCGCAACGTCGGGTTGGTGGTGAACAGCGCCCAGGTGATTTCGTAGACAGGCTCCTCGACCCGGATCAACTCGGGATGGTCGGCACCGTAGCCCGGCACCCGTGCGACCTCGCCATCGACTTGCCCCTGATCGGCCTCGGCACTCAGGCGCTGCAGCGGCATCACGCTGAAGGTGAGCGGCAGGTTCAATCGGCGGAAGGCCTCACGGTAAATGCGGCGTTGCAGGCGCCCCGCCAGCGTTTCCTCGGTCTGGCTGGTGCCCATCTCGAAGCCGGTCGCCAGCGGCGCCACCAGCGCCAGCGCCAACACCACTGCCCATGACCGCAGGCTCGGACTCATGGGCCAAGCATAAGCCCGCTGGCATACTGCCTCGAGCGCAGCTAACGGCGCGGGGGTGAACCGGCGATGAAGGCGGCAGATCGGATGGCCGGTCAGGGGACAGCGGGTGCTGTGACCGCTGAGCGCCGGCCTCTGCGCCGCCTCGGGCCGCGCTTGCTGGCGGTCATCGTGCTCGCCAGCACCTTCCTGGCGCTTCTGGCCACCGCCGTCCAGCTCTACCTCGATTACGCCCGCGACGTGAGCGAGCTCGACGAGCAGTTCCACCGGATCGAAGGCGCGTACGTGGCGAGCATCGCCAACAGCCTGTGGTCCATGGACAAGGCGCAGGTCGAGCTGCAGCTCGGCGGCCTGGCCCGTCTGCGCGATGTCAGCTTTGCTCGTGTGCAGGGCCAGGTGGGGGAGCATTTCGAGGTCGGCGAGCCGCCACCGGCCCATGCGAGCGTGCGCGATTTCCCGCTTCGCGCGCCGACCGCGCCGCATCGCACGATCGGCATGCTGACCGTCGGGGTCGACCTGGACAAGGTCTACCGCCGCCTGGCCGACCGGGCGCTGGTGATCCTGGCCACGCAGGCGATCAAGACCTTCTTCATCGCCTTGCTGATCCTGTTCATCGTGCGGCAGTGGGTGACGAGGCGCCTGGAGCGCATCGCCGCGCACGCCGGCGCGCTGACCACCAGCACGCTGGGCCAGCCCTTGAGGTTCGAGGAGCGGCCGGGTTCGGCGCCCGACGAGCTGGATGCGGTGGTCCGCGCGCTCAACGAGATGAGCAGCCGACTTTGCGCCGAGCTGGCGCGCCGCACCGAGGCCGAAGGCGAGCTGCGCCGGCACCGAGACCACCTGGAGCACCTGGTGGCGGAGCGCACCACCGAACTGCAGGAGGCCAAGGAGCGTGCCGAATCGGCCAGCCGGGCCAAGAGCGACTTTCTCTCGCGGATGAGCCACGAATTGCGTTCGCCATTGACCGCCATCCTCGGCTACGCGCAGCTGCTCAAGGTGGCGGACCCTTCCGGCAGGCCGCAGGATGCAGCCGCCATCAATGCCATCCGCGCCAGCGGCGAACACCTGCTGGGTCTCATCCTCGACCTGCTGGACCTGGCCAAGATCGAGGCCGGCAAGGTCGAGATGCTGCCTTCGCCGGTCGACGTGAGGGCGCTGGTGCAGTCGGTCGCCGACATCATGCGAGTCGAAGCCGAAGCCAAGCGGCTGGTGCTGGATGTCGACGCCGTGGACGGCCTGCCGCCGCTGCTGCTCGTCGACGGAAAGCGCCTGCGCCAGGTGCTGCTGAACCTGCTCGGCAACGCGGTGAAGTTCACCCCGTGGGGCCGCGTCGTGCTGAGACTTCGCCGCCTGCCGGTCGCGGGCGAGGACGAGGCGATGGTGCACTTGCGCTTCGAAGTCTGGGACACCGGGCCGGGCATAGCCCCGGCGGACCAGCGACGCATCTTCCAGCCCTTCGAGCAGGCGGGCGACGGCCCGCGGCGCGGCGGTGGCACCGGCCTCGGACTGGCCATCAGCCAGCAGCTGGTGCGGCTCATGGGTGGACGCGAGCTGCAGGTCGAGAGCCGGCCAGGGCAGGGCAGCGTGTTCCATTTCGAGCTGGTGCTCCCGGTGGCCCAGGCACCGAGCGCCTCGCCGTTGGCGGATGTCTGCGGGTACGCCGGCCCGCGCAAGCGGCTGCTCGTCGCCGACGATCTTCCGCTCAACCGGCAGTTCCTCGGCGCGCTGCTGCAGCCGCTGGGCTTCGGCATCGTCGAAGCGGCCGACGGAGAGCAGGCCCTGGCGAAGCTGGTCGACGAGCGGCCGGACCTGGTCCTGATGGACATGTCCATGCCAGGCTTGTCGGGGCTTGAAGCCACTCGGCGCATCCGCGGGTTGCCGCGAGGCGACGGCGTGCCCGTCATCGCCTTGACGGCACAAACCTCGCAGATGACGAGACAGGCCGCGCTGGCAGCGGGCGCGACGGCCTTCCTGCCCAAGCCGGTGCAGCGTGAGGAGCTGCTGTCGAAGATCGGCGAGTTGCTTGGCCTGGAGTGGATCCGGGCCACCGAACAGGGCTGAACTTCAGGCCGCGAAGACGCGCTGCGCGTGCAGCCCCAGCCCTTGCGCCACGCTGGCCAGCCGGTCGCCGCGAACGGTGTGGGCGCGGGCGTAGGGCGCGGCAATGCGGCGGGCCAGCGGTACCAGGCCGGTCGAGCCGCCGGTGAGATAGACCACGTCCACCTGATCCGGCGAAATGCCCGCGCGCCGAACGGTCTCGAGGCCGGCCTGCACGATGCGCTCGAGGTCTGCCTCGATGGCCGCGAGAGCCTGCGGCTCGGCGAGCGTGGTCTGCAGCCCGGGATCCAGCGCGTCGAGTGAGATCTGCGCCAGGCCACCGTCGGCGACGGTGATCTTGGCCTCTTCGGCCTGCGCCATCAGCGCATGGCCCAGGCGTTGCTCCACGATGGCGAGCAAGCGGGCGTGCAGTTCGGCGTCCGCATAGAAGCTGCGCATGCGCCGCAGCTCGGCCATCCGGGCCGGCGTGTAGACCGTGTTGATGAGGTGCCAGGTGGCGAGGTCGAAGTAGACCTTGCTGGGCACCTCCCGCTCGGCCGGGGCCGGGCCACGCGCCTTGTAGCCCGCCAGCGGCAGGATGGCGGAGAGCTCGACGTGGCGGTCGAAGTCGGTGCCGGCGATGTGCACGCCGTGGTTGGCCAGGATGTCGTCGGCGCGGTCGACGCGATGCCGCCGCTCGGGGCCCACGCGCACCAGCGAGAAGTCGGACGTGCCGCCGCCGATGTCGGCCACCAGCACGAGGTGCTCGTGCGTGACGCCGGCTTCGAAGTCGAGCGCAGCCGCGATGGGCTCGTACTGGAAGGCCAGTTCGCTGAAGCCGACGAGGCGGGCGGCCTGCTCCAGGGCGGCCTGGGCCTGGGCGTCGCGCGCCGGGTCGTCGTCGACGAAGTAGACCGGGCGGCCGAGCACGGCCTTGCTCAGGGGAGCGCCGGCCTGGGCTTCGGCAAGCGACTTCAGGTGGCGCAGATAGCCGGCGATGACGTCGAGGAAGCGCACCGAGCGGCCGCCGCCGACGTCGGTGCCCTGGTCGATGAGCGAAGAGCCGAGCACGCTCTTCATCGAGCGCATCAGCCGCCCGTCGTGGCCCTCGATGTAGGCGGCCAGTGCGGCCCGGCCGTAGAGCTGCTTCGGGTCCTCGTGCGGGGCGGCGCCTTCGAATGTGTAGAACACCGCCGTCGGCATGGTGCGCTGGCCGGCTTCGACCTTGACCAGCGCGACCCGGTCGTCATGATCGGGCAGCGCGATCGCGGAATTCGAGGTGCCGAAGTCGATGGCACAGTAGGCGGAAGACATGGCGGCGCAGCAGTGAAAAGGGCGGCGATTCTCCCACCGAATCCATGGCCCCCACGCCCCCTTCCGGGGGCTGCCCCCCAAGGGGGCTCGCGCAGCGGACCGGCAAAGCCGGATCCGCGCACGCCCTGGCAGGTGGCGGCTCCTGCGGAGCGCCAGAAGGGCGCAGGTCAGCGAACGGACGGTGCCAAGGAGATTTGCGGTCGGCGCGCGGGCAGCGCGTGGCCGCCGCAGAAGCCGAAGTTCAGCTGGGGCTGCTTGCCGCTCATCAGCTCGGCCAGGGCGCGGCCGGAGCCGGCGCCGTGCGTCCAGCCGAGCGTGCCGTGGCCGGCGTTGAGCCAGAGGTTGGCGACCTTGCCGCTGTGGCCGATGTAGGGGATGTTGGTCGGCGTGCTGGGGCGCAGGCCGGTCCAGTAGTTCGGCTCGCTCGCGTCCGCGACGCCGGGGAAGAGCTCTTCGTAGCGCTTGACGAGCGCGGCGCAGCGCACCTGCGCGTTGGCGCTGCCCAGGCCCTGGTCGTAGCCGGCCATCTCGGCGGTACCGGCGATGCGGATGCTGTCGCCCAGGCGCGAGATGGCGATCTTGCGGGTGTCGTCCAGCAGGCTGACCACGCTGGCGGCCTCGGGCCGCTTGAGCTTGAGCGTGGCGGAGTAGCCCTTGGCGGGATAGATGTCGAGGTCGACGCCGATCTGCCGCAGCAGCGGCGCGGTGAAGGAGCCCATCGCAGCCACGAACTGCTGGCCGCGCAGCGTGCGGCGCTCGCCGGTGCGCTGGCAGGCGACGTTGACGCCGCTGATCTCTCCGGCCACCAGGTCGAAGCCCAGGATGTCGTGTTCGTAGAGGAACTTCACGCCGCGCTCGCGGGCCTTTTGCGCCAGCTTCTGGGTGAAGACGCGGGCATCGCCGGATTCGTCGCTCGGCGTGAAGGTGCCGCCGTGGATGTTCGGGCCGAAGGAGGCGAGCGAGGGCTCGACCTTCAGCACCTCTTCGCGGCTCAGCACGCGGCGATCCACGCCGTGCTGGCGCATGATCTCGGCGCCTTGCGCGCCGGCCTCGAAGTCCTTCGCCGAGGAGAAGAAGTGCAGGATGCCGCGCTCGAGGCGGTTGTATTCGATGCCGGTGCGGTCGACCAGGTCCTTCAGCGAGGCGTGGCTGTAGGCGCCGAGCGCCACCAGCTGCTCGACGTTGCGGGCAAAGGCCGCGTCGCTGCACTGCAGGAGGAACTTCACGCCCCAGCGCCACTGGTAAGGGTCGAGCCGGGGGCGGAACAGCAGCGGGGAGTCGTCGCGCAGCAGCCACTTCAGGACCTTCAGCGGGGCGCCGGCGTTGGCCCAGGGCTCGCAGAAGCTGACCGAGATCTGCGCACCGTTGGCGAAGCTGGTCTCCAGGGCCGCATCGGGCTGTCGGTCCACGACGGTGACCTCGTGGCCCTCCTCGGCGAGGTACCAGGCGGTGGAGATGCCGATGATGCCGGCGCCGAGGACGATGACTTTCATGGTGCTTTGGCTTGTGAGGAGGGCGTTGGGCGCATTCTCGGCGCGCGGTCGTCATTTCTGAAGCATTTCTCATGAAATTCACTGTTCATAAGAAGTGCTAATGAACGGCCATAAGTGGCAACTGGCCCGCTTTACCCCTGTGAATGAAGGTAACGAAATTCAACAGGCAGCCGAAACTGCTAACACCTGACCGCCACGGAGGCCCCGATGTCGAACGCCGCTCAACCCAGCCTGTTGCGCCGACTGATGGGCGCGCGCGCGGTCGCGCTGCCCGAGGCCGATCCTGCGGACATGGGAACGGCCATAGGCCTGGATTTCTGTCTGGACGAGCCGCCCGTCGATGCCGCGACCGGAGCACTGGCGCAGGTCAGGCCCGGCTCAGCGCCGGCCGGCTGGTTGCGCCGGCTGTCGACGGGATAGTCCGAGGGACGTCAGCCTCCCGGCTGACGCCTTGATCGGGCCATTCGCGCTCAGCGAACCAGCAGCACCGGCGTGCTGCAGTGGGCCATCACCTTGGTCGCCACCGAACCCATGACCAGGTTGCCCAGCGTCCCGTGGCCGTGCGAGCCCATCACGAGCAGGTCGAACTTGCCCTTGCTCGCGACCGCGGCGATGTTGTCGGCGGCATGGCCGACCTTGGCCACGAAGTTCGCCTTGAGCTTCTGCTTGGCGAAGAAGGTGCGGATGGGCTTGAAGACCTTCTCGGCCTCGTCCTCGTAGTAGGAAGTCAGCACCGCCTTGTCCAGCGCCGCTGCCGCCCGCGGAGGCACCGCCATGACCGAATGAACCACCGTGTAGTCGTGGTGCTCGCCCAGCCATTCATCGTGAGCGGCGAGGTAGGCCAGCATGCGCTTGGTGTAGGAGCTTCCGTCCACGGCGACCAGGATCTTCATCGCATATCTCCTCGGTTGTTTCGATTCGAATCCAGTTTCGCACGGCACGATGGTGCGGCCTTGCCTTGCGTCAAGCGCTGCCCGGCACCTCGATCACCAGGGACGGGCGGAAGTCCTCCTGCTCGCCCTTGCTGGCATAGCCCAGCGGATTGGCCACCACCCGGCAGCGCTCGCCGTGGCCCGAGTGGTAGTCGCTCGCGCAATGGAGGTGGCCATGCAGCCACAGGTCGGCGTGGTCCAGAAGATCGTCCAGTGCATTGCAGAAGCCGGCGGTGCCCGGCGTCAGGCCGTAGCGTGGATCGGCACTGCGCAGGCTCGGGGCGTAGTGGGTCACCACCACGGTGGTTCCGCCAAAAGGCTCTGCGAGCGCGGCGCGCAGCCACTGCTGGCACTCCAGCGCGACCTCGCGCCATTGCTCGGCCAGCATCGGCTCGCCCTCGCGCGTGGCGGTGAAGCGGCGCAGGTAGAAGTTGGCCGCGCGATAGGCCTTCTCCAGCGCCTGCATCTGCTGCGTCATGGTGGACTGGCCCCGCGCCAGCGCCTCGAAATCCGTCCACAGCGTGGTGCCGATGAAGCGCACGCCATCGATCACCAGCACCTCGCGCTCGAGCCAGGTGATGCCCAGCCGTTCGCAAGTAGCGCGCAGCCGCGCGTGGGCCTCGTGGAACTCGAAGCCGTCGTACTCATGGTTGCCCGGCACATAGAGCACGCGCTGCCACGGCACGCCCGGCGCGCCGGGGGCGAATCGGGCGAGGCCGAACTCGTCGGCCTCGTTCAGGCGCGAGCCGGCCTGGTAGGAGCCGATGTCGCCGGCGAGCACCAGCGTGTCGGCTCTGGGCGCGGCGGGCAGCTGGAAACGGGGGTCACGCTCCAGATGGAGGTCGGAGGCCAGTTGAAGACGCATGGGGCCGATGATCGCCCAGATGACGTCGCCCGAGCATGCGGCGGCACCACAAGAGCAGGTCGTCGATGCAGGTGAACACCACCGGCACGAACAGCAGACTGAGCGCCGTCGAGGTGAGCAGGCCGCCGATCACCACGATGGCCATGGGCTGGCGGAAGCTCGGCTCCGCGCCCAGGCCCAGGGCGTTGGGCAGCATGCCGGCGCCCATCGCGATGGTGGTCATCACGATGGGCCGCGCGCGCTTGTGGCAGGCGTCCATCACCGCCTGCAAGCGGCTCATCCCGTGCTCGCGCCTGGCGACGATCGCGTACTCCACCAGCAGGATGGAGTTCTTGGTGACGATGCCCATCAGCATCAGCACGCCTATCACCACCGGCATAGAGAAGGGTTGCGACGTGACCCACAGCGCGGCGAAGGCGCCGCCGAGAGCCAGCGGCAGCGCGCACAGGATGGTGCCCGGCTGGAAAAAGTCATGGAACAGCAGCACCAGCACCGCGTAGATGCAGAAGACGCCTATCGCCATCGCGGTGCCGAAGCTCTGGAACAGCTCGCTCATGCGCTGCACCTCGCCCTGGTCCACGCGCCGCACGCCGGCGGGCAGGTTCTTCAGCGCCGGCAGCGCCATGGCTTCACGCTGGACTTCGCCCAGCGGCCGGCCGTTGAGTTCCACGCTCAAGGTGACGTTGCGAGAGCGGTCGAGGCGGTCGATCTGCGACGGGCCGCTGCCGATGGCGATGCCGGCCACCGAGGCCAGGTCCACGGTGCCGCTCGTGCCCTGCACGCGCAGTTGGCCGATCGCACTCAAGTCGTCGCGCACGGTGGGGTCCATCCGCACGCGGATCGCCACCTGGCGCTCGGGCAGGTTGAGCTTCGGCAGCGAGGTGGCGTAGTCGCCATAGGTCGCCAGCCTGACGGCATCCGACAGCGTCGCTGAAGTGACGCCCAGCGAGGCGGCGCGGGCGCTGTCCGGACGGACCTGGATCTCGGGCCGCTGCAGGGCGGCGCTGGAGGTGACGTTGCCTAGGCCCTTGAGCGTGCGCAGCTGGGCTTCGGCTTGCGCGGCGGCATTCGCCAGCGCCTGGGCGTCGTCACCCGCCAGCGTGATGCCCAGCGTGGTGCCGTTGCCGCCGTCGCCCACCGAGATGCGGGCGCCGGGCAGGGTGCGCAGCAGCTCGCGCATCCTGGCTTCGACCTGCGATTGGCCGAGATGGCGTTCTCCACGCGACAGCAGGTCGACGGTCAGCGTGGCGCTCGTCACGTCGGCCGTGCTGCTGGCCATCATGCCGCCGCCGCTGGTGGCCGTGCCGGCGGCGACGAACACGCTGCGCACCTCCGGCAAGGTGCGCAGCAGATCGGCCGCACGGCGGCTCGTCGCCACGGTCTGCTCCAGGGTGCTGCCCGGGGCCAGGCGGATCGTCACGCTGCTTTGCGCCTTGTCCTTGGCCGGCAGGAAGGCGGTGGGGATGAGGGGCAGCAGCGCCATGGCGAGCACCAGGAAGGCGACCGCTGCGCCGATCGCGGCCTTGCGGTGCCCGAGCAGGCGCTGCACCCAGCCGAGGTAGCGCGTCATGAGCGGCCCGTCGGCCGCCGCCGGGTGGCTGGACTTGGGCTTGAGGAGGTAGGCGGCCATCATCGGGGTCAGCAGCCGCGCCACCAGCAGCGAGGCCAGCACCGCCACCGAGGCGGTGACGCCGAACTGGCGAAAGAACAAGCCGGGGATGCCGCCCATGAAGGCCGTGGGCAGGAACACCGCCACCAGCGTGAAGGTGGTGGCGATCACCGCCAGGCCGATTTCGTCGGCTGCCTCCATCGCCGCCTGGAACGGCGTCTTGCCGATCAGCAGGTGGCGCTCGATGTTCTCGATCTCGACGATCGCATCGTCGACCAGCACGCCCACCACCAGCGAAAGCGAGAGCAGCGTGACGGTGTTGAGCGAATAGCCCGCGAGCGCCATGAAGCCGAAGGTCGGGATGATGGACAGGGGCAGCGCGGCGGCCGAGACCAGCGTCGCGCGCCAGTCGCGCAGGAACCACCACACCACCAGCACGGCCAGGATCGCGCCCTCGATCAACAGGTGCATCGAGCCTTCGTAGTTGTCCTCGATGGGCGCGACCGTGTTGCTGGCCTCGGAAATTTTCACCTGCGGATGAACTTGGGAGAAGCGCTGCAGCGCGGCACGCACGCCGTCGGTCACGCCCACGTCGGAGTAGCCGCGCGAACGCGTGACCTGGAAGCCGATCACCGGCTTGCCGTCACGCAGGGCCAGCGTGCTGCGCTCGGCGTGCGTGTCGGCGATGCGGGCGATCTGGTCGAGCCGGACGTAGCGCCCGTCGGCCAGGGGCACGGTGATGGCGCCGATCTCGGCCGCCGAGCCGACCGTCGCGATGGTGCGGGTGGATTGCTTCTGCCCGCCGATCTGGCCTTCGCCGCCGGAGCTTTCCTGCTGCACGGCCTTGAGCCGCGTGGAGACGTCCGAGGCGGTGACGCCCAGGCCGGCCATCAGGGTCGGGTCCAGGTCGACATGCACTTCGCGGTCCACGCCGCCCAGGCGGGCGACTTCGCCGACGCCCTTGACCGCGAGCAGCGCCTTGGTGACCTCGTTGTCGACGAACCAGGACAGGTCCTGCTCGTCCAGCGTGGAGGACTCGATGGTGTAGGTCACCAGCGCGCCGCCGGCGGTGGTGAGCTTGGACACCGTCGGCGAGGCCATGCTGGCCGGCAGGTCGGCTCGGGCGCTGTCGATCGCGTTGCGCAACTCGCTCAGCGCTGCTTCGGTGTCCTTGTCGATCTCGAAGCTGACGCTGATGCTGACCGCGCCGTCGGTGATGGTGGTGGTGACGTGGTCCAGCTTGCCGAGCGAGGCCAGCTTGTCCTCGATCTTGCGCGCGACCTCGGTCTCCAGCTGCGAAGGCGCCGCGCCCTCCAGCGAGGCGGCGATCCGGATCGTGGGCAGGTCCATGTCCGGAAAGTCCTGGATCTGCAGCTGGCGAAAGCCGATCAGGCCCAGCACCGTGAGCAGGATGAACACCAGCACCGCCGGCACCGGGTTGCGGATGGACCAGGAGGAGACGTTCATGACGCGCTCCCGACACTGGCGACCGTGACCCGTGCGCCATCGGACAGGAAGGCGCCGCCGCTCGCCACGACGCGCGCGCTGGCGTCCACGCCCGACAGCACCTCGATCCGGTCACCGTGGCGCCGGCCGGTGCTGACCGCACGGCTGGTCACCTGGCTGCCGCTGCCGACGAGGTAGACGTAGGCACGGCCGTCGCGCATGACGATGGCCGACTGCGGCAGCGTGAGGGCCGGCTGCGCGCCCAGCTCTATCGTGCCGTTGGCGAACATGCCGGCGCGAGCCGCTCCCGCGGGCAGGCTGACGTAGACGGTGGCGCGCCCGGTCGTCGCGGACAGCGTCGGTGCCACCAGCCGCACCTGGCCCGCCACCTGTTCGCCGCCGGGCAGCGTGAGCCGCGCGGACTGGCCGGTGTGCACGGTGGAGACCTGGCGCGCATCCAGCTCGGGCCGCCACTCGACCTTGCCTTGCCGCACCAGGCGGTACAGCTCGGTACCCGCGGCGACCACGTTGCCCAGCACGCCGGACTTCGACGAGACCACGCCGTCGTCCACCGCGACGATGCGCGTCTGCGAGAGCTTCAGGCGCGTGCTGTCCAGGTCGGCCCGGGCGGAATCGAGCGAGGCGCGCGAGGTGGCCTCGGCGATGCGGTACTCCTCCATCTTCTGGGCCGACAGGGCGCCGCTGCCGTCGACCATCCGGGCGCGCTGCAGGTTGGACATCGCCTGGTAGAGGTTGGCTTGCGCCTGGGCCACGGCGGCCTGCTGCTTGCGCAGGTCGGCCTGAAGGCTGTCGTCGGCCAGGCGGGCCAGCAACTGGCCCCGCTTGACGACCGCGCCCACGTCCACCAGCAACTCCGCGATGCGCAGGCCGCCGGTCTCGGGACTGACGATGATCTCCTGCCAGGGCGTGATGCTGCCGCTGGCCTGGACCGACTGCGGCCAGCTTTGCTGCTGCGGCACGATCACTTCGACGGTGAGCACGCTGGGCGCCGGGGCGGAGGCGTCGGTGTGGCCGGCGCCCGAGGCGCGCAGGCTCCAGGCCGCAGTGCCCAGGGCCAGCAGGACGGCGGCCGTGGCGGCGCCGATGCGGAGCTTGTTCATGATGAGGGTCGTCACAGGTTTCTCTTCGGAGGGATCGCCGGGGTATCGGCCTGCCAGCCGCCGCCCAGGGCCTTGTAGAGCGCGATCCAGTACTGGACGCGGTCGCGCTGCAGCGTGATGCGGGTGACCTCGGCCGAGAGGGCGGAGCGGCGCGCCTGCTCCAGCGTCAGCAGGCTTTCGCTGCCGGCGAGCCAGTTCGCCGCGACGGCGCGGAAGTAGTCGAGGTACTCGCGGGCCGCGCTGTCGGCCAGCTCGGCCCGGCGCGCGCTGCTGTCCAGGTTGACGAGGGCCTGTTCCACCTCTTTCACGACGGTGCGCACGCCCTGGCGATAGGACGCCAGCGCGCCGTCGTAGCCGGCCTGGGCGCCTTCCACGGCGGCCCGGCGCCGGCCGGCATCGAACAAGGGCAGCGAGAGGGATGGGCCGAACAACCAGCTGGTGGCGGGCGAAACGAGGCTGGTGGCAGAGACGGTGACCGAGCCGCCCAGCGACAGGCTCGGGTAGAGATCGGCCTGAGAGACGCCGATCTCCGCACTCGTTGCCGCCAGCTCGCGCTCCAGCGAAGCCAGGTCCGGACGCTGGCGCAGCACCTCGGTCGGCACGGCCTGCACCTCCAGCGCAGCCGGCTGCGGCACGCGGCCATGGCCGGCCCCCATCAACGAGCGCAGGGCCGGCTCCTCGGCGCCGGTCAGGTGGACCAGCGACTTCACCAGCAGCTCGCACTGCGCCTGCTGCTGCACGAGCGTGGCGCGTGCGCTGGCCAGGCTGGCGCGGGCGAGTGCGCCGTCCGAGGGCGCGGTGAAGCCGGCCTTCACTGAAGCGGCCGTGGCCTTCTCGGTGTCCGCATTGGAGGCCTGCTCGCGCTCGTAAGCGTCGGCCAGCAGTTCGCAGGCCCGGTACTGCACGTAGGTGTCGGCCACCTCTGCGGCCAGCGACACGCGGGCGTCGTGCCAGTCGGCCGTGCGGGCCTGCACGCGGGCCTGTGCGGCCTCGGTCTCGTGGTGCAGCTTGCCGAACAGGTCCAGCTCCCACGAGGCGTCCAGCCCGGCGCTTCGGCTGTTGCCGGTGGCGGTGCCCGTAGCCGTCTGCAGCTGGTTGCCGCGTGACACCGAGGCGCTGCCGTTCACGGCCGGCCAGGCGCTGGCGCCGGTGCTCTTCAGCGTGGCGCGCGCTTTCTGGATGCTGGCCCAGGCCGAGGCGAGGCTGGGGCTGCCGTCCTCGGCGAGCGCGACGAGGCGGGCGAGCACCGGATCGTCGAATTGCTGCCACCACTGCGCCAGCTGGCCGAGCTTGCCGGCGTGGGCCTGGTTCGTGGGCAGAGGTGCCTGCCAGGTTGCAGGGGCAGTGGGCTCGGGAGCCTTGTAGACGGGGCCGACGGCGCAGGCGGTGAGGGCCAGGGCGGCGGCCACCGCGAAGCAGGCGCGCAGCCTGGAGGAAGGGGATGAAGTGGAGCGTGCGTGCATGGCGTTTTGCGACTTGCATGCATGCTAGGAACGCCCCGCGTTGACCGCGGTTCAGGACGGTTAAGCAGGGTAAAACCGCGCCGGGAATACGCCCGGCGCGCCGGGGTTTGGCGTGATACTGCCGCCGCCATGACGAAGGTCCTTCTCGTCGACGACGACGTCGACCTCACCGCGATGCTTTCGCAGTACCTCGTGCGCGAAGGCTTCGAGGTGCAGTCGGTGCACGACGGCGAGGCCGGCGCGGCCGAGGCCACGCAGGGCGGCTACGCGATCGTGGTGCTCGACATCATGATGCCGCGCCTGTCCGGCATCGAGGCGCTGCGCCGCATCCGCGTGGCCAGCAGCGTGCCGGTGCTGATGCTTACCGCGCGCGGCGACAACATAGACCGCATCGTCGGCCTCGACATGGGCGCCGACGACTACGTGCCCAAGCCCTGCACGCCGGGCGAGCTGGTGGCGCGCATCCGCGCCATCCTTCGCCGCACCGAGGGCCGCGAGCCGGCGGGCGCCGCCAACGGTGTCTCACGCGTGCTGCAGGCCGGCGAGCTGATGCTCTGGCCCGGCAGCCGTCGCGCGATGTGGCGTGGCCGGCCGCTGGACCTGACGGGCACCGAGTTCAGCCTGCTCGAAGTGCTGGCCCGCCATGCGGGACAGCTGGTGAGCAAGCAGGACATTTCGCTGCAGGCCTACGGCCGCCCGCTGGCGCGCTTCGATCGCCGCATCGACGTGCACATCAGCAGCATCCGGCAGAAGCTCGGCCTGCGCAGCGATGGCCAGTCGTGGATCCAGAGCGTGCGCGGCCTGGGCTACCAGCTGCTGGACGACTGAGATGCTCCCGCGCCCCAGTCGCCTGTTCGGCAAGCTGCTGCTGGCCCTGTGGCTGAGCATGCTGCTGTCCATCCTGCTCACCGCGGCCTACCTGCACTTCATCGGCTTCAGGCCGCCGACGGGCGAAGACATGCCGACGGTCAGCGGCATTCCCGCGCCACCCCTGTTCATCGGCGGCCTGGCGTCGCTGATCACCAGCCTGGGGCTGGCCTGGTACCTCTCGCGACCGCTTCGCCACCTGCGCTGGGGCCTGCACCGCATGGCCGAAGGCCGTTTCGACACGCGGGTGCAGCCGCTGATCGGCCGCCGGCGCGACGAGATCGCCGACCTGGCCCACGACATCGACCGCATGGCCGCGCAGCTGCAGCAGCTCATCGACTCGCGCCGGCAGCTGCTGCACGACATCTCGCACGAGCTGCGCTCGCCGCTGACCCGCCTGCAGGCGGCCATCGGCCTGTTGCGGCAGGATCCTTCGCAGACGCAAGCGCTGCTGGATCGCATCGAGCGCGAGAGCGAGCGGCTCGATGCCCTGATCGAGGAGATGCTGACCCTGCACCGGCTGGCCGCTGCTTCGGGCCTGGCGCACGAGCGGGTCGACGTGATCGAGCTGCTGCAGGCCATCGCCGAAGACGCCGAGTTCGAGGCGCGGGCGACGGGCCGATCGGTCCGCATAGACGCCCCCGGCCGCTTCGTGGCGGAGGTCAACGGCGAACTGGTCTGCCGGGCCTTCGAGAACGTGGTTCGCAACGCGCTGAAGTTCAGCCCGCCGGGGACGGCCGTGGAGGTCGACGCCCGCGTCGGCGGCAATGGCTCCGAGCTCGTCACCACGGTGCGCGATCGCGGCCCCGGCGTGCCGCCCGAGATGCTTGAGGCCATCTTCGAGCCCTTCATCCGCGTGGAAGGCAGCGAAGCCACACGCGGCGTGGGCCTGGGCCTGGCGATCGCGCGGCGCGCGATGCTCGTTCACGGAGGTCAGATCAGCGCGGCCCTGCGACCCGGCGGTGGGCTGGAGGTGACGTTGAGGCTGAAGGCGGGGGTGAGGGAGGGTCAGGCGTCTTGACTGCGGTTCGCGACGCGTGCGGGCATCAGAGGCCTTCGGTCAGGAACGGAACGGCCTGGGCGAGCATGGCCTGCGGCGCTTCCTCGGGGATGTAATGGCCGCAGTCGAGCGCCTGGCCGCGCACGTCGGCGGCGACTTTCTGCCACTCGGCCAGCGGGTCGAAGCAGCGCTGCACGATGCCCTTGGCGCCCCACAGCACCTGCAGCGGCATGGCGAGCCTGCGGCCGGCGTCGCGGTCGGCCTGGTCGTGCTCGAGGTCGATGCCGGCGGCGGCGCGGTAGTCCTCGCACATCGCATGCGCGGCGCCGGGCTGTGACAGGCAACGGGTGTACTCCTCGAGGGCGCGAGCGTCGAACGGGCCCAGGCCCGCGTGGCGCGCCCCCATGAGTTCGCGGACGTAGGCGCCGGGGTCGGCCTCGATCAGGCGCTCGGGCAGCGGGGCGCGCTGGATGAGGAAGAACCAGTGCCAGTAGGCCCGGGCGAAGCCCTCGTTCGTCTGGCGGTACATCGCCAGCGTGGGCGCAATGTCCAGCAGCGTCAGCCGGCGCACCGCATCAGCGTGGTCGGCCGCGAGGCGGTGCGCCACGCGCGCGCCGCGGTCGTGCGCGAGCACCGCGAAGCGTTGGTGGCCCTGCGCCTGCATCACGCGCAGCATGTCGCGCGCCATGGTGCGCTTGCTGTAGTTCGAGTGGTCGGCGTGGCCGGCGGGCTTGGACGAATCGCCGTAGCCTCGCAAGTCGGCCAGCACGACGCTGAAGCGCTCGGCGAGACGCGCAGCCACGCGGTGCCAGATGACGTGCGTCTGCGGGTGGCCGTGCAGGACGAGCAACGGTGGGCCGTTGCCGCCGGTCAGTGCCTGGATCTCGACGCCCTCGTCAGTCGGGACGCGTCGGGCGCGAAAACCGGGAAAGAAGTCGCTCCTGCCGTCGGTGCTCATGGCGTCAGTCCTTGGTCGCTTCTGTGCGGAAGCCCGATCGTAGACCGAGGTCTACACTTGACCTCGGCGGCACACCCGTGCCGCCAGCGTTCTCAGGGCGGGGTGGAAGTCCCCACCGGCGGTGATGGCGGGGCAACCCGCACGAGCCCGCGAGCGCCTGTGCATCGCCTGGTGTGCAGGGTCAGCAGACCCGGTTTGATCCCGGGGCCGACGGTCACAGTCCGGATGAAAGAGAACTGCCGCGGCCGCACCGCTCGCACGTCGAGCGGTGCGCCGCGCGTTCACGCGCCCTGATTCTGGCCACCGTCTTTCCGAGGACACACCATGAATCAGTTCACTGCCTCCACCGCACCGGCCCCGCGCCGGACCCACCGCCTGGCGGCCATCAGCGCCGGCTGGCACCGCGAGATCGTGCTGCGCGCCCGCGATGCCTTCCTCGCCGAGCTGGCCCGCGAGGGCTGGCCGCCCGACCAGGTCGACAGCTTCGACGTGCCCGGCGTCTTCGAGATCCCCCTGCTTGCGCGCCGGCTCGCGCAGTCGGGCCGCTACGAGGCGGTCGTCGCCTTCGGCCTGATCGTCAACGGCGGCATCTACCGGCACGACTTCGTCTCGCGCTCGGTGATCGACGGCCTGATGCAGGCGCAGCTGGATAGCGGCGTGCCGGTGCTCTCGGCGGTGCTCACGCCGCACCACTTCCACGAGCATGACGAGCACCGCCGCTACTTCGGCGAGCACTTCGTGGTCAAGGGCACCGAGGCCGCACAGGCGGCGCTGCGGATCGTGGCGTTGCACCGCGATCTCGACACGCTGGAGCGGGTGGACGCCCTGGCGTGAGCCGCCGGCGCGAAGCGGCCGAGGCGCCGACCTGGCCGGCGACGTGGGGCGCTGTCGCCGCCTTCAGCCCTTGCGTCCCGCCGGATCCTGGGGCGGCAGCACAGGCACGCGGCGCTTGCGCACCCGCACGACCACCGGCGCGGCTGCCATGGCGGGCGTCTCGGTGACCGGCGGGGACGCATCGAGCTCGTTGGCCGAGCTTCGCGGCCGCGGGCGCGAGCCACCCGGCAGGACGCGAGCTGCGCGCAGCGCATGCTCGACCTTGGCGCTGTTCAGCGGGGTCCTCCAGTCGCCATTGATCTGCACGTAGCTGCCATCGGCCAGCCGGGCGAGGGCGCCGACCTGCGCCCCGCGGCTGACCGTGCCGAGGAGTTCCGTGTCCGGCTCGGCACTCGGCACGAAGGGCTGCCAGCCGCGGCCCAGGGTGATGCGAAGGCGGGCGGAGTTCGTGCTTTTCGCTCGTTGAGGCGAATTCATCGCGGATCGTGGCATGGCCGGAAGGTCAGATGGTGGTGGATTGGGTGCCGTCGTCCGATGAGGTCGGGCGGACGGCAGATGCCAGGATCGAAAGGCCTGATTTTCATCCCGCGGAGAGTGGGTGCTCCGAACAATCGCCGGAGCCGGGTGAAAGATGCCCTCAGGCCTCGCGCAGGCAATCCACGATCTTCAGGCGCGCGGCCCGCCAAGCGGGCACGAAGCCGCCGATGAGACCCATGAGCAGCGCGAACAGCAGGGTGTGCGCCGCGATCCCCGGCGTGAGCTTGAAGCGGAAGGCCAGCTCGGCGAAGGTCTGGAAGTTGGTGGTGGAGATGTCGACCGCCTGCATCAGGCTCGCGCCGGTCAGCCCGAGGATGCCACCCACGACGCTGAGCAGCAGGCTTTCACAGAGGAAGGCCAGCAGCACCGCGCTGCGCCGGAAGCCCAGGGCGCGCAGCGTGCCGATTTCGCCTGTGCGTTGGGCGACCGTGGCGAACATGGTGATCATGGCGCCCACGATGGCGCCTATCGAGAAGATGGCCGACAGCACCGTGCCCAGGATGCGGATGAACTTGGCGAGGCCCTCGCTCTGCTCCTCGTAGAACTGGATCTCGGGCTTGGCATCCACCTGCAGCCGCGGGTCGGCGGCGATCGCGTCCAGCGTGCGCTGCCGGCGCGCGCCATCGGCCAGGTGCAGGACCACCGTCGAGTACAGGCTGCGGCGGTAGGACTGCATCATCAGGTCGGCGTCGCCCCAGATCTCGGAGTCGAACGCCGTCTTCGCGGCATCGAAGGTGCCGACGATGGTCCAGTCGCGTCCGCCGAAGCGCAGCGTGTCGCCGAGGCGGCAACCCTCGAAGCCGGCGGTGACGGCGTGGCCGACGACGATCTCTGCCGTGCCCTGTCGGAACCAGCGACCTTCGGCCAGCTTCACCTGCGGCCGCAACGTGGGCCCGGCCGCGCCCATGCCGCGCATCGTCACGTTGCTCGGCTTGCCGGTGCCGAGCTTGGGCAGCGAGTTCAGCACCACCGTCTCCCGGGAGACCAGGCGCTCGCCGCTGCGCCCGGTGGCGATGCCGGGCAGCGACTCGAGGATGCTCGCCTGCACGCGGTCGACGCCGCTGTTGATCTCGGCGCCCGCGCCCTTGCGCAGCACGAGCAGGTTGTCCGGCTGGCCGGTGGCGACGAGCGTGGCGCGTATGCCTTCGCTCATCATCAGCACGGTGGCGAAGGTGTAGACGACCAGCGCCATTCCGGCCGCGGTGAGCAGCGTCGTGACCCGCCGCACCCACAGGTTGCGGGCGATGTAGCTGAAGGGCACGACGTTCAGCATGCGTCACCCGATATGACGAAGGCCCTGGACGATGTCGATGCGGCTCATGCGCCAGGCCGGCCAAGCCGCGGCCACCATCCCCACGATCGCCGCGGCGGCCACCTGCATCGCCACCGTGTGCGGGGCGATGCGGAAGACGGGCAGGAAGGAGCCCAGCGAGCCGGCAATGGCGCTGACCGCCGGGAAGGTGAGCGCCAGCCCGAGCGTGCCGCCGATCAGTGCGATCAGCAGGCTCTCGCCGAACAGCAGCCGCACCACGAAGCCGGGCGGGAAGCCGAGCGCCTTGAGCGTGGCGTACTCGGCCATGCGCTCGCGGGCCGTCATCGTCATGGTGTTGGCCATCACCACCATGATGATCACGATGATGATGTAGCTCACCGCCTCGATCGCGGCCAGGATGGCCTCGCTCATCGAGACGAAGCTCAGCTGGAAGGCGGCCTCGGTCTCCGTCAGCGTCTCGGCGGCGGAGTTTTTGAACAGGGCATCGACGCGCTGCGAGATCACCGCGGCGCCGTGCGGCTCGTCTATGCCCAGCACATAGACGCCGACGAAGTCCGCCCGGGCGCCGTACTTCCTGCGCAGGGTCTCGTTGATGTACTGCCAGTGGAAGAGCATCTGCGACTCGTCGGTCCTGGCCTCGGCGCCTTCCCAGATGCCGCGTAGGGTGAAGGTCCAGGTGCCGGAGTAGATGGTGCCGCGGATGGGGATCTGGTCGCCGATCTTCCAGCCGTAGGTGTTGGCCAGCTTGCGGCCCACGATGGCGCCCTGGCGGTCGCGCAGGAAGGCCTGCTTCTCGTCCTCCGTCAGCCGGTACTCGGGGTAGAGCTTGAGGTAGCTGGCCGGCTCCACTGCGAACTGCGGAAAGAAGTTGCGCTCGGTCTGGTAGACACCGCCGAACCAGTTGGCCCAGGAGATGGTCGTCACCCCGTCGACGGCCTTCAGGCGCTGGGCATGGCTCAGGGGCAGGGGGAAGGTCAGCGACACCGAACTGCGCGTGACGAGCCGGGTGCTGGAGCTGGCCGCGACGCCGGCATACCAGGCGTCCACCAGGGTGCGCAGCAGGCCGAAGGCGCAGACGGCCACGACGAGCCCGACGATGGTCAGGGCGGTCCGCAGGCGGTGCCGGAAGGCGTTGCGCAGCAGCAGCCGCAGCAGGAGCATGGCGGTGACCCTCGGGGGCCACGCCGCGCTCAGATCGAGGTGGGCAGGCGCGGCGTGAGCGGTGGTTCGATCTGGCCGGCGCCGGGGTCGGCAGCCGCGGCCGCATAGTAGCGGCCGAGCTCCGCCCAGTAGCCGGGCAGGGCATCACCGAGGCTGGCGGCGAGCTGGCGGTGTCGCCAGTCGGCTTCCGAGTGGCGCTGCTCGGCGCGGGCCAGGCGCGCCTGCAGTGCCTTGCCGACGGGATGCTCGTCGACCCAGCCGTTCAGGTCCTGGGTGAGCGTGTGGGCCGCGTCCGTATCGCCCGTCTCGGCCGCCAGCCAGGCCGCGTCCAGGCTGGCCAGCGCGCGCCACCAGCCCAGGGCGGCGCCCTCGCGGGCCTGCAGCAGCCGGGCCAGCGCTCCTGCGCGGTCACCGCGTGCCAGCGCCAGCTGGGCTTCGCAATGCAGGGTGGCCGTGCGCAGCTGCGCATCGCGCGCGAACCCGGCGCTGGCACGCATCTGCGCACAGGTGGCGGCGGCCTCGTCGAGGCGGCCGGCATGCACCTGGGCGCCGGCGAGCAGGGGGAGAACGAAGTGGTGGTCCAGCTCACGCCCCGAATGCTTGGTGTGCACGGCGGCGTCCTGCAGCCACAGCACGGCCTCGCTGTGCTGATCCCTGGCCATGGCGAGCTGGGCGCGGCCGACGAGGTGGTACATCGGGTTCTGCACCCGGTTGTCGGCGTGCGCCTCCTCGAGATCGCGCAGCACGCGCGCCAGGTGGTGGGGCTTGCGCAGCTGCCGGTACAGGCCGCACAGGCCCGAGGCGGCGACGACCGTGCTGATCCAGACGTTCATGCTGCGAGACAGCGACAGCGCCAGCTCGCCATGCTCCTCGGCCTCGCGGAACATGCCGAGCGCGCCGCTGGCTATCGAGAGATTGCACTCGGCGCGCGCCTGCCCCACCAGGATGCCGTGCCGGCGGTAAAGCTCCACCGCCTCGCTCGCGTGCGCCCAGGCCTTGCGCATGTCGCCGGTCTCGGCCTTGAGCACCAGCAGGGTCTGCAGCATGCGGATGCGGTCGAACACGTTGCCGGTCTGCGCGCACAGCGCGTCTGCCCGCTCGAGCATGGCCTCGGCGGTCGGCCAGTCGAGCTGGCTCAGCGCCAGCTCCGCCCGCAGCAGGCACAGGTTGAGGTGGTAGGCGGGCGACTGGATGCCCTCGGCGGCCTGCAGCACTTCGTCGATCTGCAGGCGGGCCTGGTCGTTCAGCCGGCGCTTGAGATAGGCCTGCGCCAGCTCGAGCCGGACCTCGGCCTCCTGGGCGCGGTTGCCCGTGGCACGGGCGGCGAGCACGAGCGCCGGACCGGCCTCGAAGGCCTGGCTGTCGTCCAGCGCCACCAGGACGCGCAGCCTCTCCACCCGGGCCAGCGCGTGGGCCGGCTCCATCTGCAGCACCGCATCGAGCAGGTTCAGCGCGACGTGCCACTTGTTCTCCGCCGCCGCCTGCATCGCGCGGCCCAGCGTCCAGTTGGCGACCGCGCTGGTGCCCTCCAGCGCATCGAGTGGCGCCGTGGGTCCGGCCTTCAGCGCGGCCTCCAGCCGGGCGGCCAGCGCCTGGCCCAGCTGGGGCAGGTCCGGGCCGGCGAGGTGCTGCTGATTGGTCCCGGTGGCCCCCGCCAGCGTCGCTTCGAGCTGGTAGGCGCCTTCGATGCCGGTGACCACCACCTGCACCACGTGCGTGGTGCCCAGCAGCCGGCCCAGGGCCTCGACGCGCTGGGCCAGCGTGGCCTCGGCGGGCACGGTGCGCAGCGCCGCGAGCACCGACGGGATGGTGGCCACCTCGAGGCGCCTGTGGGTGGCGAGGGCCTTTTGCACCAGCGACAGCAGGCCCAGTTCCACCCAATCGAGGTCCGGCTGGCCGGTCCGGTTCTCGAACGGCAGCAGCGCGATCGTCGGGTTTTCCGCCGCCGCAACAGCCGCCGCGGCCGGCGCGGCGCCCTCGACCTGGCCGACGAAGCGGTAGCCGACCCGGTGGGCGGTGCCTATCAGGGGCGCATCGGCGTCCTTGTCCTCGATGAGCTTGCGCAGCTTGAGCACGGCGCTGGCGATGACGCCGGGCGTCACGTCCTCGCCGGACCAGACCTCGTTGAGGAGTTCGTCCTTGGAAACGACGCGGTGGCGCTGGCGCAGCAGGTAGACCAGCAGATCGAACGGCCGCCGTTCGATCGGCCGCAACTCCTCGTCGACATGGAGCTCGCGCGAGGCGACCCGCAGTTCACAGCGGCCGAAGCGGAAGGTTTCTTGGCTCATCGACAAGGCGTCATGGGAATGCCGCGATTGTCCATGCGCCGCCCGCCGAATGCCGCGCCTGCCCTGGCAGCTTTGGCAAGGGCAATCCCTGAAAGGCGGGCAGATGCCTCAAGCCGGTGCGGCCTGGCCACTTTGCTGCAGGCGCCCGCGGCGCCTGCCGGGCGCCGGCCGGGCCGCGGGGAGGTTTCAGGAATCGGCCACGGCCTCCACCTGGATGCGCAGCAGCACGTTCATGTCGAAGCCGTAGTCCTTGCCCGCGTCCAGGCCGAATTCGTCGCGCCGGAAGCTGCCGACCGCATCGGCGCCGCAGACTTCGCGCTTGAGCATCGGATGGGGCATGCACTTGAAGGCGGCGATCTTCAGCGTCAAGGGCCGGGTCACGCCGTGCAGCGAGAGTTCGCCCACGGCCTGGCTCGGCCGGCCGTCGACGAAGGCCTGCAGCCGGCCCTGGAAGCGGGCCTGGGGGTGCTGGCTCACGTCGAAGAATTCCTTTCCCACGGCCCAGCGATCGAGGGCTGCCTGGCCGAAGGCGATGCTGGCCAGCTCCACGCTGACGTCCACCGTGCCGCTGCCGGCGGCCTTGTCGAGCGTCACCGTGCCGGCGCTGCGGTTCATCTTGCCGCGCCAGACCGACAGGCCGCCTAGGTGGTCCGCCTCGAAGCTGGGGTAGGTGTGGTCGGGGTCGATCCTGTAGCTCACCGGCGCGGCGCTGGCCGGATCGGCGGCGACGAGGGTGACTGACGAGAGCAGGGCGGTGGCGAGCACGGTGAAGACCGTGCCGAGGCGGGGCGTGGCGTGCATGGCGGGGCTCCTTGGGTGGATGGCGTTCATGTCCGGACGACGAAGAAGCCTCCCCGGAATCGACAGGCCGGCTTTCAGCCCCGCGCGAGCACCTGCGCGAACAGTCCCTGGGCCAGGGCGATCGACGGGCTGTCGCCGTCGCCGTGGCCCACGCCCGGCATCAGCTCGAAGGCCGGGCGGGCGCCGATCGCCCGCAGCGAGCGCTCCAGGGCCTGCAGGCGCGCGATGCGATGGGCGCCACGCCTGTCCTCGTCAGTTGGCCAGAAGCGGCTGGGCGGCTGCTGTTTCAGGCCGCGGATGTCCGTGTCGTCGCTGCCGACCACCAGCTGGACAGGAACCGCGCGAAGGGCGACGAGGTCTGGCGATTGCCCGAAGCGTTCGCGCAGGTCGCCGACACCGCCCCACCACGCCTGCTCGTCGTCCAGCAGGGTCACTGCGCCCGGGGCGCCGACGGCGGCCGCGCGCACGCGCTCGGGGTGCAGCATCAGGTAGCGATGGACGAACTGGCCGCCGCCCGAGTAGCCGTGCAGGAAGAAGCGGTCGGTTTCGCAGCCCGTGGCCTCGCCGACCTCTCGCACCATCGCATGCAGCACCTCGTCGTAGCGCAGGCCCTTCTCGGCCAGCAGCTTGTAGCCGTCCGGGTTGTCGTCGCCGAACAGGCCGGGCGGGAACAGGGGTGCCAGCACGACCAGGCCATGTCGCTGGCCGAAGTCACGGAAGGCCGCGAGGTTGCGGTCGTACCAGCGCACGCTGTTGTGCACCGTGACCACCAGGCCGGCAGGCGAAGCGCCGGCGGGCGGGTCGGCCACGGCCAGCGCGTAGCCGAAGCGCCGGTCGAAGCGGGCGGTGACGAAGGCGGCCTTCAATGCGGGGGGACCGACGCCTCCGCGCCACCAGCCTGTTTCAAGGCCTCGGGAGCGGGGTGCTCGTGCAGGCGGGTGTTGAGATCGTCGATGACCATTGCCCAGTCGCTGTCGTCCTTGAGCTTTTCCTTCAGGAAGGCGCGCTGGGCGTCCGACCAGAAGTCGGCCTCGGGCAGATGGGCTTCGCAAGGCAGCGGGCGATGCGACTGCACGAACGAGTCGATGGAGGCTTCGTCGTCCGGCAGGCCGAGCTGAGCGAACAACTCCTGCATGCTGTGGTGGGCTGCGGTGTCCATGGCGGCCTCAGGCGTCCAGCAGGTCGGAAAGCTCGTCGGCGTGCTCCTCCTCCTGCGCCAGCACCCCTTCGAGCAGGCGGCGGGTGGTCGGGTCCTTGTCGCCGATGAGGTTGATCATCTGGCGGTAGGCCTCCACCGCGATGCGCTCGGCCACCAGGTTGGCCCGCACCATGGCCTGGAGGTCGCGCGACTCGTCGTAATCGGCATGGCTTCGCCGCGCCAGGCTGTCGGGCGCGAAGTCCGGTTCGCCGCCGAGCTGCACGATGCGCTCGGCGATCAGGTCGGCATGCGCTTCTTCCTCGTGCGCATGCTCCAGGAATTCCTCGGCTACGCGCGGCGAAGACATGCCGCGGGCGGTGAAGTGGTGGCGCTTGTAGCGCAGGATGCAGACCAGCTCGGTGGCCAGGGCGTCGTTGAGCAGCTGGATGATGCTGTCGCGCCAGGGGCCGAAGCTGGGGGTGACCGCACCTTCGTCGATGTGCTCGCGCGCAGCCCGCAGGGCGGCCATGTCGAGTTGCAGGGACTGTCCATCGGCCCGCGCGGGGCTGCTCGTCTGTAGCATGGGGGGCTCCTTGGGTGGAATGGGCGGGGTGCGCGGCGGGCAACGCCGCCGGGCACCGTGCGTTTGACCTGAGGGGCAGGCTTCGTGCCCGCCAGCGGTCAAGGCGGCTTCACACGCAGGGCGATGTCGTGGCCGGCGTCGTCGACCAGCACGCCCTTTTCCAGGTGGATCACGCGGCGCGCCTTGGCAGCGGCCTTGGGGTCGTGGGTGACCATGACGATGGTCTTGCCGAGCTCCCGCACGAGACGGTCCATCAGCGCGAGCACCTCTTCGCCGGTGTGCCGGTCCAGGTCGCCGGTGGGCTCGTCGGCCACGATGAGGCGCGGGTCGGTCACCAGGGCCCGGGCGATGGCCACCCGCTGCTGCTGGCCGCCAGAGAGCTCGCTGGGCCGGTGGTCCGCCCGGTCGCCCAGGCCCACCAGCGACAGCAAGGCCTCGACCCGCGCGGCCCGCTCGCGCGAGGACAGGCCGGTGAGCAGCAAGGGCAGCTCGACGTTCTCGAAGGCCGTGAGCACCGGCAGCAGGTTGTAGAACTGAAAGATGAAGCCGACGTTCGCTGCCCGCCAGTCGGCCAGCTCGCCCTCGCCGAGGGTGGCGATGTCGACGCCGTCGATCTCGATCGTGCCATGGGTGGGATGGTCGATGCCGGCGATCAGGTTGAGCAGCGTGCTCTTGCCCGATCCGGAAGGGCCCATCAGCGCCACGAACTCGCCGGGCTGGACGTCGAGGTGGATGTCGAGCAGCACCGGGATGTCCTGCCCGCCACGGCGGTAGGCCTTGCTCAGGGAGCGGATGCGGATCAGTGGAGTCGAGTGGGTCACTGGCTCACTTGGCACTCACCGCGACCGCACGCCCGGCCTGCAGTTTGGGATCGGGGTCGACCACGATGCGGTCGCCGCGCTGCAGCGTGCCGGATGCGACCTCGACCACGTCGCCCAGCGTGCGGCCCGGCGTGACGGGCACGGCCTGCAGCTTGTCGTCGGCGTCTATCCGAAACACCAGCTTGCGTCCCTCACGCTCGGTGATGGTCCTGGCGCTGACGGCGAGCACGGCCTTCTGGTCGGCATCGGTCGCCGCCTGCGACAGGAAGCTGACCTTGGCGCTCATCTCCGGCAGCACCCGCGGGTCGAGCTTCTCGAAGCGCACCTTGGTCATCACCGTGGCCTTGGCACGGTCGACGGTCGGCACGATGCGCGAGACGCTGCCGCGAAAGCGCACGTCGGGCAGCGCATCGAGCGTGATCTCCACCGGCTGGTCGGCCCGAACCTTGCCGACGCTGGATTCGGACACGTCGGCCTCGACCTCCAGCGTGGACAGGTCGGCCATGGTGACCACTGCGCCAGAGGTGCCGACCGCATTCGAGAACGGCGTGATGAGGTCGCCCACGTTGGCGTTCTTGACCAGCACCACGCCGTCGAAGGGCGCCCGGATCTCGGTCGAGTCGCGGTTGACCTGCGCCAGGCGCACTTGGGCTCGGGCCTGGCCGACGCCCGCGCGCGCCGTGGCCAGCGCCGCCTGGGCTGCCGCGGTGCCGGCGGCGGCGCTGCGGGCGCGGGTCTGCGCCGCGTCCACCGATTGCGGCGAGACGAAACCTTGTCCAGACAAGCCGAGGACACGGCGCAGTTCGTCGTCGGCGTTGGCCTGCTGCGATTGCGCGAGCTTCAGGTTGGCCTCGGCCTGCTGGAGGGCAGCCTCGCTTTGCCGCAGGCCGGCTTCGCTGACGCCCAGGCTCGCGCTCACGTCGGCGGCGTCGAGCCGGGCCAGCAGCTCGCCCTTGCGCACCAGGCTGCCTTCGCGCACGTTGAGCTCGACGAGCCGGCCGGTGGCCTTGGACGAGACCGCGGCGCGGCGCTGCGCCACCACATAGCCCGAGGCCGCCAGCTGGGTGTATTGCTGCGAGGGGTAGGCCGTCTGCACGCTGGCGGCCTGGACCTCGGTCTTTCGCGGCACGAACGTGGCGGCGGCCGCAGCGATCACGAGGAGCACTGCGGCGACCCAGGGCCAACGCCGGCGCCGCCGGCCGCGGCCGGCGCGCTGGTCCGGGGCCAGGCCCGCCAGGGCCGGGGCGATCGGGTGAGGGTCCGGGGTGCTGCTCGTCGTGTCCGCCATGGCCATGAACGCTCCGCACCCCTGCGGTGCTCCGCGGCAAGGTGCGCAGCATGCCACGGGAGCCTCTTGGCCGCCCGCCCGTCTTGCCAGGCGGGCCGATGCTTGGCATCGTCGTGCCATGCCCACCGACGATCTCCGTTTCACCGTCCGGCCGATGACGCCTTCGCTGCAGGCGGCGTGGCTGGAGTTCTTCGACCACGTCGCGTTTGCCGACAACCCGCGCTGGTCCACCTGCTACTGCCAATTCCCGACAGCGGACCACGAAGCCATCGACTGGAAGACACGGCGTGGCGACGAGAACCGGGCCGGCGCCTGCGATCGCATCGCCTGCGGACGGCAGCAAGGCGTGGTGGCGGTCGACGATGCCGGCAGGGTCGTCGGCTGGTGCAACGCCGGCCCTCGCGCGGCCGTCACCGTGTGGGACGAAGAGCCCGCGAACGACGGACCTGCAGCCGAGCGCCTCGGGGCGATCACCTGCTTCGTCGTGGCCCCGGCCTGGCGCCAGCGCGGGGTCTCGCAAGCCCTGCTGCGCGGCGCCTGCGAGATGCTGGCGGCCCAGGGCTTCGATGCGGTGCAGGCCTGGGCGAAGCCCGGCGAAACCTCGCCCAAGGCCAACCACGCCGGCTCGCACACCCTGTATCAGCGCGCCGGATTCACCACGTGGCGCGAGGACGTCGATGGCGGCGTGCTGCTGCGCAAACCGTTGAACTGAGCCGCCCGCCATGAGATTTCGTTCCGTGAGATTGCCAACCGGCGTCCCTGGCCGCCTGTGGCTGGCCTCCATGCCCGGCCGATGGGAGCCCTGGCAGGACTTCGTCGAAGAGGCCCGGCGTGCCGACCTCGGGCTGATCGTCTGCCTGACCGAAGCCGAAGAGATCGCCTCCGGCTCGCCCCGCTACCGCGCCGCCATCGACCAGGGCGAGCTGCCAGGCCGCTGGCTGCACGTGCCGGTGCGCAATTTCGGCGTGCCGGAGGATGCGGCCGACTTCCGCGCCGTGGTGGACTCGGTGGCCGGGGCGCTGGGCGCCGGAGAGTCGGTGCTGCTGCATTGCGCTGCCGGCCAGGGCCGCACCGGCACCACGGCCGCGTGCGTGCTCAAGCGTCTCGGCTTGCCGGCGGGCGACGCACTGCACCGCGTGCGCGAGGCGGGCTCCAACCCCCAGGGGGCGCTGCAATCGGGCCTGGTCGACTGGTTCTAGTCGATGGCGGGAGGCGAGTGATAGCGATCACTACAATTCCTCCACTTTCCTGAAGCGAACCGCTCCTCATGTCCAAAGCTGCCGGCGCCGCAGCGCCCCGCGCAATGCCCAGACCCGCCTCCGAAGAGGGGCCCGACCTGCGGCCCAAGGCCTTGCCCCGGCAAGGTCGGGCGCTGGAGACCTACGAGCGCATCCTCAGCGTCGCCGCCGACCTGCTCGGCGAGGTCGGGATCGAGCGCCTGTCCACCAACCTCATCTGCGAACGTGCCGGGCTCACCCCGCCCGCGCTTTACCGCTACTTCCCGAACAAGTACGCCGTGCTGCACGCCCTGGGCGAGCGCCTGATGGCCGTGCAGAACGGGCTGCTGCGGGCCTGGGCCACGCCTGCGACCATGGCCCTGCCACGACCTCGCTTCGAGGCCACCGTGGTCGCGCTATTCGGCCAGACGCTGGACATGACGGTGGCCCAGCCGGCGGGCGTGTGGATCACCCGCGCCTTGCGCGCGGTGCCGGCGCTGCAGGAGGTGAGGATCGCCTCCCATCGCCATGTGACCGGCCTCATCGAGGCGGCTTTCATGGCAGCCCATCCGCAGGCCCATCGGCCCGACGTGATGGTGTTCGCCCGCCTGGCGATCGAGGCGGCCTACGCCGCGCAGGAAATGCTGTTCGACGACCCGGCGCTGGATTCGACTGCCGTGGGCCGCATGCTCGCCTCGATGGTGGGGGCCGAGGCCGTCAAGCTGCGCAAGCCCGTGGAGGACTGAGCTTCAGGCCGCGGCAGAGCGAAAGCCCTGGAAACCTTCGTTGCGGTCGGCTGCCTGCGGGCGCTGGCCGGGCGTTTCGCGCTGGCGCGGCGAGGTCGCGAAACTGGCGCCGACGAGCAGCGGCGCGCCGTCCTCGTCCAGCGCCCATTCCCAGACCTGGCCCCAGGCGAAGTCCGGCCGGGCGGCCTGCGCGGCGCGCCACTCGGCCTCGGTCGGAAGCCGCCTGCCGGCCCAGCGGCACCAGGCATCGGCTTCGTGGAAGCTCAGGTGCATGGCGGGTTCATTCAAGTCCAGCGGGATCCAGCGGCCGAAGCGGGCGTGGCGCAGCGGTTCGCCCTCGGGCTCGGCGGCTGCCAGGTGGCGCGGGCGCGTGAGGCTCTGGCGGCGCCGCCACTCCCAGCCCTCGGTGCTCCAGTGATCACGCTGCTCGTAGCCGCCGGCTTCGACAAAGGGCAGGAAGCGCGACCAGGTCAGCGGGGCGGTGTCGAGGCCCGCTTCGCTGCGGCCATCGCCGGCAGGGGCCGGAACATCGGCGAACTCGGCGAGGTCCAGGCCCAGCGTCTGGGCCAGGACCAGCCAGTCCTCGTGCAATTGCTCTTCGGCGTCCAGCGCGCGCACGAAAAGCGCCAGCGCTGGGGGGCGGCGGGCGGCGGCCGGCAGCAGGGCCAGCGAATGCTCGCGCGTCCGGCGGGCGTAGTCGGCCGTGGCGCGCGCGGACGGCAACGGCTGGTGCCAGCGTGCGGAATGACTGACGCGCCGGTCGTCGTACCAGGCATCGGCGTGGGGCAGCCAGGGGGAGGCGGCGCGGGCCGTCGAGACGTTGCGTCCATCGCCGGCCATCAGGCCAGGGTTGCGGCCTATCCAGAACGACTCGGCCCAGGCCAGGTGGCCCAGGTCCCACAGCGGCGGGCTCAGCTCGGGCAGGTATCGCGGCAGCGCGGTGGGACCGCCCAGGGCGGCTTGCAGGCGGTCGAACATGGCGAGGGTTCGTTCGCGGGCCGCGCCCAGCGAGTCGGACAGCCGGGCGGCCGTCGTGGGGGATTCGAGGTCGGTCGTCATGGCAGCAGGCGAAGGGCGCGCATTATCGGCGCCGCCCCGGGCGGCGCGGTTAACCTTGGCGGATGAACGATGTACAGCCGGCGCCCGCCCCGCGCCTGACCTCCTTGTCCCACGGTGGCGGCTGCGGCTGCAAGATCGCCCCGGGCGTCCTGTCCGAAATCCTGCGCGGCACCGCGCGCATGCCGGTGCCGCCGGAGTTGCTGGTCGGCATTGAGACCGCCGACGACGCGGCGGTATGGAAGCTCAACGACGAGCAGGCCCTGGTCGCGACGACCGACTTCTTCATGCCCATCGTCGACGACCCGTACGACTTCGGCCGCATCGCGGCGACCAACGCGATCTCCGACGTCTACGCCATGGGCGGCCGGCCCATCATGGCGCTGGCCATCGTCGGCATGCCGGTGGCGGTGCTCGGCACCGAGGTGATAGGCCGCATCCTGGCCGGCGGCGAGGCGGTGTGCCGCCAGGCCGGCATCCCGATCGCCGGCGGCCACACCATCGATTCGGTCGAGCCGATCTACGGGCTGGTGGCGCTCGGCCTGGTTCATCCTCAGCGGGTGCAGCGCAATGCCGGCGCGCGAGCCGGCGACCGCCTGATCCTCGGCAAGCCCCTCGGTGTAGGGATCTATTCGGCCGCGCTGAAGAAGGACAGGCTGGATGCCGAGGGCTACCGCCGCATGGTCGACACGACCACTCAACTCAACACTCCCGGACCACGACTGGCGGCGCTGCAAGGCGTGCACTCGATCACCGACGTGACGGGTTTCGGGCTCGCCGGCCATGCGCTGGAGATGGCGCGCGGTGCCGGCTGCCGCGTCGTGCTCGACTGGGCGCGCGTGCCCCTGCTGCCGGGGGTGCGGGAGCTGGCGGAGCAAGGCCTGGTCACCGGCGCGAGTGGGCGCAACTGGGCGGCCTACGGCGATCAGGTGACGCAGGCCCCGGCGCTGGCCGTCGCCGACCGGGCCTTGCTGACCGACCCCCAGACGAGCGGTGGCCTGCTGGTGGCCTGCGCGCCCGAAGCGGTGGACGAGGTGCGGGCGATCTTCGCCAGCGAGGGTTTCGCCGGAGCTGCCGAGATCGGCCACGTCGAGGCCGCCGAATCGCCGCGCCTGGAGGTCGTCGCGGGCCGATGATTTCAGCCGGCGGCATGCAGCAAGACCCCGTATCTCCTCCACCCCGGCGGCCGGCGTCATGAGGCGCTGGTGGGGCATCGTCGGCCTGGCCGGCACGATCGCCGTGAGCGCCATCGCCGCCTCTGCACCCGCGAAGGCGGGCGATGCCTGGCGCTCGGCCTTCCTGGTGGCCGAGCAGGATGCGCAAGCGTCGGCGACGAAGGCCGAGGCGGACCGGGCCGAGGCCGTCCGCGCGGGGCAAGCTGCCGCAGAGCTGCAGGCGCTGGTCGCCTTGACGCTGGACTACGATTACCTCGACGAGCTCGATCGCCACCCCGAGCTCGTGCAGCGCGGGGCAGAGCTGGCCGCGCAACTGCACGACGCCGAGGCGGCGTCCTGGTTCGGCGAGCTGCGGGCACGGGCCCTGGCGGACGATGGGCAGCAGGAGCAGGCGCTGGCCGCGTTCGCCCGCCTGGTCGGCGAGGCCGAGCGCGACCATCTGGCTCGGCTGCCCTGGGTCTACGTGGCGCAGGGCGATGCGCTGAGCCATCTCGGGCAGCGCTACCAGGCGCTGCGTTCGCATTCGCGAGCCTACGAGATCTTCGAGGCGGCCGGAGAGCGCCTGGGCATGGCGGCCGCCTTGACCGGCATCGCCGGATCGCATGCCGATGGGTCCGACGCGGCCTCGCAGGTCCTGGCGCACGAGTATGTTGGGCGGGCCCTGGCCCTGGTGGATCCCGAGCGGCACCGGCGCATGGCCACCATCCTGAACCTTCGCCTCGGCGTGACCTTGCAGCGGCGGGAGCGGCTGGACGAGGCGCGCTCGCAGCTCGAGCGAGCGCTGCAGATGGCCCAGGGGCTCGGCCTGTCGCGCTGGGCGGCAGAGGCGCGCTACTTCCTGGCCAAGCTGGAGCTGCAGCAACATCGCCCGGCCGAGGCATTGCAGCAGCTGGACCGTGCGCTGCCGGTGTTTCGCGGCCAGCGGGACAAGACTTTCAACGTCGCTTCGGCGGCCGTGCGCGCGCAGGCGCTTGCAGGGCTGTCTCGCAAGTCCGATGCCCTGGCCTCGCTGGACGAGGGCAGCGACCTGCTGCGCAGGGTCCACAACCCCAGGCTGGAGGCCTTCTTCCGCCTGGCTGCCGCGCAGGTCTATGGCAGCCAGGCAGAGGACCGCCAGGCACTCCAGCAACTGCTCGCATTGCGCGAGATCGAGCGCCAGTTGTCCGACGAGGCCAGCGCGCAGATGGCGCAGGAGCTGAAGGTGAAGTTCGGCGTCGAGCTGCAGCAGCGGGAGAACGCGCTGCTGCGCGCCGAGCAGCAGCAGGCGCAGATCCGTCGCTACGGCTTGCTCGGGGCCCTGGTCCTGAGCATCGCAGCCCTCGGCACGCTGGTGCTGCTGCTGCGCAAGCGCGCCGCGCTGGCCGGCGCCGAAGCGTCGCATCAGGCCGCGCTGGCACGTGCACAGGCCCAGGCCAACCAGGCCAAGAGCGCTTTCCTGGCCCGCATGAGCCACGAGCTGCGAACGCCGCTGAACGCGGTGCTCGGCTATGCGCAGCTGATGCAGTGGGACCGGACCGCCAGTCCCAAGACGCTGGAGGGGCTGCGCATCATCGAGCAAAGCGGGCGCCACTTGCTCAGCCTGATCGACGACACGCTGAACCTGGCTCGCATCGAGGCGGGCCGTCTGGAGCTGTCCCCGGCGCCGCTGGCCCTGGAGCCGTTCCTGCAGGGTGTGGCCGATCTGGTCCGGGTGCGCGCCGAGCACAAGGGCATCGGCTTCGAGCTGGTGCTGCGCGACTTGCCGCCGGCCGTGCAGGCCGACGAGAAGCAGCTGCGCCAGGTGCTCCTGAACCTGTTGGCCAACGCGGTCAAGTTCACCGACCACGGGCGCGTGCTCTTCGAAGTGAGAGCCATCGCCGCCGCCGGCGACGTGACGCCCGGGCAGGCACGGCTGCGATTCGCGGTGTCGGACACCGGTGTCGGCATTTCGCCCGCCGAGCTGCCCGCGCTGTTCCGGCCTTTCCAGCAGGTCGGCGACAGCGAACGGCGCGCCGCGGGCACCGGCCTGGGCCTGGCCATCAGCCAGCAGATCGTGCGGCTGATGGGCGGCGAGATCACGGTGACCAGCACGCCGGGACAGGGCAGTGAATTCAGCTTCGAGCTCGCGCTTGCGCCGGCCGAGGCGCCGGCCGGCGCGCCGGCAAACGTGCGTCACGTCTCGGGCTACGACGGGCCGCGCCGCCAGCTGCTCGTGATCGACGACGTGGCCGCCAATCGCAAGCTGCTGGCCGATGCCCTGCGGCCACTCGGCTTCATCGTGCACGAGGCGGCCGACGGGGACGAGGGCCTGGCCCGCGCCCGGGACCTGAAGCCGGACCTGATCCTCATCGACAACGCGATGCCCGTGATGGACGGGATCGAGGCGACGCGCCGGCTGCGCCAGCTGCCGGGCCTCGCTCAGGTGCCGGTGCTGGCGGTATCGGCCAGCGCCTCGGCGCAGGACCGCGCCGAGGCCTTGGCGGCCGGCGCCAACGACTTTCTTTCCAAGCCGGTCCAGATGGAACGCCTGCTGGCGCTGATCGAGAAACACCTCGGGCTGGTCTTCAGCCCGGCCTGATCCCGGCGGGGCGAGGGCGCTTCAGCGAGGTGTCGCGGCGGCCAGGCCGTTGGCGAAATGCGCTCGCATCAGGCGCGCGGCGGAATCGGGATCGCGCTTTTCCAGCGCCTGCATCACCGCGCGGTGCTCGGCCAGCGATTCGGCGATGCGCCCTTGCTTGAACAGCGAGTGGTGGCGGTTGAGCTTCATCACCTTGCGCAGGTCGCCCACGATCTGACTGCGCCAGCGGTTGCCGGCGACGGCCAGCAGGCGGAGATGGAACTGCTCGTTGGCGGCGAAGAAGGCATCGCGCTGGCGGGTCTGCTTCTCGAGCTTGTCGTGCAGCGTGCGCAGCTCGGCCAGTTCTTCATCGGTGGCTCGCTCGGCGACCTCGGCGGCGGCATCGGCCTCCAGCAGGCCCAGCAGGCGGTAGACCTGCTGCACGTCATCGGCCGACATCTCGGTGACGTAGGCGCCGCGGCGCACCTTCATCGTCACCAGGCCTTCGACGGCCAGCACCTTCAGCGCCTCGCGCAGGGGCGTGCGGCTGATGCCGTACTCGTGGGCGAGCTTGAGCTCGTCTATCCAGCTGCCGGGCTCGAGCTCGCGGCTGAAGATCTGCTCGCGCAGGCGCTCGGCGACCTGCTGGTACAGGGCTCGAGGGGAGAGAAGGGTGTCGGCGTCTGAGGGCATGTTGTATTCATAATTATGCATCATGTATCATGCCGATCAAGCATCTGCCGGCGGCGATCCGGCCCAGGAGTTACCCCGATGAGCACATCGAACGAGTTCAGTCCCGCCACGCTCGCCCAATGGGAGAAAGCGGCCGCCCGGTCGGCCCCGGCCGGCGACGTGGGCGCGCTGAACTGGGTGACGCCGGAGGGCATCAACGTCAAGCCGCTGTACACGGCCGAAGACACCGCGGGCCTGCCCTTCACCAACACGCTGCCCGGCTTCGAGCCCTTCATCCGCGGCCCGCAGGCCACGATGTATGCGGTGCGGCCGTGGACCATCCGCCAGTACGCGGGCTTCTCCACCGCCACCGAGTCGAACGCCTTCTATCGCAAGGCGCTCGCGGCCGGCGCGCAGGGCGTCAGCGTGGCCTTCGACCTGGCCACTCACCGAGGCTATGACTCCGACCATCCCCGGGTGACCGGCGACGTCGGCAAGGCGGGTGTGGCGATCGACTCGGTGGAGGACATGAAGATCCTGTTCGACGGCATCCCGCTCGACAAGGTCAGCGTCTCCATGACGATGAACGGCGCCGTGCTGCCGGTGCTGGCGGGCTACGTGGTGGCGGCGGAAGAGCAGGGCGTACCGCAGGAGAAGCTGAGCGGGACCATCCAGAACGACATCCTCAAGGAGTTCATGGTCCGCAACACCTACATCTTCCCGCCCGAGCCGAGCATGCGGATCATCGGCGACATCATCGAGTACACGGCGAAGAAGATGCCGAAGTTCAACTCGATCTCGATCTCCGGCTACCACATGCAGGAGGCCGGGGCGAACCAGGCGCTGGAGCTGGCCTTCACGCTGGCCGACGGCAAGGAGTACGTGAAGACGGCGATGGCCAAGGGCCTGGATGTGGATGACTTCGCCGGCCGCCTGAGCTTCTTCTGGGCGATCGGGATGAACTTCTACCTCGAGATCGCCAAGATGCGCGCCGCGCGCCTGCTGTGGTGCCGGATCATGAAGGGCTTCGGCGCGAAGAGCCCCAAGAGCCTGATGCTGCGCACCCACTGCCAGACCTCGGGCTGGTCGCTGACCGAGCAGGACCCGTACAACAACGTGGTGCGCACCGCGATCGAGGCGATGGCCGCGGTCTTCGGCGGCACGCAATCGCTGCACACCAATTCCTTCGACGAGGCGATCGCTCTGCCCACCGAGTTCTCTTCGCGCATCGCGCGCAACACGCAGCTGATCATCCAGGAAGAGACCCACATCACCCACGTGGTGGACCCGTGGGCCGGCAGCTACCTGATGGAATCGCTGACCCAGGAGATGGCCGACAAGGCCTGGGCGATCATCGAAGAGGTCGAGGCCATGGGCGGCATGACCAAGGCGGTCGACTCCGGCTGGGCCAAGTTGAAGATCGAGGCGAGTGCCGCCGAGAAGCAGGCTCGCATCGACTCCGGCAAGGACGTGATCGTCGGCGTCAACAAGTACCGCCTGGCCAAGGAGGATCCGGTCGACATCCTCGAGGTGGACAACGTCCGGGTGCGCGAGGAGCAGGTGGCCCGCCTGAAGAAGATCAAGGCGTCGCGCGACGGCGCCAAGGTCCAGGCTGCGCTGCTGGCGCTGACCGAAGCGGCGAAGTCCGGCCAGGGTAACCTGCTGGACCTGGCCATCCAGGCGATCCGCCTGAGGGCGACGGTGGGCGAGGTGAGCGATGCGCTGGAGCAGGTCTACGGCCGCCACCGCGCCGACATCCAGAAGGTGACCGGTGTGTACGCTGCTGCCTACGATTCGGCCGAAGGTTGGGAAAAGCTGCAAGGCGAGGTCGCGGCCTTCGCCGAAGAGGCGGGCCGCCGCCCGCGGGTGATGATCGCCAAGCTCGGCCAGGATGGCCACGACCGCGGCGCCAAGGTGGTGGCCACGGCGTTTGCCGACCTCGGCTTCGACGTCGACATGGGCCCGCTGTTCCAGACCCCCGAGGAATGCGCCCGCCAGGCGATCGAGAACGACGTGCACGCGGTGGGCATCTCCACCCTCGCCGCGGGCCACAAGACCTTGGTGCCGGCGATCATCAATGCACTGAAGCAGCAAGGCGCCGACGACATCATCGTCTTCGTCGGCGGCGTCATCCCGCAGCAGGACTACGGCTTTCTCTACGAAGCCGGCGTCAAGGGCATCTACGGGCCCGGCACGCCCATCCCGGTGAGTGCGAAGGATGTGCTGGAGCAGATCCGCGCCGCGCAGGCCTCGGCCTGAACCGTCACCCGGATCGCTCTTCGAGATGCCGCCATCCGCTTCTTCTTTCGACCGGCCCGACCTTCGCCTGGCGCCGGCCGGCGACGGTGACTTCGAGGCCCTGCTTTCCCTGCGCCTGGCCGCCATGCGCGAGAGCCTGGAGCGGGTCGGCCGTTTCGACCCGCAGCGTGCCCGGGAGCGCCTGTCCCGCGGCTACCAGCCGGCTCACACGCGGCATATCCTGCGCCGCGGCGAGCTGGTCGGCTTCGTGGTCGTGGTGCCGCGCGAGGACGGCTGGCTGATCGACCACCTCTACATCCATCCCAGCGCACAGGGCGAAGGCATAGGCTCGTGGGTCCTCTCGCAGGTGCTGGCCGATGCCGACGCGGCGCACAAGCCCGTCTCCGTGACGGCACTGAAGCACAGCGACGCCAACCGGTTCTACCAGCGCCACGGCTTCGAGCTGCAGGCCGAAGGTGAGTGGGACTGGTACTACCTGCGGGCGGCGCGGTGAAGCCCTTCGTCGTCTACCTGCTGCGGTGCGCTGATGGCACCTACTACGCCGGGCACACCGACGACGTGGATGCCCGCATGCGCCAGCACCAGGACGGGCAGCAGGGCTATACGGCCGAGCGGCGTCCGCTGGAACTGGTCTGGGTCGGAGAGTTCGAGACGCGAGAGCAGGCGCTGGCCTTCGAGCTCCGCGTGAAGGGGTGGTCGCGGGCCAAGAAGGAGGCCTTGATCCGGGGCGACTGGGAGGAGATCCAGCGCCTGGCGAAACCAGGGCTTCGACAGGCTCAGCCCGAACGGACCTCCACCACCGTTCGCCCTGAGCCTGTCGAAGGGCCCGGCGCCACGCCACCCCGGCTTCGACAAGCTCAGCCCGAACGGGGCGGGATGGATCTCGAACGGATCCCCACCACCGTTCGCCCTGAGCCTGTCGAAGGGCCCACGGCGCGACCTGGGCTTCGACAAGCTCAGCCCGAACGGACCTCCACCACCGTTCACCCTGAGCCTGTCGAAGGGCCCGGTGCCACGCCACCCCGGCTTCGACAAGCTCAGCCCGAACGGGGCGGGATGGATCTCGAACGGACCTCCACCACCGTTCACCCTGAGCCTGTCGAAGGGGCTGGTACCACGCCGCCACCCCGGCTTCGCCAAGCTCAGCCCGAACGGGAGGGAGTGGTGCCCGAGCGCAAACCCTTCCCCATTCACCCTGAACCCGCGCAAGACCCGCTTCTCGCCGACCTGCTCGAAGCCACCCCAGCCCGCCGCCGGCGCGCCATCGCCAAGACCATCACGCTGCTCGAATCCACGCGGGCCGACCACCGCGCTCGGGCCGACGACCTGCTCAACGCGCTGCTGCCCTACGCCGGCCGCTCCTTCCGCCTCGGCATCTCCGGCGTGCCGGGCGTCGGCAAGTCGACCTTCATCGAGGTGCTGGGCCTGCACCTGATCGAGCAAGGTCATCGAGTGGCCGTGCTGGCCGTGGACCCGTCGTCCAGCGTTTCCGGCGGCTCCATCCTCGGTGACAAGACGCGGATGGAGAAGCTGTCCGTCCATGAGGCGGCCTACATCCGCCCCAGCCCGTCGAGCGGCACGCTTGGCGGCGTGGCCGAGCGCACACGCGAGAGCCTGCTGGTGTGCGAGGCCGCTGGCTACGACATCGTGATCGTCGAGACGGTGGGGGTCGGCCAGAGCGAGACGGCCGTCGCCGGCATGACCGACATGTTCGTGCTGCTGCAGCTGCCCAACGCCGGCGACGACCTGCAGGCCATCAAGAAGGGCGTGATGGAGCTGGCCGACCTGGTGGTGATCAACAAGGCCGATCTCGATGAAGCGGCAGCCACCCGGGCACGCGCGCAGATCACCTCGGCCCTGCGACTGTTCGGGCCGCACGCCCACCCGGATCACCAGCCACACGACAACAACGCCTGGCACCCCAAGGTCCTGCAGCTGAGTGCGCTGAAGTCCACGGGGGTCGACACCTTCTGGCAGACCGTCGCCGAATACCGTGAACTGCAGACCCGCAGCGGACGCCTCGCGCGCCGTCGACACGCGCAGGACGAGGCCTGGATGTGGGAGCGCATCGATGCCGGCCTGAAGGAACGCTTTCGCGCCCATCCCGCCGTGCGGGAGCACCTGGCCGCCTTGCGCACCGAAGTGCGCGCGGGTGCCGTGGCCGCATCCGTCGCCGCGCGCCGCCTGCTCGACCTCTTTCACTGACTTGCACCGAACCGAACGAACCCGTACCGAGGAGAACGACACATGCACGACATCCTGCAGATGCTCGAGGACAAGCGGGCCAAGGCCAGGCTGGGCGGGGGCGAGAAGCGCATCGCCGCCCAGCATGCCAAGGGCAAGCTCAGCGCGCGCGAGCGGCTGGAGCTGCTGCTCGACGAGGGCACCTTCGAAGAGTGGGACATGTTCGTCGAGCACCGCTGCGCCGACTTCGGCATGGCCGACAACAAGATCCCGGGCGATGGCGTGGTGACCGGCTACGGCATGATCAACGGCCGCCTGGTCTTCGTCTTCAGCCAGGACTTCACCGTCTTCGGCGGCGCGCTCTCCGAAGCGCACGCCGAGAAGATCTGCAAGGTGATGGACCAGGCGATGAAGGTCGGCGCACCGGTCATCGGCCTGAACGATTCCGGCGGCGCGCGCATCCAGGAGGGTGTCGCATCACTCGGGGGTTATGCCGATGTCTTCCAGCGCAATGTGCTGGCCTCCGGCGTGATCCCGCAGATCAGCATGATCATGGGCCCCTGCGCCGGCGGCGCGGTGTATTCGCCGGCCATGACGGACTTCATCTTCATGGTGAAGGATTCGTCGTACATGTTCGTCACCGGCCCCGAGGTGGTGAAGACGGTGACGCACGAGGAAGTGACCGCCGAGGAACTGGGCGGCGCGTCCACCCACACCAGCCGCAGCGGCGTGGCCGACCAGGCTTTCGACAACGACGTCGAGGCGCTGCTGATGCTGCGGCGCTTCTTCAACTACCTGCCGCTCAACAACCGGGACAAGCCTCCGGTGAGGCCCAGCGGCGACCCGGCCACGCGGCTGGACGAGTCGCTCGACACGCTGGTGCCGGACAACCCGAACAAGCCCTACGACATGAAGGAGCTGATCCTGAAGGTCGTGGACGACGGCGACTTCTTCGAGCTGCAGCCGGAGTACGCGAAGAACATCGTCATCGGCTTCGCGCGCATGGAGGGCTCCACGGTCGGCATCGTGGCCAACAACCCGCAGGTGCTGGCCGGTTGCCTGGACATCCGCAGCTCGATCAAGGCCGCGCGCTTCGTCCGCTTCTGCGATGCCTTCAACATCCCGGTCGTCACCTTCGTCGACGTGCCCGGCTTCATGCCCGGCACCTCGCAGGAGTACGGCGGCATCATCAAGCACGGTGCCAAGCTGCTGTACGCCTATGCGGAATGCACGGTGCCCAAGATCACGGTGATCACCCGCAAGGCCTACGGCGGCGCCTACGACGTGATGGCCTCCAAGCACCTGCGCGGCGACGTCAACTTCGCCTGGCCCAACGCCGAGATCGCGGTCATGGGCGCCAAGGGCGCGGTGGAGATCATCTTCCGCGAGGACAAGGGCGACCCGGCCAAGCTGGCCGCCCGCGAGGCCGAGTACAAGGCCCGCTTCGCCAACCCCTTCGTCGCCGGCAGCCGCGGCTACATCGACGACGTGATCCAGCCGCACGAGACGCGCCGCCGCATCTGCCGCTCGCTGGTGATGCTCAAGGACAAGAAGCTCGACAACCCGTGGCGCAAGCACGGCAACATCCCGCTTTGATGCCGTGAAGTCCACCTCCGTCAACGTGGGCCGATGGCTCGGCGCGCTGCTGGGCCTGCTGCTGGTGGGCGACGCCCTGATGCTGATGGCCGACGGCCTGTTCAGCCTCGGCGTCACATTGCCCTTGGCAGCCGGCCTGTGTGCCATCGCCTTGAGCTTCGCCTGGCCGCGCATCCAGCGCTGGCTGGAAAGCCGGCCGCGCCGGCGCAGGCTCTGGCGCGCCGGTTGGACGGCCTTCGGCGCGTGGGCACTCAGCGTAGCGGTGTTCTGGGTCGTGCTGGCCCGAGCGACGGCCGATGTGGTGACCGCGGAAGCGCCTTCTGCCATCGTGGTGCTCGGCGCCGGCGCGCCGAACGGCGTCCCGTCACCGACCTTGCTGACCCGGCTGGACCTGGCCCTGGAGCAGGCCGCGCGCTATCCGCACGTGCCTGTGGTGGTCAGCGGCGGCACCGGCTTCGGCGGGCACCCTAGCGAGGCCCAGGTGATGGGCGACTACCTGCGCGCCCACGGCCTGGCCGCCGGTCGCATCGTGCAGGAAGGGCGCAGCACCAGCACGGACGAGAACCTGCGGTTCAGCCGGCCGCTGCTGGCTGCGCGGGGGATCGGTGTCAGCGCGCCCGTGCGTCTGGTGACCAGCGACTTCCACACCCTGCGCGCCCGCTGGATCGCCCGACATGCCGGCTACACCCGGGTGCAGGCAGTCGGAGCGCCCACGCCGCTTTACGTCCGCTACAACGCCTGGCTTCGCGAGTATTTCGCCTTCGTCAGCGGCTTCGTGTTGCGAGAGTTCTAGGAGAAGAGATGTTCAAGAAGATCCTGATTGCGAATCGCGGAGAGATTGCCTGCCGCGTCATCAAGACCGCAAGGAAGATGGGCATCGCCACGGTCGCGGTGTACTCCGAGGCGGACAAGGACGCGCGCCACGTCGAGCTGGCCGACGAATCCGTGCTGCTCGGGCCCGCGCCCAGCCGCGAAAGCTACCTCGTCGCCGACAAGATCATCGCGGCGGCGAAGCAGACCGGTGCCGAGGCCATCCACCCCGGCTACGGCTTCCTGTCCGAGAACGAGGCGTTCGCGCGCCGCGTGGAGGAAGAAGGCCTGGTCTTCATCGGCCCGAAGCACTACTCCATCGCCGCCATGGGCGACAAGATCGCCTCGAAGAAGCTGGCGAAGGAGGCGAACGTCAGCACCATCCCCGGCCACAACGACGCGATCGAGTCGCCCGAAGCCGCGGTGGAGATCGCCAGGGGCGTCGGCTACCCGGTGATGATCAAGGCCTCGGCCGGCGGCGGCGGCAAGGGCCTGCGGGTCGCCTACAACGACAAGGAGGCCTTCGAGGGCTTCAGCTCCTGCCGCAACGAGGCGCGCAACAGCTTCGGCGACGACCGGGTCTTCATCGAGAAGTTCGTCGAGGAGCCGCGCCACATCGAGATCCAGGTCCTGGGCGATTCGCACGGCAACGTGGTGTACCTCTGGGAGCGCGAGTGCTCCATCCAGCGCCGCCACCAGAAGGTCATCGAGGAGGCACCTTCGCCCTTCATCAGCGAGGCCACCCGCCAGGCCATGGGCGAGCAGGCGGTCGCCCTGGCCAAGGCGGTGAAGTACCAGAGCGCGGGCACGGTGGAGTTCGTGGTCGGCAAGGACCAGGGCTTCTACTTCCTCGAGATGAACACCCGGCTGCAGGTGGAGCATCCGGTCACCGAGTGCATCACCGGCCTGGACCTGGTCGAGCAGATGATCCGCGTGGCCGCGGGCGAGAAGCTGGGCTTCGACCAGGGCGGGATACGGCGCGAGGGCTGGGCCATCGAATGCCGCATCAATGCCGAGGACCCGTTCCGCAACTTCCTGCCTTCCACCGGCCGCCTGGTCAAGTACCGGCCGCCCGCGCAGAACCTGGAGCAGGGCACGCCGACGCTGCAGGGCCATGCGTACCAGGACGGTCGCTTCGGCGGCGTGCGGGTCGACACCGGCGTCTACGAGGGCGGCGAGATCCCGATGTTCTACGACTCGATGATCGCCAAGCTTGTCGTGCACGGCCGCGACCGGAACGACGCGATCGCGAAGATGCGCGAGGCGCTCAACGCCTTCGTCATCCGCGGCATCTCGAGCAACATCCCCTTCCAGGCGGCGCTGCTGGCCCATCCGGGCTTCGTGTCGGGCCAGTTCAACACCGGCTTCATCGCCGAGCACTACAGCCAGGGCTTCCGCGCCGAGGATGTGCCGCACGAAGATCCGCATTTCCTGATCGCGCTGGCGGCTTTCGTTCGGCGCAAGGCACGCGAGCGCGCGGCCGGCATCAGCGGCCAGCTGCCGGGCCATGGCGTGGCGCATGCCCCCGAGCTGGTGGTCGTCGTGATGGGCCCGGGAGGTCAGCACCAGCACCACGCCGTCCGGGTGGCTGGCTTCGATCCGGGCACTGGGCAGGCCGATGTGCACGTGGGCGGGCGCCACTACGCCATCCAGAGTCACACCAGACTCGGTGAGGTCCTGATGACCGGCCGTTGCAACGGGCTGCCCTTCGCGGCTCAGGTCGAGAGCGGGCCGGCGAAGAATCCGCTGGCCATGCGCTTGTCGCACAACGGTACCCAGATCCAGGCCCTGGTGCTGCTGCCGCGCGCGGCGCAGCTGTTGAAGCTCATGCCCTACAAGGCGCCGCCGGACTTGTCCAAGTTCCTGCTCTCGCCCATGCCGGGCCTGCTGGTCGACGTGGCCGTCACCCCGGGGCAGAAGGTGCTGGCCGGCGAGAAGCTGGCGGTGATCGAGGCGATGAAGATGGAGAACATCCTCGTCGCCACCCAGGATGGCGTGGTGGGCGAGCTGCTGGCGAACAAGGGCGAGAGCCTGGCCGTCGACCAGCCCATCATCGCGTTCGCGTGAAGGAGAAGGCCGTGACGAACCACAAGCCGTTCCGCGTGCTGGGCATCCAGCAGATCGCCATCGGCGGGCCGAGCAAGGACAAGCTCAAGGCGCTCTGGGTGGACATGCTCGGGCTGACGGTCAGGAGCAGCTTCGTCAGCGAGCGCGAAAACGTCGACGAGGACATCTGCTCGCTGGGGCGAGGGCCGCATGCGGTCGAGGTCGACCTGATGCAGCCGCTCGATCCTGAGAAGAAGCCGGCCGTGCACACGACGCCGCTGAACCACGTCGGCCTTTGGGTGGACGACCTGCCCCGCGCGGTCGAGTGGATGACCGCCCAGGGCGTTCGCTTTGCCCCCGGCGGCATCCGCAAGGGGGCGGCGGGACACGACATCTGCTTCATTCACCCGAAGGGGAACGAAGAGTTCCCGCTGGGCGGCGAGGGCGTGCTGATCGAGCTGGTGCAGGCGCCGCCGGAGGTGGTGGCAGCGCTCGGTTGAATTGGACTACTGGCTGGGTGGCGTGCCCATGTCCGGCGGGGTGGCGGCCAGCTTGCCGTTGACCGTGCGGCAGATGCCCTGCAGCGTCTTGCCGTCGCGCAGGGTGAAGCTGACGGTGGCGCCCTCGGCTTGCCCCTTGCAGGCCTTGACGGCTTCGGGCGGCGGGCCGGGAGGGTGACCGTGGCCCTTGGGCTGGCCAGCGGGCTGGCCGTTGGTGCCACTGGTGCCGCTGTCCTGGGCCTGGGCAGCGGTGACCATCGCCAGGGCGAGGACCGGCACGAGCCAGGAGCGAAGCGCGGAAGGTATCGACATGGGAAGCCTCGTTGTGGTGCAGGCTCCCATCGTCTTCGCCTGGCGTTGCCGGGCGATTGCAGCATGTTGCTGCGAGGTGCCGGCGCTGCAGGATGCGCCGCCGGCACCCGGGCGTCAGGCCTTGGCCTTGGCGGCTTTCTTCTCGGCCTTTTCGGCGGGCTTGCCCGGCGCGTCCTTCTCGGCCGGCTTGGGCGGCACGAAGACGATGCGGCGATGCGTGGTGGCTTCGGCGCCCTCGCCCTTGGTGACATCGGCCACCTTGAAGCGGCCCAGCATGCCGACGGCCACGTCACCCGGCTCGGACCCGACGACCGTCTCGCGGATCAGCGTCAAGGCGGCCTTCAGGATCTGTTCGGCCTTCTTCTCCGGGATATCGCCCAGCAGGGCGGGTTCCTTGGCCTTCAGTGCGGTGATGATTTCAGCGGGTTTCAAGTCGTGTGCTCCTGGGCATGATCGCCAGTGGATTGACGCCGCGCATGATAAGGGCCCGGCGGCGACAGTAGGCTGTCAGCGAGCAGCGCTGCAATGCCGATGCAGCACCTTTCGAGGAGACAAGCCCCCATGACGAGCTACGCCGACTTCCATCGCCGTTCCATCACCGACCGCGACGCGTTCTGGGCCGAGCAGGCGGCCCTGATCGACTGGCAGACGCCGTTCGAGACGGTCTGCGACTACGACAACCCGCCCTTCGCGAAGTGGTTCGCGGGTGGCCGCACGAACCTGTGCCACAACGCGGTGGACCGGCACCTGGCCGAGCGGGCAGGGCAGAACGCCCTGATCTTCGTCTCCACCGAGACCCAGCAGGAGCGGGTCTACAGCTTCGCCGAACTGCATGCCGAAGTGCAGTGCATGGCGGCGAGCCTGCAGGCGATGGGGGTGAAGAAGGGCGATCGCGTGCTGGTCTACATGCCGATGATCCCGGAGGCCGCCTTTGCCATGCTGGCCTGCGCGCGCATCGGCGCCATCCACTCGGTGGTCTTCGGCGGCTTCGCCAGCGTCAGCCTGGCCAGCCGCATCGACGATGCCGAGCCGACCCTGGTCGTGAGCGCCGACGCCGGCTCGCGCGGCGGCAAGGTGGTGGCCTACAAGCCGCTGCTGGACGAGGCGATCTCGCTGGCCGCGCACAAGCCGGCCAAGGTGCTGATGGTCGACCGCGGCCTGGCGCCTTTCAACCGCGTGCCGGGCCGTGACGAGGACTACACCGCCCTGCGCGAGCGGCATCGCCAGGCGGTGGTGCCCTGCGAATGGGTGGATGCCACCCACCCGAGCTATACCCTCTACACCTCGGGCACCACCGGCAAGCCCAAGGGCGTGCAGCGCGACACCGGCGGCTATGCGGTGGCGCTGGCGGCGAGCATGAAGCACATCTTCTGCGGACAGGCCGGCGAAACCTTCTTCTCCACCAGCGACATCGGCTGGGTCGTCGGCCACAGCTACATCATCTACGGCCCGCTGCTCGCCGGCATGGCCACCATCATGTACGAGGGCCTGCCCATCCGGCCCGATGCGGCCATCTGGTGGAGCCTGGTCGAGAAGTACAAGGTCACGGCCATGTTCAGCGCGCCCACCGCGGTGCGCGTGCTGAAGAAGCATGATCCGGCGGCGCTGTCACGGCACGATCTTTCGTCGCTGCGCGCGCTGTTCCTGGCCGGCGAGCCGCTGGACGAGCCGACCGCCCGCTGGATCGCCGAGAGCCTGGGCAAGCCCATCATCGACAACTACTGGCAGACGGAGACCGGCTGGCCCATCCTCAGCCTGTGCAACGGCATCGAGCAGGCGACCTCCAAGTTCGGCTCGCCCGGCAAGGCGGTGTACGGCTACGACGTCAAGCTTTTCGACGAGGCCACGGGGGAGGAGCTGACGGGCGCCCACCAGAAAGGCGTGGTGGCCATCGAGGGCCCGCTGCCTCCGGGCTGCATGCAGACGGTCTGGCGCGACGACGCCCGCTTCGTGAAGACCTACTGGTCGGGCATCCCGGGGCGGCAGGTGTACTCCACCTTCGACTGGGGCATCCGCGACGAGGACGGCTACTTCTTCATCCTCGGCCGCACGGACGACGTGATCAACGTCGCCGGTCACCGGCTGGGCACGCGGGAGATCGAGGAGAGCATCTCCAGCCACCCGGGCGTCGCGGAGGTGGCGGTGGTCGGGGTGGCCGACCAGCTCAAGGGCCAGGTGGCGATGGCGTTCGCGGTGCTGAAGGACCCGAGTCAGGCCGCCACCGAGGCCGACGCGCTCAAGCTCGAAGGCGCCATCATGAAGCTGGTGGACGAGCAGCTCGGTGCCGTGGCGCGCCCGGCGCGGGTGCGCTTCGTCAGCGTGCTGCCCAAGACCCGCTCCGGCAAGCTGCTGCGCCGCGCGATCCAGGCGGTGTGCGAGGGCCGCGACCCCGGCGACCTGACGACGATCGAGGATCCGACCGCGCTGCAGCAGGTCAAGGCTCTGGTCACGGGGTGATCACGCCGGCGGATCCTTCGCTCGCGTGCGCGACACGGCCATCATGATGCCGATGCCGAGCACGATCAGGCAGGTGATGCCGACGTAGATGGGTGCCAGGCCGAAAGTGCCCATGGCCCAGGCGATGCCGGCCACGAGCAGCAGCAGGCCGATCATGTAGAGCGCGAATGACATGGTGGGCTCCATCGCCCGGACCACCGGGCTCGTGGTCCCACTCTAGGCAATCGCGCCCGGTGGCCCGGCCGGAAGAGGGCGGAGCCCGCTGTAGGCGAGCTCCTACCGCTCGCGGCCGTTGGCGGCCAGCGCCTCGAGCACGCGGCCGATGAAATGGTCCAGCGAGTCCGTCGTGTCGATCCAGCGCACGACCGCGACGAGATCGTGCTCCCAGTCGATGTAGACGATGTTCTGGCCGTTGCCGCGGAAGGTGACGCTGGACTCCGGCGCATGGGGCAGGCTCTTGCGGCCGGTGTTGAGGAACCAGTTGCAGTAGCCGTACTCGGCATTGGCCGCGCCCGGCGTCCGGGCCTTGGCGATCCATTCCGGCGAGACGATCTGCCGGCCGGCCCACCGCCCGTTGCGCAGGAAGAGGTAGCCGAAGCGGGCCAGGTCCCAGGCGTCGATGAACATGCCGCCCCCCCAATGGCCGCCGCCCGAGACGGACTGCATCCGGCGGCCGTCGATGTCGACCCAGGAGTTCTCGTAGCCCGACCAGCGCCAGCGGCTGGAGGCGCCTATCGGGTCCATGACTTCGTCGCGGAGCACGTCCGGCAGCGGGCGCCGCCAGACGTGCAGGGCGGCCAGGGCCAGGACGTTGACGCGGACGTCGTTGTACTTGAAGTGCGTGCCCGGCTCATGCAGCGTGCGTCGCGGCCAGTCCTCGGGCTTCTCCCCCTCCGGTCGGTCGGCCCAGTCGGGCTTGCCCCACAGCGTGCCTTGCCAGTCGCTGGTCTGGCGCAGCAGATGCTCCCAGGTGATCGGGGCGTTGTGCGGCGATGCGAACAGGTCCGCCCCGGCCGGCATGTAGCGGGCCACCCGGTCCTCGGTGCTGCGGATGAGCCCTTTCTGCCACGCCAGGCCCACGACGGTGGACAGGAACGTCTTGGTGACGCTGTGCGCCATGTCGACCTGCTGCGTGTCGCCCCACTCGGCCACCACCCGGCCGCGGTGGATCACCAGGCCGTTGGCCGGCGCGCGCACGCTGGTCGGCCCGATCTGGCCGCCGAAGTACGGCTCGGATCTGCCGAAACTCCGGGCCCATGCCAGCGACTGGTCGCGCGGGGCCGGGTTGTCGTGGGCCAGGGCGAAGGCCACCGCATCGGCGAGTCGGGCGGCGTCGAGGCCAGCTTCCTTCGGTGTTGCGCGCTGCCACTCGTGACGAGGCGGGTAGTACTCGGCTGGCGGGGCTGGCGCCGCCGCAGCGAGTGGACCGGCGATGCAAAGGCAGGCGAGGACGGCTCGGCGGGACAGGGCGGGCACGTTCATCGGCGCATTGTGCGGGTCGTGTATCAGGCGCACTGCCCATGGCTCTGTCCGGGATCGTCCACCGCTTGCAGGAGTATCCCCATGGCCTTCACCAGGCGCGCCGTCGCTGCCACCCTTGCCGCCGCTGCATTCGCCACGCTGGCCCTGCCTTCCGCCCTGGCCGCCGGCAAGGCTTATGCGGTCCGCAACCTCGTCTCCAACGGCGTGGTCGACAGCGACTACATCGACCCCAACATGGTCAATACCTGGGGGGTTTCGTTCAACCCCAACGGCCTGGTCTGGGTGTCCAACAACCGCAGCGGCACGTCCACCCTGTACGACGGCCTCGGCGTGCCCAACGCCCTGGTCGTGAACGTGCCCGCGGCCAATGGCGGCGTCGGCGCCCCGACCGGCATCGTCTTCAGCGGCAGTGCCGATTTCGTCGTCAGCAAGGCCGGCGTCAACGGGCCGAGCCGCTTCATCTTCGCCAACGAGGACGGCCTCATCACCGGCTGGGCGCCGGGGGTGGACCTGCACAACGCCCTGCCCGCCGCGCTTCAGCCAAGCGCTATCTACATGGGCCTGGCGGTGGCGCAGAGCCCGGCCGGTGCGCGGCTGTACGCCACCGACTACCGCAACGCGCGGGTCGACATCTACGACAGCGCCTTCGCCCCGGTGAAGCTGGCGAAGGCCTTCGTCGATCCGAAGATGCCTTCGGGCATGTCGCCGTTTGGCATCCAGGCCATCGGGGAGGCGATCTACGTCACCTTCATCAAGGCGGGGGACTACAACGCCGGCACACGGACCGAAAGTGGTGGCGTCGATGCCGTGATCAGCGTCTTCGACACCAATGGCCGCTTCCTGCGCCGGGCCGTCGCCAACAGCGGCAAGCTGCGCCAGCCTTGGGGCATCGCGATGGCGCCGTCGAACTTCGGCGTCCATTCGAACCGCCTGCTGGTCAGTGATTTCCACGAGGGCACCATCAGCGCCTACGACCCGGTCAGCGGCGCCTCCCTGGGCTACCTGAAGGACCGCAACGGCCAACCGGTGCGCGTGCCCGGCATCTGGGGCATGCAGTTCGGCAACGGGCTGAATAACCAGCCGCTGAACACGCTGTTCTTCGCCGCCGGCCCGAACGGGCAGGGTGGCGGCGTGTACGGGAGCATCAGCGTGGCGCCGTAGCGCTTGGGGGAGCCTCGTGAGCGGCTTATCCTTCGCGTATCGCGAAGTGTCGCTTCACGACTCCCGAGTGCGCCTGGGTCAGCCTTCGTGCAGCATGTGGGCTGCGACCAGCTGCTGGCGGCCGGCTTACCGGTCGGTCCGCCAGTCCCGGCTGCCGGCCCCTACCTGGGCCGAGCGGAGTGGGGAATGCGGCTGTCGCATCCGATTGCCTCGCCCATGCGCTTCGACCTCGTCACCCTCAACCTCGTGCTCGCCATCGCCGAGTCCGGCAACATCACCCGGGCCGCGGAACGCGAGCACCTTGCATTGGCCGCGGCCAGCAAGCGCCTGAAAGACCTGGAAACCCGTCTGGGCGTGCAGCTGTTCGAGCGCCGCGCCCGGGGCGTCGAGCCCACCGAGGCCGGCCGCGCGCTGGTACGCCACATCCGCAGCCTGAACGCCTCGCTGCACGCGCTGGAGAGCGAGGTGGTCGAGTTCAGCCGCGGAATCAAGGGCCACCTGCGCATCGCGGCCAATGCTGCCGCCATCGCCGAGTGCCTGCCGGCGGACCTCGCGGCCTTCTCTCGCGAGCATCCGCAGATCCGCATCAGCCTGGAAGACATGACGAGCGCGGACGTTCAGCTGGCGGTCGCCGACGGCCGTGCCGACGTCGGTGTCTTCGTCCCGCCGTTGACGGACAAGCGCCTGGCCACCTGGCCCTACCGGGCGGGCGAGCTGTCCGTGGTGCTGCCGCAGGGCCATCCGCTCGCTGCGGGCCGTGGCGCACTGAATTTCGATGCCCTGCTGGACTACGACATGGTCGGCCTGCACATGGGCGCCTCGGTGCACGAGCTGATGCTGCAGCGAGCGCTGGAACGCGGCCGCACGCTCAATGCCCGGCTGCAGGTGCGCGGCTTCGACGCCATCGCGCAGCTGGTGAGCGAGGGCCTCGGCGTGGCGGTGCTCCCGGCGGTGGTGGCCGAGCGCTTCGCGCGCCTGTTCGCCCTCGCCGTGCGATCGCTGGACGAACCCTGGGCCCGCCGCCGCTACCTGCTGGCGGCCCAGTCGCAGGAGGTGCTGCCCACCGTCGTCCAGCGCTTCGTCGACACCCTCACCGGCCTGGCCGCGGCCGGTGCGGAGCCTGCCGCCGCGGCACCGAATCCCTGACAATCCCATCCTCGGGGTTCGCGCCCCGTTTGCCTTCGAGAGCGACCGCCATGACCGCACGCACCCTGTACGACAAGCTGTGGGACGAGCACGTCGTCCACACCGAGGAGGACGGCACCGCCACCCTCTACATCGACCGCCACCTGGTGCACGAGGTGACGAGCCCGCAGGCCTTCGAGGGGCTGGACATCGCCGGCCGCAAGGTCTGGCGCCTGTCGGCCAACCTGGCGGTGAGCGACCACAACGTGCCGACCACCGACCGCTCGCACGGCATCGCCGATCCGGTGTCGAAGCTGCAGGTCGACACCCTGGACGCCAACTGCGACCGCTTCGGCATCACCCAGTTCAAGATGACCGACCGCCGCCAGGGCATCGTGCACGTCATCGGGCCGGAGCAGGGGGCCACCCTGCCGGGCATGACGGTGGTCTGCGGCGACAGCCACACCAGCACCCACGGGGCCTTCGGCGCGCTCGCGCACGGCATCGGCACCAGCGAGGTCGAGCACGTGCTCGCCACGCAGACGCTGCTGGCCAAGAAGGCGAAGAACCTGCTCGTCAAGGTCGAGGGCCAGCTGCCCCCGGGCTGCGGCGCCAAGGACGTGGTGCTGGCCATCATCGGAAAGATCGGCACCGCCGGCGGCACCGGCTACACCATCGAGTTCGCCGGCTCCGCCATCCGCGCCCTCAGCATGGAAGGCCGCATGACGGTGTGCAACATGGCCATCGAGGCCGGGGCCCGCGCCGGTCTGGTGGCGGTGGACGACACCACCATCGACTACGTCAAGGGCCGTCCGTTCTCGCCCAAGGGCGTGGAATGGGAGCAGGCCGTGGCCTACTGGCGCACCTTGCAGTCGGATCCAGGCGCTCACTTCGACCACGTGGTCGAGATCGACGCCGCGCAACTGAAGCCGCAGGTCACCTGGGGCACCTCGCCCGAAATGGTGCTTTCCATCGACGACCGCGTGCCGGATCCCGACAAGGAGAAGGACAGCGTCAAGCGCGGCGCCATCGAGCGTGCGCTGCAGTACATGGCGCTGGAGCCGAACAAGGCGATCGGCGACATCCGCATCGACAAGGTCTTCATCGGCTCGTGCACCAACAGCCGGATAGAGGATCTGCGCGAAGCGGCCGCCGTCGTGCGGCGCGTGGGCGGCCGCATCGCCAGCAACGTCAAGCTGGCCCTCGTCGTGCCGGGCTCGGGCCTGGTCAAGGCCCAGGCCGAAGCCGAAGGCCTCGACAAGATCTTCGCCGCCGCCGGCTTCGAGTGGCGCGAGCCGGGCTGCTCGATGTGCCTGGCCATGAACGCCGACCGGCTGGAGCCGGGCGAGCGCTGCGCCTCCACCAGCAACCGCAACTTCGAGGGTCGCCAGGGCGCGGGTGGGCGGACCCACCTGGTCAGCCCCGCCATGGCCGCGGCCGCCGCGATGGCCGGCCATTTCGTAGACGTCCGTCGAGTCGCCTGATCCCTGCGAGCGAGAGCCTCATGCAAGCCTTCACCATCCACCAGGGCCTGGTCGCGCCCATGGACCGCGCCAACGTCGACACCGACGCGATCATCCCCAAGCAGTTCCTCAAGTCGATCAAGCGCAGCGGCTTCGGGCCCAATCTGTTCGACGAGTGGCGCTACCTGGACCACGGCGAGCCCGGCCAGGACCCGGCCAGCCGCCAGCCGAACCCGGATTTCGTGCTGAACCAGCCGCGCTACGCCGGCGCCTCCATCCTGCTGGCGCGCGACAACTTCGGCTGCGGCTCCAGCCGCGAGCACGCGCCCTGGGCGCTGGAGCAATTCGGCTTCCGCGCCCTGATCGCCCCCAGCTTCGCCGACATCTTCTTCAACAACTGCTTCAAGAACGGCGTGCTGCCCATCGTGCTGCCGGAGTCGCAGGTGTCGAAGCTGTTCGACGAGGTGGCCGCCTTCCCCGGCTACCGCCTGACCGTCGACCTACCGCGCCAGGTGGTGGTCAAGCCCGACGGCAGCGAGCTGGCCTTCGACGTCCAGCCCTTCCGCAAGTACTGCCTCGTCAACGGCTTCGACGACATCGGCCTGACGCTGCGCCACGCCGACAAGATCCGCGCCTTCGAGGCCGAGCGCCTGGCTCGCATGCCGTGGCTGAACCAGCGCGTGCTCTGAAACCGGCATCGGCACGGCGCGGCCTGTCCGTGCCGCGCTGGTTCCAGCAGCTGGTGCTCAGCCGGGTATGGCTCAGCTTCATCGTGCTGGGCCTGGCCTTCTTCGTCTTCGGCGCCGGCTCGCTGAACCTCTTCTACCTGCTGCGCGCCAACACCAACCTGGTCTTCGAACATGGCTGGATGGCCCTGATGGATGGCGCCGCCCAGCAGTTGGGAGAACTGCTCGTCACCGGCTACCTCTCCATGGCCGCCTACGTGGTCTTCAAGGCCTGCGAATACCGGCTCGCCCACTGGCTGGCCGATCCGACCGACAGCGACGACGCGATGCCCGATGAAGATTGAGCTGCACCTGGCTGGGCTGACGACCGCCGGCCGAAGATTCGATTCAAACCACTTGCAAGGACATTGACCATGAAGATCGCCATCCTGCCGGGCGACGGCATCGGCACCGAGATCGTCGCCGAGGCCGTTCGCGTGCTGAAGGTGCTCGACCTTTCCTTCGAGATGGAGGAGGCCAAGGTCGGCGGCGCCGCGTACGAAGCCCATGGCCACCCGCTGCCCGAAGCGACCCTGAAGCTGGCCCAGGCGGCCGACGCCGTGCTGTTCGGCGCGGTGGGCGACTGGAAGTTCGACACGCTGGAGCGCTCGCTGCGCCCCGAGCAGGCCATCCTGGGACTGCGCAAGCACCTGGGGCTGTTCGCCAACTTCCGCCCGGCGCTCTGCTATCCCGAGCTGACCCACGCCTCGAGCCTGAAGCCCGAGCTGGTCGCGGGGCTCGACATCCTGATCATCCGCGAGCTGACCGGCGACATCTACTTCGGCCAGCCGCGCGGCCGCCGCACGGCGGTGGACGGCCACTTCCCCGGCGCCGAGGAGGCCTTCGACACCATGCGCTACTCGCGGCCCGAGATCGAGCGCATCGCCCACGTCGCCTTCCAGGCGGCACGCCAGCGCAGCAAGCGGGTCACCAGCGTCGACAAGGCCAACGTGCTGGAGACCTTCCAGTTCTGGAAGGATGTGGTGACCGAGGTGTCGGCCCAGTACCCGGACGTCGCGCTGGACCACATGTACGTCGACAACGCCGCCATGCAGTTGGTCAAGGCGCCGAAGAAGTTCGACGTGGTGGTCACCGGCAACATGTTCGGCGACATCCTTTCGGACGAGGCGGCGATGCTCACCGGCTCCATCGGCATGCTGCCCTCGGCGTCGCTGAATGCCGACAAGCAGGGCCTGTACGAACCCAGCCACGGCAGCGCGCCGGACATCGCTGGTCAGGGAGTTGCAAACCCTCTGGCTACAATCCTGTCCGCTGCCATGATGCTTCGCTTCTCACTCCAACAGCCGCAGGCGGCCGACCGTATCGAGTCGGCCGTGCGTGCCGTGCTGGCAGCGGGTTACCGTACGCCCGACATCTGGAGCGAGGGCACCCACAAGGTGGGAACGCGCGAAATGGGTGATGCCGTGGTCGCGGCCATCACCGGCAAAACGATTACCAAGAGCTGACAGCTCGGTCTCGTCTCGCCCCATCTCTGGACCCCGGCGAACGAGCCGGGAGGCTCAAGGGGTCCAGGATCAACTTCAAAGGTATCTGGAAATGGCACTCGTAGGACTGGTCGGATGGCGCGGCATGGTGGGATCCGTGCTGATGGACCGCATGGTCGCCGAACGCGACTTCGACCTCATCGAACCCCTGTTCTTCTCCACCTCCAACAAGGGCGGCAAGGCCCCGGCGATGGCAAAGAACGAGACCACGCTGCAGGACGCCTTCGACATCGAGGCCCTCAAGCGCTGTGACATCGTCATCACCGCCCAGGGCGGCGACTACACGACCGAGGTCTTCCCCAAGCTTCGCGCAGCGGGCTGGAACGGCCACTGGATCGATGCCGCCTCGAGCCTGCGGATGAAGGACGACGCCGTCATCGTCCTGGACCCGGTCAATCTGCCGGTCATCAAGAACGCCCTGGCCAAGGGCGGCCGCAACTGGATCGGCGGCAACTGCACCGTCAGCTGCATGCTGATGGGCGTGGGGGCGCTCTACAAGGCCGGCCTGGTCGAATGGATGAGCACCCAGACCTACCAGGCGGCGTCCGGCGGCGGCGCGCAGCACATGCGCGAGTTGCTGGCCCAGTTCGGCACGCTCAACCACGAGGTGAAGGACCTGCTGGCCGACCCCATGAGCGCCATCCTCGACATCGACAGGCTCGTGATCGAGAAGCAGCGCACCCTGGAAGACGCCGAGAAGGCCAACTTCGGCGTGCCGCTGGGCGGCTCGCTCATTCCCTGGATCGACAAGGATCTGGGCAACGGGATGAGCCGCGAGGAGTGGAAGGGCATGGCCGAGACCAACAAGATCCTCGGCCAGGGCGAGGGCTTCGGCAGCGCCGCGGTGCCGGTGGATGGCTTCTGCGTGCGCATCGGCGCCATGCGCTGCCACAGCCAGGCCCTGACGTTCAAGCTGAAGAAGGACGTGCCGGTGGCCGACATCGAGGCCATGATCGCCGCCGACAACCAGTGGGTGAAGGTCGTGCCGAACAACCGTGAGGACACGATGCGCGACCTGACGCCGGTGGCCGTCACGGGCACGCTCACCATCCCCGTCGGCCGCATCCGCAAGATGGCGATGGGTCCGGAGTACCTCGGCGCGTTCACGATCGGCGACCAGTTGCTGTGGGGCGCGGCCGAACCGCTGCGCCGCATGTTGCGGATCCTCCTGGACGCCTGATCGGTGCCTAGCACGCGGAAACGCCTGCTTACGACTGCGTTGCCTTCGGGCAACGCGGTTTTTTTATGCAAATCGGTGAAAACGCGAAAACTTCCGAATGTCACGTTTTGGATGAGCATGTAAGCCTATATGCTTGATGCCGTGTTGTTTTCTCGTGTCGGAGCCGGTTGAACCGGGATCGCTTGGGAGAGAACGGTCGTCGACGGCGGGCCTGTGATGCGGGCTCGCCGATCGCGTTTTTGATGACGGCGTTTCGGGAGACGCTTTGAAGAACCCTCCATCCATGGCCAAGGGCGCAATGCTCACCACCGTGGCCACCGCGGCCCTGCTGATGTTGCACCTCGGCAGCGCCCACGCCCTGTCGCTCGGCCGGCTGACCGTCCAGTCCTCCCTTGGTGAGGCGCTGCGCGCCGAGATCGACATCACGAACATGACGCCCGAGGAGGCCGGGTCGTTGAAGACGGCGCTCGCCTCGCCCGACGCGTTCCGTGCCGCGGGTGTCGAGTTCAACCCGGTCCTCACCGGCGCGCAGCTGACGCTGGCCCGCAGGCCCGACGGCCGCGCCTACATCCGCGTGACGGGCGATCGCGCCGTGTCCGAGCCCTTCGTCGATGTCATCATCGATTTCACCTGGGCCAGCGGACGACTGCAGCGCGCGTACACGCTGCTGATCGATCCGCCGCAGACCCGGCCGGCCGCGCCACCGCCGGTCGCGGCGACCACGGCGCCGGCCATTTCCGGCTCTGCGCAGACGCCGCCGGTGGCTGCAGCGCCGCGTCCGGCGGCTTCTCCGCCGGCTTCCAGACCCGCGCCGGCGCCCACGTCGCGGCCCGCTGCCCCGCCGCCGGCGGCCGCGGCTGCCGAAGGCGCCGAGAGCTACCGCGTCCGCGGAGGCGACACGCTGTCGTCGATCGCGTCGTCCCACGGCCGCACCGGCGTGTCGCTGGACCAGATGCTGGTGTCGCTTTACCGCGGCAATCCGCAGGCGTTCATTGACAACAACATGAACCGCCTCAAGGCGGGCGTGGTGCTGAACCTGCCGGATGCGGCCAGCGCGAAGGAAGTCGCTCCCGACGAAGCGCGCCAGGTCATCCAGGCCCACAGCACAGACTTCGCGGCCTTCCGCCAGCGCCTGGCGGGCGCCGCGCCGACGGTCAAGGGCACCGAGCCCGAACGCCAGGCCACCGGCCAGGTCCAGGCCGCCGTCAAGGATCGCAAGGCGGACACGGGTCCGACCTCGCCCGACAAGCTCACGCTTTCCCAGGGCACCGCGAAGCCCGCCGCGCCGGAGGCCAAGCTGTCGAAGGAAAGCGAGCGCAAGGCCAACGAGACGCGCGTGGCCGAGCTGTCGCGCAACCTGCAGGAGCTCAAGCAGCTCAACGAAGCGACCAAGGCCGCGTCTGTTGCGGCCAAGCCGGCACCGGTGGCGCCCATCGCCAGCGCGCCGGCGCCGGCCAAGCCGGGTGTGACGGTGGCCACGGCGCCCACGCCACCGGCCGTCGCCCCGACCAAGCCGGCGGCGCCTCCGCCGGCCCCGGTCGCGCCGCCGCCCGCGCCGGTGGCACCGCCGCCGCCCGTGGCGCCTCCGCCCCCGGCTCCAGCGCCCATCCAGGCTCCCGTGGCCTCTGCGGCTGCGCCGGCGACGGTCGCATCGGCGCCGGCCGTCGAGGCGGCGGCCTCGACACCGGCTGCCGCGGCGCCTGCATCGGTGGCCGCCTCGCGGCCGAAGGCCAAGCGTCCCGCGTCTCCGCCGCCGGAGCCGAGCTTCTTCGAGTCCCTCACGTCCAACCCGTGGGTGCTGCCGGCCGCGGCCGGCCTGATCGCGCTGCTGGCCGGCCTGGGCGTCATGCGCCTGCGTCGTCGCCAACAGGACGGCGCGGCGGAAACCTCGTTCATCGAGAGCAAGCTGCAGCCTGATTCCTTCTTCGGCGTCAGCGGCGGCCAGCGCGTGGACACCCGCGACGGGGCGAGCTCCAGCTCTTCGCTGAGCTATTCCCTGAGCCAGCTGGATGCCATCGGCGATGTCGACCCGGTCGCCGAGGCGGATGTCTACCTGGCCTACGGTCGCGACCTCCAGGCCGAGGAGATCCTGAAGGAAGCGCTGCGCAGCGATGGAGGCCGTGTCGCCATCCGCAGCAAGCTGCTCGAGGTCTACGCCAAGCGCGCCGACACCAAGGCCTTCGAGGCCCAGGCCCGCCAGCTGCAGGAACAGACCGGTGGCGAAGGCGAGGACTGGGAAAAGGCCGTCGAGATGGGTCGCAGCATCGACCCGGCCAACCCGCTGTATGGCGGCGAAGGCCGGGTGATGGCAGTCGACCTCGACACCTCGTCGGATCCTCCGCCCGACATGCGCGAAGAGCCGCCGGCGCGTGTCGAGGACGAGCCCAGCGAAGAGAAGACCCAGCCGCTCGTGGGCGAGGTGCTGCTCGACACCGCGCCGGGCCCGCTGGACATCGACCTCGGGGCACCCACGTCGCTGCAAGGCGTCGAGCCAACCCGCCCGCTGGACACGGCGTCCGGCATGCTGGACCTGGGCACCACGCGGACCGCGCCGCCCCCGCCCGGCCCGCCGCCGGCGCCGATGATGTTCGACGAACTGCCGACGCTGGACCTGCCGACGATTCCGGCGGCACCGTCGCCAGATCCCGGTCCTCCGACGGCACCGTCCACCTTCGATTTCGGCGAGCTGTCGCTCGACCTCGGCGAAACGAAGAGCGACAACACGGTGCGCGGCGGCCTGCCCTCCGATGAGATCGACGACGCCGATCCGCTGGCCCGCAAGCTGGAGCTGGCGGACGAGTTCAGGCGCATTGGTGACATGGAAGGCGCCCGTGACCTTCTCGAAGAAGTGGTGAGCAAGGCCGACGGCGCACTGAAGACGCGCGCCCAGGCCATGCTCGACGACCTCGAGTGACGGGGTGACCGCGCGCGAAGGCCGGATCCGGCGCCTGGCGCTGGGCCTGGCCTACCGCGGCGATCACTACCACGGCTGGCAGAGCCAACCGAGCGGGCGCACCGTCCAGGACAAGGTCGAAGCTGCCCTGGGCGAGTTCGCCGCCATGCCGGTGTCCACGATCTGCGCCGGCCGCACCGACACGGGAGTGCACGGGCTGAACCAGGTGGTGCATGTCGACACCCCGCTGGACAGGCCTGAGTTTTCGTGGGTGCGCGGCACCAACCGCTATCTGCCGCGCGACATCGCGGTGCAATGGTGCCGGCCGGTCGCCGCCGACTTCCACGCCCGCAACAGCGCCCGCGGCCGACGCTATCGCTACCTGCTGCTTGAATCGCCCGTGCGTCCGGCGATCGAGTTCGGCGCCTGCGGCTGGGTCTTTCGCCCGCTCGACGGCGAAGCCATGCGCGAAGCCGCCCGCCGGCTCGTCGGCGAGCACGATTTCAGCTCCTTCCGCTCGTCCGACTGCCAGGCGCTGTCGCCGGTCAAGCACTTGCGCCGGATCGACATCCGTCGCCACGGCGCCTATTGGCGCTTCGACTTCGAGGCCAGCGCCTTCCTGCACCACATGGTCCGCAACATCATGGGCTGCCTGATCGCCGTGGGGCAGGGCAATCGCCCGCCGTCCTGGATGGACGAGGTGCTGGCGGCACGCAGCCGCGATGCAGCCGCGCCCACCTTCGCCCCCGACGGCCTGTACTTCGTCGGCCCGATCTACGATGCGGTCCACGGTCTGCCCGAGTCGACGGCGGCCATGGACTGGCTGCCCTGATGACCACTGCACACCGTACCCGGATCAAGATCTGCGGCCTCACCCGCGAGGGAGATGTCGACCAGGCCGTCGAGGCCGGCGCCGACGCCATCGGCCTGGTGCTGTATCCGAGGAGTCCGCGGTACGTGAGCGCCGAACGGGCCGGCGAACTGGCCCGGCGCCTGCCCCCCTTCGTGACGCCGGTGCTGCTGTTCGTCAACGCCTCGCCGGACGAGATCGCCGCCGGCCTGACGGCCGTGCCCGGTGCCTTGCTCCAGTTCCACGGCGACGAGCTGCCCGAGGCCTGCGCCGCGCCAGGCCGCCCCTACCTGCGCGCCGCCCGGATGACGCCAGGGATCGATTTGCTAGACTTGGCCTACCGCCACCCGGGGGCCGCCGGCCTCCTGCTCGACGCCCATGTCGAGGGCTATGGCGGTGGTGGAAAGGCGTTCGATTGGTCTCTCATTCCCGCCAACGTCCCCTGTCCGGTCGTTTTGTCTGGTGGGTTGAATCCTGCAAGCGTGACCGATGGGGTGCTTCGCGTCCGGCCCTGGGCCGTTGACGTCAGCTCCGGCGTGGAGAGCTCCAAGGGCATCAAGGATGCCGGGCTCATGCGCCGGTTCTGCGAGGCGGTGCGAGAGGCGGATGGCCGGCTGACGGCCTGACGCCGCGGATCGAACGATCCGGCCCGCCTCGCGAGCCATGCAAACGCGAGACATCCCCACATGCAAACGAACTACCAGCAGCCCGATCCCTCGGGCCACTTCGGACCTTACGGCGGCAGCTTCGTCGCCGAGACCCTCGTCCATGCGCTCGACGAGCTCAAGCAGGCCTATGTCCGCTACCGCAGCGATCCGGTCTTCGTTGCCGAGTTCAGGAAGGAACTCAAGCACTTCGTCGGCCGCCCGAGCCCGATCTACCACGCCGACCGCCTGAGCCGGGAGGTGGGCGGCGCCCAGATCTACCTGAAGCGCGAGGACCTCAACCACACCGGCGCCCACAAGATCAACAACGTGATCGGGCAGGCCCTGCTGGCCAAACGCATGGGCAAGCCGCGCGTGATCGCCGAGACGGGCGCCGGCCAGCACGGCGTGGCCACCGCCACCATCTGCGCCCGCTACGGGCTGGAGTGCGTCGTCTACATGGGCTCGGAGGACGTCAAGCGCCAGAGCCCGAACGTCTATCGCATGCACCTGCTGGGCGCGACGGTGGTGCCGGTCGAGTCCGGCAGCAAGACGCTGAAGGACGCGCTGAACGAGGCCCTGCGCGACTGGGTCACCAACGTGGAAAACACGTTCTACATCATCGGCACCGTGGCCGGTCCGGCACCGTATCCGGAGATGGTGCGCGACTTCCAGAGCGTGATCGGCGAGGAGTGCCTGTCGCAGATGCCCGAGATGGCCGGCGGCCAGCCCGACGCGGTGATCGCGTGCGTGGGCGGGGGCAGCAATGCGATGGGCATCTTCTACCCCTACATCCCGCACGAGAAGGTGCGCCTCATCGGCGTGGAGGCGGCGGGGCAGGGCCTCACCACTGGCAAGCACGCCGCCAGCCTGTCCGCGGGCTCCCCCGGCGTGCTGCACGGCAACCGGACCTACCTGCTGCAGGACGACAACGGCCAGATCACAGAGACCCATTCGATCTCCGCCGGCCTGGACTACCCCGGCGTGGGCCCGGAGCACGCGTACCTCAAGGACATCGGCCGGGCCGAGTACGTCGGCATCACCGACGACGAGGCGCTGGCCGCCTTCCACCGCCTGTGCCGCACCGAGGGCATCATCCCGGCCCTCGAATCGAGTCATGCGGTGGCCTACGCGATGAAGCTGGCCGCAACCATGCGACCGGATCAGCACCTGCTCGTGAACCTCTCCGGGCGGGGCGACAAGGACATAGGCACCGTCGCCGACCTGTCCGGTGCGGAGTTCTACTGTCGGCCTTCGTGCCGCGGCCAGACCGTGAAGGGGGCCCAGTCATGAGCACCGCACGGCCGTTCCGAAGGTGCTGGCTCCCCCTCGGGGGGGCCGGCGCGCAGCGCCGAAGGGGGTACCAATGAGCCGCATCGCCGCCACCTTCGCCGAGCTTCAGCGCGCCGGGCGCAAAGCGCTGATTCCCTACGTGACCGCCGGTGATCCGTACGCCGACACCACGGTCGACATCCTGCTGGCCCTCGCCGAAGCGGGCGCCGACGTGATCGAGCTCGGCGTGCCATTTTCCGATCCGATGGCCGACGGCCCGGTGATCCAGAAGGCGTCGGAGCGGGCGCTTGCCAAGGGCATCGGGATGGCCCAGGTGCTGCAGATGGTGCGCGACTTCCGCGCCCGCAACGGCACCACGCCCATCGTGCTGATGGGCTACGCCAACCCGGTGGAGCGCTACGACCAGCGGAACGGCGAACACGCCTTCATCAAGGCGGCATCCGAGGCGGGAGTGGACGGCGTGCTGATCGTCGATTACCCGCCCGAGGAGTGCGAAGCCTTCGCCACTGCACTGAAGGCGAATGGCCTGGACCTGATCTTCCTGCTGGCGCCGACCAGCACCGAGGCCCGCATGGCCCAGGTCGGCGCGCTGGCCAGCGGCTACGTCTACTACGTCTCGCTCAAGGGCGTGACGGGGGCCGGCCACCTGGATGCGTCCGCCGTGGCCGAGGCCGTGCCGCGCATCCGCCGCCATGTGAAGGTGCCGGTGGGCGTGGGCTTCGGCATCCGCGACGCGGGGTCCGCGCAGGCCGTCGGCCGGGTTTCCGACGGGGTGGTGATCGGCTCGCGGCTGATCCAGCTGCTGGAAAATGAAACGCGCGACAATGCGCCTTCGGCGGCGCGTCGCTTCATCGGCGAGATCCGCGCCGCGCTCGATGACCTGTGAGGCCCCCAGGGGCCGGGCTGGGCCAGCCCGCCCCCCGCGGGGATTCAATCAAAGTGGCGAAGCCACATTTGTTTGTGAGCGCTCCCTGCGGGCGCCTGCCAACCCAGAAGAAGGAGCCTTGATCCATGAGCTGGCTTGAAAAACTGCTGCCCCCGAAGATCCAGCAGACGGACCCGAGCGAGCGGCGCTCGGTGCCCGAGGGGCTGTGGATCAAGTGCCCGTCCTGCGAGTCGGTGCTGTACAAGACCGACCTGGAGCAGAACCTCAACGTCTGCCCCAAGTGCGACCACCATCACCGCATCGGCGCCCGCGACCGGCTCAACACCTTCCTCGACGCCGAGGGCCGCTACGAGATCGGGCATGAGGTGCTGCCGGTCGACCCCCTGAAGTTCAAGGACAGCAAGAAGTACCCCGAGCGCCTGAAGGGCGCGCTGGAGTCCACCGGCGAGACCGACGCGCTCGTGGTCATTGGCGGCTCGGTGATGAGCGTTCCCGCCGTCGCCGCCGCGTTCGAGTTCGATTTCATGGGTGGCTCGATGGGCTCGGTGGTCGGCGAACGCTTCGTGCGAGGCGTCGAGGCCGCGATCGAGCAGAAGGTGCCTTTCATCTGCTTCACCGCCACCGGTGGCGCTCGCATGCAGGAGGGTCTGTTCAGCCTGCTGCAGATGGCCAAGACGAATGCCGCCCTGACCCATCTGAGCAAGGCGGGCCTGCCCTACATCAGCGTCCTGACCGACCCGACCATGGGCGGCGTGTCCGCCAGCTTCGCCTTCGTCGGCGACGTGGTCATCGCCGAGCCCAAGGCCCTGATCGGCTTCGCCGGCCAGCGCGTGATCAAGAACACGGTGCGCGAGGACCTGCCCGAAGGGTTCCAGCGCGCCGAGTTCCTGATGCAGAAGGGCGCCCTCGACATGATCATCGACCGCCGCCAGATGCGGCAGACGATCGCCCGGCAACTGGCCATGCTCCAGCGCCAAAGCGCCGACGCCGTCGCCTGATTCCCCTGACCGTCCACGGCCAGGCCCGGCGCCTGGCCGTTTTTGTTTCAAGAGACCCCATGACCCGCACCCTCGAGCAGTGGCTGCAGCACAGCGAAAGCCTGCACCCCAAGACGATGGACTTGTCGCTCGAGCGCGTGCAGCAGGTGCGAGACGCCATGGGGCTGGCCTTCACCGTCCCGGTGATCACGGTGGCGGGCACCAACGGCAAGGGCTCGACCTGCTCGATGATCGAGGCGATCGCGCGCGCCGCGGGCTACCGCGTCGGCCTGTACATCAAGCCGCACCTGCTGCACTTCGAAGAACGCTGCCGCGTCGATGGCTCGCCAGTCGGCGCCGAATCCCTGTGCGAAGACTTCGAGGCGGTGGAGCAGGCGCGCGGAGACACCGCGCTCACCACCTTCGAGTTCAGCACGCTGGCCATCCTGCGCCGCCTTGCGCGCGAGCCGCTGGACCTGGTGATCCTCGAAGTCGGCCTGGGCGGCCGCTACGACGCGGTCAATGCCATCGACGCCGATTGCTCGGTCATCACCAGCATCGACCTGGATCACACCGAATTCCTCGGGCCTGACCGCGAGAGCATCGGCCGAGAGAAGGCCGGGATCCTTCGCACCGGCCGGCCGGGCATCGTGTCGGATCCGATGCCGCCGCAAAGCATCATCGACACTGGCCGCGAGATAGGCGCCGACCTGTGGCTGAACGGCCGTGACTTCAACCACCAGGGTGACCGCCAGCAATGGGGCTGGAGCGGCCGGGGCCGCCGCTATCACGGCCTGGCCTATCCGGCGCTGCGCGGCGCCAACCAGCTGCTCAACGCCTCGGGCGCGATCGCGGCGCTCGAGGCGCTCCGAGAGCGTCTGCCGGTCAACGCGCAGGCGGTGCGCCAGGGCCTCGCTGGCGTCGATCTGCCGGGCCGCTTCCAGATCGTGCCCGGGCAGCCTGCGCTGGTGCTGGATGTCGCCCACAACCCGCAGGCCGTGTCCGCGCTGGCGCTCAACCTGGACCAGATGGGCTTCTTCCCGCGCACCTTTGCCGTCTTCGGCGTGATGCGCGACAAGGACCTGGCGGGTGTGGTCGGGCGGATCGCGCCCTTGATCGACCGCTGGTTCGTGACGGACCTGCCGCTGCCCCGCGCCGCGACGGCAGATGAACTGGCTATCCTGCTGCGCGCACAGCGGCCCGACGGCGTGGCGGTCAGCACCCACTCCGACCCCTCGCAAGCCCTGGCCGCCGCCCTCGCTGCGGCAGACCCCACTGATAGAATCGTGGTCTTCGGCTCGTTCTACACCGTGGGCGGCGTGCTGAAGCAAGGCTTGCCCCGGCTGAACGCGCCGCACCAGGCCTGAAGGCGCCTTGCGCCGGGGTGAGCCCCACCCCTGAACGCCCGGTCGCCACTCGCCGCTCGCATGGGTCTGTTGTCCAAATCGAAGTCCGGCGCCTCGGACGCTCCCCAGCCCCGTTCGGGCGCAGCCAGCCTGGCCGATGCGAATGAGGTCGTCCGCGACGCGCGCTTGCGCGCTCGCCGCCGCCTGATCGGCGCTGCCTTGCTGCTGGGGGTCGGGATCATCGGATTCCCGCTCCTTTTCGAGACCCAGCCTCGCCCCATCGCCGTCGACATCCCGATCGAGATTCCTTCGCGAGAAGGCGCACCGCCGCTGCAGGCTCCCGCGCAGCGCCCGGCTCGCCCCGCGCCCGCTCAGGTGGCGCCGCCGCCCGTGGAGCCTGCCGTCAGGCCGGCCGAGGTCAAGCCCGCCGCCAGGCCGGCCGAGGTCAAGCCCGCCGCCAGGCCCGAGCCGAAGCCGGAAGCCAAGGTCGACAGCAAGCCGGCGGAGCCCCCCAGGCCGGTGGCAGAAGCGGCCAGGCCGGCCGAGTCGGCCAGCAAGGTGGAGGCGGCCAGGAACAGCGAGGCCGCCAAGGATGACGGCCGCTACGTGGTGCAGATCGGCGCCTTCGCCGAGGCGACCGGCGCGCGCGAGGCACGCATGAAGGTCGAGGCCCTCGGACTCAAGACCTACACCCAGGTCATCGAGTCGGCCACTGGCCGGCGCATCCGCGTGCGCGTCGGCCCGTACCCGACCAAGGCCGAAGCCGACAAGGCGGCCGCGCGCATCAAGTCTGGCGGCCTGCAGGCCGCGGTGCTGGTGCTGTGAGGCCGGCGCGATGATCGCTGGCTTCAGCTGGGTCGACTGGTCGCTCGCGGCGGTGCTGGTGGTGTCCACCATCATCGGCCTGTGGCGGGGCCTGGTGTACGAGTTGCTCGCGCTGGTCGGATGGGTCGTCGCCTTCATTGCAGCCCAGCTCTGGGGCGCGACGGTGGCCCATTGGCTGCCGTTCGGTGAGCCCGGTGGACTGATCCGCCTCGGCACGGCCTACGGCCTGGTCTTCGTCGGCACGCTCGTCGCGTGGACGCTGCTGGCCAAGCTGGTGCGGATGATGATTTCGGCCACGCCGCTGACCGTGCTCGACCGCGCGCTGGGCGTGGCCTTCGGATTCGCTCGCGGGCTGCTGATCCTGCTGGTGGTGGCGCTGGTCGTCACCCGCATCCCTCCGGCATCCCGCTCGACGGCCTGGCAGACGTCGCACGGCGCGGCCTGGCTCGGTGCCCTGCTGAACGGGCTCGATCCGCTGTGGCAACGGCACCATTCCACGCAGGCTGCAGGGCGCGCTTGAATCCGCCGCCGCGCCACCCGATATTCTCTTTTTGATCGAACGGACTCCTCCCCATGTGCGGCATCGTCGGCGTGATTTCCAAGCAGCCCGTCAACCAGCTGATCTATGACGCCCTGCTGCTGCTGCAGCACCGCGGCCAGGACGCCGCGGGCATCGTCACGATGCAGGGCACCAAGTGCTTCATGCACAAGGCGCGCGGCATGGTGAAGGATGTGTTCCGCACCCGCAACATGCGTGCCCTGCCGGGCACCGTGGGCCTGGGCCAGGTGCGCTATCCGACGGCCGGCAACGCCTACAGCGAGGAAGAGGCGCAGCCCTTCTACGTCAACGCGCCGTTCGGCATCGTGCTGGTCCACAACGGCAACCTGACCAACGCCCATGCGATGAAGGACGAGCTGTTCGAGATCGACCGCCGTCACATCAACACCGAGAGCGACACCGAGGTGCTGATCAACGTGCTGGCGCACGAACTCGAGCGCGCCGGCCGCGACCTGGCATTGACGCCGCAGCTGGTGTTCAAGGCGGTGAGCGCGGTGCACAAGCGCATCAAGGGCTCCTACGCAGTGGTGGCGCTGATCGCCGGCCACGGCCTGCTGGCCTTCCGCGATCCGTTCGGCATCCGGCCGCTGTGCTTCGGCACGCTGGAGACGCCCGAGGGCCCCGAAGTGATGGTGGCCAGCGAATCCGTGGCCCTCGAAGGCACCGGCCACCACTACGTGCGTGACATCGCGCCAGGCGAAGCGGTCTTCATCGACCTGGCCGGCAAGGTGCACGCGCAGCAATGCGCCGAATCGCCCACGCTCAATCCGTGCATGTTCGAGTTCGTCTACCTCGCCCGGCCGGATTCGGTGATGGACGGCATCTCGGTCTACCAGGCCCGGCTGAACATGGGCGAGACGCTGGCCCAGCGGGTCATCTCCACCATGCCGCCCTCGCAGATCGACGTGGTCATCCCCATCCCCGAATCCAGCCGGCCCAGCGCCATGCAGCTGGCCTCCAAGATCGGCAAGCCCTACCGCGAAGGCTTCGTGAAGAACCGCTACGTCGGCCGCACCTTCATCATGCCGGGGCAGTCGGTGCGCAAGAAGAGCGTGCGGCAGAAGCTCAATGCCATCGGCGTCGAGTTCAAGGGCCGCAACGTGCTGCTGGTCGACGACTCCATCGTGCGTGGCACGACCAGCAAGGAGATCGTGCAGATGGCCCGCGAGGCCGGCGCGAACAAGGTCTACATGGCCTCGGCCGCACCGCCCGTGCGCTATCCGAACGTGTACGGCATCGACATGCCCACGAAGGAAGAACTCATCGCGCACAACCGAAGCATCGAGGAGATCCGCGAGTTCATCGGGGCCGACGCATTGATCTACCAGGACGTGGATGCCATGAAGCGGGTCGTCGGCGCGCTCAACCCGCGTCTGGCCGGCTTCGAGGCCTCCTGCTTCGATGGCCACTACATCACGGGCGATGTCTCGGCGGCCGACTTCGATGCCATGCAGTCGCAGCGCGCCTCGCAGCCCGACGACGAGGATGCGCCCGAGCGCAGCCGGCTGGCGCTGCAAAGCGGCGAGAACGGGGCCTGAGCATGAGCAGTGACCGGCCTCTGCCACAGGGCCTGCGGCCCGAGACGCTGGCGGTGCGTACTGCGCTGCCGCCGAGCCAGCACGGCGAGAACAGCGAAGGCCTGTTCCTGACCACGGCCTTTCTCCAACCCGATGCCGAGACCTCGGCCCGCAAGTTCACCAACTCGGAGGACTTCACCTACGGGCGGACCAGCACGCCGACGGTGCGCAGCTTCGAGGCACGCCTGGCTGCGATGGAGGGCACCGAAGCCTGCGTGGCCACCGCCACCGGCATGAGCGCGATCCTGCTGATGATCATGGGCCTGCTGAAGGCCGGCGACCACGTGGTCTGCTCGCGCTCGGTGTTCGGCTCGACGATCAACCTCTTCGCCAAGGAGTTCGGCAAGTTCGGCGTCGAGACGACGTTTGTCTCCCAGACCGACCTCGGCGAGTGGCGCGCCGCGGTCAAGCCCCAGACCAAACTGTTCTTCGCCGAGACGCCGACCAATCCCCTGCTCGAGGTTTGCGACCTGCGCGCGCTGGCCGACATGGCGCACGAAGCGGGTGCCTTGCTGGCGGTCGACAACACCTTCTGCTCGCCCGCGCTGCAGCGGCCAGCGGAGTTCGGCGCCGACCTCGTCATGCACTCGGGCACCAAGTACCTCGACGGCCAGGGCCGGGTGATGTCCGGTGCGCTGTGTGGCCCGAGCCGCCTCATCAAGGATGTCTTCGGCCCGGTGATCCGCACGGCCGGCATGACGCTCGCGCCGTTCAACGCGTGGGTCGTGCTCAAGGGCATGGAGACGCTCGCGTTGCGCATGAAGGCGCAGAGCGAGAACGCGCTCGCGGTGGCCCGCTGGCTCGAGCAGCGGCCCGAGGTGGCGAAGGTCCACTACCCCAGCCTCGCGTCGCACCCGCAGCACGAGCTGGCCATGCGCCAGCAAGGCGGGCAGGGGGGGGCGGTGCTTTCGTTCGAAGTGAAGTCCGGCAGCAGCCCCGAAGCCGCGCGCCAGGCCGCCTTCCATGTGATCGACAGCACCCGCCTGCTCAGCATCGCGACCAACCTGGGCGACACCAAGTCCATCATCACCCACCCGGGCACCACCTCGCACGGCCGTCTGACCGAGGCGCAGCGCCAGGCCGCCGGCATCGGCCAGGGCCTGATCCGCCTCGCTGTCGGCCTCGAGCATGTCGACGACATCACCGACGACCTGCTGCGCGGCCTTTCCACCTTGAAACCGGCATGACCCAAGCCCCCGTCCGTACCCGCATCGCCCCATCGCCCACCGGCTTCCTCCACCTGGGGACCGCCCGCACCGCGCTGTACTCCTGGGCCTATGCACGGCACCACGGCGGCCAGTTCGTGCTCCGCATCGAGGACACCGACGTCGCCCGCTCGACGCAGGATTCGGTCGACCAGATCCTGCAGTCCATGCATTGGCTGGGGCTGGATTACGACGAAGGTCCGATCTACCAGATGCAGCGGCTGGATCGTTACCAGGACGTCATCGAGGGCATGCTCGCGGCCGGCACCGCCTACCGTTGCTACACGACGCCGGAGGAGCTCGACGCCATGCGCGAGCAGCAGAAGGCTCGCGGCGAGAAGACCGGCTACGACGGTCGCTGGCGCCCCGAGCCGGGCAAGGTGCTGCCGCCTGTTCCTGAAGGCGTGAAGCCGGTGATCCGCCTGAAGAACCCGCGCGAAGGCGAGGTGCGCTGGGCTGACCTGGTCAAGGGCGAGATCGTCATCGCGAACAAGGAGTTCGACGATCTCATCATCCAGCGTGCCGACGGCGTGCCGACATACAACTTCGCCGTGGTCGTCGACGACTGGGACATGGCGATCACACACGTCTTCCGTGGCGACGAGCACATCAACAACACGCCCTGGCAGATCAACATCTACCAGGCGCTGGGCGCGCCGCTGCCCTTGTTCGGCCACCTGCCGGTGATCCTGGGCGAGGACGGCCTGAAGCTCTCCAAGCGGCGCGGGGCGGTGGCAGTGTCCAACTACGAGGAGGGTGGCTACCTGCCCGAGGCGATGCTCAACTACCTCGCTCGCCTGGGCTGGAGCCACGGCGACCACGAGCTGTTCTCGAGCGAGCAGATGGTGTCGTGGTTCGATGGCTCGCACCTGAACAAGAGCCCGGCCCAGTGGGACCCGGCCAAGCTCGCGTGGGTGAATGCGCAGTACCTGAAGCAGGCCGGCGACGACCGCCTGGCCGCGCTGGTGCTGAAGCAGTTGCACAGCCGCGGCGTCCAGATCTCAGGCGACGTTCCGCTGGCCTCGATGTGTGCGCTGTACAAGGATCGCTGCACGACGGTCGTCGAGCTCGCCGACTGGATCGAGATGTACTTCGTGCGCGTGGCGCCGAAGGCCGAGGAAGTCGCTGCGCACGTGACCGATGCGGTGAGGCCTGCGCTGGAAGTCCTTCGCGAGCGATTCGCCGAGATCGAGTGGAACGCCGGCGCAATCCAGCAAGCCATCAAGGAAACGATAGGCGTGCACAAGCTGAAGATGCCGCAGGTCGCGATCCCGCTGCGCCTGCTGGTCTGCGGCCGTGCGCAGACGCCTTCCATCGATGCAGTGCTGTCGCTGTTTTCACGCGACGAAGTTCTCGCCCGCTTGCGAAGCGTCTAAAAGTCGGTATATACTCATGGTCTTCGCTCAACGGCGTACCCGAACAGAGATCGACAAGATATCTGTGACCCGAACGGGGCAAACGGGGGTATAGCTCAGCTGGGAGAGCGCTTGCATGGCATGCAAGAGGTCAGCGGTTCGATCCCGCTTACCTCCACCAAAAAGGTGGCGTCGGTGAGTGAATGGAAAGGACTTGGTCCCCTTCGTCTAGAGGCCTAGGACACGACCCTTTCACGGTTGTAACAGGGGTTCGAATCCCCTAGGGGACGCCAAATACCTTCGGGCGACTGAAGGTCGATGGCACGGGTGGTTGAAACCCGGGGCAGCAGTGCCCAAACTTCAGCACCACGCGGAGTGGTAGTTCAGTTGGTTAGAATACCGGCCTGTCACGCCGGGGGTCGCGGGTTCGAGCCCCGTCCACTCCGCCAAAACATCAACGGCCACAAGCATTGAGCTTGTGGCCGTTTTTCTTTGCGTCGCCGCTGGCGCGATGGGAACGCGGATTGCTGGTTTTTGCGACGCGACCGGCTTTCCCTCTGGGCATACTGCCGGCCCTCCGCTCCGTCGGCCCCCAAACTCCCCATCCGTCATGCCAGCGTTGACCGGCCCTGCTCGTCTCCCCCAGCCGAATCGCCGCGGGCCGGCGCTGGGGGCTGGCTGGTGGGCGGCCGTGGGACTGCTGGTGCTTTCGGGGTGCGCCAGCGAGAGCGGGCTGCAGCGCCGTGGCGCATCAGGGGCTGCAGGCGCCGAAGCGGTGACCGCAAACCCCTCGCCGATGCTCAGGCCGGTGGGTGCCATGGCGCCTCCGGACAGCACATGCCGCGCCCACGATCCCACGCCGCGAGAGCTGGCCAAGCAGCGCGGAGCGATCGATCCGCTGAGAGTGCCTGGGCTGTACACCGAGTTGTTCTACGGCCAGCGCACCGACTCACAGGCCGCCATCGAGGCGGGCGGCATGAGCTTTCGCCGGTTCAGACAATTCGACCATCCCGCCAGCGGCTTGTCGGGGTTCGTCCTGCTGGACGATGCCAGCGGACATGCGCTGATCCTGTTCAAGGGCATGGACCGTCCCTTCTCGGAAAGTGGCGGCTGGAGCGGCGTGTTCACCGACATGGGCGGCGTGCTCGCGGCCAAGTTCGGGACGGGCAACAGCCAGTTTCCCCACGCCGACGACGCCTACACCGAGGCGCTGTGCGAGGACGCCATCCAGTCGATCGAACTGGTGGGCTATTCGATGGGTTCGCAGATCGCCAACTACCTCGCCGTGAAGTACGGTGCGTACGCGGTGGTGTTCGGCGACATGGGTCTGGACGCGACGCTGCTCAAGCGCCACGCCCAGGGCGATCTGAAGGCCGCGCGCGCACGGGCCCGCGAACACGTCGTCTCCTTGTCGCTGGGGGGCGACGTGGTGGTCAGGATGTTTGGCGTGGGCGAGGTGGTGGGCACCGTGGTGCAGTTGCCCGGGACCCTGAGCGGTGTGCTTCACCAGCCTGAGGTTTATGCGCACGCGGCGAACGCAGCCCTCCGCGATCGGGATGGCGAGCGCAACAACGCGCATGCCCCGCTGCTCCCCCGTGCCGGCGTATCGCACCGCGACGCAGACCAGACGCGTCGACAGCACTGAGTGGCCTGCGTGCCTTGCGCGCGTCGGCCAGGTGCACGCCACCTGTTCATTCTGGCAGCCGGCTGTCCGCCGCTATCCAGTTGACCTCCCAGGTGGCGCCGCCATCGGCAGAAAAGGCCTGTTCGAAACGGCAATGGTCCGCATCCACGACATCGATGGTGAATCGCACCAGGATCGGCTTTCCCTGAAACGTGTCCGAGCTGTAGAAGACGCCGTGCGGGCCGCCTTCGAACCCACCGCTCATGGGCACCTCCAGCGTCCCGCTGTTCACGTTGGAATAGTTCAAGGTCCAGCGTTGGCGCTGCGTGTCGAACAGGCGCAGCGAAACCCCTTCGATGCGGCCGTGCGGGCCGGCGACCTCGAGCTCCACCAGATTGGCCCGACCGCCGAGCAAGGGACGGACGGTGCTGGTGCCCGAGTAGTCTGCCCACTGCGACGAACCGCTCAGGGGCTGGAGCAGCCGACGCAACGACGTGCGCCATCGGCCCGTCTCGAAATCGAAATCCCGCGGGGTTCCGGCCGGCGTCGGGCCGAACGTGGGATCCTTCTCCTGGCCCGGGAGCGATGGCACGGCAGTCACTGCGCAGGAAGCGACGCCTGCCATGGCCATCATGACGAAGGCGATGCGCAAAGTGAACGCAGCGAGGTTCGACGACATGCCAGCCAATGTAGCGAGCGTGATCTCCACCACCAAGAAGGCACCCGGAGGTAACCGTCCGGCCGTCGCCCGCGTCAATGCGGTGTCCGGCTGCGCGCTCACATCGGCCCTGGCCGCGATGGGTGGGCGATGGAAGTTGTTCATCGTCTACCGGCTCAGCGACGGTGCCCTGCATTTCGCCGCGCTGCGGCGCAGCCTTCCGGACATGAGTGCCAAGGTGCTGGCGCAGCAACTGCGTGAAATGCAGGCCGACGGACTGGTCGAGCGAAACGCGCGCGGCGCCGTGCCCGCACCGGTGATGTACACGCTGACCCCGCACGGCCGTTCGCTGTTGCCGGTGGCCGAAGCGATCCGTCGCTGGGGAATGGCTCACCAGGAGCTTCATGCCCGATCGGGCAGGCCGGACGTGGCGACGGATGAGCGCGCCGTCTGCGGCCTCGGCCTGGCCGGAGCGTAGCGGCGCCGCGCGAGGCGGCGCAGTCAGGTCCCGGGCAAGTCGGCGGTGTTGATCGCGAGTTGCGCCGCGAAAGCGCGCAGGTAGCCGGGCCGCGCTTCGCCACGAGCCACGTAGGCGGCCAGGCGAGGAAACTCGTCCAGCAGGCCCGAGGGTCTCAGCCGAAGCAGCACCGACACCATCAGCAGGTCGCCTGCGCTGAAGCCGCCGTCCAGCCAGTCGGCGTCGCCGAGCCGGGCTGCGAGCTGGTTCAGCCGGACGCGCAACCGGTCCTCGACGAGAGGCAGGCGCTCCCAGGCAGTCGAGTCAGTGCATTAAAAGGGTTAGCTGCTTCGAGTGCGCGCAGCCGCCTTCCCTGCGTTCATCCCCACGACGATCCTGGGCGGCTGGAATCGACAACCCGTGAAAACGTCTTGGCTGGCCAGGCCGAAGCGCGTATTCGGCGCCACTTCTCGTTCGGATCCAGGCGGGCGGCTGGCAGCGGCAGCCCGAGATGCATCGCATTGACGCAGCCAATGCTGCTGGCTAATATCGCGCCCCTTCACTGCCCAGAGCACGACGACCATGCGGATGTAAGCCTTTCCCGGATGCCGTTCCACGCCCCTTTCCTCGTGGCGTGGCATGTCTTCGTTCGAACGGAAAGCTTGCAATGTCATCGTCCTCGACGGGCCCCATCGCGCCCGGGGCGCCTGCCCCGGCTTCCTCGGATCCTCCCTGCTTCCAGCTGCACGGCGTCCAGTGGCATCTGCCCGACGGAAGGCCGCTGTGGCAAGTGCCGCTGCACCTGTCCATAGGCCGCGAACGGCTCGGACTGGTCGGCCGCAACGGCGTGGGCAAGAGCCTGCTCGCGCAGATCCTGGCGGGCCGAAAGCCCTCGGCCGGCACCGCCTGTCGCAGCGGACGCGTGCACTTCGTGGCGCTGCCGCCGCTGCCGCTGGACCAGCGCACCGTCGCGGAGACGATGGGCCTCGGCCCGGTGCTGGCGGCCATGCAGCGGCTGGCCGCCGGCAGGGCGTCACCGGACGACCTGCTCGTGGCGGACCGCCATTGGGACCTCCCGGCACGAGTGGCCCTGGCCCTGGCCGATGCGGGCCTGCCCGGCCTGGCGCTGGACGACGCAGTGGCCGGCCTGAGCGGCGGCCAGAGGATGCGAGTCGCCCTGGCGGGGGCCATGGTGGCCGACGCCCACAGTGTCATCCTCGACGAGCCCAGCAACCACCTCGATGGCGAGGCCCGCGACTGGCTGCTCGCGTGGTTGCGGGCCTCGAAGCACACCGTCGTGGTGGTGAGCCACGATCGGCAGCTGTTGTGCTGCGTGGACCGCATCGCCGAATTGAGCCCGCGCGGGCTGGCCCTATATGGCGGCGACTATGCGCTGTATCGCGCCCAGCGGGACGGCCACCTGGCTGCCGCCGAGACGGCCCTGCAGCGCGCCCGGTCGGCGCGCGAGGCGGCCCTGGACAGGCAGAAGCGCGACCAGCATGCGCGTGAGCTGCGCCGCGCCCGTGGCCGTCACATGGCTCGCACGGCCAACCTGCCGGCGGTGGCGATCAACCGCCTTCGCGAAACCGCGCAAGCCACTGCTGCGCGCGAGGCACGGCACGATGCGGTCCAGCGACATTCGCTGGACATCGCCGTGCGCGCTGCAGCCCACCGGGCGGAACAGCCACCGCCCCTGTTCCTGGCGCTGCCCTCCAGTCGCGTGCCCGCGGACAAGCCGGTGTTGCAACTGCAGGGGGTGCGCCTGCCGTACGTCGGTGGCCCGCTCATCGACGCGACGCTCGTCGGGCCGGTGCGTGTGGCCGTGAGCGGACCGAACGGCTGCGGCAAGAGCACGCTGCTGCGCGTCCTTGCCGGGACGCTGGCGCCGCAGCAAGGCAGCGCGACCGTGGGCGTCCGGATGGCCGTGCTGGACCAGGATGGGGCGGACGCGCTGCCGCCCCACAGCTCGCTGCTCGAATGCCTGCGCGCCTTCGATCGCCCGCTGCCCGCCAGCGAGCTGAGAAGCCGCCTGGCCCAGCTGCGTCTCGATGCGGCGCGCGTGTCGCTGCCAATGGGACGGCTCAGCGCGGGCGAGCGCCTGAAGGCCGCGCTGGCCTGTGCCCTCTGGCGCCAGGAACCGGCGCGGATGCTGTTGCTCGATGAGCCGACCAATCACCTCGACCTCGACACGACCGAGGTGCTGCTCGAGGCGCTGCAGGGTTTCGATGGGGCGCTCATCGTCGCGACCCACGACGAGGAGTTCATCGACGCGCTGCGGCCGACGCACCGCTGGGAATGGCGGGACGGCCGGCTGGTGATGCGGCAATCCTCGATGGCGCGGGTGGGGCGGTCCGTTCCGGTTCAAGGCGAGGGCTTGGGCTCGAGCCGGAAGTAGCCTCCGCCATCGAACTGCCCGCCACGCCGCACCATGCCGTAGAGGCTGCCGTCCGGCAGCTGCGCCAGCTGGCCGTGGCCGCGGTCCCCTTGCGCGGGATCGGGCAGGCGAGCAGGTTGCCTTGCGAGCCACGCTGCCGGCTGCCAGCGAACAAACCGCACCCGCGCCGGTCATGGCGTGGCCTCGACAAGGCCGAGCTGCGCCGCCGTGGATTCGCGCCCAATGCGGAACCAGGCGGCGTAGAGCGCCGGCACGAAGACGAGGGTGAGCGCCGTGGCCACGACGAGCCCGCCCATGATGGAGATGGCCATCGGTCCCCAGAAGACGCTGCGGGTGAGCGGGATCATCGCCAGCACCGCGGCGGCGGCCGTCAGCACCACCGGGCGCGATCGGCGCACCGTGGCATCGACGATGGCGGCCCAGGGGGCGACGCCGCGTGCAATGTCCTGGTCGATCTGGTCGACCAGGATGATCGAGTTGCGCATGATCATGCCGCCCAGCGCGATGACGCCGAGCAGCGCGACGAAGCCGAACGGCGCCTGGAACAGCAGCAGCGCCGGCACCACGCCTATCAGCGCCAGCGGGCCGGTCATGAACACCATGAACAGCCGCGAGAAGCTCTGCAGCTGGATCATGAGCAGCGTGAGCATCACGGCGAACATGATGGGGAACACCGCGAACAGCGCCTTGTTGGCCTTGTCGCTCTCCTCGATCGCGCCGCCCTCTTCGATGCGGTAGCCCGGGGGCAGGCCGTCGACGATGGGTTGAAGTGAAGGACGGATCTGCGCCGTGGCGTACGGGCCTTGAACGCCATCGACAAGGTCGCTGCGCACCGTGAGGGCCATGTCGCGATTGCGCCGCCACAGCACCGGCTCCTCGAAGCCCGGCTCGACGCGCGCCACCTGGGAAAGCGGCACGGTCACGCCGCTGCGGGTGGACAGCTGCAGGTCGTCCAGCTGGCCGATGCGCTTGCGCTCTTCGGGGCTGGCCCGCACGACGACGTCCACCAGCTCCTCGCCGCGGCGGATCTGCGTCACGGTGGCGCCGTCGAGCGTGGTCTGCACCAGGCCCTGGATGTCGGCGGTGGACAGGCCCAGCAACCGTGCCTTGTCCTGGTCGACGTGGACCTGCAGGGCGCGGACCTGCTCGTTCCAGTCCAGCTGGGTGTCGCGCACCAGGGGGCTTTGGCGCACCACGTCGCGCACCTGGTAGGTGATCTCGCGGACCTTGGCCTTGTCGGGCCCCATGACGCGGAACTGGACCGGGAAGCCCACGGGAGGGCCGAATTCCAGACGCAGCACGCGCGCCTTCACGTCGGGGAAGGCCTCGTCCTTGTCGAAGAGCTCCATCAGGCGGGCGCGCACGCGCTCGCGCTGTTCGATGCCTGCGGTCTTGACGACGAACTGCGCGAAGCCGGGGTTGGGCAGCTCGGGCTGGATCGAAAGGTAGAAGCGCGGCGTGCCGGCGCCGGTGTAGGCGGTGAAGAACTCGATGTCCGGGTCCTTCGCCAACCTGGCCTCGAGCCGCTTCACCTGGCGCTCGGTGGCGGCGAACGACGAGCCCTCGCGCAGCCGCAGCTCGACCAGAAGTTCGGGCCGGGAGGCGGTGGGAAAGAACTGCTGCTGAACCTTGAGCATGCCGGCACCCGCGATGGCGAAGGCCAGCACCGTGAGCGCCAGGACCCACGCCCGGTGCTGCACCGCCCAGTCGACGACGCTTCGCAGCCGGTGGTAGACGGGCCGGTCGTAGACGTCGTGGTGCGCGCCGGCCGCCAGGTTCTTCGGCAGCAGGATCACGCCGAGGTATGGCGTGAAGACGACGGCCACGACCCAGGACAGGATGAGCGCGAGGCCCACCACCCAGAAGATGCCGCCCGCGTACTGGCCGGCGATGGACTTCGCGAAGCCCACCGGCATGAAGCCCGCGGCCGTCACCAGCGTGCCGGTCAGCATGGGAAAAGCGGTGGTCGTGTAGGCGTAGGTGGCGGCACGCAGCCGGTCCCAGCCTTGCTCCAGCTTCACCACCATCATCTCCACCGCGATGATGGCGTCGTCGACGAGCAGGCCCAGCGCGATGATGAGCGCGCCGAGCGAAATGCGGTCGAGGTTCCAGCCTGCCGCATACATGACGGCCGCCACCAGCCCGAGCACCAGCGGCACGGAAGCGGCGACCACGATGCCGGTGCGCCAGCCGAGGAACAGGAAGGACACGGCCAGCACGATGGCCAGCGCTTCCAGGAAGGAGCGCTCGAATTCCCAGACGGATTCCCCCACCACGCGGGGCTGGTCGGCGTACTGCTGGATCTGCACGCCCATCGGCACTTCCTGCCGGACCTGGGCCAGGCGCTCCTCCAGCGCGTGGCCGAAGTCGAGGACGTTGCCATTGGCCTGCATCGTCACGCCCATGGCCAGCACCGGCACCCCGTTGTGCCGGATGGTCAGGCTGGGCGGATCCTCGTAGCCGGCGTGCACGGTGGCGATGTCCGACAGCCGCAGCAAGCGGCCGCCCACTTCGAGCGTCACGTTCGCGACGTCCGCAGCGCTGCGCAAGCCGCCGTCCACCCGAACCTGCACGCGGTCGTGCGTTGCATCGGTCGAACCCGCGGGGGCGACCAGGTTCTGGCGCGCCAGCGCCTCGAACACCACCGTGGGCGGGATGCCGAGCGCGGCCAGCCGCTGCGTCGAAAGTTCGACGTACACCCGCTCGGCCTGCTTGCCCAGCACATCCACCTTCGCGACCCCGGCAACGCCCTGGATGCGCCGCTTCACGTCTTCTGTCACGGCCAGCAGCTCGGCCATCGAGAGCTCGGGTGCGCTCAGGGCGTAGAGCACGCTGTATCGGTCGTTGTACTCGTCGTTGAAGAAGGGGCCGCGCACACCCTCGGGGAACTCCTGCCTGACGTCGCCTATCTTCTTGCGCACCTGGTACCAGGCGTTCTCCAGCTCCTCCTTGGTGCTGCCGCCCTTCATCCAAAGCGTGATCCCGCCGTAGCCCTGGCGGGCGAAGCTGCGCACGGATTCGAAGTGGTCCAGCTCCTGCAGCCGGCGCTCGATCCGGTTGAGCACCTGGTCCTGCACGTCCTGTGCAGTGGCGCCGGGCCACACGACGATGGCCGTCATCTGCGGCACGTCGAAGTTCGGGTCCTCGAGGCGGCCCAGCCGGGCGAAGGACAGGCCGCCGACGATGAGCGTCACGATGATCAGGAACAGCACCATCGGGCGGTGCGTGACCGCCCATTGCGAAAGATTGAAGCGCTTCATGAGGCGGCCCCGGTTTCGGCGGCGCGTTCGATGGCGCGCACCGTGATGCCGGCATCGAGCTTCTGTGCGCCGACGCTCACCACGCGGCTGCCCGCCGCCAGGCCGGTCACGCGCACCGAGGCCTCGTCCATGCCCAGCACCTGGACGGGTTGGAAGACGAGGTGCGAGCCCTTGCTGTCGACCACCCAGACGCCGGCCGATCCGCTGGCCTTGACCAGTGCGGTGACGGGCACCACCGCCGCAGCGGGCCCGTCTGCTTGTCTAGACAGGTTCAGCTGCATGGTGCTGCCCAGAGGCAGGGCGGCCACCTGGGCACGCGATGCCGGGGCCGCGGCATAGCGCACGCGGAAGGTTCGTCCCTGCGCGCTGGCCAGCGGCGAGAGCTCGCGCAGGACCAGCGGCATCGCCGACTTGTCGTCGTGCCAGGGCGTCGCCGTGGCGGCCAGCGTGCGCACGCGGCCCACCCACTCTTCCGGCAGCTCGGCGACGATCTCGCGTTCGCCCTCACGGGCCAGCGAAAGCACCGCCTGCCCCTCGGCCACCACCTGGCCGCGCTCGAAGCGCAGCGCGGTGACGACGCCGGCGTAGGGCGCCACGAGCGTGGTGTAGTCCTGCTTGTTGCGCGCCAGGTCGAGCTGGCGGCGCGCCTGGTCCAGCCGGGCCGCTGCGGCGTCGGCACGCGCCTTCTGGCGTTCATGGTCGGCACTGCCTACCGAGCCGTCGGCGAGCAGGCGGCCGAAGCGCGCCTCGTCCGACGCGGCCTGCTGTGCGTCCACCGACGCTGCCTGCACCTGGTCCGCGGCGGCGCTCACGGCCAGCTGGTAGTCGGCCGGGTCGAGTCGAGCCAGCGCCTGGCCGGCCTTCACGACGTCGCCCACCTCGACGAGCCGTTCCACCACCTTGCCGCCGGTCCGAAAGCCCATGTCCGTCTCGACACGGGCGCGGACCACGGCGTTGAACGAGCGCGTTTGCGAAGAAGTGGACGGCGTCACCGTGGTCACGAAGACCGGCTTGGCGACCGCGGCAGGAGCCGTCGGGTCGCTGCAGGCCGACAGCAGGACGCTGGCCATGGCCAGGGCGGACAGGGTGGGGAGCTTGGTGTTCATCGGGATGTCCTCTCGGCGATCAGAGGGTTGGAAGTGCCGGCCTGGGCGGGCGCAAAGCCGCCGCCGAGGGCCTTGTAGAGCTGCACGTCGGCCAGCACTTGCTGCAGGCGGCTGTCCGACAGGGCGAGTTCGCTGGAGAGCACCGAGCGCTGCACGTCGAGCAGCACCAGCATGTCGATCTGACCTTCGCGCTGCAGGGACTGGGCGCGCTGCAGGGAACGGCGGCGGTGGTCCACGGTGCTGGCCAAGGCGGTGACCCGCTCGGTCTCCTGCGTGCGCACGAGCAGGCTGTCCTCGACCTCCTGCACGGCGACCAGCACGGCCTTCTGCCATGCCAGCAAGGCCTCGTCAGCCCGCGCCGATTGCGCCCGGATGCCGGCGTCGATGCGGCCGGCGTTGAAGACCGGCGCGGCAAAGGCCAGCGCCACGTTGGAGAAGTGGACCGGCGCCAGGTCCAGCGCGTTCAGCCTCAGGTCCTCGCGGCCGACCAGGGCGCTCAGGAAGAGCTTGGGCCACCACTGGGCCCGGGCCTCGGCGGTGCGCAGCGTTTCGGCCGCCACCTGCCCCTCGGCCGCGATCAGGTCAGGACGGCGCCTGAGCAGTTCGCTCGGCTGGCCGGTGCCGATGGCTCGCGAGGCAGGCCATGCAAAGCCCGGGTTCTCGCCGACGACGAGGGCCGACGGGTTGCGGCCCAGCAGCACGGCCAGCCGGGTCTGCGAGACGCCGGCCAGCACCCGCAGCGGAGGCACTTGCGCGGCGAAAGAATCGGCCTCGGCATTCGCCCGGTCCAGGTCGAAGGCGCTGGCTTCGCCTTCGCGCTGGCGGCTGGCCACGCGCCTGGCCGTCTCGCGCTGGGCCGCGGCCAGGGCTTGCACGATGCGCAACCGCTCTTCGGCGCCACGTAGCACGAAGTACTGCCGCGCCACTTCGCTGGCCACCAGCAGCCGGGCGCCTTCGACACCGGCCGCTGAAAAGGCGGCATCCGCTTGAGCTGCGTCGCGCGCCGCATGCACGCCACCGGCGACGTCGATCTCCCAGGCCACGTCGACGCCCGCGCGCAGTGCGCGGGTGTCGGGCATGCCTTGCTTGACCGGTGCGGGCACCCCGCTTTCGCTGCGCGAGGCGGACGCCTGGACCCCGATCGTGGGCCACAGGCGCGAGCCTTGCGCATCGCGGCCGGCACGGGCCTGGGCGACGCGTTGCAGGGCGATCGCCACGTCCTGGTTGGCGCCCAGGGCCTCGTCGATCAGCGCCGTCAGCGTCGTGTCGCCGTAGCCGGCCCACCAGGCGCCGTCCAGGACCTGGCCTTCGGTGGCGGCCGGCGCGGCCTGCGCGAATGCGGCGGACAGCGGAACCGAAGTCGCCGGGGGCTGGACGGGTGGGACCGAGCAGGCTGACAGGATGGCCAGCGCCAGCGCGGCCGGCACCAGCCGGAGGCGATCGGGTCCGCGGCGTGGGGTGCGCGTCATGGATGGCTTCATATACTGTACCTGTAAGTCCAGTAAGTGTAATGGAACATAATGGACTGTCAAGTACAGGAACTAGCCGATGCCCCAGACAGAGGACGAAGCCGCGACGCCGCCGCGTCGCGGACGGCCGCGCGACCCCGAGCGCCTGCGGCGCATCATGGAAGCCGCGCGCAGCCACTTCTATGCGCACGGCCTGGAGCGGGCCAGCGTCGACGCCATCGCGGCCGACGCCGGCGTCTCCAAGATGACCATCTACAGCCACTTCACTTCGAAGGAAGGGCTGTTCGAGGCCGTGGTCCGCGATCGCACGGATCGCGTGGTGGGTGGGCTGGCCGGCGTAGAAGCGCTGGACCCGAATCAGCCCCAGAAGGCGCTGATGACCATCGGCGAACACTTCCTCACCCTGGCGCGAGAGGAGGACACGCTGGGCCACTTTCGCTCTCTCTACGGCGCGGCAGGGACGCAGCGCGAGGCGTGCGAAGCCTTCTACAGGCAGGGGCCCGAGAGGTTGATCGGCGACCTGGCCGCCTATTTGCGCCGGGCCGATGCCGCGGGGTCGCTGAACGTGCGGCACCCGCGCCAGGCCGCCGACCTCTTCCTCGCAATGTTCCTCGGCGATGGCCACATCCGCGGGTTGATGATGCTCGAGCCTCCCGATGCGCGCGAGAACAAGGCGCTGCTGAGAGAAGCCGTGCGGGTCTTCATCGCGGCCTACTCGAAGGCGCCGTGAGGGCCGCCGGCCCTCGCCGCGTGAGGGCGGCTTCGCATTCGCGGCGAGCGTTTCGCACGTGTGCAGCAGAGCCGTCCACGGGCCGTAGATTGCAGGCTGCTGCATGCATCGCCCCACAGAAAGACGCCCGTGCCAAAGATCCATCACATCTCCATGCGGGCTGCCGAGCCGAGGGTGGTCGACCAGACGGGCGTCGGCGCGGGAAGCTCCGCCGCCGGCACGCGTTCGCTCGCGACGCTCGGCGGCTCGGCTGGGCTGACGCCTCTGCGCTCGAAGCGGTCCTCCGTGGCGATGGCCCAGGCGATGTCCGGTCCCGTGCGAAAGAGCATCCTCGTGGCGTCGCCCAAGCCTTCGCCCGGAGTCGATCGACAACGCTCGGTGGCTGCCCACAGCTGGCTCGACCGGGCGGGGCCCGACTTCGATCCGCGCGAGTACGAGCTCAAGATGAAGATGCAGCGCGGCTGGGATTTCAAGTTTCGCTCCGACGAGTACCTGAGCGACAGTGACGCGTCCGACTTCGAGGACTTGCCGGAGGTGGGAGCGGCCGAGCTCGAACCCGCGGCACGAAGCCAGAGATTCCAGGAAGACACGCAAGACCTTCTTGGCCGCAGCGAGGAGATCCTCTCTGCCTCCAGGGAGGTGCCCTTCTTTCAAGGCAACTTCATCGATCAGCTCGGCATTCGAGACCACCCGGGCGTCTGCGTCGGGCTCAGCATCCAATGGCTGCAGTCGGCGCATGCCGATCCGCAGATGGCGTCATCTCAACGGATCGAGTTCCTGACATCTCGCGAGCAGGCCGTCCGAATCCTCAGGATGCAGAGCGACAGCAACAGGCTCCACGAGCAGCTTGCCTTCCACAGCTATCGCCCCCTGCAGGAGCTCAGCCAGATCTCCGAGGAAGTGCGGGGCGTCGAATTCGGCAAGTACCAGTTGTGCAAGGGTGGGCCGGGCGTCAGCGTTTCGGACCTGAGCGAGCAGGTGGCCGCGCGCCTGTTGCACGACAAGGCCTCCACGCACAACCTGATCACGATCACGCCCCGAGGCCACGCCATGACCTGCGAGAGGCTGGACGGTCGTTTGCGGCTGTTCGAACCCAACAGCGGTGTCTACGACGTGGGCGCGGATCAGCTGAGTGGACTTCTCGCGGCCGTGACGATGAGCCATACCGACATGACCCATCGGCTCCACCCGGACCTCTCGATCCACGGACTCGTCGAGCGGACGGAAATTCGCGTCATTCCCGTCCACATCTCGCCCACCTGATTCGGTCACCCGCCCGGGTCAGCTGGCGCAAGCGGTGGCCGCCCTGGCGCGAGCGCACCGCGCGCTCGGCGGCCCCTCATCCCATGAACGCACAGATCGCGTCATGCACCGGCGCCGGGTCCTCGTGGAAGCCGTGCTCCGCACCCGGCACGACGACGAAGCGGGTGCTCGTGAGCGGGCAGCGCTCGCGCGCGAAGCGCTGGGCCGAGGCCAGGCTGATCACCGTGTCGGCGTCGCCGTGAAGGATCAGCACGTGCATGTCCGTGTGCAGTGACACCGCTTGAGGGGCGAGCAGGGCGAGCTCGCTGATCAGGTGCCGGCCGAGGCGGCGTGCCGTGCCATGGACGGCGTGCGAGGGCATGGACCAGAAGGCCGGATCGGTCAGTTGCGGCGCGAAGCCGCGGCCCCAGGCGGTGTCCGCCTCGATGAAGTTGCTGCGGTAGTCGGTGACCGGATTCAGCAGCACCACTCGCTGCGGCCGGGGCAGGCCGGCGGCCTGGCCCAGCAGGAAGACGCTGGCCGAGAAGCTCATGCACACCGGCACGATCTCGGCATGGCGCGCCTGCAGCCAGGCCCAGGCGGCGGCGAGGTCCTGCACCATCGCGGCCACGTTCGTCTGCTCGAAGGGCAGGGGGCTGTCGCCGTGGCCGGGCAGGTCGATGCCGAGCACCGAAACGCCTTGCGCGAGCAGCCTGTCCGCCAGCTGCGTGTACAGGCCAGTCTCCGTCTTCTCGGCGGTGATGCCGTGCATCAGCAAGGCGGCGCGCGGGCCGGCGGCTGGGCTGGCGGAATACAGCGCAGGGATGGCTCGTCCGTCCGCCGAGGTCAAGGTCAAGGCATTCCACACGGTCCGGTCCTCTCGCGGTGTCGACGATGCGCCGCTACGGCGATCGCCGCCAGCTGCCCACGCGCTGCAGCAGGCAGAAGGCGAACAGCAGCGCACCGATGAAGATGCGCGTCCACCACGAACTCAGCGTGCCATCGAAGGAGATGAGCGTCTGCACGAGGCCGAGGGTGAGCACCCCGAACAGCGTGCCGGCGAGGTGGCCCACGCCGCCGCTCAGCGGCGTGCCGCCGATGACCACCGCGGCGATCGCGTCGAGCTCAAGCCCGGTCGCGTGTTGGCCATAGCCCGAGAGCATGTAGAGCGTGAAGATGACCCCGGCAATGGCCGAGCAAAGGCCTGACAACGCATACACGCCGACCAGGGTCCGGCGTACAGGCAAGCCCATCAGGCGCGCGGACTGCTCGCTTCCGCCGATGGCGTAGACCGCGCGGCCGAACGGGGTGCAATGCGCCACGAAGATGCCGGCCAGCAGCACGCCTATGGCGACCACGGCGCCCAGGGACAACGACGAGTCGGCGATCAGGGGCAGACGCCAGCCCGCCATGTCGGAATAGGTTTCATTGGTGATGCTGATCGAGTCGATGCTGATCAGGTAGCACAGGCCGCGGGCGAGGAACATGCCGGCCAGGGTCACGATGAAGGGCTGCAGGCGGAAGCGCTCTATCAGCAGGCCCATGAACGCGCCGAAGCAGGCGCCCAGCGTCAGCACCAGCGGGATCACCGCGCCCGGGCTCCAGCCATGGTGCTCGACGAGCGTCGCCGACACCATCGTCGTCAGGGCGACCACCGACCCCACCGAGAGGTCGATGCCGCCGGTCAGCACGACGAAGCTCATGCCCACCGCGACGACGAGCAGGAAGGCGTTGTCGATCAGCAGGTTCAGCGCGACCTGCGTCGAGAGGAAGCCTTCGTAGCGCAAGGCGCCGAACGTGACCAGCGCGGCGAACAGCGCCAGGGTGGTCAACAGGGCCGCGTGCCGCCGGGCCTGCTGCAGCAGGGGCGAAACGCGAGGAGGCGCCACCTGGGCTCCGGGGAGCGATTGGACACTCATGCGGGACGCCCTCCGCGATCGCCCGTCGGCGCCGGCCGGCGGGCCAGGGCGAGCACGTTCGAACGGAATTCCGGCGACTGCAGCAGCATCACGCCGAACACGACGACGGCCTTGACGACGAGGTTGGTCTCGGGCGGCACGCCGAGCGAATAGATGGCGTAGGTCAGGGTCTGCAGGCTCAGGGCGCCTATCGCGCTGCCGATGAGGCTGAAGCGGCCGCCGGTCAGCGCGTTGCCGCCGAGCGTGACGGCCAGGATCGCGTCGAGCTCGAGCAGCTGGCCCGCGTTGTTGCCATCGGCGCTCCGAACGTTGGAGCTGATCACCAGGCCCGCCAGGCCGGCGAGCAGGCCGCAGGCCGCATAGGCGCCGATGACCAGGCGCCGGGCGTTGATGCCCGCCAGGCGCGCGGCCGCCGGGTTGATGCCAGCCGCCTCGATGAACAGGCCGAGGGCCGTGCGTGTCGTGCCGAAGTGGAGGATGGCCAGCACCGCCAGCACGATGAAGATCGGGAAGGGCAGGCCCAGCAGGTGGCCCGCGCCGATGAAGAAGAAGGGCGGGTGGTAAACGGTCAGGACCTGCCCGTCGGTGATGAGCTGCGCGACGCCGCGGCCCGCCACCATGAGGACCAGCGTCGCGATGACGGGCTGCATGCCCGCGCCGGCGACGAGCACTCCGTTCCAGAGCCCGCAGGCCAGGGCGGCCGCGAGCGCGCCGGCGAGGGCCACCGGCAGCGGGAAGCGCGTCACCGCCGGATCCGACGAGCCTCCGATCATCCAGGCCGCCACGGCGGCCGACAGGGCGACGACCGCGCCGACCGAGATGTCGATGCCGCGAGTGGCCACCACCAGCGTCATGCCCAACGACACGAGGATCAGCGGCGCGGCACGGTTGAGGATGTCGATGAGGCTGCCGTACAGGTGGCCGTCACGCCATTCGATCGCCAGGAAGCCGGGATTCAGCGCGGCCTGCACGCCGAGCAGCAGGGCCAGCGTGAACAGCGGCCAGGCCAGGCGATGCTCGGCCAGGCGTGCCACGCGAGAGCGTTGGGAAGTCATCTCAGTTTCCTTGGCTGGGGCCTCCACATACCAGGGCGTGCGCGGATCCGGCTCTGCCGGTCCGCTGCGCGAGCCCCCTTGGGGGGCAGCCCCCGGCAGGGGGCGTGGGGGCTTCACTTTCATTCGGCCATCAGGTGGCAGACGGCGTCCTCGGTGCTGCCTGCCGGCAGCTCCCCCGCCTTGCGGCGATCGCGCAGGACGACGATGCGGTGCGACACGCGCACCAGCTCGCTGATCTCGGACGAGATGAAGATCACTGCCATGCCGGCTCGTGCGAGGGCCAGGATCTGGTCCATGATTTCCTGCTTGGCGGCGACGTCGATGCCGCGCGTGGGCTCGTCGAGGATGAGAAGGCGTGGCTCCACGGCGAGCCAGCGGGCGATGAGGGCCTTCTGCTGGTTGCCGCCCGACAGCAGCCCGATGGGGGTCTCGGCGCTGTCCGTCTTGATGCCCAGCAGGGCGATGAAGCGCTCGGCCAGGGCGAGCTGCTCGGCACGCGACAGCACGCGCCAGGCGCCCTGGCGCGCCTGCAGCGCCAGCGCGATGTTCTCGCGCACCGACAGCTCGGCCACGATGCCGTCGAGCTTGCGTTCCTCGGGGCACAGCGCGATGCCGCAGGCGATCGCGTCGGCCGGATTCGAGAAGGTCGCCGCCCGGCCCTGCACGAGCAGCGTGCCGCGATCCGGCGTCTCCAGGCCGCAGAGCAGCTTCGCCAGCTCGGTGCGGCCGGCGCCGAGCAGCCCGGCCAGGCCGACGACCTCGCCGGAGCGGATCTGCAGGTCGATGGGCTGCAGGCGCGTCGCCTGCGCCAGGCCACGGGCCTCCAGCAGCGCAGATCCCGACGCGGCGTCCGCAGCGCGGGCGTCTGGTCTGGAAGACTCCGCCGCCATCTCGCGCCCGAGCATGGCCGCGATCAGGGCCTGCTGCGGCAACTCGGCCGCTCGCCACTCGCCGACCCAGCGGCCATTGCGCAGCACGGTGATGCGATCGGACACCGCATAGACCTGGCTCATGAAATGGGTGACGAAGACGATCGCCAGCCCTTCGGATCGCAACTGGCGCAGCACCTCGAAGAGTTTCTGAACCTCGTCGTCGTCCAGGCTCGACGTGGGCTCATCGAGGATGAGCACGCGCGATTGGACGCCGAGGGCCCTCGCGATCGCGACCATCTGCTGGATGGCGACCGGATAGCTCGACAGCAGCCGAGTGACGTCGATCGACAGGCCGATGCGCGCCAGCAGCGCCCGTGCACGGTCGTGGACGGCGGCCCAGTCGATGCGCCACCCCTGGGCCGGCCCGCGGCGCGGGTAGCGCCCGGCGAAGAGGTTCTCCGCCACCGTCAGGTTGGGGCAGAGGTTGACCTCCTGGTAGACCGTGCTGATGCCCGATCGCTGCGCGTCCAGCGGCGTGGCCGGAGCGATCGCCTGGCCGGCCAGCCGCATGTCGCCCGCGTCGGCCGGGAACACCCCGGTGAGCACCTTGATCAGCGTGGATTTGCCCGCGCCGTTCTGGCCCATCAGGGCGTGGATCTCGCCGGGGTAGAGGTTCAGGCGGACATCGCGCAGCACCTCGATGCCCGAGAAGCTCTTGTCTATGCCCGCCAGCGCCAGGACCGGCGAAGCAGCTGTGGTGTCGGTCATGGCCTCGAGGCCCCGGCTTGGTCAGTCCTGGCGGATCAGTACTTGCGCTTGGGCGCCTCGGCGGCGGCCGTCTCCATCGGGAAGATGCCCTCCTCGGTGACGATGCGCTTGGCCACCGGCTTGCCCGCCAGGATGTCCTTCACGGCGGACATCAGCTGCGGGCCGAGCAGCGGGCTGCATTCGACCGAGACGTTCAGCTTGCCGGCCTTCATGGCCTCGAACGCGCCCTTCACCGCATCGATCGAGATGATGATGATGTCAATGCCCGGCTTCATGCCGGCCTCCTCGATCGCCTGGATGGCGCCTATGGCCATGTCGTCGTTGTGCGCGTAGAGCACGTCGATCTTGCGGCCCTCGGCCTTGAGGAAGGCTTCCATCACCTCCTTGCCCTTGGCGCGAGTGAAGTCGCCGGTCTGCGAGCGCACGACCTTGAAACGCGGATCGGCCTGGATGATCTCCTCGAAGCCCTTCTTGCGGTCGATCGCCGGCGCCGAGCCCACGGTGCCCTGCAGCTCGACGATGCGCACCTCGCCGGTCTTGCCCTTCATCTTGTCCGTGAGCCAGCGGCCGGCCTTGCGGCCTTCCTCGACGAAGTCCGAGCCCATGAAGGTGACGTACAGCGAGTCATCCTTGACCTTGACCGCGCGGTCCGTCAGCACCACCGGGATCTTGGCGGCCTTGGCTTCGCGCAGCACCGTCTCCCAGCCCGTCTCGACCACCGGCGAGAAGGCGATCACGTCGACCTTCTGCGCGATGAACGAGCGGATCGCCTTGATCTGGTTTTCCTGCTTCTGCTGGGCGTCGGAGAACTTCAGCTCTATGCCCGCCTGCGCGGCCGCCGACTTGATCGACTCGGTGTTGGCGGTACGCCATTCGCTCTCGGCGCCCACCTGGCTGAAGCCGAGCACGATCTTCTTCTGCGCGAAGGCCGAAGAGGGGCTGAGCACGACGGCAGTGGCCGCGAGGGCGAGGGTGGCAAGGAACCTGCGATGGATCGGCACGTGTGTCTCCTGGTGAATTCGGGCCCGCCCTGAGGCTCAGGCCCAGCCTGCGTCGACGATGAAGTCTTGTCCGGTGCACATGGCGCTGTCGTCCGCGGCGAGGAACAGCGCCATGGCGGCGATGTGGTCCGGCATCAGCGGCTCGGGGATGCACTGGCCGCGTGCGATCTCCTCGCGCGTCTGCTCGGTGACTCGCAGGCGCAGCTGCTTGTCCGTCATGACCCAGCCGGGCGCCAGGGTGTTGACGCGGATGCCGTAGGGGCCGAGGTCGCGCGCCAGCGAGCGGGTCAGGCCCTGCACCGCGGCCTTGGAGGTGGTGTAGGCCGGCATGCCGCCTTGCTTGAGGTACCAGCTGATGGAACCGAAGTTGACGATGCTTCCGGCCTTGGCGCTCTTCATGTCCGGCGTCACCGCCTGGGCGGCGAAGAACTGGTGGCGCAGGTTGACGGCGATGCCCGCATCCCAGCTCTCGGGCGTGACGCTCTCTATCGAATGGCGCTCGTCGTTGGCCGCGTTGTTCAGCAGCACTTGCACCGGGCCGATGAACTCGCGCAGCGAGGCGATCGCGGTGCGCAGTTCGGGGATGTCCGTGAGGTCGGCCGCCGCGAAATGCGGGCCCGTGCCCTCGGTTCCTGCGAGCCGAGCCGCCAGGGCCTGCCCGGCGGTCGCGTCGATGTCGATGAAGCCGACCTTCGCCCCTTGCTCGACGAAGCGCTGGACCAGCGTGGCGCCTATGCCGGTGGCTCCGCCGGTGATGAGCACAGAGCGGCCGGCGAGGCTGGGATAGCGGGCGGACAGGGACATGAGGGGGGAACTCCGGGGCACGGGTGGAGCACCGGTGCCACTAATAAGTATGACTATAAGTTCATGGAAGCCACGGAGTCTTGAGGGTAAGCCCCCATGACCAGGCTATAAAGTCATACTTTAATAAGTGCCTGCCTTCACGCCCACTTCATGACCAAACCGCCCCGCAAGCTCCGATCGGCCGCCTGGTTCGGCACGGCCGACAAGAACGGCTTCATGTACCGCAGCTGGATGAAGAACCAGGGTCTGCCCGACCATGTCTTCGATGGCCGCCCCATCATCGGCATCTGCAACACCTGGTCGGAGCTGACGCCCTGCAACGCCCACTTCCGCGAGCTGGCCGAGCACGTCAAGCGCGGCGTGCTGGAGGCGGGGGGCTTCCCGGTCGAGTTCCCGGTGTTCTCCAACGGCGAGAGCAATCTTCGGCCCACGGCGATGCTGACGCGCAACCTCGCCAGCATGGATGTGGAGGAGTCGATCCGCGGCAACCCGATAGACGGCGTGGTGCTGATGGTGGGCTGCGACAAGACCACGCCCGCCTTGCTGATGGGCGCGGCCAGTGTCGACGTGCCGGCCATCGTGGTCACCGGCGGCCCCATGCTCAACGGCAAGCACGAGGGGCGAGACATAGGCTCCGGCACCGTCGTGTGGAAGCTCCACGAGGAGGTGAAGGCGGGCACGCTGTCGCTCGATGGCTTTCTCGCCGCCGAGGCCGGCATGTCGCGCTCGGCCGGCACCTGCAACACCATGGGCACGGCCTCGACCATGGCCTGCATGGCCGAGGCGCTGGGCACCAGCCTGCCGCACAACGCGGCCATCCCGGCGGTCGATTCACGCCGCCGCGTGCTGGCTCATCTTTCCGGCGCGCGCATCGTCGACATGGTGAAGGAAGACCTCACGCTGTCGAAGGTGCTCACGCGCGCGGCCTTCGAGAACGCGATCCGGGTGAATGCCGCGATCGGCGGCTCCACCAACGCCGTGATCCACCTGAAGGCGATCGCCGGCCGCATCGGCGTCGACCTCGCGCTGGATGACTGGACGCGCCTGGGCGCCGGCACCCCGACGCTGGTGGACCTGCAGCCCTCGGGCCGCTTCCTGATGGAGGAGTTCTACTACGCCGGCGGCCTGCCGGCGGTGCTGCGCCGCCTCGGCGATGCCGGGCTGCTGCCGCACCCCGAGGCGCTGACGGTGAACGGCCGATCGCTGTGGGACAACGTGAAGGACGCGGCCTGCCACAACGCCGAAGTGATCCGCCCGCTGGACCGCCCGCTGGTGGCCGACGGCGGCATCCGCGTGCTGCGCGGCAACCTCGCGCCGCGCGGCGCGGTGCTCAAGCCTTCGGCGGCGAGCGCGCACCTGCTCAAGCACCGCGGCCGCGCCGTCGTGTTCGAGAACCTCGAACACTACAAGGCCCGCATCGACGACCCCGAGCTGGAGGTCGACGCCTCGTCCATCCTGGTCATGAAGAACTGCGGTCCGCGGGGCTACCCCGGCATGGCCGAGGTGGGCAACATGGGCCTGCCGCCAAAACTGCTGGCGCAGGGCGTGAAGGACATGGTGCGCATCTCGGACGCGCGCATGAGCGGCACCGCCTACGGCACGGTCGTGCTGCACGTGGCGCCCGAGGCACGGGCCGGCGGCCCGCTGGCGGTGGTGCGCGACGGTGACTGGATAGAGCTCGACTGCGAGAACAACCGCCTGCACCTGGAGATCTCGGACCAGGAGCTGTCGTCGCGCCTGGCGGCGTGGGCCGCGCAAGCGCAGCACGATCCGGCCGATGACAGCGGCTACCGGCACCTGTATGTGAAGCACGTGCTGCAGGCCGACGAGGGTTGCGACTTCGATTTCCTGCGCGGCTGCCGCGGCTCGGCCGTCCCGCGTCACTCCCATTGACCGCCGCGCAAAGCGGCACGAGCCCATGAATTCCGCTGTCCCACGCCGCTACCGGGGCGTCTTCCCGGTCGTCCCGACCACCTTCCGCGAAGACGGGTCGCTGGATCTCGAAAGCCAGCGCCGCTGCGTCGATTTCATGATCGACGCCGGCTCCAACGGGCTGTGCATCCTGGCCAACTTCTCGGAGCAGTTCGTGCTGTCCGACGAAGAGCGAGAGACGCTCGCCCGGACGATCATCGAGCACGTGGACGGCCGGGTGCCCGTCATCGTCACGACGACCCACTTCAGCACCGACCTCTGCATCGCCCGCAGCCAGCGCGCCCAGGCGCTGGGCGCTGCCATGGTGATGGTGATGCCGCCTTATCACGGTGCCACGATGCGCGTTTCGGAGGCGCAGGTGTTCTCGTTCTTCGAGCGCCTCGGCAGCGCCCTGGCCATCCCCGTGATGATCCAGGACGCGCCCATGGCCGGCACGCCGCTGCCCGTCCCGCTGCTCGTGCGCATGGCGCGCGAGATCGAGGCCATCCGCTACTTCAAGGTCGAGGTGCCCGGGGCGGCCTCGAAGCTGCGCGAGCTGATCGCGCAGGGCGGCGATCTCATCGAGGGGCCGTGGGACGGGGAGGAGGCGATCACGCTGCTGGCCGACCTGGATGCCGGGGCGACGGGTGCCATGACGGGTGGCGCCTATCCCGACGGCATCCGCACCATCGTCGATGCCTACGCGGCGGGCCGGCGCGAGGAGGCCGTCGCGGCCTACGGGCGCTGGCTGCCGCTGATCAACGCCGAGAACCGCCAGGGCGGCTTCCTCAGCGCCAAGGCCCTGATGAAGGAGGGCGGCGTGATCGCCTGCGATGCACCGCGCCATCCCTGGCCCGCCATGCATCCGGCCGTGCGCGAGGGCCTGCTGGACGCGGCCCGGCGGCTGGATCCGCTCGTGCTGCGCTGGGGCCGCTGAGCACAGGGCTGTGGCAGAGTCATCTCGCCGCGATCTGCCGTACGCGCCCATGACCTCGCGCCCCAACACGCTGGCCTACCGCGTCGACCAGGACAGCAAGGGCGGGCTGCACGGCCGGATCGTGCGAGACCTCGGCCTGCGCATCGTCTCCGGCGAGTTGCCACCCGGCGCCAAGCTGCCGCACGAGACCGAGCTGATCGAGAAGTACGAGGTCAGCCGGCCGGTGCTGCGCGAGGCGATTCGCGTGCTGACGGCCAAGGGCCTCGTCGTGTCGCGCCAGCGGGCCGGCGCGACCGTGCGCCCGCGCAACGAGTGGCATCTGCTCGACCCCGACGTGCTGTACTGGCTGATCCAGGCGAAGCCGGCGCCCGAGTTCGTCGGCATGCTCATGGCGGTGCGCCGGGTCTTCGAGCCGGGCGTCGCCGCACTGGCCGCGCGCGTGGCCACGCCCGAGCAACTGCAGGCGATCGAATCGGCCTATGAAGGGATGGCGGCCGCCCGCACGGTCGACGAGCTGCTGGAGCCCGATCTCGCCTTCCATCGGCGGATAGCCGAGGCCACGGGCAACGACCTGCTGGCCTACATCGGCAACATGCTCTCGCTCGCGCTGCGTGAATCGATCCAGCTCAGCAGCCAGCTGCCCAACACGCATGCGCTGTCCCTGCCCCGGCACAAGGCCATCCTCACGGCCCTGCAGAACCGGGATGCGTTCGCCGCCCAGCAGGCCACGCTGGTGCAGCTGGAGGAGACGGTGCAGGACATCTCGGCGGTGATCGAGCCCGGCATCCCGATGAACTGAAGGCCTTCGCGCCGACCAAGGGCCTGACCTTCGAGTTACATGCGCTCACGATGGGATGCGCATTGGCTACAAGCCCAAGCATCGCGCGTCAGCTTCGCATCAAGTTGGGCCGGGACCATGCGGTCGCCGGCATGGCATGCCTCGAAGACAGACCCCATGGCTTTCTCGTCCTCCATTTCCCTCCGGTCCCTGGCCCTGCTCGGCGTGATGGCCGGCGCGCTGACGCTCTGCGCCTGCGGTGGCGGCGGTGACGATTCCGCCGATTCGACCCCGGCCGAAGAGCCGGCGGACGGCCTCACCCAGGCGCAGGCCGCGACAGCGTGGGTGCCGCACGTCACCGACACCTGGCAATGGCAGCTGAGCGGAACGATCAACACCAGCTACGACGTCAAGGTCTACGACATCGACCTGTTCGATGCGCCGGATTCGGTGCTGGCGACGCTGCGCAGCCAGGGCAAGCACATCGTGTGCTACTTCTCTGCCGGCAGCGCCGAGAACTGGCGGCCCGACTACAGCAGGTTCAAGGCCTCGGACAAGGGCAATGCGCTGGACGGCTGGGCGGGCGAACGCTGGGTCGACACGCGGTCCGCCAACGTGCGCAGCATCATGAAAGCGCGGCTGGACAAGGCCAAGGCGCGCGGCTGCGATGGCGTCGAGCCGGACAACGTCGATGCCTACCAGAACAACCCGGGCTTCCCGCTCACCGCCCAGACGCAGCTCTCCTACAACCGCTTCCTTGCCAACGAGGCCCACGCGCGGGGCCTGAAGGTGGGGCTCAAGAACGATGTCGACCAGCTTTCGGCCTTGGCGCCGAGCTTCGACTTCGCCGTCAACGAGCAGTGCAACCAGTACGGCGAGTGCGGCGGCTACACGGTGTTCACCCGCGCCGGCAAGCCGGTGTTCAACGCCGAGTACAAGGCCCAGTGGCGCACCGACGCCAACGCGCGCGCCCAGATGTGCGCCAAGGCTCGCGCCATGAACCTGCGCACCATGGTGCTGCCGCTCAACCTGGACGACGCGTTCCGCTACAGCTGCGACTGACGGCGGCCGGGCACGCCGCCGCGCTCAGGCTGGCGCGGTTTGCGCCAGCCGCCCGATCTCTGCCAGCAGCGCATCGAGGCCGGTTCGCAGCAGCTGCTGTGTCGTCTCGTCGGCGATCCGGCCATCGGCCAGTTTCTTGTCGACGGCCGGGATGGCGAGATGAGGCAGCGACAGCGGGCGCGCCAGTGTGGCGGCGAGCGCCTCGCGGATCTGCGCCTGGGCGCGAGCGCCGCCGAAGAGCCCCGGCGAAGCGGTGATGACCAGCGCCGGCTTGCCTTTGAGAGGCGACTGGAACCCTGGCCGCGAAGCCCAGTCGATGGCGTTCTTCAGCACGCCCGGGATGCCGTAGTTGTATTCGGGCGAGCAGAACACGAGGCCATCCGTGGCCGCGATGGCCTCTTTCAGCAGGCGCACGCTTTCGGGCGGCGCCGCACCGTCGAGGTCGGCGTCGTAGGGCGGGATCTCGTTCAGCGTCATCACGTCGAGCGTGGCGCGGCCGGCGAGCAGGGGCTCGAGTGCGCGCAAGACGGCCGTGCAGTTCGAGCCGCGGCGCAGGCTGCCGGAGATGCCGAGCAGGTGGACTGTCATTGCCTAACCCTCCAGTGATGCTGCATGGAAGCGCGCAGCCCATTGCGGCTGCGGCTCGAAACCAGGGTCGGCACGGCAGGCCGCTTCGGTCTCGGCCCAGATCTCGGCGTCGGCCTTGTCGAGGTCGAGCGGGTCGCCGTGCGGCTGCGGGATGTACCACGGCGTGTCGAGGTAGACCTCGATGGTGTTGCCTTCGGGGTCGCTGAAGTAGATCGACAAGGCATTGCCATGGTTCATGCCGCGCATCTCGCTCGCGCCCTCCTGCAACGCCAGCCGGCGAACACGCCGCAGGTCCTCGATCTCGCCCACCTTGAACGACATCTGCATCACGGTGCTGGGCGCGTCGGCGGCGCGGCCGCCGGCCAGGACCAGCTGGTGGTGTTGCGTGGGCGTGCCGCTCAGAAAGTTCAGCGGGATGCGGAAGTTGCGGCCCACGCCGCGGTCGGTCAGCCTCAGGCCGAAGACCTGGGTGTAGAAGCGTGTCATCGCCTCCATGTCGCGCACGAAGATGCCGAAGTGCGAGAGCTGCGGGATGGTTTCGGTACTCAAGGGGATCTCCTCAGGGATGCAGGACGAGCTTGCCGACGGTGCCCGCGGCATCGAGCAGCTCGTGCGCTCGGCGGGCCTCGGCCAGCGGCAGCACGGTGGCCTCGGGCGCGCGGACGGCACCGCTGGCCATGGCGTCGATGGCGGCGAACATGAGGGCGCGGCGCTTGGCCGGTTGCTCGTCGAAGGTGTGCATCGAAAAGGTCCGCACGCCCAGGCTGCGGCCGAGCAGCGACCTCAACTCGGCGAACACGTCGGCTGCCGGTGGGCCGCTCACGACGTTGTAAGAGACGGCGAGCCCGAGCGGCGCCAGCGAGCGCAGGCAGGCGATGAACAGGGCGCCGCCGATCGGATCGATCGCCAGGTCGACGCCACGGCCGCCGGTCAGCGCCATCACCTGGGCCGGCAGGTCGGCGGCGGCCGGATCGAGCGCTGCCGAGGCGCCGTTGCGCAGCACGAACTCGCGCTTGTCCGGTGTGCTCGCGGTGGCTACCACCTGCAGGCCACGAGCTCGCGCGAGTTGCACCATGGCCGAGGCCACGCCGCCCGCAGCGCCAGTGAGCAGCACCGAGCGAGCTGGGGTGGCGCCGCCACATTCGAACAGCAGCGCCTGGGCGAGCTGGAAGTTCGGCAGGTTGACCGCTGCGTCGAAGCTGATGGCCTCGGGCAGCGGATACAGCGCGTCGGCCGGTGCGCAGACGAACTCCGCATAGCCGCCGCCCCGTTGCGGCAACTCCCGCGAGCTCAGCAGCACGCGATCGCCGAGCGAGACGCCCTGCGCACCCGGGCCCAGCGCATCGACCACGCCGGCCACTTCGTTGCCCGGCACCGCCGGCAGCGGCGGCATCCACTTGTAGCGGCCGGTGCGGATCAGCGCATCCGGCCGGCCCACGCCTATCGCCAGGGCCTTCACGCGGGCCTGGCCCGGGCCCGGCTCCGGCCGGGGCAGGTCGACGAGCTCGAGCGCCTCCGGCCCGCCGGGGGTGTGGACGACGATGGCTTTCATGGCGCTTGAGTCGCTCCACCGCGCCTCACGCGTCCCGCGACGCAGTACACCGACCAAGCCAAGGGATTTGCGCGGATCCGGCTTTGCCGGTCCGCTGCAAAAGCCCCCTCGGGGGGCAGCGACCGGAAGGGAGCGTGGGGGTTCATTTCAGCGCTGGCCATCGTGGACCTTCACCTGGTCCTTGGTCAGCCCGCCGAGCCGCGCGTGGACGCGCCCGCCGTCCGCCATCGCCAGGGCGAAGAAGATCTCGTTCGGCCGCGGGCCATCCTGCACGCCCACCTCCATCGCATTGAAGTGGCTGCGCACATAGGCCGCATGGATGTAGTGCAGCGGCACCATCAGCCGATAGCCGGCCGAGGCCACCGCCTTGGCGGCCGGCACGATGGCCTTGGGCTCGCCCAGCACGGCGCGCATCGCCCAGCCTCCGGCCTCGTGCCAGACCGCGCCGTGTTCCAGCTCGCCGTTGACGCCGACGATCGCCGCCTTGCCATAGGCCTCGACGCGATCCTTGCCGAGCACCCCGGCCGCCTCCTCGGCCAGCTCGCGGCCCAGCTCGCGCAGCTGGGCCATGAAGGGCAGCAGGTCGGCTTCGTAGCGCCCCGCGTAGGGGTTGCGGACGATGGCCCCGGCAGCGGCCATGCGCAGGGGTGTGGCGGCCGGCGGGCCGCCTTCGTGGTGGATGGTCTCGACCTGCAGCACACGCTTGCGGACCTGGATCAGCGACAGCGACATCATGGTTCTCCTGTTCGAAGGGCGGGCGACGGGTTCACAGACGAGGGATCCTGGCGTCGGCGACCACCTGTGTCCAGCGCTGCAGCTCCGCGCTCACCATCGCGGTCATCTCCTGCGGGGTGCTGCCTCGCACTTCGCCGCCCATCTCCTCCAGCCGCGTGCGGACCTGCGGCAGGAGCAGGGCCTTCTGCGTCTCGTCATGCAGCCGGTCCACGATGGCCGGCGGCACGCCGGCCGGCAGCATCCAGCCGGCCCAGGAGCGGACGTCGTAGCCGGCGACTCCGCGCTCGGCGACGGTGGGCACCTCCGGCATCGCCGGCCAGCGCCTGGCGCCGGTGACGGCCAGCACGCGCAGCTTGCCGGCCTTCAACTGGCCCAGCACCGCGGTGGGCGGCACGATGATCACCGGGATTTCGCCGCTCAGCAGGGCGGTCACTGACGCAGCGTCGCCACGGAAGGGCACGTGCAGCAGGTCCAGCCCGGCCATCTTGGCGAACAGCTCGCCGGCCAGATGGTGGGTCGAGCCTATGCCGGCCGTTCCGTAGGCCACGCCGCCCGGGGCGGCCTTGGCCGCGGCGATGAGGTCGGCCAGGTCACGGTACTTGGACGGCTGGGTGGTGACGATCAGGAAGGGGAAGAAGGTGATGGTCGAGACCATCTGGAAGCTGCCGACGGTCTGGTAGGGCAGCTTCTCGTACAGCGCCCCGGCCACCGCGTGGCCGCCGGTGGCCAGCAGCAGCGTGTAGCCGTCGGGCGCGGCGCGGGCCACGGTGGCGGAGGCGAGCGTGCCGCCCGCGCCAGCCACCGCCTCGATCACCAGGGCCGGGCCCAGGCCCTTGCCCACCTCGGTGCCCACGACGCGCGCGATGGTGTCTGCATTGCCGCCTGGGGCGAAGCCCTGGACGACCCGGATCGGCCTGGCCGGCCAGGCCTCGGCCCGAACCTGCGGCAGGCAGGCGGCGGCCAGGGCGCCGGCCGTGAAATGGCGACGTCGCATCCTTTGTCTCCTTGATGTTGTGTCGGGGCGGCGTTCAGGCCTGCATGACCACGGGATTGCGCAGCGTGCCTATGCCCTCGATCTCGACCTCGATCAGGTCGCCCGGCTTCATGAAGCGCTGCGGCTTGCGGCTCCAGCCGACGCCGGCGGGGGTGCCGGTGGCGATCACATCGCCCGGCACGAGGGTGAAGATGGTCGAGGCGTAGGCGATCAGGCGCGGGATCGGGAAGATCATGTGGCCGGTGTGGCTGTCCTGCACCGTCTCGCCGTTCAGGCGCGTGGTCAGGCGCAGCTGCCGTTCGGGGGCGATCTCGTCGGCGGTCACCATCCAGGGGCCGAAGGGCCCGGTGCCCTCGAAGTTCTTGCCCGAGGCGATCTGCTTGGCGTGGAACTGCCACTCGCGAACGCTCACGTCGTTGTAGATCGAGTAGCCGGCCACATGCTCCCAGGCCCGTTCGGCCGGGATGTCGCGGCCCGGCTTGCCGATGATCACGGCGAGCTCGCCCTCCCAGTCCAGCGTCTCGGAGACGCGAGGACGCACGATGGGCTGCTCATGGCCCACCTGCGAGCGCCACACGCGCAGGAAGATCGGCGGCTCCTCCGACAGCTCGCGCTGCATGCCGGCCGCCAGCACTTCCTGGTGGTGGTCCATGTAGTTGCGCACCGCGCAGACGATCTTCTCGGGCCGCGGGATCACCGGCAGGTAGTGCAAGCCGTCGAGCGGCAACTCGGGCCGCAGGCCATGGACGATGTCTTCGCGCCTGGCAAAGCCTTCGCTGCCGAGGAAGTCGGCCAATGATTCGCAGCCGGTGCGCTGCGCGAGCGGCAGCACGCCGTTGTCGACGACGGCGCCCCAGCCTTCGCGGCCGGCATGGAGGTAGGACAGGAGTTTCATGGCATTCCGGACTCGTCGTTTCGTTGTGCACAAGAATACGTTTTGTGCACAAAACATGATTTGGTACAAACCCTGAGGAGAGTCATGGTGGCGGCTGGCGCGCCAGACCTGACAATCGGCCTGCCATGAACACCGACGTGCTGGACTCCAACCTCCCGCTGGCCGAGCGCGCCTATCGCGAGTTGCGCCAGGCCATCGTGCGGGGCGAATTCGAGGCTGGTGCGAGGCTGAGGCTGGAGGAGCTGGCGCAACGCTTCGCGGTCAGCTCGAGCCCGCTGCGCGAGGCCTTGAACCGCCTGTCGCAGCAGGGGCTGGTGCGGGCGCTGGAGAACCGCGGCTTCCGCGTCGCACCCCTCACGGCCGAAGGCGTGAACGATCTGGTCCGGGTGCGCACGCTCATCGAGTGCGAGGCCTTGCGCGACGCGATGGCCCATGGCGGGGACGCGTGGGAGTCCGGCATCGTCGCGGCGGCCCATGCGCTCGCCCTGGTCGAGCGCCGGCTGGGCGACGAGGCGCGCGTGCTCGACGACGACTGGTCGGCGCGCCACCGCGCCTTCCACCTGAGCCTCTACGCGGCCTGCACTTCGCCGCTGCTGCTCGAACTGGCGGATGTGTTGTTCGACAACGCCGAGCGCTACAGGCGCTGGGCCGCGCGCAACCGCCAGGCCCCGCGCCGCAAGCATGACGAGCACCAGCAGCTGATGAAGGTGGTCCTCGCCCGGGACGCCGACGCCGCCACCGCGCTGCTGCGCCAGCATGTCGGCCACACCGGCCAGTTGGTGGCCGCGGCCCTCAAGCTGGCGTCATAGATCCCACGGCGGCACTTCGCCGCCGAAGCGATCGACCAGGTGCTGCACCAGCAGCCTCACCGCCAGGGGCTGGTGCTGGCGCGAGAGGAAGATCGCGTGGATGCCCAGGGGCTCAGGCTCCAGCGCCGGCAGCACGCGCACGAGCTGGCCTTGCTTCAGCAGGTCGCCCACGAAGTAGGTCGGCAGGATTCCTATCCCGCCCCCGTCCAGCACGGCGCGCCTGAGCACGGCCGTGTCGTTGGTCGAGAAGCAATCCTCCAGCGGTACTTCGACCGCTTCCTGGCCCTGCCTGAAGCGGAACTGCGCGGCGTTGACGATGGAGTGGGTCAGGCAGCGGTGCGACTGCAGTTGCTCGGCCGTCTTCGGCTCGCCGTGTTCAGCGAGATAGCTGCGCGCCGCACAGAGCACCGAGCGGCAGGTCGTCAAACGCCGCGCGATCAGCGCGGGCTCCAGCGAGTTCGTGATGCGCACGGCCAGGTCGATCCGCTCGGCCGTCAGGTCCACGCTGCGGTCGGCGGCCAGCAGCGAGATGCTCACCTGCGGGTGCTGGCGCTGGAACTCGACCAGGGCTGGTGCCAACTGGGCCTCGGCGAAGGAGGCGGAGCTGGTGATGCGCAGCTTGCCCGAAGGGATGCGGCTGCTAGCGCCGGCCTGGTGGCTGAGGTCCTCGGCCAGCTCCAGCAGCTGGCGGCACGGCTCGAGCGCGGACTGCCCGGCCTCCGTCAGGCTGATGCGCCTCGTCGTCCGGTGCAGGAGCCTGGCACCGACCCACTCCTCCATCGCCGCCAGGTAGCGGCTCACCATGGCGGTGGACATGTCCAGCCGCTCCGACGCCTGCGTCAGGCTGCCGTGCTCCACGACGGTCACGAACACCTTGGTGGCGGTCAACCGGTCCATGCATCCCTCAACTCGTATTGCGACGAATGATGCAATGGAAATTCAATCGAAGCGCTGTTTCTCAAAGGAAGTGGTGTCAATACAGTCACGTCCATTCCACAACCCCTTCCCAAGGAAACCGGCATGTCGCTCTCTTTCAAGTTCACGCGCCTGGTGCTGCCCACGCTGCTGTTCGGCGTCGTGGCTGCCGACCAGGCCGCTGCGCAGACCGCTGCCGCCCCGCTGTCGGTCAAGGTCTACAACGCCGATGCCGGCAGCTTCCACGTCAATGCGGTGGTCGTCAGCGGCAAGACCGAAGCGGTCGTGATCGACTCCGGCTTCACCCGCGCCGACGCCCTGCGCGTGGCCGCCAACGTGCTCGACAGCGGCAAGACGCTCAAGACCATCTTCATCAGCAACGCCGACCCGGACTTCTACTTCGGCGCCGAGGTGCTGCACGAGATGTTCCCCCAGGCCAAGGTGCTGACGACGCCGGCCGTGCGCGAGAAGATCCAGGCCAAGCTGGCCGGCAAGCTCGCGTTCTGGGGGCCCAAGATGGGCGCCAATGCGCCCAAGCAGCCGGTCGTCCCCGAGGCCCTCGGCGGCAACACGCTGACCGTCGACGGCGAAACCGTCGAGATCCGCGGGACGACCGGCGAGCTGGCGGCGCGTCCGTACGTGTGGATCCCTTCGATCAAGGCCATCGTGGGCAACATCGCGGTCTTCGGCAACCTGCATGTCTGGACCGCCGACACGCAGAAGCCCAGCGAGCGCCAGGCCTGGCTGGCCCAGCTCGACGAGATGCAGGCGCTCAAGCCCGCGCTGGTGGTGCCCGGCCACATGACCGCCGGTACGGTGCTGGACGAAAGCGCCATCGCCTACACCCGCGATTACCTGAAGCGCTTCGAGGCCGAACTGCCCAAGGCCCAGAACGGCGCCGAGCTGATCGCCAACATGCAGAAGGCCTATCCGAAGGCCGGTCTCGGGATGGCGCTCGACATCGGCGCCAAGGTCAACAAGGGCGAGATGAAGTGGTGAGCGCCATGCACGAGCCCGTCCTGCACTACCTCTACGACCCGCTGTGCGGCTGGTGCTACGGTGCGGCACCGCTCGTGCAGGCCGCGCGCCGCGTGATGCCCGTCCAGGCCCACGCCGGCGGCATGATGGCCGGCTCGCGCCGGCAGCGGGTCAGCCCGCAACTGCGCGACTACGTCATGCCGCACGACAGGCGGATCGGCCAGCTCACGGGCCAGCCCTTCGGCGCCGGCTACACCGATGGCCTGCTGCGTGACACGTCTGCCGTCTTCGACTCCGAGCCGCCGATCGCCGCGGTGCTGGCGGCCGAGCGGATCGCCGGCCGAGGGCTGGACATGCTGTCGCGCCTGCAGGCAGCGCACTACGTCGAGGGGCGCCGCATCGCCGACAAAGGGGTGCTGGTGGAGCAGGCCGCAGCCATCGGCCTGGATCCCGAGGCCTTCGCGGCCACCTTCGCCGAGACCGAAGGGCAGACCGTGCAGGGCCACATCGCGCAATCGCGATCGCTGATGCAACGCGTGGGGGCGTCCGGCTTCCCGAGCTTCGTCCTCGAGCAGGGCGGCCGGTTCACGCCGGTGGATGCGGGCTCGTTCTTCGGGCGGCCCGAGGAGTTCGCCGATGAGCTGCGCCGACAGGCGCCAGCCTCGGCGGCTGCCCGCCCGGCAGGCGGGGCGGGGTGCGACGAGGGCCTCTGCGCGCTCTGAACGCCGGTCGCTGCCTCGCGATTCAGGCGGTGCAGCCGAAAGTGTGCACCGTGGTGCTGGCGTAGGTATCGCCCGGCATCAGCACGGTCGACGGCCACTGCGGCCGGTTCGGCGAATCGGGCGCGTGCTGCGTCTCCAGGCACAGGCCGTCGCCCTGGCGCAGCATGCGGCCCGACGCCTCCTCGAGCGAGCCATCGAGGAAGTTGCCGGAGTAGAACTGCAAGCCCGGCTCGGTGGTGTGGATCTCCATCACGCGGCCGCTGGCAGGGTCCTCGAGCCGGGCCGCCAACGCCAGGCCGGCCGCCGGGCGATCGATGTCGAAGTGGTGGTCATAGCCCAGGCCGTGGCGGATCTGTTCATGAGGGGTGCGAATGCCTTCGTCGATGCAGGCGCCGGACCGGAAGTCGAAAGGCGTGCCCTCCACGGCCGCCAGCCCCAGCGGTATCAGGCCTTCGTCGACCGCGGCGTAGCGGCTGCAGGGCAGGGTGAGACGGTGGCCGAGCGCACTTCCTCGGCCTGCGAGGTTCCAGTAGGCGTGGTGGGTGAGGTTGACCACCGTCGGCCTGTCGGTCGTCGCGCGGTAGTCGATGCGCCAATCGCCGCGCGGCGTGAGCGTGTAGCGCACTGTCGCCGTGAGCCGGCCCGGGAAGCCCTGGTCGCCGTGCTCGCTCACCAGGCTGAGCTCGATCGCCACGCTGCCATCGGCCTGCACAGGCAGCGGCGTGACGTTCCACACGCGGCTGCAGAAGCCGTCCACGCCGCCGTGCAGGCAGTGGCGCTGACCCGGCTCGCGGCTGATCTCGACGCGCTCGCCCGCCAGCGTGAACCGGCCTTCTGCGATGCGGTTCCCGTAGCGTCCGATGAGGCCGCCGAAGTTCCTGTTGCGGGTCAGGTGATCTTCGACCGAGGCCAGCGCGAGCACGACGTTGCCGACCTGGCCATGACGATCCGGGCACCGCAGCGCCGTGACGATGCCGCCCAGGTTGAGGAAGCTCAAGGTGACCGGGCCGCCGGCGTCGAGCGTGTACTCGACGAGCTCGCGCCCATCGGAAAGTCGGCCCAGCGGGCGAGAAAGGAGGCGGGTTTCGGCAGGATTCATGGGGTCCGGTCTCGATCAGGTGCGGGCCTGGAAGGGCGTCCGCCGACGAACGTGCAGTTCAGGCGCAGCGTACCAACCGCGCTCCGTGCGCCGGCACGAGCAACTGGCGCGTGCGCGCCGGCAGATCGGCCTGCGCCCAGCAATCGCGCCGCGCGTCGGGCATCCAGCCGGGCAGCTCTGCAGCCCATGGCGCCTCGGAGGTGTTGAGCCACGCGACCCAGGTGCCTTCGGGGCCGGTGCAGGCGAAACGATGGCCTTGCGCGCCCGAGTGCCACTCGCGCAAGCCAGGCACCCGCTGCAGGGCGAGCACTTCGCGGTTGGTGACCAGGCGGTAGGTCCAGTCGTCGAGCCGGCGCAGGTCGTTGCCGAGGATCAGCGGCGAGCGCGCGCACGTCCAGGCGGTGAGCATCAGGATCTGCTCGTCGCGGCTCAAGCCGCAATCCCTCTCGGCATCGCCGCTGCGCAGCCCGATCTTGCCGACCGGCAGCATGTCGGCATCCGGCCACGCGCCCGAACGGGCATGCGGTGCCCACCTGACGAGATTGACCAGGTTGTCGCGCAAGTTCGGCCAGTTGTCCCAGAAGTCGTCGCACACCCGCCATTGGTTGGCATGGGCCTGCAGGTGCGGCGCCTGGTCGAGGTGGGAGGGCCCGGGCGACAGGCTGAGCACGATGGGGCGGCCGGTGGCATCGATGGCGCGGCGGATCAGCTCCACCTCGCGGGCGTGGTAGGTCGGCGCCGCTATGTCGTCGACCTTCAGGAAATCGACGCCCCAGCCGGCCAGCTGGCCTATCCAGGCGCGGTACCAGTCGAAGGCGCCGGGATGGTCGGCATTGACGCCGCACATGTCGGTGTTCCAGGCGCAGACGGAATCGATCTTCGCCACCTCGTCGCAACGCCAGCGGCTGCCCTCGATCGGCAGGGCCTGGCCGACCGCCTGGCGCGGGATGCCGCGCATGATGTGAACGCCGAAGCGCAAGCCCATGCCATGCACCTGCTCCGCCAGAGCAGCGAAGCCCCGGCCGCCGGCCGCACTGGGGAAGCGGTTCGGCGCCGGCTGCGGCCGGCCGTGGGCATCCAGGCACAAGGTGGCGAACGGCCGGTATTGCGCCGACCGGGCTCCGGGCTCGTACCACTGGATGTCGACGGTGGACAGGTCGTAGCCGAAGGGCTTGAACCGCTCGGCGAGGATGCGGGAGTTGTCGAGGTACTCGGCTTCGGTGACGCTCGCGCCGAAGCTGTCCCAGCTGTTCCAGCCCATGGGCGGCGTCGCGGCCCAGGCATGGAAGGGCTTCGACGGGGTCGATGCGTCCGCACCAGGAGTTTCGGGTCCCGAGCGACGTGCAGGCGTCGCGGCAGCCGCGACCCCGGATGCCGCCGCCAGGCTCCCTCCGATGGCGGCGCGGACGAAATGCCGGCGGTCCACGCCCAGGCTCTTGGTGCTCACGAATGCAATCCTCTGTCGGCCGGGCGCAGGTGCCCGCATCGGTCACCTAGTTTGTACGGCGACCGAACAAATGCAAACGGTGCAAGCCCCTATTGCCTGGCAGGCGGAGTGCTTCCGGCAGCGGGTGGATCGGGCGCGTACTTGTCGCCGACCTGTTCGCGCAGCGGATGGGTGTCGTAGACGATGCGCATGTCCAGGATGCGCGAGCTGCCCGGGCGGAAGCTGAAGACGTCGACGCAGGTGAAGTCCACCATGCGTCCATCGTTCAGCGTCCAGTCATAGCGAAAGTAGGCCGCCACGCGCACCACCTCGGTCCTTGGTTCCACCGAGGCGAAGAGGTCGATCAGCGTGATCACGCTGCCGCTGGAGGCCTGCGCAAGCTTCGTGAAGAACGCCCGCGCGTCCATGGTGCCGAGGAACGGGGAGTGGACCACTCCGTCGGCCTCGAAGGTGGAGATCAATCCGGCGGTATCGCCGGCGTGCAGGGCCCGCAGGTAGGCGCGGACGGTGTCGATGGGCGTGGGCGTCATGGAGCGGCAGCTTCACAGAAGACGCACGGCCCGACAAGCCACAATGCCGCCAAAAACATCAACGCTGTTTATGTATCTGCGCCACCTGGAGTACCTGCGGCTCGTCGTCGAACACGGCTCCTTTGCCGCGGCGGCGCAGGCTGCGGGGGTGACACAGCCGGCCATCAGCCACGGCATGAAGCAGTTGCAGTCGCAATTCGGCACCGCGTTGTTCGTTCGGTCCGGCCGTCGCCTGCTGCCCACCGAGCTCGCCCTGCAGGTCGCCAGGCAAGGGGCATCGCTGGCCGAGCAGGTCGGTGCCTGGGCGGGAACTTCGTCGCGCCGATCCGACCCCGCGCTGCTACGCGTGGGGCTCACGCCTTCTGCTGCGCTGGTCTGCGGGCCGGTGTTGCTCGAAAGCTGGAGCCAGGGACATGCGCGCCGCAGGCTGCAGCTCGTCAGCGCGGACGAGGGACGGCTGCTGGCAGGCCTGCAACGGCGGGAGTTCGACCTCGTCATCTCGCCGCGCCCGCGCGGCTTCCAGGGCAAGGGCCTGGCGTGCGAGGCGCTCTACCAGCTGCAGCCGCAGGTCTATGCGCGGCGGCTTCATCCCCTGGCCCGTGCACAGGCCCTGGAGCAGTTGCAGGACGCGGCCTGGGCATCGGTCGGCCCCAGCGTCCGCGGACCGGTGGACGTGCTGACGGAGGCGTTCGAGGTCCGCCGGATGCCCCCTGCACGCGTGGTCGTGAGTTGCCCCGACTACGCGAGCATGCTGAACCTGATGGCCCATGAGGACCTACTCGCCGTGATCCCGCATCCGGCCTTGCTGGCCGGTGAATCGATCAGGGGGCTCGTGCCATTGCGCCTTCGCGAGACCCTGCCTCTGTACGAGATGTGGCTCTTCCACCCGGCGGTTTCCCGCCGGGCGGTGCGGTCGCTCATCCCGCGGCTGCTGCAGCGCCTGAAGGATGGCTCCTGACCCAGCCGCCCCATTCGAGCCGCCGGCCTTCTCGATTGGCCTGCCGAGCCGTGGACACCAGCTGGATCAACGGCGGCGCCGGTGGCCGGCAAGCCATCGTCATCCGTTGACGTTCACCGACCCGGGCCGACCCACCGGCCTGGCCAGGCGCCGGAGTCGACCATCCGGCGAAGCTCCTCGGTGACCAGCGCATGCACCGCAGCGCTGGCGGTGGTAGCCGGCCGGGTGACGCTGGTGGCGAGGACGACTCGCCGCAGCATGCTCGCCTCGGTGAAGGGCGCGGCGGCGAGCCGCCCGTCGGCGACCTCCTGGGCCACCGAAGCCAGCGGCAGGATGGTGCTGCCTACGCCCGACTCGACCGCACGCTTGACGTTGGGCAGGGATTCGATCTCGGCGATCACGTCGAGCTCGATGCCGGCTCCTTCGCAGGCTTCGTCGACGATGCGCCGCAGGCCGTGCTCCCGGCCTGGCAGCACGAACTGCTGCCCCGCGGCCCGGGCCAGGCGAACGCGCGACGGCAGCCGCACCTCCGGCCCTGCCACCCACGCCAGCTGCTCGTCGAGCAAGGGCCGCTTCACCAGCGCGGCATCGGCGTTGTCGCCGTAGAGGATGGCCAGGTCCAGGCGGCCGGCCTGCAGCCATTCGCGCAGGAAGCCGCTGTAGGCTTCGACGACGCGCAGGCGCACCTGGGGCAGGCGCGCCCGGCAGGCCTGCACGATGGGCACGGTGGCGGCCAGCGCCACGGTCGTGGTGAGCCCCAGGGTCACCTCGCCTCGTGGCACCGAAGCCAGGTCGCGCACGGCGCCCTTGGCCCGCTCCACGTCCGCCAGCACCACTCTCGCATGCTCCAGGAACGTGCGGCCCGCCTCGGTGAGCGCCATGCCGCGCGAGCTGCGCTCGAACAGGCGCGCGCCCAGCTCGTCCTCCAGCGAGGCGATCTGCTGGCCCAGCGCAGGCTGGGCCACGTGCAGGCTGGCGGAAGCCTTGAGCAGGCTGCCAGCTTCGGCCACGCCGATGAAGTAGCGCAGTTGCCTCAGTTCCATGGCTAGCTGTTTGAGATATAGCGCATAGCCCGATTAAGTATTTCACAAATAGCGTCTCGGTCACCAGAATGACCGCCATGGACATCGACATCGGGCACCTGCAAACCTGGATCGGCCAGACGGAAGTGGCGCACGACACGGTCACGCCCGTCCCTCTGCGGGCCCTGACGGCCACCTTGGACCGTGACGACGCGCCCATCGCGCCGGGCGCGCCCATCCCGCCGTGCTGGCACTGGCTGTACTTCCTGCCGCTGCACCGGCAATCCGCGATCGGCGCCGACGGCCACCCGCCCCGCGGCGGCTTCCTGCCTCCGGTGCCGCTGCCGCGCCGCATGTGGGCCGGCAGCCGCATCGACTTCCTCGCGCCGGTCACGGCAGGCCAGGCCCTGGCGCGCACCTCGCGCATCGAAGACGTTCGCCTGAAGGACGGCCGCACCGGCCCGCTCGTGTTCGTCAAGGTGCGACACGAGATCCAGGCCGACGGGCGGCTCGCCATCGTCGACCGGCACGACATCGTCTACCGCGGCATGCCGGCGGCCGGCGAGCCCGTGCCCGCCGGCGTGATGCCGCCGGCGGATGCCCAGTGGACGCGCCGCATCGTGCCCGACGACGTGCTGCTCTTTCGCTACTCGGCGCTCACCTTCAACGGCCACCGCATCCACTACGACCGCCGCTACGTCACGACCGTGGAGGGCTACCCCGGCCTGGTGGTGCACGGCCCGCTGATCGCCACCCTGCTGCTGGACCTGTTGCGCCGCGAGCGGCCGGACGCGCGGGTGACCCGCTTCGCCTTCAAGGCCGTCAAGCCCATCTTCGACATCGCGCCCTTCGAGGTCTGCGGCCGTGCCATCGGCCACAGCGAAGCGCAACTCTGGGCCCGCACGCCCGAAGGCCACCTGGCCATGGAAGCCAGCGCCACGCTGGCCTGAAAGAGGACGACACGACCATGTTCCACCAGACCGACCAGCACCAGGAGATCCGCGATGCCGTGCGGCAACTGTGCAAGCAGTTCCCGGACGAGTACTTCCGCAAGATCGACGAGGAGCGCGGCTACCCCGTGGCCTTCGTCGACGCGCTCACCCAGGCGGGCTGGCTCGCCGCGCTGATCCCGCAGGAGTACGGCGGCCCGGGCCTGTCGATGGCCGAGGCCTCGGTCATCATGGAAGAGATCAACCGCAGCGGCGGCAACGCCGGCGCCTGCCACGGGCAGATGTACGTGATGAACGCCATCACCCGCCGCGGCACGCGGGAGCAGAAGGACAAGTACCTGCCCAAGATCGCCGCCGGCGAGTTGCGCGTGCAGTCCATGGGCGTGACCGAGCCGACCACCGGCAGCGATACCACCCAGCTCAAGACCACCGCCGTGAAGAAGGACGGACGCTGGGTCGTCAACGGCCAGAAGGTGTGGATCTCGCGCGTGCAGCACAGCGACCTGATGATCGTGCTGGCCCGCACGACGCCGCTGGCGCAGGTGCAGAAAAAGAGCGCCGGGCTGTCGTGCTTCATCGTCGACCTGCACCAGGCCGTGGGCCACGGGCTGACCGTGCGGCCCATCCCGAACATGGTCAACCACGAGACGAACGAGCTGTTCTTCGACAACCTCGAGATCCCCGACGAGAACCTGCTCGGGCCCGAAGGCGAGGGCTTCAAGGTCATCTTCGAGGGGCTGAATGCCGAGCGCACGCTGATCGCGGCCGAGTGCATCGGCGACGGTTACTGGTTCCTGGACCGCGCCACGCGCTATGCCAACGAGCGCAGCGTCTTCGGCCGCAAGATCGGCCAGAACCAGGGCATCCAGTTCCCCTTGGCCGAGGCGCTGATCGAGATCGAGGCCGCGAGCCTCATGCGCTGGCGCGCCTGCGAGAAGATCGATGCACATCAGAACGCCGGCACCGAGGCCAACATGGCCAAGTACCTGGCCGCCAAGGCCTCGTGGGAGGCGGCCAACGCCTGCCTGCAGACGCACGGTGGCTTCGGCTTCGCCTGCGAATACGACGTGGAGCGCAAGTTCCGCGAGACGCGGCTGTACCAGGTGGCGCCCATTTCCACCAACATGATCCTGTCGTACATGGCCGAGCACGTGCTGGGCCTGCCGCGCTCGTTCTGACGCTCCTCCCGAAAGGCACTCCCATGGTTCGCCCCCTGGACGGCGTCACCGTCGTCACGCTCGAACACGCCATCGCCGCACCGTTCTGCACCCGCCAGCTCGCCGACCTTGGTGCCCGCGTCATCAAGGTCGAGCGCCCCGGCACCGGCGACTTCGCCCGTGACTACGACGAGCGGGTCAAGGGCATGGCTTCGCACTTCGTGTGGAGCAACCGCTCGAAGGAGAGCCTGACGCTGGACGTGAAGCACGCGGCCGCGAAGGCGGTGCTGGCGAAGCTGCTCGAAGGCGCGGACGTGCTGGTGCAGAACCTCGCTCCCGGCGCCGCGGCCCGGCTGGGCTTGTCATGGGAGGCGCTGCACGAGCGCCACCCCGGCCTCATCGTCTGCGACATCTCGGGCTACGGCGACGACGGCCCCTACCGCGACAAGAAGGCCTACGACCTGCTGATCCAGAGCGAATCAGGCTTCCTCTCGGTGACCGGCACGGCGGACGAGCCGGCGAAGGCGGGCAACTCGATCGCCGACATCGCCGCCGGCATGTACGCCTACTCCAGCATCCTGGCCGCCCTGCTGCAACGCGGGAAGACGGGGCAGGGCAGCCGCATCGACGTCTCCATGCTCGAAAGCATGGTCGAGTGGATGAGCTATCCGCTGTACTACGCCTTCGATGGCGCGACGCCGCCGCCCCGGGCGGGCGCGGCTCACGCCACCATCTACCCCTACGGGCCGTTCCCGGCAGGCGATGGCCACACGGTGATGCTGGGCCTGCAGAACGAGCGTGAGTGGGGGGCCTTCTGCCAGCGCGTGCTATGCCAGCCGCAGCTCGCCAGCGACGAACGCTTCTCGTCGAACTCGCGGCGGGCGGCGAACCGCGACGCCCTGCGCCAGCTGATCGTCGAGAGCTTCTCGGCCTTGAGCGTCGACCAGGTTGTCGAGCGGCTGGAGCAGGCGCAGATCGCCAACGCCCGGGTCAACGACATGCACGACGTGTGGCGGCATCCGCAGCTGCGGGCCCGTGGGCGCTGGACCGAGGTGAGCACGCCGGGCGGCCCCATCCCCGCGCTGTTGCCGCCTGGCCGCACTGACGCCTACGCCCCGCGCATGGACGCCGTGCCCGGCCTCGGCCAGCACACCGAGGCGATTCTTCGCGAACTGGGCTGGACCGGAGGCGATATCGCCCGGCTTCACGCCGAGCACGCCATCTGACAACGACTCCCGGAGACAAGACCATGAAGTCATTCAAGCGCCTTCGCATCGCGGCGCCTGCCGCCCTGGGGGCCGCCGTGCTCTCGCTGGCGCTGAGCGCGCCGGCCTGGGCCCAGGGCTACCCGGCCCGGCCGGTGACGCTGGTGGTGCCCTTCGCGGCCGGCGGGCCGACCGACGTGGTCGCGCGACTGCTGGGCGCGGCCATGATGAAGCCGCTGGGCCAGACGGTCGTCATCGAGAACAAGACCGGCGCCGGCGGCACCATCGCCGCCGCCGCGGTGGCGCGGGCGGCACCGGATGGCTACACCTTCCTCATCCACCACAACGGCATGGGCACGGCGCCCGCGCTGTACCGCAAGCTCAGCTACAACCCGCTGGCGGATTTCGAGTACGTGAGCCAGGTCGTGGACGTGCCGATGACGCTGGTGGGCCGCAAGGATCTGCCGGCCAAGGATTTCCGCGAGCTGCAGGCCTACGTCAAGGCCAACGGCGACAAGGTCAACCTCGCCCATGCCGGCCTGGGCGCTGTCTCGCACCTGTGCGGCATGCTGTTGCGCCAGGCGATAGGTGCCGAGGTGACGACCGTGCCGTACCAGGGCACCGGCCCCGCGATGAACGCGCTGCTGGGCGGGCAGGTCGACCTGCTGTGCGACCAGACCACGTCCACCACGCCCTTCATCAAGGCCGGCTCGGTCAAGCTCTACGGCGTGACCACGTCGCAGCGCCTGAAGACGCTGCCCGACACGCCGACGCTGGCCGAGCAGGGCTTGGCCGGCTTCCAGGTGGTGGTGTGGCACGGCATCTACGCGCCCAAGGGGACGCCCAAGGAGGCCATCGACAAGTTCGGCGCCGCCTTGCGCACGGCACTGAAGGATCCGGCGGTGGTGGCTCGCCTGGCCGAGCTGGGCGCCATCATCCCGCCGGACGACAAGCTCACGCCAGCGGGCCTGCAGGGCTGGCTGCAGCAGGAGACGCAGCGCTATGCGCCCGTCATCAAGGCCGCCGGCCAGTTTGCGGATTGAGGGGCACGGCATGAAGGTCCTGGTCGCGGTGAAGCGCGTGGTCGACTACAACGTGAAGGTGCGCGTGAAGAGCGATAGCACGGGGGTGGACATTGCGAACGTCAAGATGAGCATGAACCCCTTCGACGAGATCGCCATCGAAGAGGCGGTGCGGTTGAAAGAGAAGGGTGCTGTCACCGAGGTGATCGCGGTGTCCTGCG
>NZ_JBPZHD010000017.1:0-199043 GCF_051857595.1 Ideonella flava
CGGCGACAACGTCAGCATCACCGTCAAGCTGATCGCCCCGATCGCGATGGAAGAAGGCCTGCGCTTCGCCATCCGTGAAGGCGGCCGCACCGTCGGCGCCGGCGTCGTGGCCAAGATCATCGCGTAAGGCGGGCTGCACCATGCAAAAGCAAAAGATCCGCATCCGCCTGAAGGCTTTCGACTACAAGCTGATCGACCAGTCCGCGCTGGAGATCGTCGACACCGCCAAGCGCACCGGCGCGATCGTCAAGGGCCCAGTGCCCCTGCCGACCCGCATGCAGCGTTTCGACATCCTGCGTTCGCCGCACGTCAACAAGACCTCGCGCGACCAGTTCGAGATCCGCACGCACCAGCGCCTGATGGACATCGTCGACCCCACCGACAAGACCGTCGACGCGCTGATGAAGCTGGACCTGCCGGCAGGCGTGGACGTCGAGATCAAGCTGCAGTAAGCAAAGCTGCGCCGCGAGGGCGGCGGTTGTGGGGCAGCCCGCATCTGCTATACTCGCGAGCTTTCCTGGAAGCCGGGTGACGATCTCGTTACCCGGCTTTCCATTCGTCAGCCCGGCCAATCGATGTCGGGTCGTGTAAACCGGCCCTCCCCATGAGGGCGGAGAAAACCATGAGTCTTAGCAATCGCCTCGGATTGCTGGGCCGCAAGGTGGGCATGATGCGCGTGTTCACGGACGACGGCGACGCCGTTCCCGTGACCGTGCTCGATGTGTCCAACAACCGCGTGACCCAGGTCAAGACCGTTGAGACCGACGGCTACAGCGCCGTCCAGGTGGCGTTCGGTGCGCGCAAAGCCTCGCGCGTGTCCAAGCCTGAAGCTGGCCACCTCGCCAAGGCGGGTGTCGAAGCCGGCGAAATCCTGAAGGAATTCCGCGTCGACGCCGACGTCGCAGGGCAGTACCAGGCCGGTGCGACCGTTCCCGTCACGCTGTTCGCCGCGGGCCAGAAGGTCGACGTGCAGGGCACCTCGATCGGCAAGGGCTACGCCGGCACCATCAAGCGCCACAACTTCAGCTCGCAGCGCGCGTCGCACGGCAACAGCCGTTCGCACAACGTGCCCGGCTCGATCTCGATGGCGCAGGATCCGGGCCGCGTGTTCCCGGGCAAGAAGATGACCGGCCACATGGGCGACGAGACCGTCACCACCCAGAACCTCGACGTGATCCGCATCGACGAAGCCCGCCAGCTGCTGCTGGTGCGCGGCGCGGTGCCGGGCGCCAAGAACGGCCATGTGGTCGTGCGCCCCGCCGTCAAGGCCCGCGCCGCCAAGGGCGGCGCTGACGCGGCCGTCAAGAAGGGAGCCTAAGCGCTATGCAACTCGAGCTCCTGAACGAACAAGGTCAGGCCACCGCCAAGGTGGATGCGCCCGACACCGTGTTCGCACGCGATTACAACGAAGCGCTGGTTCACCAGATCGTGGTGGCCTACCAGGCCAACGCGCGCCAAGGCACGCGCAAGCAGCTGACCCGCGCCGAAGTCCATCACTCGACCAAGAAGCCGTTCCGCCAGAAGGGCACCGGCCGCGCTCGCGCCGGCATGACCTCGTCGCCGCTGTGGCGCGGGGGCGGTCGCATCTTCCCGAACACGCCTGACGAGAACTTCTCGCACAAGGTCAACAAGAAGATGTATCGCGCCGGCATGGCCGCGATCCTGTCTCAGCTGGCCCGTGACGGCCGCCTGGCGGTGGTCGATTCGCTGACCGTCGAGGCGCCCAAGACCAAGCTGCTGGCCCAGAAGTTCAAGGCGATGGGCCTCGACTCGGTCATGGTCATCGCCGACCAGGTCGACGACAACCTGATCCTGGCTTCGCGCAACCTGGCCAACGTGCTGGTCGTCGAGCCGCGCTACGCCGATCCCCTGTCGCTGGTCTTCTACAAGAAGGTGCTGGTGACCAAGGCCGCGATCGAGCAGCTCAAGGAGATGTTCGCATGAGCACCCGTATCAATCCCGGCCCGGTGAAGGCCAGCGAGGGTCGCCTCGCCCAGGTGCTCGTGGCCCCGATCGTGTCCGAGAAGGCCACGCAGGTCGCCGAGAAGCACAACCAGGTGCTGTTCAAGGTCCTGCGCGATGCCACCAAGCCCGAGATCAAGGCCGCTGTCGAGCTGCTGTTCAAGGTCGAGGTCGAGGCGGTGTCGGTCGTCAACGTGAAGGGCAAGGTCAAGCGCTTTGGTCGATCCATCGGCCGTCGCGACCATGTCAAGAAGGCTTATGTCTCGCTGAAGGCGGGCCAGGAGCTGAACTTCTCCGGGGAGGCTGCGTAAGCCATGCCAGTCGTCAAAGTCAAGCCAACTTCCGCCGGCCGTCGCGCCGTCGTGAAGGTGGTGCACCCGCATCTGCACAAGGGTGATCCGGAAGCCTCGCTGCTGGAGCCTCAGAAGCAGAACGCCGGCCGCAACAACAACGGTCACATCACCACCCGCCACAAGGGCGGTGGTCACAAGCACCACTATCGCGTGGTCGACTTCAAGCGCAACAAGGACGGGATTCCCGCCAAGGTCGAGCGCATCGAGTACGACCCGAACCGCACGGCGCACATCGCGCTGGTGTGCTACGCCGATGGCGAGCGCCGCTACATCATCGCCCCGCGCGGTCTTGAAGTGGGGTCCACCATCCTGAGTGGCTCGGAAGCTCCGATCAAGGCGGGCAACACGCTGCCGATCCGCAACATCCCGGTGGGTTCGACCATCCACTGCATCGAGATGCTGCCGGGCAAGGGTGCCCAGATCGCCCGCTCGGCCGGCGCATCGGTCACGCTGATGGCCCGCGAAGGCACGTACGCGCAGGTCCGCCTGCGTTCCGGTGAGGTGCGCAAGATCCACATCGACTGCCGCGCCACCATCGGCGAGGTGTCGAACGAAGAGCACAACCTGCGCCAGTACGGCAAGGCCGGCGCCATCCGCTGGAAGGGCATCCGCCCGACCGTGCGCGGCGTGGCGATGAACCCGGTGGATCACCCGCACGGCGGCGGCGAAGGCCGTACCGGCGAGGGCCAGGCCCCGGTGTCGCCGTGGAACACGCTGACCAAGGGTTACCGTACGCGCAACAACAAGCGCACGCAGACGTTCATCGTCTCGCGCCGCAAGAAGTGAGGCCGTAGAACATGGCACGTTCACTCAAGAAGGGTCCGTTCGTGGACCACCACCTCCTGGCCAAGGCCGACAAGGCCGTGACCACGAAGGACAAGAAGCCGATCAAGACCTGGTCGCGTCGCTCGACCATCCTGCCCGACTTCATCGGCCTGACCATTGCCGTGCACAACGGCAAGCAGCACGTGCCGGTGTATGTGACGGACCAGATGGTCGGCCACAAGCTCGGCGAGTTCGCCCTGACCCGTACTTTCAAGGGTCACCCGGCGGACAAGAAGGCCAAGAAGTAAAGGAACACGACGATGGAAACCAAGGCAATCGTTCGTGGTGTTCGCCTGTCAGTCGACAAGGGCCGTCTGGTGGCGGATCTGGTCCGCGGCAAGAAGGTCGACCAGGCGCTCAACATCCTGAACTTCACTCAGAAAAAGGCCGCCGGCATCGTCAAGAAGGCGCTGGAGTCCGCGATCGCGAACGCCGAGCACAACGACGGCGCCGACATCGACGAGCTGAAGGTCACGTCGATCTACGTGGAGCAAGGCACCACGCTGAAGCGTTTCTCGGCCCGAGCCAAGGGCCGCGGCAACCGCATCAGCAAGGGCACCTGCCACATCTACGTGACCGTGGGGAACTGAAGGAAGACCATGGGACAGAAAATCCATCCGACCGGCTTCCGACTGCCCGTCACGCGCGCCTGGGCGTCGCGCTGGTACGCGTCGAGCCGCAACTTCGCCACGATGCTGGCCGAAGACCTGCAGGTGCGCGATTACCTGAAGACGCGCCTGAAGAATGCCGCGGTCTCGCGCATCCTGATCGAGCGCCCCGCCAAGAACGCCCGCATCACGATCTTCTCGGCTCGCCCGGGCGTCGTGATCGGCAAGAAGGGCGAGGACATCGAGAACCTGAAGGCCGAACTGACCCGCCGCCTGGGCGTGCCGGTGGCCGTGAACATCGAGGAAGTGCGCAAGCCTGAAATCGATGCTCAGCTGATCGCCGACTCGATCACCCAGCAGCTGGAAAAGCGCATCATGTTCCGCCGCGCCATGAAGCGTGCGATGCAGAACGCGATGCGCCTGGGCGCCCAGGGCATCAAGATCATGTCCGCCGGCCGCCTGAACGGCATCGAGATCGCCCGTACCGAGTGGTATCGCGAAGGCCGCGTGCCGCTGCACACCCTGAAGGCCGACATCGACTACGGCTTCTCGGAAGCCAAGACCACCTACGGCGTCATCGGCGTCAAGGTCTGGGTCTACCGTGGCGATCGCCTGGGTGCCGGCGAAGCCCCCGTGGCCAAGCCCGAGGGCCAGGAAGAAGAGCGTCGCCCGCGTCGTCCGGCCCGTCCGGGCGCCCCGACCGGCCGTGGCCGTCCGGGCGGCGACCGTGGTGACCGTGGCGCGCCGCGCCTGGGAGCCGACAAGCCTGCCGAGGGCGCTGCCCCCGGCGCTCCGGCGGTCAAGCGCGTGCGCAAGGTCGCCGCGCCTCCGGCTGCCGGCGGCGAAGGCAAAGGAGAATAAGCATGCTGCAACCAGCACGTCGCAAGTTCCGCAAGGAACAGAAGGGCCGCAACACCGGCGTCGCCACCCGTGGCGCCAACGTGTCGTTCGGCGACTTCGGTCTGAAGGCCACCGAGCGTGGCCGCCTGACCGCACGCCAGATCGAAGCGGCTCGTCGTGCCATCTCGCGCCACATCAAGCGCGGTGGCCGCATTTTCATCCGCATCTTCCCGGACAAGCCGATTTCGCAGAAGCCGGCCGAGGTCCGCATGGGCAACGGCAAGGGCAACCCCGAGTACTACGTGGCCGAGATCCAGCCCGGCAAGGTGCTGTACGAGATCAACGGCGTTCCGGAAGCGCTGGCCCGCGAAGCGTTCACGCTGGCGGCCGCCAAGTTGCCGCTGCGCTGCACCTTCGTGGCGCGCCAGATCGGCGCCTGAACGAGGACATAGCACATGAAAGCATCTGAACTGCGCGCCAAGGACGTCGCTGCGCTCGAGAAGGAGGTCGCCGATCTCCTCAAGGCGCACTTCGGCCTGCGCATGCAAAAGGGTACCCAGCAGCTGTCGAACACGGCGACGCTGGGCCAGACCCGTCGTGACATTGCCCGCGCCAAGACCATCCTGGCCGAGAAGAAGAAGGGGGCTGCGAAGTGACCGAAGCTCAAGCGACCACCAAGAACACCCGCACCCTGGTCGGCAAGGTTGTCAGCGACAAGCGCGCCAAGACCGTGACCGTGCTGGTGGAGCGCCGCACCGCGCATGCGCTGTACGGCAAGATCGTCGGCCATTCGCGCAAGTACCACGCCCATGACGAAAAGGGCGAGTACCACCTGGGCGACACCGTCGAGATCGCCGAGTCGCGCCCCATCTCCAAGACCAAGAGCTGGGTCGTGACCCGCCTGGTCGAGAAGGCTCGCCTGGTCTGAACGCCACGCCACCCGGGCCGGCGGGGTCTTGACGACTTTCGCCGAGCCGATGCGGCCGGACGCTGGAATACTGGCGCCCGGCCGTTGTTCTTGATGGCCCTGCTCACCACCCGTTCGAGGAGATCACCATGATCCAGGTCGGAGACAAGCTGCCCGCCGGCACGCTCAAGGAATACGTCGAGGTCGAAGGCAATGGCTGTTCGATCGGCCCCAACGCCTTCGATGTCCAGAAAGAGGCGGCCGGCAAGACGATCGCGCTGTTCGCCCTTCCCGGGGCCTTCACGCCCACCTGTTCGGCCAAGCACGTGCCGGGCTACGTCGAACAGGCCGACGCCCTGAAGGCCGCGGGAGTGGACGAGATCTGGTGCGTGTCGGTCAACGACGCCTTCGTGATGGGCGCCTGGGGTCGCGATCAGAAGACCGCCGGCAAGGTACGCATGATGGCCGATGGAAGCGCCGACTTCACACGCGCGCTGGGCCTGGAGCAGGACCTGTCGGCCGGCGGGATGGGGGTGCGAGCCAAGCGCTTCTCGATGCTGGTGGTCGATGGCGTCGTCAAGACGTTGAATCTCGAGCAGCCCGGCAAGTTCGAGGTGAGCGACGCCTCCACGCTGCTGGCGCAGGCGCGCGAGAACCGCTGAACTTTCGCCCGCGCTGAATTGATCCCGGGAGGCTTGACAAGCCCTCGGGAATACGCTGATAATTTAAAGCTTCGCCGGCTTTCGGCTTGCACGCTCGTTGCAAGGGGAAAGCCGGATCCGCCCCAAGCAGGCGCTTTCAGCTTCTGAAGGCAACTGACGGGCCCAAGACTGCTCGACTCACCTGATCTCTCGCGGGTGTGACGAGACAAGTTGGGGACACAAATGATCCAAATGCAAACGCGACTTGACGTCGCTGACAACACGGGCGCGAAGTCCGTCATGTGCATCAAGGTGCTGGGTGGTTCCAAGCGCCGGTATGCAGGCATTGGCGACATCATCAAGGTGTCGATCAAGGAGGCTGCGCCGCGTGGTCGCGTCAAGAAGGGCGAGATCTACAACGCAGTGGTCGTTCGCACCGCCAAGGGCGTGCGCCGCCAGGACGGGTCGTTGCTGAAGTTCGACGGCAATGCCGCCGTGCTGCTGAATGCCAAGCTGGAGCCTATCGGCACCCGCATCTTCGGCCCGGTCACGCGCGAGTTGCGCTCCGAGCGCTTCATGAAGATCGTGTCGCTGGCCCCGGAAGTGCTCTGACGCACCCGCGACAGTAAAGGACAAACGCGATGAACAAGATTCGCAAGGGCGACCAGGTCGTGGTGCTGACGGGCCGTGACAAGGGCAAGCGCGGCACCGTGACCGAGCGCGTGGATGCAGACCACATCGTGGTCGAGGGCGTCAACGTGGTGAAGAAGCACGTGAAGCCGAACCCGCTCAAGGGCACGACCGGCGGTGTGGTCGACAAGACGATGCCGATCCATCAGTCGAACGTCGCCATCTGGAATGCCGCGGCCGGCAAGGCCGACCGCGTGGGCATCAAGATGGGCGGCGAAGGCAAGAGGGTCCGCGTCTTCAAGTCCAGCGGCGAAGAGATCAAGGCCTGAGGAGCGCGAGCATGAGTCAACAGCAAAAAGCCGCGATCGTCGCGCGCCTGCAGGCCTACTACCAGGAGAAGGTGGTGCCCGACATGATGGCCAAGTTCGGCTACGAGTCGGTGATGGAAGTGCCGCGCCTGACCAAGATCACGCTGAACATGGGTGTCAGCGAAGCCGTGGCCGACAAGAAGGTCATGGACCACGCCGTCGGAGACCTGACCAAGATCGCCGGCCAGAAGCCCGTGGTCACCAAGTCCAAGAAGGCCATCGCCGGATTCAAGATCCGCGACGGTGTGCCCATCGGATGCATGGTCACGCTGCGCGGTGCGCGCATGTTCGAGTTCCTGGATCGTTTCGTCACCGTCGCGCTGCCGCGGGTGCGTGACTTCCGCGGTATCTCCGGTCGCTCGTTCGACGGCCGCGGCAACTACAACATCGGCGTCAAGGAGCAGATCATCTTCCCGGAAATCGAGTACGACAAGATCGACGCGATCCGGGGGATGAACATCTCCTTCACGACCACCGCGAAGACCGACGACGAGTGCAAGGCGCTGCTCGCTGCGTTCCGCTTCCCGTTCAAGAACTGAGGTGACCTGTGGCTAAAACCTCTCTGAAGCAGCGCGAAGACAAGCGTGAAAAGCTGGTCGCCAAGTACGCGAAGAAGTATGCCGAGCTGAAGGCGATCATCGACGACGCCAAGAAGTCCGACGACGAGCGTTATGCGGCCCGCCTGGAGCTGCAGAAGCTCCCGCGCAACGCCAACCCGACCCGCCTGCGCAACCGTTGCGAGTTGACCGGTCGTCCCCGCGGCACGTTCCGCAAGTTCGGTCTGGCCCGCAACAAGATCCGCGAGCTCGCCTTCAAGGGCGACATTCCTGGCGTGATCAAGGCCAGCTGGTAATCGAGGCGACAAGGAGAAAACACCATGAGCATGAGTGATCCTATCGCCGACATGCTGACCCGCATCCGCAACGCGCAAGCCGTTGAGAAGACCTCGGTGACCATGCCGGCGTCCAAGCTCAAGGTCGCGATTGCGCAGGTGCTGAAGGACGAGGGTTATATCGACACCTTCGCCGTCAAGGGTGACAGCGGCAAGAACGAACTCGAGATCGGCCTGAAGTACTACGCCGGCCGCCCCGTGATCGAGCGCATCGAGCGTGTGAGCCGCCCGGGCCTGCGCATCTACCGCGGTCGCGATGCGATCCCGCAGGTCATGAACGGCCTCGGCGTCGCCATCGTCACCACGCCCAAGGGTGTGATGACGGATCGCAAGGCGCGTGCCGCCGGCGTCGGTGGCGAAGTGCTGTGCTACGTCGCCTGACGACGCCATAAGGAAGGAATCGAGCAATGTCCCGCGTTGGAAAAATGCCGATCACCGTCCCGCAAGGCGTGGACGTGAAGATCACCGCTGACCAGATCACCGTGAAGGGCGCCAACGGCACCCTCGTGCTGCCCCTGGGCGCGCTGGTGACGGTCAAGCTGGAAAACGGTTCGCTGCAGTTCGCTCCGGCCAATGACTCTTCCGAGTCGAACGCCATGAGCGGCACGGTGCGCGCGCTGGTGGCCAACATGGTTAACGGCGTGGCTAAGGGTTTCGAGAAGAAGCTGAACCTGGTCGGCGTGGGCTTCCGCGCCCAGGCCCAGGGCCAGAAGCTGAACCTGCAGGTGGGCTTCTCGCACCCGGTGGTCAAGGAGATGCCTGCTGGCATCACCGTGGCGACGGCGACGCCCACCGAGATCGTGATCAAGGGCGCCGACCGCCAGGTCGTCGGCCAGATCGCCGCCGAAGTGCGCGCCATCCGCCCCCCTGAGCCCTACAAGGGCAAGGGCATCCGCTACGCCGATGAGCGCGTGGTCCTGAAAGAGACCAAGAAGAAGTAAGGAGCGACACCATGCTGAACAAGAAAGAGCAGCGTCTGCGTCGCTCGCGTCAAACGCGCGAGCGCATTGCGAAGCAAGGCGTCGCCCGTCTGACGGTCTTCCGCTCGAACCTGCACATCTACGCACGAGTGATCTCGGAAGACGGCACGCACGTGGTCGCCTCTGCCTCGACGGCCGAGAAGGACTTGCGCGAGCAACTGTCCGGCAATGGCGGCAACGCCGCCGCCGCGGCCCTGGTGGGCAAGCGCATCGCCGAGAAGGCGAAGGCGGCTGGCGTCGAGAAGGTCGCGTTCGATCGCGCCGGTTTCGCCTACCACGGCCGCGTGAAGGCGCTGGCCGAGGCCGCGCGCGAAGCCGGTCTCCAGTTCTGATCACGAGCGGCGAAGGAATAGCAACATGGCAAAGTTTCAACCCCGCATTCAGGACGAAGGCCGGGACGATGGCCTGAAGGAAAAGATGATCGCGGTCAACCGCGTCACCAAGGTCGTCAAGGGCGGTCGCACGCTGAGCTTCGCGGCGCTGACCGTGGTCGGTGACGGCGATGGCCGCATCGGCATGGGCAAGGGCAAGGCCAAGGAAGTGCCGGTGTCAGTGCAGAAGGCCATGGAAGCGGCTCGCCGCGGCATGGTCAAGGTGGCCCTGAAGAACGGCACGATCTTCCACAAGGTGGAAGGCGAGCACGGTGCCGCCAAGGTGCTGATGGCGCCGGCGCCGGCGGGTACCGGCATCATCGCCGGCGGCCCGATGCGCGCGGTGTTCGAGGTGATGGGTGTGACCGACATCGTGGCCAAGAGCCACGGTTCGACCAACCCGTACAACATGGTGCGCGCCACGCTGGACGCACTGAAGCGCTCGACCACGCCGGCCGAGGTCGCCGCCAAGCGCGGCAAGACGGTTGAAGAGATCTTCAACTGATCGGCCAGGCAGGAGAAACTCGAATGACCGACGCCAAGAAGACCCTGAAGGTCAAGCTGGTCCGCAGCCCGATCGGCTGCAAGGCCTCGCACCGGGATACCGTGCGCGGCCTGGGCCTGCGCAAGCTCAACAGCGAGCGCGTGCTGGAAGACACCCCCGCGGTGCGCGGCATGATCAACAAGATCGCCTACCTGGTGCAGGTGCTTTGAGCGCCTGAGCAGACGAGGACAAGACATGCAACTCAATTCGATCAAGCCGGCCACCGGGGCCAAGCATGCCAAGCGCCGTGTCGGCCGTGGCATCGGCTCTGGCCTGGGCAAGACCGCCGGTCGTGGCCACAAGGGCCAGAAATCCCGTGCGGGTGGCTTCCACAAGGTCGGCTTCGAAGGCGGCCAGATGCCGCTGCATCGCCGCCTTCCCAAGCGCGGCTTCAAGTCGGCTCAGCTGAAGTTCAACGCCGAAATCACGTTGTACGAGCTGCAGACGCTGGGCGCCGATGAGGTGGATCTGCTGACGCTCAAGCAAGCCGGCCTGGTTGGCGAGCTGGTGAAGCACGTCAAGGTGATCAAGTCCGGCGAGCTGAGCAAGAAGGTCGCGCTCAAGGGCATCGGCGCCACGGTCGGGGCCAAGGCCGCGATCGAGGCCGCGGGTGGCTCGCTGGCCTAAGGGCTGGCTGCTTCGCTAACGACTCGAAGGACACCCACCCTCGTGGCAACCTCCCCGAATCAGCTGGCCAAGTCGGGCAAGTTCGGCGACCTGCGTCGCCGGCTGGTCTTCCTGCTGCTGGCGCTCGTGGTCTACCGGATCGGTGCGCACATTCCGGTGCCCGGCATCAATCCGCAACAACTGCAGGCGCTGTTCCAGGGCCAGCAGGGCGGCATCCTGAACCTGTTCAACATGTTCTCGGGTGGCGCGCTGTCGCGGTTCACGGTGTTCGCGCTGGGGATCATGCCGTACATCTCGGCCTCGATCATCATGCAGCTCATGAGCTACGTGGTGCCGAGCCTGGAAGCGCTGAAGAAGGAAGGCGAGTCGGGTCGACGCAAGATCACGCAGTACACGCGCTACGGCACGCTGCTGCTGGCGGTGTTCCAGTCGCTGGGAATCGCGCTGGCGCTGGAGGGCTCTTCGGGCCTGGTGATCACACCGGGCTTCGGCTTCCGCGTGACCGCGGTGGTGAGCCTGGTGGCCGGCACGATGTTCCTGATGTGGCTGGGTGAACAGATCACCGAGCGCGGATTGGGCAACGGCATCTCGATCCTGATCTTCAGCGGGATCGCGGCGGGCCTGCCCAACGCCATCGGAGGCCTGTTCGAGCTGGTTCGCACCGGCGCGATGAGCATCATCGCCTGCCTGTTCATCATCGCGATCGTGATCGGCGTCACCTTTGCCGTGGTGTTCGTCGAGCGTGGCCAGCGCAAGATATTGGTCAACTACGCCAAGCGCCAGGTCGGCAACAAGGTCTATGGCGGCCAGTCGTCGCACCTGCCACTGAAGCTGAACATGTCTGGAGTGATCCCGCCGATCTTTGCGTCGTCGATCATTCTGCTGCCCGCGACGATCGTCGGATGGTTTGCCACCGGCGAAGGTCTGCGCTGGTTGAAGGACATCTCCGGCGCCCTGTCGCCGGGACAGCCGATCTATGTGCTGCTGTACGCCGCGATGATCGTGTTCTTCTGCTTCTTCTACACGGCCCTGGTGTTCAACAGCCGCGAGACCGCCGACAACCTGAAGAAGAGCGGTGCGTTCATCCCGGGCATCCGCCCAGGGGAGCAGACCGCCAGGCACATCGACAAGATCCTGTCCCGACTCACCCTTGCCGGCGCGATCTACATCACGATGGTGTGCCTGCTGCCGGAATTCCTGGTGCTCAGGTACAACGTGCCCTTCTACTTCGGTGGGACCTCCTTGCTCATCATCGTGGTGGTCACGATGGACTTCTGGGCGCAGGTGCAGTCTTACGTGATGAGTCAGCAGTACGAGTCGCTGCTGAAGAAGGCGAATTTCAAGGCCAGTTGACCGCGCTCGAGCCGGCTGCCACCAGAACCAAAAATGTCGAAAGACGACGTCATCCAGATGCAGGGCGAGATTCTCGAGAACCTGCCCAACGCCACCTTCCGTGTGAAGCTGGAAAACGGGCATGTGGTTCTCGGGCACATCTCGGGGAAGATGCGCATGCACTACATCCGCATCCTTCCGGGCGACCGGGTGACTGTCGAACTGACCCCGTACGATTTGAGTCGCGCTCGGATCGTTTTCCGCGCAAAGTGAACAACGTCCAGAGCGTTTGAACCCTCCAGGAGAAGACCATGAAAGTCTCGGCCTCGGTCAAGAAGATGTGCCGCAACTGCAAGATCATCCGCCGCAACGGCGTGGTTCGCGTGATCTGCACCGACCCGCGCCACAAGCAGCGTCAGGGTTGAGCCACCACGGCTGACAGCGAATCGAAGGAAGCACAATGGCACGTATTGCTGGTATCAACATTCCGCCGCACAAGCACGCGGAGATCGGCCTGACGCACATCTACGGCATCGGCCGCACGACGGCGCAGCAGATCTGCGACGCGGTCGGCATCGCCTACTCGAAGAAGGTCAAGGACCTGACCGACGGCGACCTGGAGAAGATCCGGGAAGAGGTGGGCAAGCTGACGATCGAAGGCGACCTGCGTCGCGAAATCTCGATCAACATCAAGCGACTGATGGATCTGGGCTGCTACCGCGGCTTCCGCCATCGCCGTGGCCTGCCGATGCGCGGTCAGCGCACCCGCACCAATGCCCGTACCCGCAAGGGTCCGCGCAAGGGTGCAGCCGCGCTGAAGAAGTAATCCGCCGTCCACGGACTAGCAAAGAGAACACAACATGGCCAAAGCACCTGCCAACACCGCCGCGCGGCGTGTGAGCAAGAAGATCCGCAAGAACGTCGCGGATGGCATTGCCCACGTGCACGCCTCGTTCAACAACACGATCATCACGATCACCGACCGCCAGGGCGGCGCGTTGTCGTGGGCCTCGTCGGGCGGCCAGGGTTTCAAGGGTTCGCGCAAGTCGACCCCGTTCGCTGCCCAGGTGGCCGCCGAAGTCGCGGGCCGCGCTGCCCAGGAGCAGGGCATCAAGAACCTGGACGTGCGGATCAAGGGCCCGGGTCCTGGACGCGAATCCTCGGTACGCGCGCTGGCGTCGCTGGGCATCCGCATCAACTCGATCTCGGACATCACCCCGATCCCGCACAACGGTTGCCGCCCGCAGAAGCGCCGCCGCATCTGAGCTTTGGCGGGGCCGAACGGGCTCTGCTACAATCGAGAGTTTCCCGAATGCCGACCGCGAAGAAATTCGCGGCCGGTTCTTCGTCTTCCGAAGCCCACCGTCTGAGCGCACTAAAAAACATTCGCCAGACTCGCGCGCCGGCCCGGCATTCGCCAGGCCACCGGGCGCGTCAGCAACACACCTGACAAAGGACATACCGTGGCACGTTACCTTGGGCCCAAGGCCAAGCTGTCCCGCCGTGAAGGCACCGACCTGTTCCTGAAGAGCGCCCGCCGCGCCATCAGCGACAAGGCCAAGTTCGATTCCAAGCCCGGCCAGCATGGCCGCACTTCCGGCTCCCGCACCTCCGATTTCGGGCTGCAGCTGCGCGAGAAGCAGAAGGTCAAGCGGATGTATGGCGTGCTGGAGCGCCAGTTCCGTCGCTATTTCGCCGAGGCCGAGCGCCGCAAGGGCAACACCGGCGCCAATCTGCTGGTGCTGCTGGAATCGCGTCTCGACAACGTCGTCTATCGCATGGGCTTCGGCTCGACCCGCGCCGAGGCCCGTCAGCTGGTTTCGCACAAGGCGCTGACCGTCAACGGCGAGGTGGTGAACATCCCGTCGTACCAGGTCAAGGCGGGTGACGTGGTCTCGATTCGCGAGAAGTCCAAGAAGCAGCTTCGCGTGGCGGACGCCCTGAAGCTCGCCGAGTCCATCGGCCTGCCCGACTGGGTCCAGGTCGACGCCTCGAAGATGGAAGGCACCTTCAAGAAGGTGCCGGATCGGGACCAGTTCGGTGCCGAGATCAACGAATCGCTGATCGTCGAGTTGTACTCGCGTTGATGCCGTTTTCGGTGCATGCATCCGTTGGGGATGCGTGCGGCCAACGCCGCCGCGGCAAGCCGGTTCCGCGGCGGTTCCCTCGCGCTCCGGTGTGGTCCGTCAGCCTTATCGGTGTAACGAGCCGAGGGTATTGAGAGGAACAGGACTTACATGCAAACCAATCTGCTGAAACCCAAAGCCATCGTTGCGGAGCCGCTGGGCGGCCACCGCGCCAAGGTCACGCTCGAGCCTTTCGAGCGCGGCTACGGTCATACGCTCGGCAACGCGCTGCGTCGCGTGCTGCTGTCGTCGATGGTGGGTTACGCGCCGACGGAGGTGACGATCGCCGGCGTGCTGCACGAGTACTCGACGGTCGACGGCGTGGCCGAGGATGTCGTGCACATCATGCTGAACCTCAAGGGCGTGGTCTTCCGCCTTCACAACCGCGACGAAGTCACGCTGGTGCTGCGCAAGGAAGGCGAGGGCCCGGTCACCGCGGCTGACATCCAGACGCCGCACGACGTCGAGATCGTCAACCCTGAGCATGTCATCGCCAATCTGGCGCAAGGTGGCAAGCTCGACATGCAGATCAAGGTCGAGAAGGGTCGCGGCTATGTGCCCGGCAACCTTCGCCGCTACGGCGATGAGCCGACCAAGTCGATTGGTCGCATCGTGCTGGATGCCTCCTTCTCACCGGTCAGGCGCGTGAGCTATGCGGTCGAGAATGCCCGCGTGGAGCAGCGCACCGACCTCGACAAGCTGGTGATGGAGATCGAGACCAACGGCGCCATTTCGCCGGAGGAAGCGATCCGTGCTTCGGCCAAGATCCTCGTCGAGCAGCTGGCCGTCTTCGCGCAGCTGGACGTGGGCGACATCGCCACCTTCGACCAGCCGGCCAAGAGCTCGGCGGTGTTCGATCCGATCCTGCTGCGTCCGGTCGACGAGCTGGAGCTGACGGTGCGTTCGGCCAATTGCCTGAAGGCCGAGAACATCTATTACATCGGCGACCTGATCCAGCGCACCGAGACGGAACTGCTCAAGACGCCGAACCTGGGCCGCAAGTCGCTCAACGAAATCAAGGAAGTGCTCGCCTCGCGTGGTCTCACGCTGGGTGCTCGCCTTGAAAACTGGCCGCCTCAAGGCCTGGATAAGCGCTAAGCAGGAAAGACGGCGGCGAGCGCCGTCAAAGAAGCCGGCCGCCCTGACGGGTGGCCACTGTGCACCCCCTGGTACCTGATACGGCCAGGGGTTCAATAAGGAAAGGAAAGCACCACCATGCGTCACCGCAACGGACTCCGCAAGCTCAACCGCACCAGCGAACATCGCGCCGCGATGCTGCGCAACATGTGCGTCTCGCTGCTGCAGCACGAGGCCATCAAGACCACGCTGCCCAAGGCCAAGGAATTGCGCCGCGTCGTCGAGCCGCTCATCACGCTGGGCAAGCAGCCCACGCTCGCGAACCGCCGCCTGGCGTTCGCCCGCCTGCGCGACCGCGACATCGTGACCAAGCTGTTCAACGAGCTCGGCCCTCGCTACCAGACCCGCCCGGGCGGCTACACGCGCATTCTCAAGATGGGCTTCCGCGTTGGCGACAATGCGCCCATGGCCTTCGTCGAGCTGGTGGATCGGCCCGAAGTGTCGACCGAAGCCGCCGAGGCGACGGCCGAATAAGCGCTCAGGCAGCCTTGCTGCGCGAGACACCCTGAAAGGGCCAGCGACGCTGGCCCTTTTGTTTTGTGCCTGCAGGGCGCTCACAAGGTGCCTCAGGCAGACCGCGGCGGCACGGAACCACCGGGCGCCGCAGCCTCTCTGTAGAGACGACATGATTCGACCGCTGAATTCGCCTGGCACTCCATTCCGCCTGCTGAGCTGGGTGCTGCTCTGGGCTGCTCTGATGTTTGGCGCCATGTCCGCGGCCCGGGCTGCCGATGACTTCCTCGAACCGGAGGTGGCGTTCCCCCTCGAGGCGAAGGCGGCTGGCCCGAAGGAGATCCTGCTGGCTTTCCGGACCGTTCCGGGCTACTACCTTTACCGCGAGAAGTTTCGCTTCACGGCCGCGCAAGCCACTCTCGGCGATCCCGTGCTGCCCCCTGGGCAGGTGAAGTACGACGAGAACTTCCAGAAGAACGTCGAGACGTACCACGGCCCCTTGGAGATCCGGTTGCCGGTGAGCGCCGCCGCGGCGGGGGGATTCACCGTCGACGTGGTTTCGCAGGGATGTGCTGACGCCGGCCTGTGCTATCCACCGCTGACCCGTCAGGTACGTGTTTCGCTCGCAGGATTCGGCGGGACGGGGCAGGCCACGCTCGTGGCCGCCAACGATGCGCCGTCCGCCACGACGGCCGTGCAGGCATCGCCCGGATTGCTGCAGTCGGCCATCCGGAATGCAACCTCACCTGAAAGCCAGGTGCTCGCGAATTCGCAGCCCGGCACGCCATCGAATGACGGAGACCGGGTCCAGCGCGTGCTCCAGAGCGGCTCCTGGTGGACGGCCGTCGGGGCTTTCTGGTTGATGGGGCTGTTGCTGGCCTTCACGCCCTGCGTGTTGCCCATGCTGCCGATCCTGTCGTCCATCCTGACCGGCGGAGCCGCCGTTTCACGCCGCCGCGGCTTCGCGCTCGCCAGCTCGTATTCGCTTGGCATGGCGTTGGTCTACACGGCCCTGGGGATTGCCGCCGGACTGGCCGGCGAGGGCCTGGCGGCGGCGCTTCAGAAGCCGGCCGTCCTGACGGCCTTCGCCGCCTTGCTCGTGCTGTTCTCGCTGTCGATGTTCGACGTCTACGAACTTCGCCTGCCTTCAGCGCTCTCCACCAGGCTCGATGGCGCCTCGCGCCGCTTGCCCGGCGGCCAGATGGCCGGTGTGTTCCTGATGGGTGGACTGTCGGCGCTCATCGTGAGCCCTTGCGTCACGGCGCCGCTGGCGGGTGCCTTGCTGTTCTTGAGCCAGACCCACGATGTGACCCTGGCCGGCAGTGCGCTGTTCGCCCTGGCCGTGGGGATGAGCACCCCGCTGCTGCTTCTCGGGGCCTCGGCGGGCGCCTGGCTGCCGCGCTCGGGCGCGTGGATGCATGCAGTCAAGCGCTTCTTTGGACTGGTGCTGCTGGGGGTCGCGCTGTGGGTCGTCCAGCCTGTGCTCGCCGTGTCTGTGGGGCTGGCGCTGTGGGGCGGCCTTCTGCTCATGGGCGGCTTCATGCTCAGACCGTTCGACCCGAACCCGCACAGCGGAGCGCCCCGCGTGTGGCTTCAGCGGGCACTGGGCGTGGCGGCTTTGGCCTGGGGTGTGATGCTGCTGGGTGGCGCCGCTTCAGGCGGACGTGATCCGTTGCAGCCGCTGGCCCATCTCGCGCGCCTGGGAGAGTCCGCGCGGGGCGATGCAGGGATGGCGGGACTCGACTTCGTCAAGGTGGCTACCGTGGCCGAGCTCGACGTGCACTTGCAGCGTGCCGACCGCCCGGTGATGCTGGACTTCTATGCCGACTGGTGCGTCTCGTGCAAGGAGATGGAGCGCTTCACGTTCAGCGACCCGGCCATCCGTGCGCGGCTGTCCAAGGCGCTGCTGCTCAAGGCCGACGTCACGGCCAATTCACCGGACGACGTGGCGTTGCTCAAGCGCTTCCATCTTTTCGGCCCGCCGGGGACGATCTTCTTCGCCGCCGGCGGCCAGGAGCTTCCCGGCGTGCGCGTGATTGGCTTCCAGAACGCAGAAAAGTTCAGTGCCACGCTCGATGCGGCTGGCGTTTAGAAAACTCTGTGCTATAGTCCGTCTTTCTGTCGCGGGGTGGAGCAGTCTGGTAGCTCGTTGGGCTCATAACCCAAAGGTCGCAGGTTCAAATCCTGCCCCCGCAACCAGTTTCATGCAGCCCGAGCCGGCTGCGCGTCCAAGCCCTCCCTGCCCCGTGTAGCGAGGGCTTGATCGTTTCTGGGCCTGCCTCCTGTCGGTCGCGGGTTTGTCCCAGGTCTTCGCTGCCCGATCGCCGCTTGATTGGCCGTCAAGGCACCACAACTACAATGCCGCGCCGTCAACCGGCCGCACACTGAAGAGAAGGAAGATTCCTGTGTTCATCTCCAACGCCTACGCCCAGGGCACCACCGCCACCGCCGGTGGCGCGGCCAGCAGCCTGATGCAATTCCTGCCGCTCGTGCTGATGTTCGTGGTGCTGTACTTCATCATGATCCGCCCGCAGATGAAGCGGCAGAAGGAGCACAAGGCCATGATCGACGCGCTCGCCAAGGGCGACGAGGTGGTCATCGGTGGGGGCGTGATCGGACGCGTGGCCAAGATCGGCGACAGCGTGCTGCACGTCGAGGTTGCCAAGGACGTCGAGGTCCAGGTCCAGCGCTCGTCCGTGGTCCAGGTGCTGCCCAAGGGCACCTACAAGTAAGCCCGACCAGCGGCGGCGCCTGCGCCTGCCGCCTCGCGCGCACCCGCGGGTCATCCCCGGCCCCGGCAAGAAAGCTCGACATGAATCGATACCCCTTGTGGAAGTACCTGCTGCTGGCCTTCGCGCTGGTGGTGGGCCTGGTCTATACGCTGCCCAACTTCTTCGGCGAGGCGCCGGCGGTGCAGGTCTCCAGCGGCAAGGCGACGCTCAAGGTGGATGCTTCGCTGGCCGGGCGGGTCGAGCAGGCGCTGCAAGCCGCCGGGATCAAGCCTGATTTCGTGCAGTTCGAGGGCAACTCCGTCAAGGCGCGCCTGGCCGACACGGACACCCAGCTCAAGGCCAAGGACGCGCTCAACAAGGCCTTCAACACCGATCCGAGCGATCCTTCCTACATCGTCGCGCTGAACCTGGTGTCCCGCTCGCCGCATTGGCTGGCCCGACTGCACGCCTTGCCGATGTACCTTGGACTGGACCTGCGAGGCGGCGTGCACTTCCTGATGCAGGTCGACATGAAGGCGGCGCTCACCAAGAAGGCCGAGTCGGTCGCCGGGGACATCCGCAGCACGCTGCGAGACAAGAACATCCGGCACGCGGGGATCAACCGCGAGGGCAATGTCGTCGAAGTCCGCTTCCGCGATGCAGAAACCCGCGCCGCGGCGCTGCCCGTGCTCAACGACAGTCAACCGGACATTGTCTGGGCGGATGGCAATGCCTCGAATGGCGACCTGCTGCTCAGCGGCTCGCTCAAGCCCGAGGCGGTGCGCCGCGTCCAGGATGCCGCGCTCAAGCAGAACATCACCACGCTTCACAACCGCGTCAACGAGCTCGGCGTGGCCGAGCCGGTGATCCAGCAACAAGGCGCAGACCGGGTCGTGGTGCAGCTGCCAGGGGTGCAGGACACGGCCAAGGCGAAGGACATCATCGGCCGCACAGCGACTCTCGAGCTGCGCATGGTCGACGATTCGGTCGAGGCAGCTGCCGCCGCAGCAGGTGGAGGGCCGGTGCCCTACGGCACGGAGCGCTATGTCGAGCGTGGCGGCGGTCCGCTGATGGTCAAGCGCCAGGTGATCATCACCGGCGACAGCCTGAGCGACGCCCAGCCGGGCTTCGACGACCACCAGCAACCGGCAGTGCACCTGACGGTCGATGCCAAGGGCGCGCGGATCATGCGCGATGTTTCTCGCGAGAACATCGGCAAGCGCATGGCCATCCTGCTGTTCGAAAAGGGCAAGGGCGAGGTGGTGACGGCGCCGGTGATCCGTGGTGAGCTGGGTGCGCGCTTCCAGATCTCGGGTCGCATGACCACCCAGGAAGCCAACGACACGGCCCTGCTGCTGCGCGCCGGCTCGCTGGCCGCGCCCATGGAGATCATCGAAGAGCGCACCATAGGCCCGAGCCTGGGCGCGGACAACATCGCCAAGGGCTTCGCCAGCGTGACCTACGGCTTCGCCGCGATCGCCGTCTTCATGTGCCTGTACTACCTGCTGTTCGGCATGTTCTCGACGCTCGCGCTCGCCTTCAACCTGCTGATGCTGATCGCGGTGCTGTCGATGCTGCAGGCCACCCTGTCGCTGCCGGGCATCGCCGCCATCGCGCTGGCGCTCGGCATGGCCATCGACTCGAACGTGCTGATCAACGAGCGGGTGCGAGAGGAGTTGCGCGGCGGCGCCTCTGCCCAGGCGGCCATTTCCGCGGGCTACGAACGCGCCTGGGCGACCATCCTGGACTCGAACATCACCACGCTCATCGCGGGCCTGGCGTTGCTGGCATTCGGCTCCGGCCCCGTGCGCGGCTTCGCGGTCGTGCACTGCCTCGGCATCCTCACGTCGATGTTCTCTGCCGTGATGTTCTCGCGCGGGCTCGTCAACCTCTGGTATGGCCGCCAGAAGAAGCTCAAGGCGGTCTCGATCGGCCAGGTGTGGCGCCCGGATGGCGCGCCGGCACCTGCCGGCGAAGCCGCCGACAAGGCCTGAACGGCGCGCGACGAGAAGCTCTCACAAGGGTCCACCATGGAATTCTTTCGTATCCGGCGCGACATCCCGTTCATGCGGCACGCGCTGGTGTTCAACATCGTCTCTGCCGTCACCTTCCTCGCCGCGGTGTTCTTCCTCGCCACGCGGGGCCTGCACTTCTCGATCGAGTTCACCGGCGGCACGGTTTCGGAGATCCACTACGCGCAGACCGCCAACCTTGCCCATGTGCGCGAAGCCGTCGACAAGCTCGGCTTCGGCGAGGTGCAGGTGCAGAACTTCGGCACCTCGCAGGACGTGATGATCCGCGTGCCGGTGCGCTCGGACGTGAAGCAGGCGGAAGTGGCCCAGCGCGTCTTCGATGCACTCTGCGCAGCCGAACAGGGCCAGGTCGCAACCAAGGCCGTGACCACGCCCAAGGGCGAGTCGATCACCCGGCCATCCTGTACCAAGGCCGACGGCAGCGAGCCGTTCGAGCTGGCCCGAACCGAATTCGTCGGACCCTCTGTCGGCGCCGAGCTGGCCCAGGACGGCGCCAAGGCCCTGGCCTGCGTGGTGATCGGCATCATGATCTACCTGGCGATCCGCTTCGAGTGGAAGTTCTCGGTCGCCGCCATCATCGCGAACCTGCACGACGTGGTGATCATCCTGGGCTTCTTTGCCTTCTTCCAGTGGGAGTTCTCGCTCTCGGTGCTGGCGGCTGTGCTGGCGGTCCTGGGGTACTCGGTGAACGAATCGGTGGTGATCTTCGACCGGATCCGCGAGGCCTTCCGCAGGTACCGCAAGATGACGACCCACGAGGTGATCGACCACGCGATCACCTCGACGATGAGCCGCACCATCATCACCCACGGCTGCACGCAGATGATGGTGCTGTCGATGCTGATCTTCGGCGGCCCGACGTTGCACTACTTCGCGGTCGCGCTCACCATCGGCATCCTGTTCGGCATCTACTCTTCGGTCTTCGTCGCCGCGGCCATCGCGATGTGGCTGGGTGTGAAGCGCGAAGACCTGATCAAGTCCGGCCCGGCCAAGGAAGGCGGCGATCCGAACGATCCGAACGCCGGAGCGGTGGTGTAGAGTCAAAGCTCACTACTGACCCGCCTGTCCCGCCGCCCACATGCCTTCATCTTCGGCCCAGACGAGTCTCCTCGACCAAGCGCGACTGTATTTCGCTGAACGTCTGGTGAAGGAATTCCAGCCCTGGCTGGACGCTGCGATGGCAGGGGCCCAGGCGCTGAACGAGAAGACAGCGGAGCGCACCGTCGCCCAGGCCAGGCGCGACATGCTGCAGGACGTGATGCGCAACGGCAGCCAGTGGCCGCGCAGGCTGGCCGAGCGGGTTCAGAAGCAGGTGGCCTCGGGCAGTGCAGTGCAGGCCTCGGCGGCTGCGAACGGGCCGGCCACGCTGAGCGGTGCGCTCGATCTGAAGCTGGTCGACGATGACGAGATCCAGCGGGAGATCCTGATCTCGCGCCTTGCCCAGAGCATGCTCGACAAGGGCATCTGGGAGTTCAACGCCCTGCGCGCAAGACTCACCTCGCTGTCCCAACTGCCTGATCTTGAAGCGGGCGACCTGTTCCGCCCGCCGGTCCTGGCCGAATGCGTGATAGACGCCTGGACGCAGGCCGGCCTCGCACTTGAAAGCTGGCGCGGACTTGAAGAGTACCTGGTCAAGGCCTGCTCCAAGCCGATGGAGGCGGTCTGGCAGGAGACCAACAAGTGGCTGGTCGAGCGCGGCGTGTTGCCCGAGGTCGACTTGCGCGGCGCGATCCGCCGCTCCGATGGCAGTTCCACATCGCCCGGCGGACTGACGCCTGAGCCGGATCCCGCCGCCACCCGCGGCGGCGGAGCGAGCACCCGCTTTGGCGACACCTCGGTGGCCTCCGCGCCCATGCCGACGGCGACCGGACGGTCCAGCGTCTATGGACCCACGGGGCACGGTGGCATGGGCGGTGGGCCGACCCGGCCCGCTGGAGCGGGAGCGGCTGGTCCGGCAGCGGGCAACGATCCGTTTGGTGGGGGGCCCCGTCCGCCGCAGAGCATCCTGCACGGCCACAGCATCGAAGACGAGACCCGCATGATGACCCGTCCGGCGGCCGGCGCTTCGGCGCGCGCGGACGTCGTGCTGGAGCATTTCTCCGAGGTGATGGAGCGCCATCTGCCCGGCTTCCGCGACACCGCTCACGCGCGTCCCGCGTCGGCACGGCTGTCGGAGGCGATGGCCAAGGCGCAGCAGCGCCTGGTGGAGCAGGCCGGCGGACCGGCCGGCGACGGAGCCATAGCAGGGGGCGCGGCTGCCGGTGTCGGTCCGGCGCCGGAGATCCTCCTGCAGGAGCTGCGCGATCGACAGGCGGCGCTGAAGGCGGCAGCCAGCACGCCGGCCGAGCGGGCCACCGTGGAACTGGTGGCGCTGCTCTTCCAGGCCATCCTCACCGAGGAGCGAATCCCTGCCCAGCTGCGGGTGTGGTTCGCTCGCCTGCAGATGCCGACCCTGCGGGTGGCCATCGCCGAGCCCGACTTCTTCTCCACTGCCGACCACCCGGCCCGCCGGCTGATCGACCGGATGGGAGCCTGCGTCATGGGCTTCGAGGGCGGGGCCGAGGTCCTGGGCACGCCGCTGGAGACGGAAATCAAGCGCGTGGTCCAGGTGGTGGAGGCCTTTCCCGACACCGGGCGACGTGTCTTTCAGACCGTGCTCAACGAGTTCGAGAAGTTCCTCGAGGGCTATTTCCGCGAGCAGAACGAGAAAAGCCGCGCCGGTGTTTCGCTGGCCCAGCAGGTGGAGCAGCGGGAAACGCTGGCCATCCAGTACACCATCGAGCTGCGCAAGCTGCTGGGCAACGTCCCGGTGCACGAAGGCATCCGCGAGTTCATGTTCCACGTGTGGGCCGACGTGCTGGCCACGGCCGCGGTGCGCCACGGGCCGCAGAGCGACCAGGTCAAGACCGTCCGCGCAGCCGCCAGCGAGTTGCTGTGGACGGCCAGCGCCAAGACCAATCGCGAGGACAGGGCCGAGGTGATCCGCCGCGTGCCGCCGCTGCTCACGACCCTGCGACAGGGCATGGCTTCCGTCGGCCTGGCCGCGGAGAAGCAGGACAAGGCGATCAAGTCGCTCAACTTGGCGCTCACGGCTGCCTTCAGTGCACGCGCCACCGCGATCACGGCCCAGCAACTGGACGACCTCAAGCAGCGGCTGGAGATGATCGAGGAGCTGCTGCCGGAAGAAGACGTCGAGATCGACGAGAGCTGGGTCCTCGACAGCAGCAGCCACCAGCACGAGGGCCTCGAGATCGTGGCCGACGGCGGATCCATGCCGAGCCCCGCCATGCTGGAATGGGCGGCTGAACTGCAGTTGGGGGCCGCCTTCACCCTGGACCTTCGCGGGCGGCAGTTCTCGGTGCGCCTGGTCTGGCAGGGGATGAGCCGGCAGCTTTCGCTGTTCTCGGCGGCCGACGGGCGCTGCGTGTTGTTTCAGAAGGCCCGACTGGCGGCCTTTCTGCAGGCCGGTTTGCTGGTGCCTTTGCAGGACGAGTCCCTGACCGTCGCCGCCACCCGCAGCGCCATCGAGAAGATCAAGGCCGATCCGGCACGGCTGCTCGCCTGACCGCGGCGCGATCCGCTCAGTGAATCAGCCGGTCTTCCGGTGCGACGAAGAGCTCGTCCAGGATGAGCGCGTCCGGCTCCGCGCCTAGGCTCCAGAAGACCATCAGGACGATGATCTTCAGGTCGTCCAGCGGGAGCGGGCCCGCGCCGACCGCCGCGGCTCGATCGATCACCATCTCGCGCAGCGGCGCGGTGAGCACCCCGGCGGATTCGAGGAAGCTGATGAAGCCGATCGACTCTTCGCCGAGCAACTCCTGCTCTTCGGGCAAGTAGATGCGGACGGCCGAGGCCGACTGCGCCAGCGGCGCCGCCGGCGCGCCCGCCTCGGCGCTCAGTTCGTCGGTGCGCAGTGCCAGGCCATCAAGCCAGTGCAGCGCCTCCTGGATCTCGTCCGATTCGAAGCCGACCGCCGAGAGCTTGCGCGTGAGCTGCTCATGGTCGGGGCACGCGTCGGGCCGCCAGTAGTTTTCGTACAGGTAGACCAGCACGTCGAACATGATGGGCTGACTATACCCGAGCGCCTTTGCCCGGGTCGGGAGCATTTGGCGGCCTTGGGGCCCAGTTCGATGCCGTCTGGCCGGGCTCGGCTCAAGCGGCCGCACGGCGCTGGAACAGGCCGCCGGGCAGCCGCGCGATGCGCCCGTCGAGCTCCAGTTCGAGCAGTCGGGCCTGCAGTTCAGCGACGGGCCAGCCGGTCCGGTCCGACAGGGAGTCCGTCGTCACTGGATCGTGACCCATGGCGGCCAGCACCGGATCCTCGCGCCCCGTCGGGGCGCCAGCGGAAGGCGCCGGCGCTGGCGCCGCGGGCCAGCGCAGCTCGTGCAGGATGTCATCCGCGGTCTCGACGAGCTTCGCGCCCTCCTTGATCAGGCGATGGCAGCCGCGCGATTGCGGGCTGTGGATGGATCCGGGGATGGCGAACACATCGCGGCCGCATTCGACGGCCAACCGCGCCGTGATCAGCGAGCCGGATTGCACGGCGGCCTCGACCACCAGCGTGCCCATCGACATCCCCGCGATGATGCGGTTGCGGCGCGGGAAGTGCTCCTTCAGCGACTCGGCGCCGAGCATGAACTCGCTCAGCTGCAAGCCGGCGCCATCGACCAGGCGGTGCGCCAGCGCATGGTGGCGCTTGGGGTAGACCCGATCCAGGCCGGTACCGACCACGGCGATGGTGCCCCCCGTGCCCCCCGCGGCGGCGCCCTCCAGCGCGCCCTCATGGGCCGCGCCGTCGATGCCCAGGGCCAGCCCCGAGACGATCACCAGGCCGGCTTGCGCGAGATGGGCCGCAAAGGCCCGGGCATTGTCCAGCCCGGCTGGGGTGGCGTGGCGGCTGCCCACGATGGCCAGCGACGGGCGCTCCAGCAGGGACAGCCGGCCGTGGCCATAAAGCAGCAGCGGCGGGTCGGCCGTCTGCAGAAGGGCGGTGGGGTAGGTGGGATCGCCCAGCGTGACGACATGGCGACAGGTGGGGTCCTCCGCCAACCACGCCCGGGTGCGCGCGAAGGTCTCGTCCGGGTTGAGGGCGGGATTCAACAGCGCCTGGCTCGCGGCCAGGCCCGCGACCTCCCGCCAGGCACCGGGACCAGCTCCGATGGCCGCTTCGGGAGAGCCGAACGCGGCCAGCAGGCGGCGTGCTGCGCCGGGAGACAGGCCCGGCGAGTGCACCAGGCCCAGCCAGGCGAACAGCTCGTCGTCAGACAAGGGATGGGCGGCAGTGGGCATGCGGCAATCGAGGGTGGCAGCCGTCCCCCGCAACGGTGGCTCGCGGGCCCCGCGCCAGCCGGCGCGGGACGACCCTTACGGCTCGGTGAACAGATCGCCGGCGGAGACCGGGTCCTTCACCTGCAGGATCAGCGCATAGGACACGCGCTCGAACACCCGGAAGACGAACAGGAGGCCGTGACGTTCGTCCGGCAGGCGGATCATCGGCTTGGCCGCGTCGGTGGTGTCGACCCGCTGCGTCCCGGCGCGCCACAGCGCCAGCACGTGGCCGCGCTCAACGCCGTCGCGGGCGCCCCGGTTGATCGAGACGATCTGGTTCTGGCCGGCGTTGAGCCCGTCGCCGTAGACGGAGATGATGCGCCCGGACATCGGGCCGCCCGGCGAGTGCGGCGCGAAGGCCTCGACATCACGGGCGGGCGCCGGCGACAGGCGGTCGCCTATGTTGGCTTCCTCGCGCAGGTTGGTGATGGTGATCGTGGCCGGCACGATCTCGCTCTTGCCGTCCGGCAGGGCGCGGATCTCGCCGGGACGTGTGTACTCGGCGGTGCCGACGAAGTGCGCCTCGAAGCCGAGCAGCTCGTTGGTGGTCGGGTCGATCAGCGGCTTGGGCTCACGGAAGAGCTGCCAGTTGCGGGCCGCCGAAAGATCGCCGCGCACGTAGGCGTTCTCGCCCTTCGAGACCAGGACCCGCCCCTCTTGCGTGGCCACCACGCGGGGTGCCGTCTCCAGGGTGTTGGAGTCGAGCACGATGGCGTCGTTGAGGAACGGGCCGATGAGGTGCATGGGCACCGAGGCGATGGCGTCGTCGGGCAGCGGCTCGGCCCGCACGCGTGGTGACAGCTTGCCGTCCTGGGTCTCGACCGGCTTGCCCAGGCGCAGGCGCGCGCGGTCACCCGTCTTGTCCAGATAGAGGACCTGCCCAGGATAGATCAGGTGCGGATTGCGGATCTGGTCGAGGTTCATGCCCCAGAGCTCGGGCCAGCGCCACGGGGTCTTGAGGAAGATCTTCGAGATGTCCCACAGGGTGTCGCCGCGCTTGACGGTGTAGCTGTCAGGGGCGTTGGGGGCCAGCTCGGACAGTGGCACGCCGGCTTCAGCCACCTGCTGGGCCGTGGAGCGCTGGCCCGGCGTGACCGGCCACGTCGCGGCGCCGGCCGATACGGCCGCGAAACCCAGACTGAAGGCCACGACCCAAGAGGAACGACGCAAGAGGGGCTGGCGGACAGTTCGGCTCATCATGAATGGACACTCCCGGGCGACGAGCCGGAAATCTGGGGCGATGCAACAATTCCGGCCGGGCGCTGGGGCAGCCACCCTTCGGTCACCGCCTAACCAGTTCGCTCAGCCGAGCGAAAACTTGAGAAAGCTCGGCAAATTCTGCCTCTAAATCCTTGATACCGTAAACAAACTTGGCCGCGTGTCGCAACCCTTTGTCACGACAAACGGCACTATTTGTGGTGTCGCGTTGACAAACCGGGGCAAGCCCCGAGCTGAATTCCGATCCTCATTCTTCCCATGGCCCTGCTTCCCATCCTGCGCTACCCCGACCCGCGCCTGCACACCGTCGCCACCGCCGTGGCCGAGGTCGACGAACAGGTTCGGCAGCTCGTCGACGACATGCTGCAGACCATGTACGAGTCCGATGGCGTCGGCCTGGCGGCCACGCAAGTGGACGTTCACCGACGCGTGATCGTGATGGACACCTCCGAGCAGCGCGATCAGCCGCGGGTGCTGATCAACCCGGAACTGGTGAAGATCAGCGACGAGATGATGGTGGGCGAAGAGGGCTGCCTGTCCGTGCCGACCATCTACGACGCCGTGCCCCGCCACGCCCGGGTGACGGTGCGGGCGCTCGGCCGTGACGGACAGCCCTATGAATTCGACGCCGAGGGCCTGACGGCGGTCTGCGTCCAGCACGAGATGGATCACCTTCTCGGCAAGGTCTTCGTCGAATACCTCAGCCCGCTCAAGCGCGAGCGCATCAAGACCAAGATGCTGAAGAAGGCGCGCGAAGAGCAGAAGGCGCGATGAGCGAAGAACGGCCGATGCGCGTCGCCTTCGCGGGCACGCCTGATTTCGCGGCGGCCGCCCTGGCTGCCATCCATGCCGCGGGCCATACGATCCCGATCGTCCTCACCCAGCCGGATCGGCCGGCCGGGCGAGGCATGAAACTCACCCCGTCCCCGGTCAAGAAGTTTGCGCTGGCTCACGGGCTAGACGTCGCGCAGCCTCAGGGGCTGAAGCTGGACGGCAAGTACGCCACGGATGCCCCTGCGGCGCGGGCGCAGCTCGAGGCCGCAGCGCCCGACGTGATGGTGGTGGCCGCCTATGGGCTCATCCTGCCGCGCTGGGTGCTGGAACTGCCGCGCCTGGGCTGCCTGAACATCCATGCGTCGCTGCTGCCGCGCTGGCGCGGCGCCGCCCCGATCCATCGCGCGATCGAGGCCGGCGACGCCGAATCCGGCATCACCATCATGCAGATGGACGAAGGGCTCGACACGGGCGCCATGCTGGCCCTCGAGCGCGAGGCCATCCGGCCGGACGACACCACGGGCCGTCTGCACGACCGACTGGCCGCGCTCGGCGCCCGGATGATCGTGCAGGCGCTGGCCGACGCGGATGCGGGCCGACTGGTGGCCACGGCCCAGCCGCCGCAGGGCGTGACCTACGCCCACAAGATCGACAAGGCCGAAGCGGCGATCGACTGGAGCCTGCCGGCGGCGACCATCGAACGCCGGGTGCGCGCCTTCAACCCTTTCCCCGGCGCCAGCTTCGAATCCGGCGGCGAGACGATCAAGGTCTGGCAGGCCTCGCTACGTCCTGATCTCGTGGGGCCGGCGGGGCGGGTGCTGCAAGCCGACGGCCAGGCCCTGGTGGTCGCCTGCGCGGACGGCGGCCTCTCGTTGCTGGAGCTCCAGAGACCCGGGGGCAAGCGCCTGCCGGCGACGGCCTTCATGCAGGCGCGGCCCGGGCTGGAAGGCTGCGACCTGCAGCCCCATTGAACTCCCGACCCGCCGCCCGCATCTGACCCAGTAACGTGACTGATGCGCGCCAACGCGGGCGCGAGGAATGCCATCCATGTTCAATCTGCTGAAGACCGCCGTCCTGATGGCGGCCATCACCGCCCTGTTCATGACCATCGGCCGGCTGATCGGCGGGCACCAGGGCATGGTGTTCGCGCTGGTGCTGGCACTGGGCATGAATTTCTTCAGCTACTGGTTCTCGGACAAGCTGGTGCTGCGCATGTACAACGCGCAGGAGGTCGACGCCCAGAGCGCGCCCCAGTTCTACCGGATGATCCAGGAGCTGGCACAGCGCGCCGAGCTCCCTATGCCGCGCGTCTACCTCATCGAGGAGAACGCGCCCAACGCGTTCGCCACCGGCCGCAATCCGGCCCACGCCGCCGTGGCGGCCACCACGGGCATCCTGCGCGTGCTCAGCGAGCGCGAGCTGCGCGGCGTGATGGCGCACGAGCTGGCGCACGTGAAGCACCGCGACATCCTCATCTCGACCATCAGCGCGACCATGGCCGGCGCCATCTCGATGCTGGCCAACTTCGCGATGATCTTCGGCGGCCGGGATGACGAAGGTCGCCCGGTCAACCCGATCGTGTCCATCCTGGTGATGATCCTGGCCCCGCTGGCGGCCAGCCTGATCCAGATGGCCATCAGCCGGGCCCGCGAATTCGAGGCCGACCGTGGCGGCGCCGAGATCTCGGGCGATCCGCAGGCGCTCGCCTCGGCCCTGCAGAAGATCCACCGCGTGGCGCAGGGCGTGCCGCTGGAGACCACCGAGCGCCACCCCGAGACGGCCCAGATGATGATCATGAACCCGCTGTCCGGACGCGGCATCGCGGGCCTGTTCTCGACCCACCCGAGCACCGAAGAGCGCGTGGAACGCCTGCTGGACATGGCGCGGGCGGGCGCTGCCAGGGCCTGAAGGGGCGCGCTCAAGTCCGCCAGGCGGCGGCCGATAAGACAGGCAGTCCCACGTCCGACGAAAGCCTGCCCGCCATGCGCCGCCCGCCTCCTGCCCTCGTAGCCATCCTGGCCGGCATGCTGCTGGCCGGCTGCGACCTGCTGGGCATCGAGGGCGCCAGCGCGGTGGCCGAACGCCGGGCGGCCGAGGGCAAGGCCATCGGTGCGGCGTGCCGCAACGCGGCCCGCGCGATCGAGGACTGCTACACCCTGAACAGGAAGGCCGACAAGGCCGCCATCTACGCCGGCTGGCGCGAGATGGACGACTACATGCGCGAGAACAAGCTCGAGCCGGTGCCGCCGCAGCTGACGCCGGAGGTCGCGCGCAGCAGCGCCAAGAGCGAAGAAGAAGCCGGCGACGAGGGGGGCAAGTCGGACCGCAAGGCCGCTGCGAGCGCCGACGTCAAGGAAGCGCGCGCCGGCAGCAAGAAGGCGACGAGCACCCACTGACCGGGTCATGCCCTGCAAGGGTGCAGATCCCGCCGGCAACTGTGCAGGCGGGATGGGTGAAAACCCTAGGCGACAATCGCGGGATGCCCGATCCCGCCTCCAGCGCCCCCGTTTGGCGCCACCCCGCGTTCCGCGACGGTGCGCGTGAGATGACTGGCATCGCGCTGGGCCTCGGGGCCTGGGGCCTGGTGACCGGGGTGGCGATGGTGAAGACCGGCCTGGGCATCCCGCTGTCCGTGCTGATGTCCCTGATCGTCTTTGCCGGCAGTGCACAACTCGCCTCGCTCCCGCTGATAGTCTCCGGCGCGCCGATCTGGGTCGTGTGGGCCACGGCCGCCTGCGTGAATCTGCGCTTCGTCATCTTCAGCGCGAGCTGGCGACCCTATCTTGCCGAGCTGTCGCTGCGCCAGCGGATGATGTACGGCTATTTCACCGCCGACCTGAACTACGTGATGTTCATGCGGCGCTACCCCGAGCCGAGGCCGCACCCCGACCAGGGCCCGTACTTCTGGGGCGGCGTGAGCGTCAACTGGGTCACCTGGCAATTGATGTCGATGCTGGGCATCGCCCTGGCCGACCGGATCCCCACCGAATGGGGCCTGGGCTTCGCCGGCACGCTCGCCTTGCTCGGACTGACGGGTTCGCTGCTTTCCGACCGCGCCACGTGGATCGCCGCCGCGGTGGCGGGTTGTGCCGCCGTCGCGGCCTTCGCGCTGCCGTTCAAGCTCAACATCGTCGTCGCCATCGCGGCGGCCGTCGCCATCGGCATCCTGATGGACCACTTCTCGCCGGCTCCCGCGCCTGCGGTCAAGCTGGAGAAGCAGCCATGAGCAGGGCCAAGGGGGCCGCATGAACGGCTGGGAGGCGGTCATCGCGATCCTCGGCCTGGGCGTGATCACGCTGGTGACGCGTTCGTTCTTCCTGCTGCCCGAGCGCGAGGTCTCCATCCCCGCCTGGCTGCGCGAGGCCTTGCGATACGCGCCCCTGGCCGCGCTGGTGGCGGTGGTGGTGCCCGAGGTCATCATGAGCCAGGGGCACCTCATCGGGACATGGCAGGATGCGCGCCTGTACGCAGCCGCCGCCGGCGGTCTGTGGTACTGGTGGCGCCGTGGCATCCTCGGCACCATCGTCTGCGGCACCGCGGTGCTGCTGGCCCTGCGCTTCGGTCTGGGCTGGTAGGGCTCCCGCGGTGGCGCACGCCAGCCGGATCCCCTCCCTCTCACGAAGACACGACCATGATGAAAGTGTTCCGCTTCTCCGACCTCATTGCCCAGGGCCAAGTGCAAGGCAAGCGCGTGTTCATCCGCGCCGACCTGAACGTGCCGCAGGACGATGACGGCCGCATCACCGAGGACACCCGCATCCGCGCCTCGGTGCCCTGCATCCGGATGGCGCTCGATGCCGGCGCGGCGGTGATGGTCACCAGTCACCTCGGCCGGCCGACGGAAGGCGAGTTCAAGCCCGAGGATTCGCTCGCCCCCGTGGCTGCCCGCCTGGCCGAGCTGCTGGGCCGCGAAGTGCCGCTGGTCGCGAACTGGGTCGATGGCGTCAGCGTGGCGCCGGGGCAGCTGGTGATGCTCGAGAACTGCCGCTTGAACAAGGGCGAGAAGAAGAACAACGAGGAGTTGGCAAAGAAGATGGCCCGGCTGTGCGACATCTTCGTCCACGACGCTTTCGGCACCGCGCACCGCGCCGAGGCCTCCACCTACGGCATCGCCCAGTTCGCCCCCGTGGCCTGCGCCGGCCCGCTGCTGGCCGCCGAGATCGATGCCATCGGCAAGGCCCTGGCCGATCCCAAGCGGCCGCTGGTGGCGATCGTCGCCGGCTCCAAGGTGTCGACCAAGCTCACCATCCTGCAAAGCCTGGCGAAGAACGTCGATGGCCTGGTCGTCGGCGGCGGCATCGCCAACACCTTCATGCTGGCCGCCGGGCTCCCGATCGGCAAGAGCCTGGCCGAGCGGGACCTGCTGGGCGAGGCCACGGCCGTGATCGAGGCGATGAAGGCGCGCGGCGCCGAGGTCCCCATCCCCGAGGACGTGGTGGTCGCCAAGGCCTTTTCCGCCGACGCGCCGGCCACGGTGAAGGCCGCGGCCGACGTGGCAGAAGACGACCTCATCCTCGACATCGGCCCGAAGACCGCGGCTCGCCTGGCCGACAAGCTCAAGGCCGCCGGCACCATCGTCTGGAACGGCCCGGTCGGCGTGTTCGAGTTCGATGCCTTTGCCAAGGGCACCGAGGCCATCGCCCGTGCCGTAGCCGACAGCCCGGCCTTCAGCATTGCCGGCGGTGGCGACACGCTCGCTGCGATCGCCAAGTACGGCATCGAGAAGGACGTGGGCTACATCTCCACCGGCGGCGGAGCCTTCCTCGAGGTGCTCGAAGGCAAGACACTGCCGGCCTTCGAAATCCTGGCGAAGCGCGCTGCTGAAGCCTGAACCGCTGGCGCTGATGGCGCCGCGCCGGATCATCGGGCTGTTGCTGGCCTGTGCGCTGGCCACGAGCGGGTGGGCCGCCGAGCCCGCGGCCGGCGTGATCGGCGTCCAGGCCGGCAGCACGCAGCTGCTGCGCGACTGCAAGCCCTGGGTGCCGAGGGGCCTGTCGTTCTTCGGCCGCCTGGTGCCCCGCTCGCGCGAGGCCGATCCGAGCACCGCCGCTGCGCGGGAGCGTTTCGATGCCGAGGCGCTGCCCTTGGCCCAGGCCCTGGGCGCCGACGTGATCCGGCTGCAGATCGGCCAGCCTTTCCTCGACCCGCAGTCGCCCGAGCACGATCCCGCCTACCTGGGCGAAGTGAAGGACGCCGTGGCCGCGGCGCGGCGCGGGGGCTACAGCGTCATCCTCTCGCTCCAGTGGGAAGGGCGGACCGGCGTGAAGCCGGTGGAGATGTTGCCGAAGTCCTCTGCGCTGCGGGCTTGGGTGGCGGCGGCGCCGGTCTTCAGCGGTGACCTGGGCATCGCTTTCGAACTTTTCAACGAACCGGCCAGTCCACCCGAACCTGGCCCCGGCATGTGGGAGGCCTGGCGCGCCGGCCACCAGGCCCTGATCGACGCGCTGCGCCGCCAAGGGGTGCGCAACCTCCTGATCGTCGATGGCCTTCGGGGGGCGGCCCGCCTGGACGGCGCCCCTGTGCTGGTCGATCCGCTGGGTCAACTGGCCTACGCCGTCCACCCGTACTTCGGGCAGGAGGACAACTCACCCGCCGGCTGGGACCAACGCTTCGGCCGCTTCGCTGCCAGCCACCCGGTGATCGTGACCGAATGGGGCCATGCGGCGCGCCAGTGCGAGCGCGGCGGGCCGGACCGGGTCGAAACGCTGCTGGATTACCTCGCCGAACGACGCATCGGCGTGATCGTCTATGGGGCGGACGAGCGCCACAGCCGGCTGTCCAGCGGCGCGCCGACGCAGCCGGCCTGGTCGAGCTACCGCAATCGCCCCTGCACCGGCGGTGCGGCCGGCCCGGGCGAACTGCTCAAGAGCTGGTTCGATCGCCAGGCCGAGCAAGCCGTGAAGGCGGCGGCCGTTTCGCCTGCCGCGTGCGCACGGCCGCAGCCGGCACGCTGACCGCCAAGGCGCCGGCACGCCCTACTGGCATCGAGGCATGCCGATCGTGCATGCTGTGGGGATCACGGACGCGGCCGCGCCGCCTGGCCGGTACGCTGCCGTCCCTCCAGCAAAGACGAGAGACAGCACGCCATGGGCAACGCCTTGACCCCCGCCGAACAAGCCCTGCGCGACGCCGCGCTGGATTACCACCGCACTCCGACTCGCGGCAAGATCGCCGTGACGCCGACGAAGCCGCTGTCCAACCAGCGCGACCTGTCGCTGGCGTATTCGCCCGGCGTGGCCTATGCCTGCCTGGCCATCGAGGAGGATCCGGCCAAGGCGGCCGACTACACCTCGCGCGCCAACCTGGTCGGCGTGGTCACCAACGGCACTGCGGTGCTGGGCCTGGGCAACATCGGCCCCCTGGCCGGCAAGCCGGTGATGGAGGGCAAGGGGTGCCTGTTCAAGAAGTTCGCGGGCATCGACGTGTTCGACATCGAACTCGCCGAGACCGACCCGGACAAGCTGGTCGAGATCATCGCCGCGCTCGAGCCCACGCTGGGCGGCATCAACCTCGAGGACATCAAGGCGCCCGAGTGCTTCTACGTCGAGAAGAAGCTGCGCGAGCGGCTGAACATCCCCGTCTTCCACGATGACCAGCACGGCACGGCCATCATTTCCAGCGCGGCCCTGATCAACGGCCTGGAGCTGGTGGGCAAGCAGATCGGCGAGGTCAAGCTGGCGGTTTCGGGCGCCGGCGCCGCCGCCATCGCCTGCCTGGACCTGATGGTCAGCCTGGGCGTGAAGCCGGCCAACATCTTCGTCTGCGACTCCAAGGGTGTGATCCGCGAGGGCCGCAGCGACAGGCTGGACGAATCCAAGCAGCGCTACTGCCAACGCACCGAGGCCCGCACGCTCGCCGAGGTGGTGGCCGGTGCCGATGTCTTCCTCGGCTGCTCGACCGCCGGCGTGCTCACGGCCGAGATGGTCAAGACCATGGCCGACCGGCCCATCATCCTGGCGCTGGCCAACCCCGAGCCTGAGATCCGGCCCGAGCTGGCCAAGGCCGCGCGGCCGGATTGCATCATCGCCACCGGCCGTTCGGACTATCCGAACCAGGTCAACAACGTCCTTTGCTTCCCCTACATCTTCCGCGGCGCGCTCGACTGCGGGGCCACCCGCATCACCGAGGAGATGAAGCGGGCCTGCGTGCACGAGATCGCGGCCCTGGCCAAGGCCGAGACCAGCGACGAGGTGGCGGCGGCCTACGCCGGCCAGGAGCTGAAGTTCGGCCCGGACTACCTGATCCCCACGCCGTTCGACGCTCGCCTGATCCTGCGCATCGCGCCCGCGGTGGCGCTGGCGGCCGCCGAGTCCGGCGTCGCGACGAGGCCGATCACCGATGCGCAGGCCTACCGCGAGCAGCTGACGAAGTACGTCTACCAGACCGGCATGTTCATGCGCCCGGTGTTCCTCGCAGCCAAGGCCAAGCCGGCGCGCGTGGTCTACGCCGAGGGCGAGGATGAACGCGTGCTGCGAGCGGTGCAGGTGGTGTCGGACGACGGACTGGCCAAGCCCATCCTGATCGGCCGGCCCAACGTGATCCAGATGCGTATCGAGCGCGCCGGCCTGCGGCTGAGGCCCGGCGTCGACTTCGAGCTCGTGAACCCCGAAGACGACCCTCGCTATCGCGCCTGCTGGGAGGATTACCACCGGCTGATGGGCCGCGACGGCATCTCGCCCGAGATGGCCAAGTCGGCGCTGCGCCGCTCCAACACGCTGATCGGCTCGATGCTGGTGCGCCGCGGGGAGGCGGATGCGCTGCTGTGCGGGCTGGTCGGTCGCTTCGACCACCACTTCGACCATGTGAAGGCCGTGCTCGGCGCGCGCCCAGGCTCCGGCACCATGGCGACGATGAACGCGCTGATGCTGGACGAGCACACGCTGTTCATCGCCGACACCTTCGTCAACGATGAGCCGACGGCCGAGCAGCTGGCCGAGATCGCGCAGATGGCGGCCGAGGAGATCCAGCGCTTCGGCATGCCGGCCAAGGTGGCCTTCCTCTCGCACTCGATGTATGGCTCCTCGACCCGCGCTTCGGCCAGGCGCATGCGCGCGGCGCGTGAACTCTTCGTGCAGCGCTGCCCCGGCATCGAGTGCGACGGCGAGATGCAAGGCGACGCGGCGCTGTCGGAAACCATCCGCCGCGCGGTGCTGCCCGAGACCACGCTGACCGGCTCGGCCAACCTGCTGGTGCTGCCCAACATCGATGCCGCGAACATCCTGTTCAACGTGCTGAAGATGACCGGCGGCCACGGCGTGACGGTGGGGCCCATCCTGCTCGGGGCGGCGGCGACGGCGCACATCCTCACGCCGTCGGCCACCATGCGGCGCGTGGTCAACATGACCGCCCTGGCGGTGACCGACGTGGCGGCGGCACGTGCAGCGGGTTGATGGCGGTAACTGAACGGTAACCGGAAGGCCTCCGGCCTGCCGATAATCGCCGGCTTGCACCGACCCGGAGAACTACACGCCATGTCCCGCGCCACCAAGATCGTCGCCACCCTCGGCCCGGCCTCCAGCGACCCCCTCGTGCTGGAGCGACTGTTGCGAGCCGGAGTCGACGTCGTCCGGCTGAACTTCAGCCACGGCACGGCACAGGACCACATCGACCGCGCGGCCCTGGTGCGCGAGTGCGCCGCACGCGTCGGCAATCCGGTGGCGCTGATGGCCGACCTGCAGGGCCCGAAGATCCGCGTCGGCAAGTTCGCCGGCGGCAAGGTCATGCTGGAGAACGGCGCCCGCTTCATCCTGGATGCCGGACGGGCCGAGCCGGGCGACCTGGACGGCGTGGGCCTGGACTACAAGGAGCTGCCGCGCGACACCAAGCCCGGGGACACCCTGCTGCTCAACGACGGCCTCATCGTGCTGACCGTCGAGCGGGTGCTGGGCGAGCAGGTCCACACGATCGTCAAGGTCGGCGGGATCCTCTCCAACAACAAGGGCATCAACAAGCAGGGCGGCGGCCTCACCGCGCCGGCCCTGACCGCCAAGGACATGGAGGACATCAAGACTGCGATGAGCTTCCAGTGCGACTACCTGGCGGTGAGCTTCCCGAAGAACGCGACCGACATGGAGATGGCGCGCCAGCTGGCCAACGTGGCCGGCGAGCCCTGGCGCCACAAGCCGGCCATGATCGCCAAGATCGAGCGCAGCGAGGCGATCCCGCACCTCGAGGCCATCCTCAAGGCCAGCGACGGCATCATGGTGGCGCGAGGCGACCTGGCGGTCGAGGTCGGCAACGCCGCGGTGCCGGCGCTGCAGAAGAAGATGATCCGCATGGCCCGCGAGCTGGACAAGATCACCATCACCGCCACGCAGATGATGGAGTCGATGATCCTCGCGCCGGTGCCTACGCGCGCCGAGGTGAGCGACGTGGCGAATGCGGTGCTCGACGGCACCGATGCGGTGATGCTGTCGGCCGAGACGGCCGCCGGGAAGTACCCGGTCGAGACGGTGGAGCACATGGCGCTGATCGCCTACGAGGCCGAGCGGGCCGAAGAAGTGCAGCTCGACGCCGACTTCACCAACAAGCGCTTCGGCCGCATCGACCAGTCGATCGCGATGGGTGCCCTGTTCACCGCGCACCACCTGGGCTGCCGGGCCATCATCGCGCTGACCGAATCCGGCTCGACCGCGCTGTGGATGAGCCGGCACAACATCCGCGTGCCCATCTACGGGCTGACGAGCCAGGAGCGTACCCAGTCGCGAATGGCTCTGTACCGCAACGTGCGGCCCATTCTGATGTCCAACTACACCGACCGCGACCAGGCCCTGGCCGCGGCGGAGAAGGTGCTGGTCGACCGCGGCGTGCTCAAGCCGGGCGACACCTACGCGATCACCTGCGGCGAGCCCATGGGCTACCCCGGCGGCACCAACATGCTCAAAGTCTGTCGAGTGAACTAAGGGGCGCGCGAAGCGCCGCCCACTTCCACCCCTCGCCAGGTCTGCGCCGCCTTTCCGAGCGCGCGCAGCGCCGCTCCCACCCAGGGCGTGCGCGGATCCGGCTTCGCCGGTCCGCTGCGCGAGCCCCTCGGGGGGCAGGCCCCGGAAGGGGCCGTGGGGGCCTACGTCAGGCGGCTTGGGCGAGGTCGATCATGGCGGTCACGCGCGGGCTGGCGTTCCTGACGACCAGTTGCACGGCGGACTGGTTGCGGCCGAAGACGCGGAAGAGTTCGTCGGCGAAGCCCTGGCCGATGTGGTCGATGCCGGTGAAGTCGAGTTCGGCCTGCTTGAACTCGGTCAGGCGGGAGGCCACCCGGCGCGCCTGCGCCCGTGATTCGAGGCCGGTGTCCTCGGTGACGATGAGCCGCAAGGGCAGGGTGGTGCGCTCGATCGAGTAGTTGCGAGCGTCCAGGCTGGCCGAGCGCATCACCTCGTCCAGCGTGCGCGTGGTGTCCAGCGCGATGGCGAGATAGATGGCGCTGCCCTGCTGGCGCATCGCTCGGCCCTGCTTCCAGCTGTGCGCATCCCACTCGCGGTGCTGGAAGGCGAAGGCATTGGCGTGCAGGTCGAACACGTCGGCCAGGCGCGAGGTGAAGTACAGGCCGCGGCCGGTGTGGCGCTCGGGCGCGCTGCTCAGCTTGCCTTTGGAAAGCTCCAGCATCGCCATCGCCGGATCCTCGATCTCGAAGCCCTCGCGGATCTTGTCGAACAGGCCCCGGCCATCGTCGGACACCAGCAGCTGCAGGTGGGCGGGCGTCTGGCGCATCGAGACGGTGACGGACTGGCCTTCGCTGTGGTCGATGGCGTTGTTCAGCAGCTCGGTGAAGGCGTGCTGCGCCATCTGTCGCACGTTCCTGGGCAGATCGAAATGGGGCGCGAAATCGCGTGACCAGGGCAGGTCCTCGTCCAGGCCGGCCAGCGGGTAGCGCACGACGATCTGGCGCAGCCTGCCGGGCGCGAAGCGGACCTTGCGACCTTCGCCCGCGGCCTGCAGCCAGCCCAGCTCGACCAGCTGTTTCACCAGGCTGCGGGCCTTGCCCGGGCCGCAGCCGGCACGTTCGGCCACGGCCTTGACCAGGTCGGCGGGCCGCTCCTGGACGAGGCGGGTGATCCAGGTGGTGACTTGGGCGAGTTCGATTCGGGCCATGTCGGGAGTTCTCAGCATTTCCAGAGCTGACAGTGTTGATTCATCGGGCGCAAACTGGAGCCGGAAAAGCGCCGGCTTTGCCCGCCAATTGCGCGCCGCCGGCGGCCCGGGCGGGTGGCACGGCGGCTGCTTGGCCCCCCAGGGCTGCCGAGGGGTGGCCGGTAGAATCGACGCCAGTTACGGCGCGGTTACATCGGCCAGCGCCGGCTCAGGTTCCACCACTGCCACCGAGGAAGACCATGCCTCTCGTTTCCATGCGCCAGCTGCTGGACCATGCCGCCGAAAACGGCTATGGCATCCCGGCCTTCAACGTCAACAACCTGGAGCAGGTGCAGGCCGTGATGACGGCCGCCGCCGAGGTCGGCGCCCCGGTCATCCTGCAGGCGAGCGCCGGTGCCCGCAAGTACGCCGGCGAGGCCTTCATCAAGCACCTCATCCAGGCCGCGGTCGAGACCTGGCCGCAGGTCCCGCTGGTCATGCACCAGGACCACGGCCAGAGCCCGGAGGTCTGCCGCGGTGCGATGGCCCTGGGCTTCGGCTCGGTGATGATGGATGGCTCCCTGGAGGCCGACGGCAAGACCATCGCGAGCTACGACTACAACGTCGACGTCACGAAGAAGGTCGTGGAGCTGGCGCACGCGCAGGGGGTCACGGTCGAAGGCGAGCTCGGCTGCCTCGGCTCGCTGGAGACCATGAAGGGCGACAAGGAGGACGGCCACGGCACCGAGGCGACGATGACGCACGACCAGCTGCTGACCGACCCGGAGCAGGCGGCGGACTTCGTCAAGCGGACCCAGCTCGACGCCCTGGCCATCGCCATCGGCACGAGCCACGGGGCCTACAAGTTCACCCGCAAGCCCACCGGCGACATCCTCGCCATCGGCCGCGTGAAAGAGATCCACAAGCGCATCCCCAACACCCACCTGGTGATGCACGGCTCCTCTTCCGTGCCCCAGGATCTGCTGGCGCTGATCAACCAGTACGGCGGCAAGATGAAGGAAACGTACGGCGTGCCGGTCGAGGAGATCCAGGAGGCCATCAAGCACGGCGTGCGCAAGATCAACATCGACACCGACATCCGGCTGGCGATGACCGCCGCGGTGCGCAAGTTCATGGCCGAGAACCCCGACAAGTTCGATGCCCGCGAGTGGCTCAAGCCCGCGCGCGAAGCCGCGATGAAGATCTGCAGGCAGCGCTACCTCGAGTTCGGCTGCGAGGGCCAGGCGGCGAAGATCAAGCCCATCCCGCTGACGGACATGGCCACCCGCTACTCGCGCGGGGAGCTGGCGCAAACGGTGGTCTGACGGTCGCCTGACGCCCTGCCGGCGAGACCTACAATCGCCGGCCTCATTTCTCACTCGGCGCCATGACACCCTCGCTGCTCCAGAGTTCGCTGCATTCCCTTCCCCTGCTGGCGCGCGGCAAGGTGCGTGACAACTACGCGGTCGGCTCCGACCGCCTGCTGATGGTGGCCAGCGACAGGCTGTCGGCCTTCGACGTCGTGATGGGCGAGCCCATCCCCGGCAAGGGCGAGCTGCTGACGAAGATGGCCCTGTTCTGGTTCGAGCGCCTCGCCCACGTGGTGCCCAACCATCTCACCGGCGAGGCGCCGGAGTCGGTGGTCGCGGCGGACGAGGTCGAGCAGGTGCGTGGCCGCTCGATGCTGGTCAAGCGCCTGAAGCCCATCCCGGTCGAGGCGGTGGTGCGCGGCTACCTCGCCGGCTCCGGCTGGGCAGAGTACAAACAGTCTCAATCGGTGTGCGGCGTGGCGCTGCCGCCGGGTCTGACCAACGCAGCGAAGCTGCCCGAGCCGATCTTCACGCCCGCCACCAAGGCCGAGATGGGAGAGCACGACGAGAACATCTCGTTCGAGCAGATGGCCGCGCAGATCGGCCGGCCGCTGGCCGAACAAGTGCGCGACACGGCGATCCGCCTCTACACCGAGGCCGCCGCCTTCGCGCTCGCCAAGGGCATCATCATCGCGGACACCAAGTTCGAGTTCGGCCTGGACGAAGACGGTCGCCTGACGCTCATGGACGAGGTGCTGACGCCCGACTCCTCGCGCTACTGGCCGGTCGAGGGCTACGCCGAAGCCGTGAAAGCCGGTGCCAACCCGCCCAGCTACGACAAGCAGTTCGTGCGCGACTGGCTGGAGCAGGCCACCGTGGACGGCCGGCCCTGGGCCAAGAAGGCGCCGGCGCCGGCGCTTCCGCCCGAGGTGGTGCAGCGCACCGCCGCCAAGTACCAGGAGGCGTTCGAGCGCCTGGCTGCCGCCTGACGCCCGAGCCGACCATGGTCTCGTCCCGCCTCATCGAGCGCCTGGACGGCGCCATCACGACCGCTGCCGAGCCTTTGCAGCGCGAATACCTGAAGGCCGAGCGCGCCGGCGCGATGGCCCGCCTGGGCTTGCTTGCCGATGCGCGCTTCGCCCTGTCGGGCCTGCGCACGCAGAACCAGCGCCACAAGGACACCCTGCTCGCGGCGTGGATCCACCTGGTCGATGGCCAGATCGAGCACTTCGACACCATCTCGCCCCTCGCAGCGGCGAAGTTCCAGCGGGCGTTCGAGCTGGCCGAGTCGATCGGCCATGCCTCGATGCAGGCCGCGGCGTCGGCCTGGCTGGCGACATGCGCCTTCAACGCCTCCGACTGGCTGGCCTTGACCAAGCATGTCGGGAATGCGCTTCGCCTGGCTGAACCCGACCAGCACTCCGCGCGGGCACGCGCCGGCCTGGTGCTGGCCGACACCTTCCGCTGCGCTGGAGACGATGCCAACTCGCAGACCTGGTACCTGCGGGCGCGGGCCCACGCCAGTGCCGATGGCGACAGCTCGATGATCAGCGCGATGCTGCACAACATCTCGTCGATGCGCTCGGGCCAGGTGGCCCTGGCCGACGCCTTCGGCCGGGGGGATCTCGACCAGGCTCGCAAGGGGTTGCTGGAGGCGGAGTCGACGGCCAACTACGACTGGGGCACCGGCGTCGCTTCGCTGTCCACCCTGGTGCCGGTGATCCGCGCGCAGTTCCTGGTCGTGCTGGGCCGATACGATGAAGCGGCTCGCCTGTTCGACGACCACCTGGGCCGGGCGAGCCAGGAAGGCATGGCCCATCGCGAGCCGCGGCTGCTGGCCGACCGGGCGTGGTGCCACGTGCGGCTGGGCCGGGTCGCCAACGCTCTGGCTGACAGTCGTGCGGCAGAAGCCGGGGCGGGCACCCAACGCGACGCCGATGACCGAGCCGCCACCTTCGCGCGCCTGGCCAGGATCCATCGCCACGGCGGCCGGGATGGACTGGCCGAGGGTCTGCAGCAGCGGGCCGACGAAGCGCTCGCCGAGCATGAGGCCGAGCAGGCGCGGATCCGTTCCGCGCTGCAGGACATGCTGGCGGAACTCGGCAGCTAGGCGGGAGCCCTCCGCCCGGCGCCGGTCTCAAGCCAATGTGGCTTTGCCACTTGGCTTGATCCCTGGGGGCGGGAATGACGCAGTCATTTCCCTGGGGGGGGTGTCAGCCAATGTGGCTTTGCCACTTGGCTTGATCCCTGGGGGCGGGAATGACGCAGTCATTTCCCTGGGGGGGTTGTCAGCCAATGTGGCTTTGCCACTTGGCTTGATCCCTGGGGCCGGGAATGACGCAGTCATTTCCCTGGGGGGTTGTCAGCCAATGTGGCTTTGCCACTTGGCTTGATCCCTGGGGGCGGGAATGACGCAGTCATTTCCTTGGGGGGCTCAGAACAGCGCCATGCTCAGCTTGCGCCGGTACTGGTCCAGCACCGGGTCGGCAGCGGGGGCTGCGGCGGCCTTGCCCGTCAGCTCCAGGGTACCCTTGGCCGCGGCTGCGCCGGCGTCGCCCTTGGCGGCCGGGCGGGTCATGAGCTCCAGGATGGCGACGTAGGTCTTGCGCGCCAGCTCCTGGTTCCAGGACTTGTCGCGCATCAGGATCTCCAGCAACTCGTCCATCGCCCCGGTGTACTGGCCCTGGGCGAACAGCGTCTGGGCGCGTTCGAAACGGGCATCGAAGTCGCGCTTGTTGGCGGCAATGGCGGTGTCCAGCTCGGCGATCGGCCTGGCCCGAGGGGCCGATTCGCAGGCCTTCAGCCAGTGCTCGATCGCGGCATAGCGGGCATCGAGCATGGTCTTGCTCGCCACGGGCTCGAAGGCCGCGCGGGCTTGCGCGGTGCGTGCCGGGTCGAAGGCTGCTTCGGTCAGCAGCAGCTTCAGGTAGTCGATGCGGGCGGCGTCGTTGGCTGGATCGATCGCCACCGCCTCCTGCAGCTTGGCCAGCGCGGCGTCTATGTCACCGCCGTCGGCGAGCAGGGCCTCGGCCTCGGCGACGTCGGCATCGGATTCCAGGGCGTCCTCGCTGGGAACATGCTTGTCGAGGAACTGGCGGATCTCGCTTTCAGGCAGCGCACCGACGAAGCCGTCGACCGGTTGGCCCTGGTTGAACAGCACGCAGAACGGGATCGATCGCACCCCGAAGGCCTGGCTCAGCTGGCCCGCGATCTCGGGCTGCTCGTCACTGTTGAGCTTGGCCAGCAGGAAGCGGCCGCCATACGCCGTCTCGAGCTTTTCGAGGGTGGGGCCCAGCGCCTTGCAAGGGCCGCACCAGGGCGCCCAGATGTCCAGCAAGACCGGTTGCTGCAGCGAGGCCTCAACCAGCTCCGCCTCGAAATTCTGAAGGGTGATGTCGATCATGTCGGAATGTGAACTGAGGGCGAACCGTCCAGTAACAAGCGGGCCCGTAAAATCCCGCCTTTGCCGTGATCCGGAGCCTGGAAGTTGAACGCCGCTTCGCCCGTGGTCGGCATCGTGATGGGGTCATCCAGTGACTGGGACACCATGCAGGCCGCCGCACAGATTCTCGCCGAGTTCGGCGTCACCCACGAAGCCCGTGTGGTGTCCGCCCACCGGATGCCCGACGACATGTTCGCCTATGCCGAGGCCGCCCAGGGCCGTGGGTTGAAGGCCATCATCGCCGGCGCCGGCGGGGCGGCCCATCTGCCCGGTATGCTGGCCGCCAAGACGGTGGTGCCGGTGCTGGGCGTGCCGGTGGCCTCCCGCCACCTGCAGGGCGTCGACTCGCTGCACTCCATCGTCCAGATGCCCAAGGGCATCCCGGTGGCCACCTTCGCCATCGGGAACGCGGGCGCGGCCAATGCCGCGCTGTTCGCGGTGGCCATGCTGGCCAACGAGGACGCCGCGCTGCGCGAGCGCCTGGTGGCCTACCGCGCGAAGCAGACGGAGCTCGCGCGGGCCATGAGCGCGGACCTGAAGTGAGCGCCCTGCAGCCCCTGTTGCCCGGTGCCACGCTCGGCGTGATGGGCGGCGGCCAGCTCGGCCGCATGTTCGTCCACGCCGCGCAGGCCATGGGCTACGCCACGGCGGTGCTCGATGCCGATCCGATGAGCCCGGCGGGCCTGGTGTCACACCATCACTTCCAGGCCGCGTACACCGACACGGCAGCACTGGCCGAGCTGGCCCGCGTGGCCGATGCGGTGACCACCGAGTTCGAGAACGTGCCGGCCCAGGCCCTGCGGGTGCTGGCGGCAACGCGCCCCGTCTCGCCGGCCGCCGGTGCGGTGGCCATCTGCCAGGACCGGGCCCAGGAGAAGGCGCATTTCACCCGTGCCGGCGTGCCTTGCGCGCCGCATGCAGTGATCGATTCGAGCGCCGCCCTCGAGGCCGTGGACGCGGCGCTGCTGCCCGGGATCCTCAAGACGGCCACGCTGGGGTATGACGGCAAGGGCCAGGCGCGAGTCGGTGATCTGGCCGAGCTGGCGGATGCCTGGCAGCGGCTCGGGCGCGCCCGCTGCGTGCTCGAGCAGCTCATGCCGTTGCAGCGGGAGCTGTCGGTCATCGTCGCCCGCGGCGCCGACGGCCAGGCCGTGACCTTCCCGGCCCAGCAGAACCTCCACCTCGACGGCATCCTGGCCGTCACCCAGGTGCCGGCACCCGACGTGCCGGCGGCATTGGCGGAAGAGGCGGCGCGCTGCGCGAAGGCGATCGCGGAATCCATGGCCTACGTGGGCGTGCTTTGCGTCGAGTTCTTCGTCGTCGAAGACGGGCACGGTGGGCGGCGGCTGGTGGCCAACGAGATGGCGCCGCGGCCGCACAACTCGGGCCACTACACCATCGACGCCTGTGACGTGTCGCAGTTCGACCTCCAAGTGCGCTGCATGGCGGGCCTGCCATTGGTGGAGCCACGCCTGCACTCGGCGGCCGTGATGCTCAACCTGCTTGGCGACCTCTGGTTTCCGCCAGGCGAGAGCACGCAGCGCACGCCTGCGTGGGCCGAGGTGCTTGCCCTGCCGGGCGCTCACCTGCACCTGTACGGCAAGTCGCAGGCGCGCCCGGGCCGCAAGATGGGCCACCTGACCTTCACCGGCGCCACCCCCGAGGACGCGCGAGCCATGGCACTGCGTGCCTGCGTGCTGCTCGGCCTGCCGCCGTTCTGATCCACCGATGCCTATCGTCGACGGCCACGACCCCCGAGCCCTGGAGCACGCGGCCCGCGCGCTGGCCGCTGGCGAGCTCGTGGCGCTGCCGACGGAGACCGTCTACGGCCTCGGTGCCCGTGCCGACGACGATGCCGCCGTGGCGCGCATCTTCGCGGCCAAGGGGCGTCCCGCCGACCACCCGTTGATCGTCCACGTGCCCGATGCGCAGTCGGCGCAGGCCTTTGCGGCCACCTGGCCCGAGCGGGCGCGCCGCCTGACCGAGGCGTTCTGGCCGGGGCCGCTGACGGTCATCGTGCCGCGCGCAGCGGGCCGCGCGGGCGCGGCGGCGGGCGGGCAGTCCACCATCGGCCTGCGCTGCCCGGCGCATCCGGTGGCGCATGCGCTGCTCGTCCAGGCGGCGGCCCTCGGCGTGTCGGGGATAGCCGCGCCGAGTGCCAACCGCTTCGGCCGCGTCAGCCCGACCCAGGCCGCGCACGTGGCCAGCGAGTTCGGGCCCGGGCTGCTGGTGCTCGACGGGGGGGCCTGCCAAGTGGGCATCGAATCGGCGATCGTCGACTGCAGCCGCGACCGCGCCGTGCTGCTGCGCCCGGGCACGCTCCCTCGCGAGCGGCTGGAGGCCGCGCTGGGCGGTGAACCGCTGGCCGACCGCGATGCCGATGCGCCCCGGGCCTCGGGCACCCTGGAGGCGCATTACGCCCCGCGCGCCAAGGTGCGCCTGATGGACGCCGGCGCGCTTCGGGCGGCGCTTTCGGTGCTCGGTCCGGTGCGCGCCGGGGCCACTGCACCCGTGGCGGTATATTCACGCACCGTCCACCCGCTGCCTGCGGGCGTCCCGGGGCGTGCAATGCCGGCTGACGCCGCCGCCGCCGCCCGGGCCTTGTTCACCGCGTTGCGCGAGCTCGATGCCTGCGGCACGCCCTTGATCTGGATCGAAACCCCGCCGTCCGACTCCGACTGGGATGGCGTGCGGGACCGCCTTCAACGTGCCGCCGCCGCGGGTTGACAGCCCAACTGCCCGGTGCCCTCACTCCCCTGACCCTGACCATGAGCAAGACCCCCCAATCGCCGGCCCGCCGTGCCCACCGCCGCGTCCTGCACTTCGCTGCCGTGGCCGCGCTCGGGCTGGGCCTGCTGGCCGGTTGCGGCGGCAGCACCAGCACCGTGGATGCCTTCATTCCGGGCCGCTTGCTGGTCTTTGGCGATGACCTGAGCACGATGACCAGTGACGGCCGCAAGTACACCGTCAATGCCGCCGACGAGAACGGCCTGCTGCAGTGCCAGTTGAACCCGCTGTGGGTTCAGACCCTGGCCGCGCAATACGCCATGGTTTTCGCCGAGTGCAATCCGGACAACCAGGGCAACCCGAAGGCCAAGATGCTGGCCGCCGCCGGCGCCACGACGGAAGACATGGCCACCCAGATCCGCACCTTCACTTCCAGCGACAGCATCCAGCCGGACGATCTCGCCACCGTGCTGGTCGGCATGAACGATGTGCTGCAGGCCTACGCCACCTGGCCTTCCGAAAGCGAGGACGTGCTGATCGCGCTCATGGAGGATGCCGGCGCCCGCGCCGCGCAGCAAGTCAACGAGCTCGCCGGCTCCGGGGCGCGGGTGCTCGTCAGCACCATGCCCGACTTGGGCCAGTCGCCGTTCGCCAAGGCCGAGGCCCTGGAGAAGGGCGATGTTGCCGCCGCGGTGTTGAGCCGGATGTCCACCGCCTTCAACCGCAGCCTCCGGCTGAATCTGCTGAACGACGGCAGCAAGCTCGGCCTGTTGCTGATGGATGACCTGATGCACGGGATGGTCCGCGTGTCCGCGGGCTATGGCCTGTCCAACATCGACACCCCGGTCTGCGAAGACAGCGCGCCTTTGCCGGACTGCAACAGCCTGACGCTCGTCAGCGGCGATCCCACGCCCACGGCCTCGAACTACCTCTGGGCGGACGCGACGCGGCCGTCTCCGGTGCCGCAACACTACCTCGGCATCCAGGCCATCACGCGGGCGCGGAACAACCCCTTCTGAGCGCACGCGGCGCCTGCTGTCAGCGCCTCGCCACACGCAGGGTTTGCCCCGGCGTGGGCGAGAAAACCTGCCTCGTATAGTCGTCTGCATTAAATCGAACGGTCGTTCGATTTTTTTTCAACGAGGTGGGCATGAAGAGATTTCATCCGTCATGGGTGGCCGCGGCCGCGGCTGCTCTGTTGGTGGCGTGCAGTGGCGGCGGCGAGGGCGACCAGTCGCCCCGCGTGACCTACGGCAAGCTGGTGACGTTCGGCGACAGCCTGAGCGACGTGGGCACCTACAACGTCGGCATCGTCGCGACGATGGGCGGGGGTCGCTACAGCATCAACACCGGCGATGCGCTGAACTGGACCGAACTGCTGGCGACCACGCTTGGCGTGGATCCGCTGTGCCCGGCGGAAACCGGTCTGAACTCTGCCGCCGAGCTGGGCGGCCCAGTGGCGACGGTCGACCATGCCGGCTGCTACAGCTATGCGCAAGGCGGCGCACGCGTGACGGACCCGGTGGGCCCGGGCAATGCCGCACTGCTGGCGCTGGGCGATCCGTCAGGGGCGCTGGGGCAGCTGACCAAGCCGGTGGTCTCGCAGATCGCGGCCCACCTGGCCGCTTCGGGCGGCACCTTTGCACCCGATGACCTGGTGACTGTGCTGGCTGGTGGCAACGACCTGTTCATGAACGTGGCCACCTTCCAGGCGATGGTCGCCGGCGGTGTGCCGGTCGAGGACGCCACCGCCGCCGTCGTGGCGAACATGCAGACGGCTGGCACCGAACTGTCGGGTTATGTCAAGACCGAGATCGTCGCGAAGGGGGCCACCCGTGTGGTCGTCGTGAACGTGCCGGACATCGCCATCACCCCGTCCTTCCTGGCCGAGCCGGACAGCCAGCCGCTGGTCGAGGCCATGGTGCAGGCCTTCAATGCCGCGCTGGCCACCGGCCTGAGCGGCACCGAGTCCACCGTGCTCCAGGTGGATCTGTATTCCACCTCCAGGGACCAGGCCGCCAACCCGACGCAATACGGCCTGACGAACGTCACCACGCCGGCCTGCGACCTGGCGGGGGTGCTGGCCGAGCTGCCGACTTCGCTGGTGTGCACCACCGACACGCTGGTGGCCGGTGTGACCGAGACCTGGGCCTTTGCCGACACGGTGCACCCCACCCCGTACGGCTACAAGCTGATCGCCCAGCTGGTCAACATCGAGATGGCCAAGAAGGGCTGGCTGTGAGCCGGCCGCGCAGCAACAAGGACATTGCCACCATGAAGAAGAACCTTCGTTCGGCGCTCGCCTGCGCTGCCCTTGCCGTGGCCGCCTCGCCTGCGATGGCGCAGGAAGCGGGCACGGTTGCCGTCAAGTTCGGCTACAACCAGATCGTGCCCCAGGTCAGCAGCGGCGACCTCTCCGCGCCCAGCCTGCCGGGCACCAAGGTCGACGTGAAGGAGGCCGGCGCGCCCATCCTGACGCTGACCTACATGTACTCGTCCGACGTCTCGTTCGAGCTGTACGCGGGCCTGCCCTATGAGCATGACATCGTCGGCGACGGCGCCATCAAGGGCGTGGGCAAGATCGCCAGCGTGCGGCAGGTTTCGCCGACGCTGTTCGGCCAGTACCGCTTCCTGGAGAAGGAGGCGACGTTCCGGCCCTACGTCGGCCTGGGCCTGACCTACGTCTACCACTATCACGAGGAAGGCAGTGCCGCGCTGACGGCCCTGACCAACCCGGGCGGCGACCCGACGCTGATGGAGACCGACGACGCCTGGGGCCTCTCGGCGCAGATCGGCGCGACCTTCAAGATCGACCGCAACTGGTTCGTCGACGCCTCGTTCATCAAGACCTACGTCAAGACCACGTCGCACCTGTCGACCGGCCAGTCGATCGAGACCAAGCTCGACCCCATGGCCTACAACCTGTCCATCGGCTACCGTTTCTGACCGCCCGCTCGCGAGGGCCCTCGAAGGCGGCGGCACCGGGTGCGGTGCCGCCGCCTTTCTCATGGGCTCATTCGCGCGGCGGCCTCGGTGCGCCGCGGATCACCCACTGCACCAGCGCATCCAGCGCCGGCCGGGCCGCTGCCGCCTGAGGGTGGTTGACGAGCGCGACCAGCACGTAGCGCCGGCCGTCGTCCGAAAGCACGTAGCCGCCCAGCGCCGCCACGTCGCGCAGTGAGCCGGTCTTGAGGTGGGCGCGGCCCACCGAGGCCGTCGAGCGACGCAGGGTGCCGTCCGTGCCGGTGACGGGCAGGGAGCTGACCAGCTCCGGCATCACGCCGCTGGCCCACGCGTGTTGCAGCAGGCGCGCCAGCAGCTGGGCGCTGACACGCGCGTCTCGCGAAAGGCCCGAGCCGTTGTCGATCACCGTGGCCTGGGCGGCCGCCTCGCCGAAGCGGGAGGTGAGCCAGGCCCGAAGTGCGCTTCGCGCGTCATCGGGGCGGATCGCCGGGGCCGGCAACGACGGGGCGGCCCAGGAGGCGGCACTGGCCGCGGGAAGCGGCGGGCCCGGCGGGATCACCGCGTGGGCCGTCGAGGGCGCGGCCAGGCTGAGGAACAGCTGCTCGGCCATGACGTTGTTGCTGAACTTGTTGATGTCGCGCACCACCTCGGCCAGCGGCGGCGACGCCAGTTCGAAGGCCAGGCGCGCGTTCGAGGGCACGGGACCGTCGCGTACGGCGCCGCCCAGGCGCCCTCCCAGATCTCGCCACAACTGCTCGACGAGCCGGGCGTCGTACGCCTGGGGATCGGCCGCCGCCAGGGGCCAGCTGCGCTCGCCGCAGGCGGCCGGGTAGCTGCCGGCAAAGCGCACCCGCAGCGGGTCGGCCAGCTCGGCCTTCAGGCCGGTGCGCCAATCGTCGCAGGGGCCGCCGGCCAGCGGCACGCTCGCGTCCACCAGGACACCGGCCAGCGCCGGCTCCACGGCGACGCGGGCGATGCCTGCGGCCGGGTCCGGCACGAAGCTGTAGCTGACCGACTTGAGGTTCAGCAGCAGCGCGTCGGGTTGCACGTTCTGCGGTTTGTAGGGCTCGTTGTCGAACTCGGCCGGCAGGCGCGTCGGTGGCGCGAAAAAGGCGTGGTCCAGCACGATGTCGCCACGCACCTCCCGAACGCCCGATTGCTGCAAGCGCCGAAGGGCGAGCCACAGGCGCTCCACGACGAGCTTGGGGTCGCCGCGGCCCTGGATCGCGATCGAGCCGTCGAGCACGCCCTCGCGCGAAAGCGCACCGCTGAGGAACACGGGCGTGGTCCAGGTCCAGGCCGGGCCGAGCTGGTCGAGCGCCGAATAGGTGGTGATCAGCTTGAAGACCGATGCCGGATTCATCGGCTGGACGGCGTTCCAGGCCAGCACCTCCCTGCGCGTGCCGGCCTCCTGCACCACCACCGCCATGGCGCTGGCGGGCAGCTTGGCGCGCTGCAGTGCGGCCTCCACGTCGGGCGGCAGATCGACGGCTGTCTCGCGCGCCGAAACGGACACGCAAGAGGCAGCGATGACCATCCCCGCCAGGGCGCGCAGGGGGGCTCGGCAGGCAGGCGGGAGACGCATGGCGCCATGTTCGCACGGCTACACTTGCCCGATGTCCGCCCTCTACCGCCTCGCCGCCCGCACCTGCGCGCCGATGCGGTGGCCCGCGGTGACGGAGCCGGGGGCATGAGGCTGCTGGCGCTGGACACCGCCACCGAGTCGATGGCGGTGGGCCTGGCCGATGGTGCGAACCATTCCGTCCTCAATGCCGAGGGCGGGGCGCTGGCATCCGAGACCCTGATCCCCAGCGCGCTGGAGCTGCTGGCGCAGCGCGGCCTGGCCCCGCGGGACCTGAACGCCGTGGCCTTCGGCCAGGGGCCCGGCGCCTTCACCGGCTTGCGCACAGCGGTGTCTGTGGCACAGGGCCTGGCCTTCGGTATCGGCTGCCCGGTGCTGCCGATCGACAGCCTGCTCATCGTCGCCGAGGACGCCCGAGCCCAGGCGCTGGGTGCCGATGGCGGCGAGCCGTTCGAGGTCTGGGTCGCGATGGATGCGCGCATGGACGAGGTCTACGCCGCCGCCTACCGGCATGACGGCCGCACCTGGCAGATTCGCCGGGCGCCGGCCCTGTATGACCTCGCCACCCTCGCGGCGCATTGGCAGGCCGAAGGCGGGCCGGCGCAGGTGGCCGGGAGCGCGATCGAGGCCTTCGTCGAGCGACTGCCCTGGGGCTCGGCGAGGCGGTGGCCCCGCTGCGCGGATCGTGCCGGCGCGCTGTTGCGCCTGGCGTGCGCCGCCTGGCTCGGCGGGCGCGGTGTCCCGGCCGAGCGCGCTCTGCCGGTCTACCTGCGCGACAAGGTGGCGCTGACCACCGCGGAGCGTGTCGCTGCACGTGCAGCGCCGAGCGGCGGAGGCGGCGCGTGAAGGCAGGCTCCAGCGAATCCCGCGCGCACCCGACTCAGTCCGTGGGTGAGCGGCGCATGACCGTGGCGGATGTCGACGACGTCATGGCAGTCGAGCTTCAGGCCTATCCCTTTCCCTGGTCGCGCGGCCATTTCACCGATTCGCTCGCCGCGGGCTACCTGGCCCAGCTTCGCCTCGCCGGCCGCGAGCTGATCGGCTACTACGTCGCCATGCCCGGGGTCGACGAGCTTCATCTCCTGAACCTGACGGTCGCTCCGGCGCACCAGGGGCGTGGCCACGCGCGCGCCCTGCTGGCCCATCTCGCGCAGGCGGCGCAATCGCTGCAGGCTGCGCAGATCTGGCTCGAGGTCCGCGAAAGCAACACCCGGGCGCGCCTGCTCTACGAGCGCTGGGGCTTCGAGACGGCGGGCCTGCGCAAGTCCTACTACCCGGCGGCCTGCGGGCAGCGCGAGCATGCGCTGGTGATGCGCTGGGCGGTGCCTGCTGCCGGCGAGGGCTGGCTGGCATGAGCTGGACCGACCGGCAGCGCTCGATGCTGCGGGCCATGGGCCTGGCCGTCTGGACGCCATCGATCGGCGAAGCGGAGCCCGAGCCAGGCCCGCCGCAAGCGCTCGCTTCCGAAGCCGCGCCGATCGACGTGCCGCCGAGGTCGGTTGCGGCCTCGCCGACGATGGAAAGACCGCCCCGCGCAGCGCCCAGGGAAGTCGAGGTCATCGACCTGGCCGGCGCCGATGCGGGCGGCGTGGCGAGCATGGACTGGCCGACTCTTCGCGCCGCGGTCTCGGCATGCCGGGCTTGCGCCCTGTGCGAAAGCCGCACGCAGACGGTGTTCGGTGTCGGGCATCCGCAAGCCGACCTGATGGTGGTGGGCGAGGCCCCGGGCGAGCAGGAGGATCTGAAGGGCGAGCCTTTCGTCGGCCCGGCCGGGCAGCTGCTGGACGCGATGCTGCAGGCGATCGGCCTGTCACGGCGGGAGGGCCCGCCCGAGCAGCAGGTCTACATCGCCAATACGCTCAAGTGCCGCCCGCCGCGCAACCGCAACCCCGAGCCGGCCGAGCTGGCCAAGTGCGAGCCCTTCCTGCGCCGGCAGCTCGCCCTGGTGCAGCCGAAGGTCATCCTCGCGATGGGGCGTTTCGCCGTGCAGCAGCTGCTGGGCTCGGACGAGGCCGTCGGCCGCCTGCGCGGCCGCATCCACACCTACGAGGGCGTGCCGCTCGTGGTCACCTACCACCCCGCCTACCTGCTGCGGCAGCCCTCCGACAAGGCCAAGGCCTGGGAAGACCTCTGCCTGGCGGCGAGCTTGCTGTAGCAGAGAGACATCCCGGGTCAACCCCCTATTCGCGGGCCGAGTGCCGGGCCGCTCCCAAGCTGGCCCGCATCCCCTCGGGGGATCGGCCGACGTACTCGTCGGGCGAGGGGCTCCAATGAACACGACCGGGGGCGTCACCAGCGCGTGGTCGAACCCTGAAGCTCCGCCTTGAGGTAGTGCGCCCCCGGGATGGGGTTGTAGTAGTAGGGCGGGATCTCCTCGAAGCCGAGCGTGGCGTAGAGCTCCCGGGCCGCCTCCATGTCGTCCAGGGTGTCGAGCAGCATCACCGAATAGCCGGCCTGCACGGCGTGATCCAGCAGGGCCTCCGCCAGCAGGCGGCCCAGGCCGAAGCGGCGGAAGGCGCGCCGGACGTACAGCCGCTTCATCTCGCAGGCGTTGGCGTAATCCACGTCGGACAGCGGCCGCATGGCGCCGCAGCCGGCCAGTTCGCCGTCCACGTAGGCGAGCAGCAGCGTGCCGCCCGGCTCGGCATAGTCGCCCGGCAAGCCGGCCAGTTCGGCATCGAATCCCTGAAAGCACAGGTCTATGCCCAGGGACTCGGCGTACTCGCTCAGGATTTCGCGCGTGGCCGCCAGCGCTTCGGGGCTGTCGGGCCGGGATAGCCGGATCTCGGGGGTGGGCATGCCGTGCGGCGGCGTCGTGGGGAATGGGAGTTTAGGGCCGTTGGCGCGGCTACCCAAGACCCGCGACCCAGGTCGCCAGCGCGCCGCAGGCGATGACCAGGAGGATCGCCAGCAGCCGCGTCCCGGCGCTGTCGGTGCTGGGCGGCGTGCCGGCGGGCAGCAGCTTGTCGCCCGTCCACATCGGCCGCAGCAGCGCCCGGTGGCGGACCAGGACATGCCAGGCGATCGCGGCCAGGTGCAGGCCGATCCACGCCCAGATCAGCCAGCGACCGAAGGCCTTGTGCCAGTGAGTGGCCAGGCTCGCCGTCGAACTGGCCACGAAGCGGTTGAGCGGCCCGGTGGTGGCGATCTCGTCATCGGCCACCAGGCCGGTGGCGACCTGCGCTGCCAGCAACAGCAGCAAGGCGAACACCGAAAGGCTGCCCAGCGGGCTGTGCCCGACGTCGAAGCGCTCCTCGGCCAGCGGCCGGCCGCGAAGATAGCGTGCGAAGGCTGACGGCGAGTGGACGAAGCTCCTGAAGCGCGACCAGCGTCCGCCGACCATTCCCCAGAGCAGCCGGAACAGGATCAGCGCCCCCACCGACAGGCCGAGGCGCATGTGCCACGCCAGGGCATGGCCGCCGATCGGTCCGGTCAGGAGCAGGCCGATCACGGCCGCGGCCAGCAGCCCGTGGAAAAGGCGGGTCGGCAGATCCCACACGCGAATCGGCGTCACGGCCGGGGGCTGCGGTGCGGGCTCTTCGACGGGCGGCATGGGCCGTGACCATAACCCGGCCCGTCGCACGCTGCGCGGCGGCCTGGAGGTTTCCCTGGAGATGGAATACGACGGGCGCCGCAGGCGTACACGGGCATCCATCCACCCAGTCCCATTGGAGAACGCGCCCATGAATCGTCTCGTCTCGGCCGCCGCCACGGCGGTGGTCGCCGCCATCGGCCTCGGCACCGTCCTTCCGGCCGCCGCCCAGTTCCAGAAGCCGGAGGATGCGGTGAAGTACCGCAAGGCGGCGATGACCGTGATGGCCACCCATTTCGGCCGCATCGCCGCGATGGCCAACGGCAAGGCGCCATTCGACCCCGCGGCCGCGCAGGCGAACGCCGAACTGGTGGCGGTGTTGTCCAAGCTGCCCTTTGCCGGCTTCATCGAGGGCACGTCGAGCGGCGACACCAAGGCCAAGTCCGAGATCTGGAGCGAGCCGGACAAGTTCAAGGCGGGCGCCAGCAAGATGCAGGAAGACGTCGCCAAGCTCAACGTCGCGGCCAGGACCGGCAACCTCGAACAGATCAAGGCGGCGGTCGGCGACGTGGGCAAGAGCTGCAAGAGCTGCCACGACAACTACCGGAAGGAGTGAGCCTTTCCGGGAAGTCCGCGGCGGCAGGGTGCGCACGGTGAGCGATCGTCGCTCACCTTGCTAGCAACCCGGTGCGTATGCCAGCGCGAGCTGTCGCGCCGCCAGTGGCCGGCCGCCTGCTCCGTCCGTCAGCACGAACACCGCCTGTGCGGAATGGCCGGCAGACGCCGCGGGCACCGACCAGCGTCGCTCGGTGGCGGAGTGGGCGGCCCAGGCCGCGACGGGTTCGTATCGGCGCACCACGTGCTCGTGCCGCAGGGCTCGGCCGGCGTTCTCGCCCCGGCCGACATGGCTCGCGTGGCCATCCTCGACCAGCGCCCAATAACCCGCCAGCCGGATGGTGCCGGGCGCTGGCCCGATCTCGGCCACCAGCTGCTGGCCGTCGCGACGCAGGTCCAGGCGGGGCGCATCGGCCGGCAGGGCGTTCGACGCCCCGGCCGGCCACACCGAGGGCTTGAGCTGGCGCCAGCCGGGGAAGTCGCGTCCATTGGCGACGACCTGCGGCGTGTAGACGAAGCGGGCACCGCTGGCCGACTGGATCTGGCGCTGGCGGGCGGTGTAGGCCGCATCGCCGAAGCGATCGGCCCAGCCGAGGTCGTCCCAGTAGTCGACGTGGAAGGCCAGGGCCAGCACCGAGCCATCGGTGGGCAGGCCGGCGATCCATTGGTCGGCCGGCGGGCAGGAGCTGCAGCCTTCGGAGGTGTAGAGCTCGATGACGGCCGCAGGCACCTTCGATGGCGCTGCGGGGCAGGCGGGCGCCGCGTGGGCACCGGCGGCGAGTGCCAGTAGAAGAAGCGGAGCGAGCGATGGACAGGCCATGCGTCTTGGTCGCCCCGCCTGGCGCTGCCTTACACGGCCGGTCGCAGCCAGTGGATGGAGAACCAGCGGCGCGAATCCACCCACACCGCCTCGGGCCGGAAACCGGCCGATTCGGCCAGGCGCTGGAAGCCCGCGACGGTGTACTTGTAGGAGTTCTCGGTGTGGATGCTCTCGCCTTCCTGGACGGGCAGGGCATGGCCGCAAAGGTGCACCACCTGGTCGCACCGGCTGACGAGGTGCATCTCGATGCGTTGCAGCGGCGGGTGGAAGAACGCGCTGTGGGCCCAGCGGGCGAGGTTGAAATCCGCGCCCAGTTCGGCATTGGCGCGCGCCAGCAGGTTGCGATTGAAGCGCGCCGTCACGCCCTGCGCATCGTTGTAGGCCGCGTGCAGGAGGTCGGGCTCCTTGACCAGGTCCACCCCGATCAGCAGCCCGCCGTCGAGCCAGCGGGCCATGCGCGCGAGCAGCGGGCCGGCCTCGTCGGGCTCGAAGTTGCCGATCGAGCTGCCGGGGAAGAAGCCCACGCGGGGGCCGCGCGCCGCGGGCAACACGAAGTCCTGGGTGAAATCGAGCGCCACCGGGCGCACGAACAGGCCGGGGCGGTCGCGTTGCAACTGCGCGGCGCTGGCGTGCAGGTGCTCGGCCGAGATGTCGATGGGCAGCAGGCCGGCCGGTCGCTCCAGGGCATCGAGCAGCAGCCGCACCTTGCGCAGGCTGCCGGCGCCGAACTCGACCACCTCGGCGCCGGGGCCGATGCGGCGCGCGATGTCGTCGGCGTGGCGGTCCAGCAGGCCGAGCTCGGTGCGTGTCGGGTAGTACTCCGGCAGCTCGCAGATCGCATCGAACAGGCGCGAGCCCTCGGTGTCGTAGAACCACTTGGGCGAGATGCGGTGCGGGCGGCGCGTGAGCGCCTCCTGCATGGCATGGGCGAATTCGCTGGCGCAGGTATCGGGCGATGGTTTCATGGCTCGAGGTCACGCGCCAGGCGCAGGCCGCTGAACTGCCAGCGTGCCCCGGGCGGGAAAAAGTTGCGGTAGGTCAGGCGGGCATGCCCGGGCGGAGTGGCACAGCTGCTGCCTCGCAGCACCAGCTGTCCCACCATGAACTTGCCGTTGTATTCGGCCACCGTGCCGGCCCAGGGCTTGAAGCCTGGGTAGGGGTCATAGGAGGAGCGCGTCCATTGCCAGACGGCGCCGAAGCATTGCGGGTCTGCCGCGCTGCCCCGCGGGCCCGGCACCAGCGGGCCGGGGGATGAAGACGGCGTGGCGCCCCAGGCCCGAACCGCCGCTTCCCACTCGAACTCGGTGGGCAGCCGGGCGCCGGCCCAGGCGGCGTAGGCCGCCGCTTCGTAGAAGCTGAGGTGCGCGACCGGGGCGTCCGGCCGTCTCGGCTGCTCGCCATGGAGGCCGAACTCCCGCGCGCCATCGCGCCAGTACGGCGGCGCCTGCCACCCCTGGGCCTGCACGAGGGCCCAGCCGTCGGACAGCCAGAACTCGGGCCGGCGGTAGCCACCGTCTTCAATGAAGGCCTGGTAGTCGCGGTTCGTGACGAGTTGCCGCGACAGGGCGAAGGGGGCCAGCTTCACCGGATGGCGCGGACCTTCGTTGTCGAACGCGAATCCGCAGCCCGCCTCATGGCCGATCTCGACATCGCCGCCGCGGCAATCCCACCATCCGGTCTCGGTGGGTTCGATGCGCGAAACCGGGGGCGCAGGAGGTGGCGCGTAGGCCGGTGAAAGAGGGCTGAGCGACAGCAGGTGCAGGATGTCCGTGAGGATCAGCTCCTGGTGCTGCTGCTCATGATGCAGCCCCAGCTCGACGAGCGGCGCGGCCTGCCGCCAGGTGTCCTCGTCCGCCCCGCGGACCAGGGCTTGCAAGGCTTCATCGATGTGGCGGCGGTAGGCGAGGACTTGAACCAGCGACGGCCGGGTCAGCAGCCCGCGCTGAGGCCGCGGATGGCGGCTGCCCAGGCTTTCGTAATAGGAGTTGAACAGCTTTGCAAAACGTTCGTCGAAGGCTCGGTACGACGGCGCAAAGCGCTGCAGCACCACCGCTTCGAAGAACCAGCTGCTGTGCGCCAGGTGCCATTTGGTGGGGCTGGCATCCGGCATGGATTGCGCCTGCTGGTCCTCGGCCGAGAGCGGCTGGGCCAGGGCCAGCGTGTGGGCGCGGACGCCCTGCAGCCGATCGGCCAGCGCGGCGCGGGATGCAAAACGATCGGTCGGCGATGTCGGCTGCATGACGGCCCGATGGGATGGCGGGGGAACGCGCAATGTAGTGTGCGCCAGCCCGGCCGTCGACCACCGTGGTTCGGGGCTGCTGACAACGGCGTGGCAGCAGATGGCGTGCCTGACTGATGCCCCCACGGCCCCTGCCGGGGCCTGCCCCGCGAGGGGGCTCGCGCAGCGGCGGAGATGAGGCCCCCACGCCCCCTGCCGGGGGCTGCCCCCCGTGGGGGCTCGCGCAGCGGACCGGCAGAGCCGGATCCGCGCACGCCCTGGTAGGGGCGCCCGCGCGCCTATGCGAAGCCCAGGACGACCCTGCGGGTCATCGCGCTCTTCTTTTGGCGTTGGCCGGGTTGCCGAAAGAAGGCGCGGCCGATGGCCGGCTGGGCTTTGCTAGGCAAACCCCAGGATGACCCTGCGGGTCATCGCGCTCTTCTTTTCGATCTTGGTGACGATGACGGGGCCGATGTCGGCGGTGTTGCCGACGTGGGTGCCGCCGCAGGGTTGGAGGTCGACGCCCTCGATCTCGACGAGGCGGACGCGGCCGCTGCCGCGGGGAGGTTGCACGCTCATGCTGCGCACGAGTTGCGGGTTGGCGTCGAGTTCGGCTTCGGTGATCCAGCGCGTGGTCACCGGCCGCGCGGCGGCGACGAAGCGGGCCAGGCCTTCGGTGAGGGCCTGCCTTTCGAGCGGCTCGCTCATGTGGAAGTCCAGTCGGGCGTACTGGGCGGTGATGGAGCAGCCGTCCACCGGATGCGGCACCAGGGCGCACAGCAGGTGGGTGGCGGAGTGGAAGCGCCGGTGGGCCCGCCGGCGGTCCGCATCGATGCGGGCGACGAGGGGTTCGCCCGGCGCCAGGTCGGCGGCCTGCGCGGGGTCGGCCAGCAGATGCAGGATCTGACCAGGCTCGGGGCCCTTGCGCGTGTCGGCGACCGCCAGCTGGCGCCCGTCCGCCAGCACCAGCCAGCCGGCATCCCCGGCCTGCCCACCACCTTGTGGGTAGAACACCGTGCGGTCCAGCTGCACGGCACCGTCACCCGCTGCCGTCACCACGGCTTCGCACTCCAGAAGGTCCGCGTCCTCGCGGAACAGCTCTTCGGTCGCGGGCGGGGCGCTCATGCCGCTGACGCGGATCAATAGCCCGCGATGACACCGCAGGCGATGCGGCCGCCGGAGTTGCCGGTGGGCTGGGTGGCGTAGTCGTCGGGGTTGGCGTGCACGATCACCGCGTGGTCGACGACGCTCGTCGGGCCGGCCGTGACCGTCGGGCCGGTGAGCGTGAACTTGACGTCGGCCACGCCGTTGGCATCGGCCTTCAGCGCCGGCATGTCGCCGGCATGGTGGGCGCTGGTCTGCGGCCCGTGGGGCTTGCCGTCGGGGTTGAAGTGGCCGCCCGCGCTGGTGCCGTCGGCGCTGGCGCAGTCGCCCTTTTCGTGGATGTGCACGCCATGCTCGGCACCCGGCTTCAGGCCGCTCACATGGGCATGGACCATCACCTGGCCGTCTCCCATCTGGTGGAACACGAACAGGCCGCGCGCCGTGTTGCCCTGGGTGGGCGTGAGCGAGGCCACGGCGACCTTGCCCTTCATGCCCATCATCATGTGCTCGCCGTCCATGCGGCCGCCCATCTTGTCGTCGCCCATGCCCTTGTGGTCATGGCCCGGCGAGGCGCAGGCGGCGAGCAGGAGGGCAGGCACGGCGGCGGCAAGGGTCAGGCGGAATCGCTTCATGGTCGGGGCTCCTCTGGGGTTGTTGGAACTGGGGCCCGACTGTAGGCGCGAAGCCGCCCCGGCGCTACAGGCGCACCGTGCCTTCGATGCAGGGCGCGACGTCGCCGCCCACCCACACGGTGTCGCCTTCTTTGGCGATGTGCACGCGACCGGCGCGGCCCATCGCCGTGCCCTGGGCGGCCACGTACCGGGAAGGGGCCAGCCCTTCACCGATCAGCCACTGCGCCAGGCTCGCATTCAGGCTGCCGGTGACCGGATCCTCCTCGATGCCGATGGGTGCGGCGAAACCACGCACCTCGAACTGCGTGTCCGCAGCCCCGGCGCCGTCCTGTGCCGCCACCAACCCGACCTTGGCCAGCGACTTCAGCCGGCCGTGGTCGGGCGTGAGCGAACGCAGCCGCGTGGCGCTCGTCACCCGCAGGCCGAGCCACTTCGGCCCGTTGTCGAGCCAGCACGCGGCCAGCAGATCCGAGGCCGGCAGGCCCAGCGCCTCGATCACCTGCGCGAGCAGGCCGTCGTCCACCGGCTCACGCTTCAGGGCCGGGGCGGCGAAGGCGAGGCGAGCGCCGTCGCGCCGCACGTTGACGAGGCCCACACTGCACTGCTGCACGACCTGGCCCTGGTGCTTCGACCTCCCGCCAGCAGCCAGCCACGCGTGGCAGCTGCCGAGCGTCGGATGGCCGGCGAAGGGCAGCTCGCCACCGGGCGTGAAGATGCGGACGCGGTAGTCCGCACCTTCGTCGGTCGGCTTCAGCAGGAAGGTCGTCTCGCTGAGGTTCGTCCAGCGCGCGAAGGTGGCCATCTCGGCATCGGACAGGCCGTCGGCCTCATGGACGACCGCGAGCGGATTGCCGCGCAGCGGCGTCGCGGTGAAGACATCGAGTTGGGAGAATCTGCGTTCGCGGCTCATCAGGGGGTCGCTTCCTCGAGTTCTTCGTTGAGATGTCGCTTGAGCACGCGGCCCAGCGCCGAGACGGCGGTCTCGATGTCCTGCGGCGAAAGCGTGACGAAGCTCAGTCGCATGGTGCGCACATCCGGCGCGTGGGCGAAGAAGGCCTCGCCCGGCACGTAGGCCACGCCCGCGGCCACGGCCTGCTCCAGCAAGGCCATCGCATGGCAGCCCTCGGGCAGGCGGACCCAGAAGAACATGCCGCCCTGGGGCGCGGCGTACTCGCTGCCCTGCGGAAGGTGCCGTGCCAAGGCCTGGGCCATGGCGTCGCGCTGGGCCTTGTAGCGGGCGCGGATGGTGGGCACGTGCTGGTCGAGGAAGCCGTCCTTGATGACCTGGTGCACCACGCGCTGGTTGAAGCCGGGCGTGTGCAGGTCGGCCGCCTGCTTGGCCTGCAGCAGCTTCGGATAGAGCTCCGGCGGCGCCACCACGTAGCCCAGGCGCAGGCCGGGGGCCAGCACCTTCGAGAAGGAGCCGAGGTAGATCACGCCCTCGGGCCAGCGCGCGGCCAGCGGCGCAGGCGGGGCCTCGTCGAACCAGAGATCGCCGTAGGGGTTGTCCTCGACCAACGGAACGCGCGCGGCCTGCGCGGCGGCCACGATGGCCTGGCGGCGCGCCTCGGGGATCACGCGGCCGGTGGGGTTCTGGAAGTTGGGCAGCACGTAGGCGAAGCGAGTGCCGGGCGCATCGTGGGGCAGTTGTTCGATGGCCTCGGCGAGCGGGCCCGAGCTGTCGCTGGCCAGGCTCTTGAAGATCGGCTCGTAGGGTGCGAAGGCCTGCAGGGCGCCGAGGTAGGTGGGCGTTTCCACGGCCACCGGCGCGCCGGCGTCGACCAGCACCTTGCCGACCAGGTCCAGCCCCTGCTGCGAACCGGTGGTGATCAGCACCTGGCCGGCCGTGACCTGCTGCCCCTGGCGCGCGAGGGCGCCGGCCACCCACTCGCGCAGCGGGCCGAAGCCCTCGCTGGCGGCGTACTGCAGGGCCTCCTTCGGCGTGTCGGCCAGCACCTTGGCGGTGGCTTCGCGCATGGCCTCGATCGGGAAGGTCTCGGGCGACGGCAAGCCACCGGCGAGCGACAGCACGCCCGGCTGCTCGGTGACCTTGAGGATCTCGCGGATGATCGAGGGGTTCATGCGGGCGGCGCGCTGCGCCAGGGCCCACACGCTGGCGGGATGGTTCTTCATGGTGTCGTTCATGGGGTGGTTTCCTCGAGCATCCATTGCACGGCCTCGTGAGCATGCAATGCGGTGGAGTCGAACAGCGGGAGTGGCCAGCCGTCCGGTTCAGGGGGGTGATCGGGAGGCGTCAGGAGCGTGATCTCCGTGCAGCCCAGGATGATGGCCTCGCAGCCGCGGTGCGCCAAGCCGGTCATGATCTCGCGGTAGCGCTCGCGCGAGTCGGGCCGGACGCTGCCACGGCAGAGTTCGTCGTAGATGATGCGGTGCACGTCCTCGCGTTCGGCGGCATCGGGCACCACCGTTTCGACGCCGTGGTGCTCGGCCAGGTGGCCGCTGAGGAAGCTGTCTTCCATCGTGAAGCGCGTGCCCAGCAGGCCGGCGCGCCGGCAGCCGGCGGCACGCAGGGCGCGGCCGGTGGCATCGCCGATGTGCAGCAGTGGCAGTCCGGCGGCTTCGCGCACCGGGCCAGCCACCTTGTGCATCGTGTTCGTGGCCAGCAGCAGGCCCTCGGCGCCGGCGGCGCGCAGTTGGCGCGCGACTTCACCGAGACGGGTTGCCGCGGCGCCCCACTCGCCCGCACGTTGCCAGGCCGCGATGGGCGCGAAGTCGACGCTGGCCAGGCGCAGTTCGGCGCTGTGCAGCCCGCCCAGGCGGGCCGCCACGCCCTGGTTGATCAGGCGATAGTAGACCTGGGTCGATTCCCAGCTCATGCCGCCGAGGAGGCCCAGCGTCCTCACCGGCCGGCCCTCGCGGCCGATCGCACCGGCAGGCGCCGCCCGAGCACCACGACGCCCAGCACCGCGAGCGCGAAGCCGAGGGTCGCGGGCTCCAGCCGTTCGCCCAGCACCGGCACCGCGAAAAGCAGGGCGAGGAAGGGCTGCAGCAGTTGCACCTGGCTGACTCGCAGGGTGCCGCCGAGCGCCAGTCCGCGATACCAGGCGAAGAAGCCCAGCCACATCGAGAACAGCGTGACGTACGCGAAGCCGCCCCAGGCCGCGGTAGAGGCCGGCTCCGTGGGCCACCAGGCCCAGGCGAGCGGCGCGGTCAGCGGAAGGCTCAGGGCCAGGACCCAGGAGATGACCTGCTCGGCCGGCCGCTCGGCCGCCACGCGGGCGCCGGCGACGTAGCCCCCCGCCGCGCTGGCGACGGCCAACAGCAGCCAGCCGTCGGCCATGCTGAGCGCACCACCGCCTTGCTGCCAGGCAAAGGTCAGCACCAGCGCGCAGCCCAGCAGGGCGCAAGCCCAGAAGCCGGTGGACGCTCGTTGGCGCAGGGCCCAGGCCGCAACCGCCGCGGTGGCCAGGGGCAGCACACCCGTGACGACGGCCGCGTGCATCGCCGGCACCTCGCGCAGCGCGAGGGCGATGCCCAGCGGGAAGCCGATCACGGTGCCCAGCGCGCTGAGCAGCAGCGCCGGCAGTTCGCGCCGGGTGGGCCGGGGCGCGCCGGTGATCCCCAGGTAGACGAGGCTGAGCAGGCCGGCCCCGGCCGCGCGCCCGGCCGTGACGAAGGCCGGCGGCAGCTGCGGCGCTTCGGACGGGCCGACCGCCAGCCTCGTCATCGGGAAGGTGAGCGCGAAGATCACCACGCCCAGCGCGCCCAGCCACAGGCCACGGCGGGCCGCGTGGTCGTCCGGCAAGGCTGTGGCGGTGGGCGCTCGTGTCATCTGGACAGTCTAGGCGGCCGACCAGTACAGTGCCGGTACAGATCGCCTGTGCACGATCCGGATCTGTACTGTTGACCTCACCGACACAGCCTCGCCATGAACGCCCGCGATACCCAGGCCCTGACCCGCGCCGCCGGCGCCACGCTGACCGAGCAGCTCGCCGCGCAGTACGGCGAGCGCATCCGGCATCGCCTGCTCGCGCCCGGAGCGCGCCTGCCCTCGGTGCGCGAGTGCGCGCGGCGCCACGGCGTCAGCCCTCACACCGTGGTGGCGGCCTACGACCACCTGCTGGCCCAGGGTCTGGTGGAGGCGCGGCGACAGCGCGGCTTCTTCGTGCGGGAGGCGGCTCGCTCGCCGGTCGCTGCCGAGATCCCCGCGCAAAAGGTGCCCGGCGTGACGGGCCATCGCGTCGCGCCGGTCGATGCGACGGCGCTCATCCGCGGCATGTTCCATGGCGTGAGCGACCTGCCTGCGCCCGGCCTGGGCACGCTGCCGCCGGACTGGCTGGACCTGCCGCTGCTCGCCAGCGCGCTGCGCCGCGTCCTGGCCCACGGCGACGCTGCACTCGCGCTGCAGTACGGCCAGCCGGCCGGCGACATGCGCCTGCGCGAAGCCCTGGCCGTCAAGCTGGCCGACTTCGGCGTGCGGGCCCGCGCGGCGCAGATCGTCACCTCCACCGGTGCCACTCATGCGCTGGACATCGTCTCGCGCGCCCTGCTCACGCCAGGCGACGCGGTGCTGGTGGACGAGCCCGGCTGGGCGGTGGAGTACGCGCGTCTCACGCAGCTCGGCATGCGCCTGTTGCCTGTACCGCGCGGTGCCGACGGGCCGGACCTGGACGTGATGGCCACCCTCGCCCGCGAGCACCGGCCGCGGATGTACGTGACGGTGTCAGTGCTGCACAACCCGACCGGCAACTCGCTCGGGCTCGGTCACGCGCACCAGGTGCTGAAGCTGGCCGAGGCGCACGACTTCCGCATCGTCGAGGACGACACCTATGCCCACCTCGCGCCGGCCCACCTGCCGCGCCTGGCGGCCCTGGACGGCCTGCAGCGCACGCTCTACGTGAGCGGCTTCTCGAAGATCCTCACGCCCAGCTGGCGCGTGGGCTACGTGGCCGCGCCGCCCGAGCTGGTCGAGCGGCTGATCGACGTGAAGCTGCTGTCCACACTGACCACGCCGGCCGTGCTGGAGCAGGCCGTGGCCCACTGCCTGGAGCAAGGCAGCCTGCGCCGCCACGCGGAGCGCGTGACCACCCGCCTGGACGGCGCCCGCCACCGCAGTGTGCAGCTCGCGCAGGCCCATGGATGCCGCTTCGTCACGCCACCGCAGGGTCTGTTCGGCTGGGTCGACACCGGCGTGGACACCGAGCCGCTCGCGCAGGCCCTGCTGGACCGTGGGTGGTTGCTCGCGCCGGGGCATCTTTTCCACGCGACTCGACGCCCCAGTACGCTGATGCGAATCAACTTCGCGACCTCGCAGGATGCGCGCTTCTGGCGGGCGCTGGACGAAGCAAGGTAAAACCTCGTACCAACAAGGAGGCAGCATGAGACAGATGACCTGGATGGTGGCCGTGCTCGCGGCCGCGGCGCTGGCCGCGTGCGGTGGCGGCGGTGGCGATGACAGCGGGGACGACGGCACGGGCCTGGTGCCCACCCCGCCCGCGCTGGGGGCCACCCTGGCCGCCGACGCGACCACGCTTCGCCCTCTGGTGCCCGGCGCCGTGTGGCAGTACAGCGGCACGAACGCCTCGGGCGGCTCGTACGAGAACACCGTGAGCCACGCCAGCGCGACGCCCGGCGTGACGGAGACCGGCACCAACACCTTCGACACCGGCGCCGGCAGCGTCCATGTGGTCGCCGTGAACGGCAGCATCCTGCAGCCCGATCCGGAAGACGTCGACGGCGACGGCGTGGCCGACGTGTCGAACCTCGTCGAGTTGCGCTCCCCCGTGCGCGTGAACGACCAGATCGTCGCCTTCGACGAGCGCATCCCGAACCTGGTGCCCGACGTGGACGGCGACGGGCGGGCGGAGTTCTTCGACCTGGCGATCTACAGCCGCGTCATCGGCGCGGAGGACGTGGCGCTCGAAGGCCTGCCGACCCAGAGCGCCGTTCGCGTCGACCACATCGTGATCGGCCGAGTGGTGCTCTCCAAGGACGGCACCAAGCTGCCCAGCGTGAGCTCGACGCAGTCCATCTGGTATGCGCCGGACCTGGGCATCGTGCGCCGCCGTCTGGATGCGCCTTCCGACGATGGCCTCAGCCGCGAGGTGACCGACGAGCGCTTGACGGGGTGGTCGGGCCTGCCCGGGTGAGTGGGTGAGCGAGGGCTCGCCGAAGTCCTTTAAAGTCCCCCGCTGATCGGGAGGGGGATTCCAATGAAGACGTTCTGGCGGGCCGCCATGGCAGCCACAGCGGCCGCGACCATTGCCGCTTGTGGCGGAGGCGGTGAAGGGCTCATGCCGCCACCACCGCCCCCGGGCGCGACGCTGAACGAGGACGCCGCCGTGCTGCGGCCGATGCAACCGGATTCGACTTGGACGTACGAAGCGGAGTCGTCCAGGCGGCCCGCCAAGTGGCGCATCCAGGTTTCCCAGAGTGCCTTGAACGAAGGTGTCAGCGAGACGGCCCGGACATCGGATGGCGGCGTCTCGTACCACCCGCTGGCCTATCGCCACGGCGATGTGGTCCAGTACGACGGCTGTGAACTGTTCGGGGGCATGACGACCTGCGATGAGTGGGCCGAGCTCAGATCGCCGGTGCAGGTCGGCGACCAGATCGAACTCGTCGATGTCGACGAATACAGCGCAGCCTTCGGGACCCGCGGGATTCCCTCCCGCTTGGAGTACGTCGTCTACCGGCGCGTCGTCGGCGAAGAGCTCGTGAGCCTGCCTGAGCTGGGGAGCGTTCGGGCCGTCCGTGTCGACACGGTGCTGCGGCAACGGATCACCGAAGTCGCTGGCCAGGGGCAGCAGTGGCTGGTCGACGCGACGGCTTCGGCCTGGTATGCACCTGGTATCGGCATCGTGCGCCGCCACTTCGACGTGGCGACGTCCAGGTTCGGTTCAGGCTGGACCGAGGATCAGCGGCTCATGTCGTGGCACGTGGCGAATCCGACATCGGCCACCACGAATCCGCGTTAGCGCGCCGGCAGCGCCGCGCGCTCCTCGTCGGTCAGCACCCGCAGGTGCATCTCGCCGTCCACCAGCGCGAGGCCGTGCAGGTCGATCGACTTCTGGGTCTGCAGCAGGCGCACCAGATACGCCACGATGCCGGCCTCTATCACCTGGCCCGGCACCAGCACCGGGATGCCCGGCGGGTAGGGGACGATCTGGTCGCAACAGACCTGGCCGGTGAGCGCGGCGTTGGGCTGGCCGTTGTCGTCCAGCAGCGGCAGGCGCACGCCGGCTTCGTAGAACGCATCGCGCGGCAGGCAGGCCAGGGTGGTGAAGCGCGGGGCCTCGGGCACCCGGGCGTGGGCGCGCGGACTGCGCTTTTCCTTGGCCAGGCGCAGCATCGCATCGAACAGGCGTGAAACCTTGCTGCGCGTGGTGCCGATGGTCAGCAGCAACGTCAGCGTGTTGTGCGTGTTCTTCTCGACCTGGATGTTGTAGCGGCCGATCAGCTCGTCGCGCAGCTCGTCGGCCGAGTAGCCGCTTTGCGAGATGTCGATGGTGAGCTTGGTGGGGTCGAGCCGGATGCCGTCGCCCTTGACTTCGTCAGGCAGCAGGTCTTCGAGCTCGAGCACACGGAAGGCGCCGGTCGCATCGATCTTCTCGCGCAGTTCGTGGGCGAACTTCAGCGAGCGGTCGAGCAGGCGGTAACCCTCCATGACCGCCTGCTTGCGCGCCACGTCCAGGCTCGCGATCAGGTTGTATTGCGGGCTGGTCGACGCGTGCATGTTGAAGTTCTCGCGGAACAGGTGGTCGTCGAACGCGGGGTCGTTGACGTGCACCATGCTGGCTTGCGAGAAGGCCGACAGGATCTTGTGCGTGCTCTGCGTGGCGTAGTCGGCGCCGCACTCGAGGGCGGTGGGCCGCAGCTCGGGATGGAAGCGCGCATGGCCGAACCAGGCCTCGTCGATGATGACCTTGATGCCGGCGGCGTGGGCCATGGCGATGATGGGCTTGAGGTCGTAGCGCAGGCCGTCGTAGGTGCAGCTGGTGAGGATCAGCACCTTGGCGTCCGGGTGCTCCTCGATCGCGCGCGTCAACGTGGCCTTGGGGACCGGGCCGAAGATGCCGTAGTGGCGGTTGACCGATGAATCGAGGTAGACCGGCCGCGCGCCCGACAGGATCACGCCGTGGTGGACAGACTTGTGGCAGTTGCGGTCCAGCAGCAGCTTGTCGCCCGGCGCCAGCAGGGTCTGGAAGATGACCTTGTTGGCGGTCGAGGTGCCGTTGGTGGCGAAGTAGGTCTTCCTCGCGCCGAAGGCCTTGGCGGCGAGCTTCTGCGCCTGCGCGATCACGCCGGTCGGGTGCAGCAGCGAATCGAGCTCGGGCACGCTCACCGAGAGGTCGGCGCGCAGCATCTGCTCGCCGACGAAGTCGTAGAAGTCGCCCACCCAGGGACTGCCCTTGAAGGAATCGCCGCCACCGTGGCCGGGCGTGTGCCAGCTGTCCTTGGCCTGCGCGACATAGGCCTTGAGCGCGTCGTAGAAGGGCGTCTCGGCCTTCTGGGCCACCTCGGCCGCGATGATGCGGAACCAGCCGTTGTAGTCGTGCTCGCCGCGGAAGAAGTAGCCGTCGACCGCATCGCTGGCCAGCTGCTCGACCAGCAGCTTGTCGGCGTCGTCCTCCAGGACCATGTACAGCGAAAGCTCGGGCCGCGACTCGATGATGCGCTGCGCCTCGTGCACGGCGGTGCGGCCGGCCTGGCCGCTGTCGCGCGCGCCATGGTCGATCAACACGACCTGCAGGTCGGCCTGCCTGGGCGTGGTGGCCAGCACCACTTGTTCCGCGCTGGCATCGCACGGGCAGCCCACCGCGAGCAGGCCAAAGGGATTGGGCAGGCGGGCCGCCGCCGCGTTCAGGCCCAGCACGACCTGGGCGCGCCATTCCTCGTCGGCACTGACGACGAGCACGTGGGTGGCTGGGGTCATGGCAGGGGTCCTCTCCTTAGGCTCCGCGACTCGACGCGGCGCGAAACCCGACAGTGTAGGCAGCGCGTCGCCGACGAATATTCGGATCGGCCCGGCCGCTGCCGACGAAGCTGCGGCGCGACCGGTTGTGTCAGCGCCGCCGCTGGAAGGCCAGCGCCACCGCCCCGGCCCCCACGCCCCAGAAGGCCGAGCCGATGCCGGCCAGCGTCAGGCCCGACAGCGTGACGATGAAGGTCAGCAGCGCGGCGTCGCGGTGGGCTTCGTCCTTCAAGGCCGTTGCCAGGCCGCCGGCGATGGTGCCCAGCAGCGCGAGGCCCGCCACGCCGGCCACCAGCTCGGCGGGAAAGGCGGCCAGCAGCCCGGCCACTGCGCCGCCGGCCAGGCCCAGCGCCATATAGAACACGCCGGCCATGGCGGTGGCGGTATAGCGCCGCGCCGGATCCTCGTGGGCCTCGCGGCCCATGCAAATGGCGGCGGTGATGGCGGCCAGGTTCAGCGCATAGCCGCCGAAGGGTGCGAGCAGCAGGCTCGCCAGGCCCGTGGCGCCGACCACCGGCGAGACCGGCGTGTCGTAGCCGGAGGCGCGCTGGGCCGCCACGCCCGGCAGGTTCTGCGAGGCCATGGTGACGACGAAAAGCGGCAGGCCGACGCCCATCAAGGCGCTCACGCTGAAGGCCGGCATCACGAACACCGGGGATGTCCAAGCCAGCGACACGTCCTGCAGGTGGATGCGGTTCTGCAGGGCGGCGATGACGATGCCGCCGGCCAGCACCCCAGGCACCGCATACCGCGGCCACCACCGGCGGCCGGCCAGGTAGACCAAGGTCATCGCGATGACGAGCACCGGTGCGCCCTGCGCCGCCTGCACCGCGTTCAGCGCGAAGCGCGCCAGCACCCCGGCCAGCAAGGCGGAAGCGATGGCCATCGGGATCCGGCCTATGACACGCTCGAACAGGCCCGAGTAGCCGGCCAAGGCGATCAACAAGGCGCAGACGATGAAGGCGCCGGTCGCCTCCGGCAGCGTCTGGCCCTGGGTGGCGGCGATGAGCGCGGCGCCGGGCGTCGACCAGGCGGTGAGCACCGGCTGCCGGTACCACAGCGACAGGCCCAGGGTCGTGAGGCCCATGCCGAGCCCCAGCGCCCACATCCACGAGGCCGTCTCGGCCGGGCCCGCCCCCAGGGCCCTGGCCGCCGCGAAGACGATCGCCACCGAACTGGTGAAGCCCACCAGCACGGCCACGAAGCCGGCCACCACCGCCGACAAGGACAGGTCTTTGATCAGGTTGCGCATGGGCGGCGAGGATAGACGGCGCGGCCTGCGCTTAAGCTTGGCGCCGAACATGACGACACACGACACCGACACCACCGTCACCACCCTGCCCAACGGCGTGCGCGTGCTGACCCTGAGCCTGCCGCAGCTCGACAGCGCCTGCGTCAGCATCTTCGTGCAGACCGGCAGCCGCAACGAGGGCCGCCGCCTTTCCGGCATCAGCCACGTGGCCGAGCACATGGCGTTCAAGGGCACCAGCCAGCGCAACTGCCAGCAGATCAACCTGGACGCCGAGCGCCTGGGCGCCGAGGTCAACGCCCACACCGACAAGGATCACACGGCCTACCACATGCGTGGCCTCGCCGAGCACGCGCCGCTGTTCGTGCGCATGCTGGGCGAGATCGTGCGCGACTCCAGCTTCCCTGCCGACGAGCTCGAACGCGAGCGACAGGTCATCCTGCAGGAGCTGGCCGAGGTGGAGGACGATGCGTTCGACACCGCCTTCCAGCTCTTCGACAAGGCCTGCTGGGGCGATCACCCGCTGGCGCAGCCGGTGATCGGCCGCCGCAAGACGATCGAGGCCTTCCAGCGCGAGCAGCTTCAGGCCTACGTCACCCAGCAGTACACCGGGGCCAACCTCGTGGTCGCGGCCGCGGGCCGGGTGGACCACGAGGCGATCGTGCGCGAGGCCGAAGCCGCTTTGGGCAGCATGCCCCGCGGCGAGCCGAACCGTGTCGTCGCGCCGGCCTTCGAAGGCGGCGTGGGCCTGAAGCGCATCGCCGGCCACCAGCAGTCGCATGTCGTGATGGGCTATCCCGCGCCACCGGTGACCGAGCCCGCCCACGTGGCCCACCAACTGGCCTCCGCCGTGCTGGGCGAAGGCATGAGTTCGCCGCTGATGGATTCGCTGCGCGAACGCCTGGGACTCGTCTACTACGCCGCCTGCTCGGCCGACCTCGACGACCTGACCGGCCAGTTCGTCATCGAGGCCTCGATGGCCCCGGCCAACCTGCCGGCCTTCGCCGACGAGGTGCAGCGCCTGCTCGCCGCGCACGCCGGCGCCATCGACCCGATGCACCTGGAACGCGCCCGCAACCAGATCGCGGTGCGCCGGCTGCAGACCTGGGAGCGGCCCGCGCGCCGGCTCGAGGACGCGGTGCTCGACCTCTTCGCCTTCGGCCGCGTGCGTTCACGCCAGGAGCGGCGCGAGGCGCTGCACGCCGTCACGGCAGGCGAGGTGAGGGAAGTCTTCGAACGCCTGCTCGCCGGCCCCATCGCTGTCGGCGCCGCCGGCAGGCTGCCCAAGGCCGCCGCAGATCGCCTGCACGCCTTGGCCGGAGGCTAAATCTCTACCTTTGCCCCCAGCTCCACGATCCGGTTGGACGGGAGCGCGAGGAAATCCGCCATGTCTGCCGCGTTGCGGTGCATGCTGGCAAAGAGCTTCTCTCGCCACATCGCCATGCCGTCGTTGCCGAAGGTGGGGATGACCGTGTCGCGGCTGAGGAAGTAGCTGGTGTCCATCTCGTCCAGCGGCACGCCGCGGCCCTCGAGCAGGCGCAGGGCCTCGGGCATGTCGGGGTCGTTCTTGAAGCCGAAGTTCAGGGTGATCTGCCAGCAGTCGTGGCCCAGCGGCTCCATCTTCAAGCGCTTGTCGAAGCCTATCCACGGCACTTCGTGGTGCTTCACGTGCACGAACAGGTTGTGCTCGTGCAGCACCTTGTTGTGCTTGAGGTTGTGCATCAGCGCGTTCGGCGCCAGCCCCTCCTCGGCGACCAGGAACACGGCCGTGCCGGGCACCCGCACCGGCGGGCTGACGAAGACGGCCTCCAGGAAGCTCTTCAGGTCGATGGCTTCGTCGCGCACCCGCTCGTGCATGATGGCCCGGCCCTGGCTCCAGGTCAGCATCAGCACGAACATGCCGGCGCCGATGACCAGCGGGAACCAGCCGCCGGCCAGCAGCTTGAGGGTGTTGGACAGGAAGAAGGTGACGTCGATGACGAAGAAGAAACCGGTCGCCAGCAGGCACAGCGCGAGGGGGTAGCGCCAGCCGTAGCGCACCACGAAGAAGGTCATGACCGTGGTGATGGTCATGTCCATCGTCACCGCGATGCCGTAGGCCGAGGCCAGGTTGGAAGAGCTCTTGAACAGGGCCACCGCCAGCACGATGAAGGTGAACAGGCCCCAGTTGATGAAGGGCACGTAGATCTGCCCGGTGTCGCGCACCGAGGTGTGACGCACCGCCATGCGAGGCAGGATGCCCAGCTGGATGGCCTGCTTGGTGACCGAGAAGGCGGCCGAGATCAGGGCCTGCGAGGCGATCACCGTGGCGGCCGTGGCCAGCACCACCAGCGGCAGCCGCAGGCTCTCGTGCGCCATCAGGTAGAACGGGTTCTCCACCGCCTCGGGGTAGCCGAGGATCAGGGCGCCCTGGCCGAAGTAGTTCACCACCAGCGCCGGCATCACCAGGCCGTACCAGGCGATGCGGATCGGCCGGCGGCCGAAGTGGCCCATGTCGGCGTACAGGGCTTCGCCGCCCGTCACGCAAAGGACGACCGCACCCAGCGCGATGAAGGCGACCCGCGGCTGGGAGTAGAAGAAGACGACGGCGTACTCGGGGTTCAGCGCCACCAGCACCCCCGGGTTGTCGATGATGTGGGGCAGGCCGAGCGCGATGAGCGCGAAGAACCAGATCAGCGTGATGGGGCCGAAGAAGCGCCCTATGCCGCCGGTGCCGAAGCGCTGGACCGAGAACAGGCCCGTCAGCACCAGCAGCGTGATCGGGATCACCCACTCGTGCATGCCCGGCGCGATGACCTGCAGGCCCTCGACCGCCGAGAGCACCGAGATGGCCGGCGTGATCACCCCGTCGCCATAGAAGACCGCCGTGCCGAACAGCCCGACCACCATCAGGCCCTGGCGCAGCTTGGGCTTCTCCCGCACGGCAGTGGTGGCCAGCGCCAGCATCGCTATCAGGCCGCCTTCGCCGTTGTTGTCGGCCCGCAGGATCAGCAGCACGTACTTCAGCGAGACGATGATGGTCATCGTCCAGAAGATCAGGCTCAGCACGCCCAGCACGTTGACGGGAGTCGTCGGGACGTGACCGGCGTGAAAGACTTCCTTCAGCGCGTACAGCGGGCTGGTGCCGATGTCGCCATAGACGACACCCAGGGCGGCCAGGGTCAGCGAAGCAAGCGCCGGCAGCGAGCGGTCGGCGGGGGCGGAGTGACTCAAAAGCGTGTCGGGGGCGCGGCCGGACCGCGGGACCGCGTATTGTGCGCGCCGTCCCGGCCCGGCCACCGAAATGGCCGAGAATCGATTCGACTCACCACTGAACGCCCGTCCGAGCCCACGAGGCGCGGTTGCACCTGGGGCCCACGGAGTGCCATGCCCGCCGACACCTCCACCACCCCGAATCCACTGTCTCCCGCCGCCACGCCTCCTGCCGTCGCCGCGCCCCGGCTCGTCGTCGAACGGCTGGCCGGCCTGCAGGTCGTCGGCTGGGCCTTCGACCCGGCCGCCCCGGGGCACGAGAAGCTGCAGCTGATTTGCGGCCACCAGGTCTTCGAACCCGTGGTCAGGCGCCTGCCACGGGCGGACGTCGCGCGAGCACTGGGGACCGCGCCTGAACTGCCCCTGGGCTTCGAGCTGGAGTGGCCGCTCGAGGCCTGGGCCCCTTTGGCGGAGCCTGACGCCACCTTCGGCCTGCGTCTGGGTGAGTCGGGCACGCTGGTGCAACCGGCCTGGCGGCCCAGCGCGGCCGGGCTGAGGGCCTGGCTGGGCGCCGTGCCGCCGGAGGCTGCCGTGCCGCCCGCCCTGCAGGCGCATCTGGACGAGGCCGAGCGTCACGCCGCCACCTCCGGTTCTGCAGCCGAGGCACCGCCTCCCCTGCGCTGCCACGTCGAGGGTTGGAATGGCCTCACGCTCGCCGGCTGGCTGGCCGATACGCCCGAAGCGCCCGAGCCGCTGCGGCTGCGTTGCGGCGACCAGCGGCACGAAGTCCTGCTCAGGCGGGTCTCCCGGCGCGACGTCAGCGATCGCTTCCGCCTGCCCGACGAGCACGTCGGCTTCGAACTCGAGGTGCCCGGCACCCTGTGGCGCCAGGCCGGCGAGGCCGAGGAACTGGAATTGCAGCTGGAGGCCCGCGGCGGGCCGGTCGGCCCGGTGTGGACGCTGGCCCGGCGCGAGCTGGCCGGACGGCTGGAAGAGGCGCTCGCCCTGACCGACCCGCAGCAGCGCAGCCACCAGGCGCTGCTGGCCATGGAACACCTCGCCTGGGCCGGCGGCCTCGACGGCATCGACGAAGCGGCTCGCCAGGCGCTGGAGGTGCTCGCTGCGTCGGCTGGCGCGGCGGCGTGGCTCCATGCGGATCCCGCCACGCTCGCGCCGCCGGAGCCGGAGCAGCGCACGCCGTTCCGCATCGCGCCGCGGGGCCGGCTCGGGCGGTGGCTGCAGCAACCGGGAAATGCAGAACGGGCGGTGGCCTCGCTGCTGTGGATGCGCCGCCATCCTCGGCTGGAGCGCCTGGCCACGCGCTGGGAGATCATGCTCACCCTCGCCACCGGCCTGTTCGACAAGCACTGCTACGACGAGCAGATCAGCCCCGCCGAGCGCCACGGCGCTCCGGCCCTGCGCCACTACGTCGAGCAAGGCGACGCCCGCTCGCTGGTGCCCATGCAGCTGTTCGACGCCCGCCACTACACCGGCCAGTTGCCGGGGCGCCGTCACCCAGGCATCAACCGCCTGCTGCACTACGCACTTGTCGGCCGGCGGCAGGGCTCGAGGAATGAAGCGCCGCTCCCGAGTTCCTCGACCCCCTCGGGGGGCGGGGCGTCGCTTGCGACGGCCCAGGGGGCACTATCCCCGTGCGCCTGGTTCGATCCGGGCTACTACCTGGCCCGCAATTCGGATGTTCGCGAAAGCGGCGTCGATCCGCTGATCCACTTCGTGCACTGGGGCTGGAAGGAGGGCCGGCGGCCTGCGGCACGCTTCGAACCCACCAGCGGCGCGCGGCTTTCGCTGCTGCAGCGCCTGTCGGCGGCCGGTCTGGAGGCCAAGCGACCGATCGATCCGCTGAAGCGCTACCTGCTCGACGGCCTGCCGGCTGGCGCGCGGCCGCTGGAGGCCGGGCTGCTGCCCTGGGCGGTGCCGGCGCGACTGGATGGCCGCGATTACCTCGAGCGGGAACCCTGGCGCGGCCTGCCCAAGCCAGCCGCCTCGCCACGGGTCGACGTGATCGTGCCGGTCTACGCCGGCGCGCAAGAGACGCTGCGCTGCCTGTGGAGCGTGCTGAGCGCCCCCTGCGCGACGCCCTTCGAGCTGGTCGTGATCGACGACTGCAGCCCCGAGCCGGCGCTGTCCGCGCACCTGCGCGAGCTGGCGGCGCTGGGCCTGGTCCGCCTGCTGGTCAACGAGCACAACCAAGGGTTCGTCGCCACCGTCAACCTCGGCCTGGCGCTGCACGCCGATCGTGACGTGGTGATCCTCAATTCCGACACGCGGGTGCATGCCGGCTGGCTGGACAGGCTGGTCGCGCATGCCGAGGCCGAGCCGCGCGCCGCGTCCATCACGCCGCTGTCGAACAACGCCACCATCTGCAGCTATCCGCGCATGCTCCACAGCAACTGGGAGAAGCTGGAGGTGGACGATGCGGCGCTGGACGAGCTCGCCGCGCAGGCCAATGCCGGCCGCCACGTCGAGGTGCCGACGGGTGTGGGGTTCTGCATGTGGATGCGCCGCTCGGTGCTGCAGCAGATAGGCACGCTGGACGTGGAGCGCTTCGGCCGCGGCTACGGAGAGGAAAACGACTGGTGCCTGCGCGCCGGCACGGCGGGCTGGAAGCATCTGGTGGCGACCGATGTCTACGTGCTTCACCAGGGCTCGGTGAGCTTTGCCGGCGAGGCCAGCGAGCGCACGCGTGCCGGGCTGGCAGTGCTGGCCGAGAGGCATCCGGAGTACCAGCCTCGCATCCAGGCCTGGATCGGCGAAGACCCCGTGGGCGAAGCCCGTGCGCGGCTGGATGCGGCGCGCCTGAAGCGTGCGGCGGAACTGCAAGCCGGCCGGGGCGTGGTGCTGATGGTCAACCATGCCCGGGGCGGCGGCACCGCGCGCCACGAGGCCGAGGCCGCCGGCAAGCTCGGCGCCGAGCGAGGCCTGGGGGTGGTCGCGATGCGGCCTTCGCGCCGCGCCGGGTGTGTGACGCTGGGCACCTTGGCGGGCAGCTTGGACCTGCCTTCGCTGCAGGCCTTGCCCTTGCTGGCCACCACCGGCGCGCAGCCGCTTTCGCCGCAGCTCGTCGAGTTGCTGGGCCTGTTGAACGTCAAGGAGGTGCATCTGCACCACCTGGTGGACTTCCCGCCCGGCCTGCGCGACCGGCTGGCTTCGCTCTGCGCCACGCTCGGCGTGCCGCTGCAGGTCACCCTGCACGACTACCACTTCATCTGCCCGCGCATCAACCTCGTCGACGCCAGCGGACGCTACTGCAGCGAACCCGACCGCGACACCTGCAACCGGTGCCTGCAGCGCGATGAGCTCGGCCGTGCCTCCGGCCGCATCGGGCCCTGGCGCGCAGGGCACGGTGAGCTGCTCAGGCAGGCGGCCCGAGTGATCGTGCCCGACCGCGACGTGGCGGGCCGCCTGTCGAACTACTTCCCCACCGTGCGGGTGCAGGTCGAGCCGCACGAGCCGCTGCACCTGCCCGCGCAGCGCCCGCCACGAGGGGCATTGCGCGAGGTGCTCGTCATCGGCGCCCTCAGCCAGGTCAAGGGTTTCGACGTGCTGCTGGGACTCGCCAGGAGCCGCGCCGCGGCCCACTCCGGCCTGCGCTTCACCCTGCTGGGCTATTCGCCCGACGACGCCGCCTTGAAAGACGCCGGCGTGCAAGTGCTGGGCCGCTACGAAGACACGACGCTCGCTGCTCGCATCGAGGAGCTCGCGCCGGACCTCATCCTGCTGCCTTCGGTCTGGCCCGAGACTTTCTGCTACGTGCTGACGCCGGCCGCCGAATCGGGCCGCCCGATCGCGGTTTTCGACCTCGGCGCCCAGGCGCGCCGCCTGAAGGAGGCGGGCGCCGACGCGATCTACCTGCCTGTCGAGCTGGCGGCGCAGCCCGAGGTGCTCGTCAAGCTGATCACGGCTTCTTTTTCGTCGGACGGGACCAGCCGGCGAGCGTGACCTGCCTGGCGCGGGCGACCGTGAGTTGCCCCGCCGGCGCGTTCTTGGCGATGGTCGAGCCGCCACCGATGGTGGCGCCTTCGCCGATCGTGATGGGCGCGACGAGGACGCAGTTGCTGCCCACGTGCACGTCGTTGCCGATGACGGTGCGGTGCTTGTTGGCGCCGTCGTAGTTGGCCGTGATGGAACCGGCGCCGTAGTTCACTCGTTCGCCGACCGTGGCGTCACCCAGGTAGGCGAGGTGATTGGCCTTGGCGCCCTTGGCGAGCGTGGCGTTCTTCACCTCGACGAAGTTGCCGATGTGCACCTCGTCGCCCAGCACGGCACCGGGCCGCAGGCGGGCGAACGGGCCGACGAGCGCGCCGGCGCCCACCTGCACGCCGGCCGCCTCGCCGTCGATGTGGGTGAAGGGATGGATCACCGCGCCGGCCGCGATGCGCGCGTTGCGGATCACGCAGTTCGCGCCTATGCGGACGTCGTCGCCTAGCTCGACTTCGCCCTCGAACACGCAGTTGACGTCGATCTCGACATCGCGGCCGTGCCGCAGGGCGCCTCGCACATCGAAGCGCGCGGGGTCGGCCAGACGCAGGCCGGCGCTCATGTAGGCATCGGCCTGGCGCCGCTGCAGCCGGCGCTCGAGATCCGCCAGCTGGGCCGGGCTGTTGACGCCCAGCACCTCGGTCTCGTCGCGGGCCGCGGTGGCCACGACCGCCACGCCTTCGGCGACGGCCATCGCGACGATGTCGGTGAGGTAGTACTCGCGCTGCGCGTTGTCGTTCTTCAGCGCCGCCACCCAGCGCTTGAGCATCGCGGTGGGCGCGGCCATCATGCCGGTGTAGACCTCGCGCAGGGTGCGTTGCTCGGGCGTTGCGTCCTTGTGCTCGACGATGGCGCGAACCGACTCGCCGTCACGCACGATGCGGCCGTAGCCGGTGGCGTCGTCCAGCGTGACGGTGAGCAGCGCCAGGCGCTGGCCGCCGCAGGCCGCGGCGAGCGCGGCAGCGGTGTCGGTGGCGATCAGCGGCACGTCGCCGTTGAGGATGAGCGTGATGTCGGCCGCATCGTCGAGCGCCGGCACGGTCTGCAGCACGGCATGGCCGGTGCCGAGCTGCGGTTCCTGCCGCACGCAGGTTCCCGCGTCGCCGACGAGCTGCTCGACCCGCTCGGCCCCATGACCGGTGACGACCACGCAGCGCGCCGGCGCCAGCGGGGCGACGCGGTCGAGCACGTGTTGCAGCAGGGGGCGGCCGGCCAGCTTGTGCAGGACCTTCGGCGTCGCCGAATGCATGCGGGTGCCCTTGCCCGCGGCCATGATGACGACGTTCAACGCCATGAAGATCTCCGTCCTGGAAGTGCGGAGCCGGCACTGGGTGGCCGGCTCGAAAGGACGGATTATCGAAGGCTGGGGCGAGGCACCCGCAGGCTCGGCCAAGGCAGCGGCCCGGGGCCGCGACGCCACAGCCACACGGCACCGCAGGCGAACAGGATGCCGAGCAGCACCAGCCCGGCGAGTCGGCCCGCGACTGGCCACACTCCGACGGCAACGGCCTGGGGCACCGCGGCCTGGGCCGTCAGCAGCTGGCCGTGGACGACCCAGGGCTGGCGCCCCATTTCCGCGACGACCCAGCCGCTCAGCGTGGCGATCCAGGGCAGCGGGGCGCAGGCGATCAGCCAGAACGCGGTGCGCCGGCCTGGCGCGCCGGATTCCAGCCGCAGCCGTTGGCGCCACGCCAGGGCGAGCACGCCGAGCAGTGCCACGCCGATGGCGGCCATCAGGCGGAAGCTGGCGAAAAGGACGGGCACATCGGGGCACGCCAGGCGCGCCGCCAGGTCCAGCCGGGTGTCCTGCGACAAGCGCGGCCAGTCGGCGGCGTGCCGGCGCGCGGCCTGCTGGTACAGACCGCGCCACGGTGCCAGCGCGCCTGGCGCATCGGGCTGAAGGGAAAGGCGGATCTGCTGCCGGGCCTGGGCGATCGACTCGACCAGCCCGGCAGGCGGCGGGCCGCCCACCAGCAGGCCCATGCCCCGCGGCAGCTCGAGGGCGACATGGTTGACTTGCGTTGCCGCGTCGGGCCAGGCCCACAACACCAGCGCGTCGTCATCGGTCGTCCAGTGCGCTTCCATCGCTGCGAACTTCATCGGCTGATGGCGAGCGACGTCGAGAGCACTCTCGTGGCCTGTGTACAGCGTCGCGACGATGCCTGCCAGACCCAGCCCGATGCCCAGCCGAAGCGACACGCGGGCCACGGGCAGATGGCGGCCGGCGCGCAGGTAGCCCCCCGCGGCGGCCAGGATGAAGAAGGCCCCGGTGACCACGCTCGCCCCGAGCGTGTGAGCGATCTTGCCGTGCGCATGGGGGTTGGCGAAAACCTCCGCCAGCGAGGCGAGCCGTGCGCCGCCGGCCTCGAACGAAACGCCCACGGGATGCTGCATCCAGGCATTCATCGTGAGGATGCCGGCGGCCTGCGCCACCATGGCCAGCAGCAGCATCACGCTCAGGCTGAAGCGCGTTTTGGCGCCGAGGCTGCCGCCGAGCAGGCTCAGCACGGCCACCAGAGTCAACATCAGCGGCGCGATCCAGCCCTCCAGGGCCATGACAGCGGCCAGCACCTCCTGCGCGTGGTCCACGTAGCCGGGCCAATGGGCCTGCAACTGCCAGCGCAGCGGGTAGCCGGTGGCCATGCCCACCAGCCAGGCCAGCACGAAGAACCGCCGCCAGAACCGCGCGGCCTCGGCCCACGCGGCCACGCCGGTACGCACATGCGCGGCCTCCATCAGGCACAGCGCGAGAGCGAGCCCGAGCGTCAAGGGCACGAACAGGTAGTGGATGCTGGCCGACACGCCGAATTCCAGGCGTGCCAGGACCATCGCGAAGGCTTCGGCGGTCATCGTCTCGAGGGCAGGGACAGGGCGAGGGAAGTCTGGAACTTCCGCCCCTGGCCCACTCTCGCGATGAACCGCGCCGCGCCCCGTCAGATCGGGGCAGCGGACAACACGCCGTTACCCGGCGCCTCTACAACCGGCGCGATCGCTGCCGGCTAGGGCAACTGGACCGCCACGTCGTGCGCCTGGTTGTTGGACTGCGGGAAGTCCTTCAGCGCCGCGGTGAACATGGCGGCTATCAGCGCCGGGCTGCCCGCCGTCAGGCCGTCGCTGCGGGCGCGGGCCTCGTACAGGGCCTGGCCCGAGGCGCGGTCGCGGATCAGCATGCCGACCTCGCGCTGGTAGTCGGATTCGGTCCGCCAGCGCCAGCCGCCGGCCCACCGGGGCGACCAGGCGTACGGCCCCCAGCCCGGGCCTATCCAGCGGCCGCCATAGGGATGCCACCACCACGGATCGTCCCAGGGCGGATGGTCGTAGCGGGTCACGCGGGCGCCGATCTGCACCACCACGTCGGGCGCGGCGCCTTCGGGGGCCGGCGTGAAGCCCGCGGACTGCAGGGCCTGCTGGGCGCCTTGCTCCACCTCCTGCTGCTGCGGGCTGGGGTTCTGCTGCGAGGGCAGGCGCTCGATGACGTAGGTGCCTGCGGGGCGGCCGGCGGGCCAGTCGCCGTAGCTGCTGACCTCGCTGGTGACGGACTTCATGGCGGCACAGCCCGCCAGCAAGGTGGCCAGCACGACCGAGGCGGCGGCCAGGACAGCGGAAGAGCGGCTTGCGGTGGACATTCGGTCACCCCCTCGAAAAGGGCAGAGCAAATCAGATGCCTTTGAGATCCCAGCGCACGACCTGGGGTTCCGGCGCTTCGGTTGCCGAAGGTGAAGTTCCGCAGCCTTCCTCCTCGTCCTCGTCGAAGGCCTTGTCCCCCGCCGGATCCGGGCGGCCGGTGGCGCGCAGGGTCTCGAAGGGGTAGAGCGAGCGGTCCATCATGTGCGACAGCGTGATGTTGCCCATCGCGCTGAACATGTTGTCTATGCGGCCCGGGTAGAGCCTTTCCCACTCGCGGATCATCTTCTTGGTCTGCACGCGCTGCAGGTTCTCCTGGCTGCCGCACAGGGTGCAGGGAATGATGGGGAACTGGCGGTGCGCGGCCCAGCGCTCCAGGTCGGTCTCGGCCACGTAGGCCAGCGGGCGGATCACCACGTGCTCGCCGTTGTCGCTGACCAGCTTGGGCGGCATGCCCTTGATGCGCGAGCCGAAGAACATGTTCATCAGCAGCGTGACCACCATGTCGTCGCGGTGGTGGCCGAGCGCGATCTTGGTCGCGCCCAGCTCCTTGGCCACGCGGTAGAGGATGCCGCGCCGCAGCCGCGAGCACAGGCTGCACATGGTCTGGCCCTCGGGGACCAGCTTCTTCACGACCGAGTAGGTGTCCTGCGTCTCGATGTGGAAGGGCACGCCCCGCGAGCGCAGGTAATCGGGCAGCACCTCGGCCGGGAAGCCGGGCTGCTTCTGGTCGAGGTTGACCGCCACGATCTCGAAGCGAATGGGCGCGCGCTGCTGCAGGTTGAGCAGGATGTCCAGCAGCGAGTAGCTGTCCTTGCCGCCCGACAGGCAGACCATCACCTTGTCGCCGTCCTCGATCATGCGGAAGTCGCCGATCGCCTGGCCGACCTGGCGGTGCAGGCGCTTGCTGAGCTTGTTGGTCTCGAACGCGGCCTTCTTCCCGGCAGCGGAGGTGGAGGCCTGGGCCTCGGTCGTCGTGGTGCTTGTGTCCATGGTCGTCGTCACCACACGCCGGCGTCGCAGCGGATGGCGACCTCGCAATCGTCAAAAATTTCGAGCTTGGCCACGCGGATGCGCACGCCCAGCACGCCGGGCAGGCGCATCAGCCGCACGCAGAGCTTGGCCAGCAGCGATTCCAGCAGATCGGTGTGCTCGGCGGTGCACTCGTCGATGATGATCTGGCGTACCTTGCGGTAGTCCAGCACGTGGCCGATGTGGGCGTCGCGCGCGAGCGCCGGCTGCTCGCCGAGGTTGAGCTCGGCGTCGACCTGGATGGGTTGCGGCGCGGTGCGCTCGTGGGCCAGCACGCCGAGGTTGGCACCGAAGCGCAGGCCCGACAGTTGCAGGATCTGGCTGTTGAGGGTCGAAAGCGGCGCCTTGGCGCTGGCCTGCACCCGGCCGCCGGAATCGGCGCCCAGCCAGGCGGCCAGCTGCTTGGCCACCTGCACGCCATCGGCCAGGGCCGTCTGCACGCAGGGATGCCATCGCCCGCTGGCATCGCCGGCGACGAACACGCCGAGCTGATCCGCTCCCTGCCCCGCCGGCAGGAGGGCGTGCCGGCCGGCCAGCGCCTGGTTCAGCTGGTCCCAGGCAGCGGGTTCGGGCTGATAGCCGAACAGGACGGCGGCGGCGTCGAAGTGCTCCAGGCCGAAGGCCGCGGATTCGGCCTCGATGCCACCGCCCGGTGCGGGCCGCAGCGCGACCGGCAGCGCGGTGTGGCGGCGTTGCACGATGTGATCCCCATGCGGCGCCAGGGCCCGGACGAGATGCGCCTGGCCCCGCCAGTCGTCGCGCGTCCACAGGGTGACCTGGTGGCCGCGGCCGGCGAGGTAGGCCGCGTTCTCGAGCGCGTTGTCGCCTCCGCCCAGCAGCAGGATGCGGCACGGCAGCATGTGCTCCCTTCGTGCCGTCAATCCGCTGGCATCCATCACCGCGGCACCGGTGCCGAAGTAGACATCCGGCCGGACGGCCCGCATGCCGGTCGCCAGCACAAGCGCGCGGGCTTGAAGCGCCGGGCCTGCGTGCAGATTCACTCGCCAGGACCCGTCGGCTCGCTCCACGCCGGCCACGGTGACACCCAGATGCCATTCGATCCCGGGCTGCTGCCGCGCGTGTGCCGCCAGCCGCTCGCCCACCACCTGCAAGGGTGTCGACGCGTGACCCAGTACCCAGTCCTGCGCGAAGGCCATGCCCGCCAGCGTGGCGCAAGGCTCCGCACCTCGCTCGACGACCGCCACGCGCAGGCCGGTCTGGGCCGCCCAGGAGGCCGCGCTGCAGCCGGCCGGGCCGGCGCCGACGATCACGGCATCGAGGGGCGGGGGGGAGGAATCCATGGGGGGCGAGCCTGGCGCTTCCTACAATCCAGCGATGCAGGAACGCAAACCAGGCAGTGTATCGGGCGACCCGATGATGGAGCGCCTGCGCTCGGCGGTGGACGAGTCCGGCGGCTGGCTGCCCTTCGACCGCTACATGGCCATTGCGCTGTACGAGCCGGGCCTGGGCTACTACGCCAGCACGCGCCCCAAGCTCGGCCGCATGCCCGCCGACGGCAGCGATTTCGTCACCGCGCCCGAGCTCTCGCCGCTGTTCGGCCGCGCCCTGGCGGCCCAGGTCGCACAGGTGCTGGAGGTCACCGACACCGAAGAGGTCTTCGAGTTCGGCGCCGGCACCGGCGCCCTGGCCGAATCGGTGCTGGACGGCCTGGCATCCATGGGCCATGCCTTCGTGCGCTACACCATCGTCGAGCTCTCGTCGGAACTGAAGGCGCGCCAGCAGGCCCGGCTCGCCCGCTTTGGCGACAGCATCCAGTGGGCCGAACGCTGGCCGGAGGCCATGCGGGGCGTGGTGCTCGGCAACGAGGTGCTCGACGCGATGCCGGTGCAGCTGCTGCGCTTCGACGGAGAGCGCTGGGCCGAGCGCGGGGTCGGGTGGCAGGACGGCCACCTCGTCTTCGCGGACCGCCCGAGCGAGCTGAGGCCGCCCCACGAGGGACCGTTCCTGCCCGGCACCGTGACCGAGATCCACGCCCAGGCGGAAGCCTTCGTCGCCACGCTGGCTGGGCAGCTGGCCGCCGGCGCCGCCTTCTTCATCGACTACGGTTTTCCCGAGGCCGAGTACTACCACCTGCAGCGCACCGGCGGCACGCTGATGTGCCACCGCGCGCACCAGTCGGACACGGATCCGCTGGAGGACCCGGGCCAGAAGGACATCACCGCGCACGTCAACTTCACCGGCATCGCCCTGGCCGCGCAGGACGCCGGCCTGGAAGTCATCGGCTACACGAGCCAGGCCCGCTTCCTCGTCAACTGCGGCATCGCGCCGCTGCTCGAGGCTGCCGACCTGCGCCAGCGCGCCCTGGCGCAGAAGCTCATCACCGAACACGAGATGGGCGAGCTGTTCAAGGTCATTGCGTTCGCCACGCCGGGCCTGGCGTTCGAGCCGATCGGCTTCGCTGAGGGCGACCGGCTGCACCGGCTCTGATCAGGCCGTGGCCAGCGCCTCGGCAACGGCTCGCGCGCGAGCCTGGTGAATGGCCTGCGCGATCTCGTCGCCCTGGGCGCCCCGGGCCAGCGCGGCCTGGGCGATCGGGGCCGTGGGCATGCCGGCGGCGGCCTCGAAGACCCGGGTCAGCAGCGCGCGGCTCGGGTAGTCGCGATCCTGCAGCCCGAGCCGGCCGCGTGCGTCGATCTCGCACGCGAGCAAGGCCTGTGCAAAGCGCTCGGGGCGGCGGAAGGCATCGCAGCGTTCGACCAGGCGAAGCAGCGCGGCCGGGCCGCATTCCGTCGCGCGGTGGATGTTGGTGTGCTCCCTGGCCACCAGGGCCGCCAGTTCGGTGCACTCGGTCGGGGCCTTGAGCCGCGCCGCGACGTCCCGCGCGAGCTGCTCGCTGCGCCCCTCATGGCCGATGTGGCGAGGCCACTGCTCGGGCGGCGTGGTGCCTTTGCCGAGGTCGTGGCAAAGGCAGGCGAAGCGCACCGGCAGCGCAGCCTCCATCGACGCGGCCTGGTCCATCACCAGTTCGAGGTGATGTCCGGTGTCGACTTCCGGATGGTGCTGCTCGGGCTGGGGCACGCCGTAGAGCCGATCGACCTCCGGCAGCAGCCGGGCCAGCGCCCCGCCTTCGCGCAGCACCTGCAGCATGCGGCTGGGGCGCGGCTCCATCAGGCCGATGGCGATCTCCTGCCACACCCGTTCGGGCACCAGGGCGTCCACCTCGCCGGCCTCGACCATCTGCCGCACCAGGGCCATGGTCTCGGGCGCGATCGTGAAGTCGTGGAAGCGGGCGGCAAACCGCGCCAGGCGCAGGATGCGAACGGGGTCTTCGGCGAAGGCTTCGCTGACGTGGCGTAGCACCCTGGCCTCCAGGTCGCGCTGGCCGCCGTAGGGATCGATCAGCGCCCCGTGCTCGTCCTTGGCGATGGCGTTGATGGTCAGGTCGCGGCGGCGCAGGTCGTCTTCCAGCGTGACACCCGGATCCGCGTGCACCACGAAGCCGCGGTAGCCCGGCGCGGTCTTGCGCTCGGTGCGGGCCAGCGCGTGCTCCTCGTGCGTCTGGGGGTGGAGGAAGACCGGGAAATCCTTGCCGACCGGCAGGTAGCCTGCGGCCGTCATCGCTTCGGGTGTCGAACCGACGACGACCCAATCCTGGTCGTTCACGGGCCGGCCCAGCAAGGCGTCGCGCACCGCGCCTCCGACGATGTATCGCCTCATCGGCTTCGCGACCGCAACTCGGCCATGTGCGTTGCGGGGCTGTGTTGATGGAGGATCCCCGGCGCGACAGCGGCCAGCGGGGTGGGCCGGATGGCGAGGGCCTCGAGTCCTTCAGCTCCTTCGTGCGCGATGTTGGGCACCTGAAGGGACGCCAGGTTGTCACGCGTGAGCAGCGGCTCGCCGGGCAGCCACTCCATCAGCCAGGCCTGCAACCGGGCCATCGCCGGCGACAGGGGCAGCACTGGGCGCGGGTGTCCGCTGAATTCGCCGGCCAGGCGAACGAGCTCGGCCAGGGTCATCTCCTGCGGGCCGGCGCATTCGTACGTCCGTCCGATGGTTTCGGGGTGCGCCAGGCTTCGCCTCACCGCCTCGGCGACATCGTCCACCCACACCGGCTGCAGGCGCGCATCCGCAGCGGCCAGCGGGATCACCGGCGCCGTGCGTTGCAGCGAGGCGAAGAGGTTGAGCAGGTGGTCGTCGGCGCCGAACATCAATGAAGGCCTGAGGATGGTGAAGTCCAGGCCCGATTCGCGGATGACCGCTTCGCCCGCGGCCTTGCTGCGCAGGTAGCGGGACGGCGCATCAGGCGAGGCGCCCAGCGCGCTGACGTGCACCACCCGCCGCACCCCTGCCCGGCGGCAGGCGGCCACCAGGCGGCGGGGCAGCTCGGCATGCGCCTGCTCGAACTCGCGCTCGCTGCCGTGCAGGATGCCCACCAGGTTCACGACGGCGCTCGCGCCTTCGATGAGCCGGCTCAGCACGCTGTCTTCGTGCAGGTCGGCCTCGACGACGTCGATTCGCGGCAGCGCGCCCAGCGACGCCAGGCCCCGAGCCATGTGCCGCGTCGGGACCAGGATCCACGGTCCGTCATCGTGGCCCGGGCGGCACAGGATCTCGCCCAGCGCGCGGCCCAGGAAGCCGCTGCCGCCCAGGATCAGCCAGTAGCCCGGCGGCGGCGCGACGCCGGCCGCGAAGCGGATTTCTGCAGGTTCTGCCATGACGGAGTTCCTCTGCCCTTCGCAGCGAGGGCACCAAGCACTTCAGGGCAAATCCGGGTCCGGCAGCGGGGCACTGGCCGCGCGCGGCCCGATCGGCGCGCCCAACCGGGCCTTCAGCGAGGCGGGCTTGCCACTGATGAGGCTCGCGTAGACGGTGGCATTGGTCAAGACTTTCTTGACGTAGTCGCGCGTCTCGTTGAAGGGGATGTTCTCGGCCCAGATCGCAGGCTCCATCGCCGGCCCCTCGCGCCAGCGGCGCGGGCGGTTGGGGCCGGCGTTGTAGGCGGCCGCGGCCATGGGTTGCGAGCCGTCGAGGTTGTCGAGCACGAGCTTGAGGTAGGCGGTGCCGAGCCTGAGGTTGGTGTCGCGGTCGGTGAGCATGGCCGGCTTGAAATCCACGCCGATCTTCTTCGCCGTCCACTTCGCCGTGGCCGGCATGATCTGCATGAGGCCCGACGCGCCGACGCTCGATCGCGCATCCATCACGAAGCGCGATTCCTGGCGGATCAGGCCGTAGACGTAGGCTGGGTCGAGGTCGATGTCCCTGGCCTTGGCGATCACGTCGGCGCGCATGGGCTGCGGATAGCGCTGCTCGATGTCGATCTCGGCCTTGGTGCGCTCGCTGGTGTTGATGCAGCGGTCCCAGATCTCGCGCTCGCAGGCCAGCTGCGCGGCGGCCAGCAGCTCGCGGTCGCTCATGCCGATGAGGGTGAAGTTCCACTCGCGCACGCCCTCGTTGCGCAGCCCGGCGCCGATCATGCCCAGCGCGCGTTGCAGACCGGGCAGGGCTCGCGCCGCCGACCGCTCGGTGTCGCTGGGCGCGGTGCCGCGGGCCGGCAGCGGCTGGATCTGGCCGAGGTCCTCGGCGGCCAGCAGGCCGTAGAAGTGCAGCTGGCCCGCCAGGCCGGCGAGCATCTGCTGCGCTTCGGCGCGCGTGGCATCTCCCGCCTCGCCGGGCTTGGCCAGGGCCTGGAGCGCGCGGGCCCGCCAGTACTGCCATGTCGGGTCGTTGCGCTCGGTCGCGCTCATCGCATCCATCGCGCGCTGGGCCAGGCGCCAGCGATCGGGCTGGCCAGCGGCCTGGCGCAAGGCGGCGCGGGCGAGCCAGCCGAGCGTCTCGTCGCTCCAGTCGGGCGCGGCGCGGTCCTTCTTCGCCAGGGTGTCCCAGGCATTGCGGCTGTAGGTCACGGCTTCCGGCTTGAGAGCCAGCGCGGCCTGCTTCGCCAGCTGGGCCCAGGCCCAGGCGCCGTGCTCGGCGCCCAGCGCGCCCGCCCATCGATCGTCCAGCAGGCGGGCGGTGGTTTCGGTGTCGTTGGCCGCCATGCGAGCCAGTGCGAGCGAGGCCAGCTCGATGCGCAGGTGGCCGATGTTGCTGGCCCGGGTCGCGAGGTATCTCGCGGGGTTGTCGAACAGCTCGTTGACCGCTTTGGCGACCGAGTCGCCCAACAGGCCCGCGGTCTGGCGGGCAAGCTGCACGCGGTTCATCTCGGTGGCGTATCGCAGCTTGCGCAGCACCTCGTCGGTTGCGATCAGCTTGGCGTCGAACATCGTCTGGCCCAGGAGCTGGCAGCCCTCGTCGGGCTCGCGCTGGGCCATCCAGGCCTTCAGGCCGGTCTCGCGGATGTCCTTGTTCGCCAGGAAGTCGGCAACCAGCCCGTAGCAGCTGACCTGGCGGTCATCGTTCATCCTGAAGCGGGGCAAGTCCCGCGAGAAGGCCTCCCAGTCGCGCCGGTGGCCCACCTCGAGCAGCCAGTCGTTGCGCAAGCGATCCTCGACGTAGCTGCCGGGCCAGCGTTGGTAGAAGGCCTCGACCTCCTCGCTGCGGACTTCGCCCAGGCGGTTCGTCAGCTCCCAATAGTCGACCCAGGGTGCGAGCGGATGCCGGGCGTCCTGCACCTGCGCGCGCAGGTTGGCCAGGCGCACCTTGTCCTTCTTGGCGAAGGCGTCGCGGGCGGCGCGGATGGGGTCGTCACGGTCCTGGGCGGACGCGGGAGAGGGCAGGGCGAGGGCGCAGCACAACAGGGCCGCGCCGGTCAGTGCGCCCGCCATGGCTGGGGCCCGGCGCAACGCGGCGCGCACAGTGGAAATCCAGGGCATCCGGGCAATGTACCGCAGCCCTCCCGCATCCCTGCGTGAAGGGCTGGGCACGACTGGCGCCATCAACGCGTGCTGCGGTACGGCTCGTTGAAAGACAGGAAATCCTTCTCCTTCAGCGCGTCGGTCACCCACGCTTGCACGCCCGCACTTGCCCACACGCGCTGGGCCCACGCGGAGGCCACGGTGGGCAGCGACAAGCCATAGGTCCGCGTGCGGGCGACGACCGGCGCGAAGTAGGCATCGGCCCAGCTGAACTCGCCGAAGAGGAAGGGCCCGCCGGAGCTCGCGAGGGCGTCGGACCATGCAGCTGCCAGGCGATCCAGGTCGGCCTGCACCCCAGGCTGTTCGGACAGCGCTCGCCGGCCCACCTCGGGCAGAGAGGCCTCGATGTTCATCGGGCAGGCCTGGCGCAGGGCGCCAAAGCCTCCGTGCATCTCGGCGCACAGGCTACGCGCGCGGGCACGCGCCCGAGTGCCGCGAGGCCAGAGGGCGTGCTGCGGAAACTTCTCGGCCAGGTACTCGCCGATGGCGAGCGTGTCCCAGACGGCAAAGCCATCGTCGACCAGCACCGGCACCGTGCCGGCGGGCGAGACTTCCGCGAGGCGCTGCTTGAACTTCGAGCCGGGCTCGAAGCCGTCGATGCGAATCAACACCTCCTCGAACGGGATGTCGAAGTGCCGCAGTGCGACCCAGGGGCGCATGGACCAGGAGGAGTAGTTCTTGTTGCCGATGTAGAGCTGCATGGATGACATGGTTTCGCAGAGGGCTGGTCAGCGTGCAGTACGGTACGGTTCGTCGAAAGCGACGAACTGCTTTTCTTCCAGCGCATCGGCCACCCAGGCCTGCACGGCGGTCGTCGTCCAGACCCGCTCGGCCCATGCAGAGGCCGCCGGCGGCAAGGGCAACACGAACGTCCTGATGCGGCTGACCACGGGCGCGAAATAGGCATCGGCCAGGCTGAACTCGCCGAACAGGAAGGGGCCGCCCGACTCGGCCAGGGCGTCGGTCCAGGCCTGGACCAGACGTGCCAGGTCGGCCCGCATGGCTGCGTCCTCGGCCAGCACCCGCTGGCCGATGTCGGGCATGGAGGCCTCGATGTTCATCGGGCACGCGTTGCGCAGGGCGCGGAAGCCGCCGTGCATTTCCGCGCACAGGCTGCGTGCGCGGGCCCTGCGCTTGCTGTCACGCGGCCACAAGGCGTGCTCGGGGAACTTTTCGGCCACGTACTCGGCAATGGCCAGGGTGTCCCAGACAGCGAACCCGTCGTCGACAAGAACCGGCACCGTCCCGGCCGGCGAGACCTGAGCCAGCCGGGTCTTGAAGGGCGACGTGGCCTCCATGTCGTCGAAGCGCACCATCACCTCTTCGAAGGGAATGCCGAACTGGCGCAGCGCGACCCAGGGCCGCATGGACCAGGAGGAATAGTTCTTGTTGCCGATGTAGAGCTGCATGGCGGAGTGTCAGGAGCGTTGGATGGCCCGCCATGCTAGGCGGGATCGGCCCGCGGATGGATGCGATGTGCTGATGGCGGCCATGCGGACCGCGCATCAGGCTTTCTCTTCGCCGATGGCTCGCCGCGTCTCGGCCGCATGCCGGCGCACGTAGTCGATCAAGGCGGCGAGTTCGGGGCGCGGCGCGCGGCTGCCTGTTGTGTCCAGCGTCACCAGCCAATAGGCGAAGGGCGACGCCAGCCGCAGTTTCGTGCCGAAAGGTTCGACCAGCTCGCCGCGTGCCAGTGCGTCGTGGACCATCGGCAGCCAGGCCAAGCCCACGCCCTGGCCGGCCAGGACCGCCTGGATCTGCTGGTGGTTGAAGTTGACGCTGTACCAGCGCCGCGGCTCCAGGTGCGTCAGCCCCTGGGCGGCCAGCCAGGCCGGCCAGGCCAGGGCCTGGGCGCTGGGCGTGTGGTCCTCCACCTCGACCAGCGTGTGCAGGGCCAGGTCGGCCGGCTGCTTCAGTGGCGGCGCGTCGCCGCGGGCGATGGCATCCGCCATGCGGGCCCCGACGACCGGCGTGAGCAACTCGCCGAACATCCGCTCCGCGCCGGGCGGCGCGTGCTCGGGCCGGCAATGGCGCAGCAGCAGGTCGAGGTCCGGATCCTCCACGTCCGCCAGGCGATCGGTGGCCGACAGCCGGATGTCTATGCCCGGATGCTCGCGCTCGAAGTCCGACAGCCGCGGCATCAGCCAGAGCGTGGCGAAGGACGGAAAGGTCGACAGGCTGATCTGCGCCCGCCCCTGGGCGATGCGGATCTGCCGCACGGTGGCGTCCAGCCGACCCAGCATGGGCTCCACGGCCCGTAACAGACTCACGCCGGCGCCCGTCAGTTCGACCCGGCGCGTGCCGCGGTTGAACAAGGGGGTGCCGAGGTCCTCTTCGAGGGCCTTGATCTGTCGGCTGATGGCCGGCTGCGTCAGGTGCAGATCCTCGGCCGCGGCGCTGAAGGACAGCCTTCGCGCGACGGCCTCGAAGCTGCGCAGATAGTCCAGCGACAAAGGCCTGGAACTTGGTTTATTCATAACGAAATGAGATCAATCCAGGTCTTCGAAAGCATTGGTGCAAACCCGGTGAGCCGCGCATGATGCAGCGCATCGGGAAACGTTCCCGGACGACAGGAGATTGATGATGAGCACGCATTCCTTCGCTGCCTTGTCCCTGCCCCAGCTGGGGGCCCCCAGCAGCCTCGCCCTGCCGGGCGTGCGCCGCTGGGTCGCGGCCGAAGCCGGCTGGATCGCCGTGCAAGCGGGCCGCGCCTGGCTGACGCGCGATGGTGACTTCGACGACCATGTCCTGGCCACCGGCGAGAGCCTTTGGCTCGAACGTGGCGATGCGGTCACAGTCGAGGCGTGGCGGCAGGGCGAGCCGGCCTGGCTGGCCTGGCGGCCGCAGCCCTCTCAGCCCTTGGCGCTGGTCTTCGCAGGCCGTTTGGCCCGGGCCGTCGCGCGCGGCGCCCGTGGCCTGGCCGGCCGCTTGCTGGTCCTGGCCCGCAGTGCCGAAGCCAGCGCCCGCCGCGCCCAGGGCAGCATCTGCGCCGGCGATTCCATCGCCTCCGCCGGCGCGCTCCAGTAACTCATCGCCACGTGCTGGCCGTCGGCCGCCCGGTATTCGAACGGGCGACATCCGGCGGCCTCGAACGCAGGGCGGCTGTCGCCGTCCGTCTTCAGGTACAGGTCTTCACCCACGATGATGGCGATGAAGACCTCGTCCACATAAAGCCCCCATCCGCCGAACATGCGCTTGACGCGCACAGCGCCGAGCGGCGCGAGCAGTTCGCTGCTCCAGGCAACGATCTCGGGGGCGGGTGAGGCGGCCATTCGCGCCGCAGTGTAGGCAAGTCAAGCCGGCGAGGCTCGAGTCGCTCCCCGACGGATCCCGGAGACAAAAAAAGGGCCTCCCTTTCGGGCGGCCCCAATATCTCGCGTGGCATGCCTCACGCCGCGTCCCCACGCGGCAGCACGACGGAGATCTCTGACAAGCGCGGCGGGAATCGTCGCCGCTGCCGCCCGATCGGCGATCAGAAGTTGTGCTTGATGCCGAAGTCGTAACCGGTCTTCTTGTAGTTGTCCGGAATGTCGTCTCGGCCTTCGTGCACCACGTCAGCGTAGACGGTGGTGCGCTTGGACAGGGCGTAGTGGTAGCCGATGGCGACCTGGCGGTCCAGGATCACGTCGGTGTCCTTGTTCTTGAGCTGGCCGAAGCTGGCGCGCAGCTGGCCCTGGCCGATCGGCGCGGTGGCCGAGACCAGCCAGGACTGGCGCTTGTCGTCGCTGCCGTCGTGACCGGTGCCGAAGAAGGCGCCGACCTTCACCATGCCGAAGTCGTAGCTGCCGTTGATGCTGGCCCAGTAGTCTTCCTCGGCGGCCGGGTTCTCGTAGCCGACGCCGATCACGATCGGGCCGTTCGCGTACGAGCCGCCCAGGCTGTAGGGCTTCTTGGTGCCGGTTCCGGTGGCCGGGGTGTTGCCTTCGGCTTCAGCGACCTGCGCGGCGGCGGTGAAGCCGGCGATGGCGAAGCGATAGTTCACCGTGTTGCTGTAGCGGGTCGTGCCGATGCGGCCGTTCACGATGCTGCCGTTGGAGGCGACCGTGTCGGTGCCCCAGGGGTCGGCCACGCTCTGGCTGTAGGTGTAAGCCGGGTTTTCGTCACGGCCGAGCCACACGCGGCCGAAGGTGCCCTCCAGGCCGACCAGCGAGCGGCCTTCCCAGAAGCGGGTGGTGGACTGCGTGCCGTCGTCGGCGTTGAAGCGATGCTCGAGCTGGAAGAAGGCCTTCAAGCCGTCGCCCAGGTCTTCGTTGCCTCGAAAGCCCAGTCGGCTGCCGGAGCCGTTGCGGACTTCCTTGTTGTCGACTGCGTCGGCTTGCTGCGCCAGCGAAAGGTCGACGCGGCCATAGACAGTGACGGAGGATTGGGCGAGGGCGTTTCCGCCGAGGGCCGCGAGCGCCAGCGCGATCGGGGCCAGGGTACGGGTGTGCACGGACATGGTTCCTAGGTTGCGGATCGGTTTCTGGAGCCGCGACTCTAGGTAGTTACCCGGGCGCCACCAACGCGTGGCCCGCAAACGCTCCATTGCCAAATCAGCAATAACGCGTCATCTGCAGGTCGTGATCCTTGCCAAGTCCTTGATGATCAAGGCGAGTCGGCGGGGCAGGAATGGCGCAGCACCGGGGCTTCGAGAGCGGCACAATCGGATGAACGTCTCGTCCGCGCCACAGACCATGAGCCTGCCCTTCAAGCTGAACCTCGAACCCTCGCGCGACAAGGCCGTGCTGCGCAAGCAGTTGCAGGCCGAGCGCATGGCCCTGCTGGACCGCCACCAGCGCGCCGCGCATCTGCAGGAGGTGCTGCAGGTGTGGCTGATCAGCCGCAAGGAGCAGACGATAGGGGCCTACTGGCCGATCAAGGGCGAGTTCGACGCGCTGCCGGCGCTGTACCGCTGGAGCGACGGCCACGAGGACAGGCGCATCGGCCTGCCCGTGATGGACCGAGAGACCAAGCAGCTGCGCTTCCACGTCTGGTATCCGGGCTGCCCGATGGAGGAGGACGCCTACGGCATCCCCAAGCCCAAGGACACCGAGGAGTTCCATCCCGAGCTGCTGCTCGTGCCTTGCGTCGGATTCGGGCCGGCCGGGGTGCGCCTGGGCTACGGGGGCGGCTTCTATGACCGCACTCTGGCGGCGCTGCAACCACGTCCGGCCACGGCCGGCCTCGCTTATGCGCACGGCTACGTGCCCTGGCTCGAGCCCGAGCCGCATGACATGCCGCTGGATGCGCTGCTGACCGAGGACGGCGTCGTCTGGGAGCGCTGAGGCCGGCGTGGGCGGCCTTGGCTGCCTCACGGTCGCGAGGAGCTATATCGATATCACATACCAATGCCGTGAAACGGCATTTCCGCGGCAGGCGGCGCCGGTCTACCCTCGCGCCCCATGAAGATCACCAAGCTCACCACCTACCGCGTCCCGCCGCGCTGGATGTTCCTCAAGATCGAGACCGACGAGGGCATCGTCGGCTGGGGCGAGCCGGTCGTCGAGGGCCGGGCGAAGACGGTGGAGGCGGCCGTGCACGAGCTGGCCGACTACCTGGTCGGCCAGGACCCGCGCCGCATCAACGACCTCTGGCAGGTGATGTACCGCGGCGGCTTCTACCGCGGCGGGCCGATCCTGATGAGCGCCATCGCCGGCATCGACCAGGCGCTGTGGGACATCTTCGGCCAATCGATGGGCGTGCCGGTCTACCAGCTGCTGGGCGGACGGGTACGCGACCGCATGAAGACCTACTGCTGGGTCGGCGGCGACCGGCCGGCCGAGGTGGTCGAAGGCATCCGCCGCGCCCGCGAGCTGGGCTTCGACACCTTCAAGATGAACGGCACCGAGGAGTTCGACATGGTGGCAAGCCACGCCGCTGTCGATGCCGCGATCGAGAAGTTCGCGCAGATCCGCGCGGCCTTCGGCAACACGGTGGACTTCGGCATCGACTTTCACGGCCGCGTCGCGCTGCCGATGGCCAAGGTGCTGCTGCGCGAGCTGGAGCCGCTGCGGCCGCTGTTCGTCGAGGAGCCGGTGCTGGCCGAGCAGGCCGAGGCTTATCCGCGGTTGGCCGAAGCCACCTCGATCCCGCTGGCGGCCGGCGAGCGCATGTTCTCTCGCTTCGACTTCAAGCGCCTTTTCGCGACCGGCGGCATCGCCATCCTGCAGCCCGACCTCTCGCACGCCGGCGGCATCACCGAGTGCGTGAAGATCGCGGCGATGGCCGAGGCGCATGACGTGGCGCTGGCGCCGCACTGCCCGCTGGGGCCGGTTGCGCTCGCGGCCTGCCTGCAGGTCGACCTGGTCTCGCACAACGCGGTGTTCCAGGAGCAGAGCATGGGCATCCACTACAACAGCGATGCCGAGCTGCTGGACTACGTGAAGAACCGCGAGGACTTCGCGGTGAAGGACGGCTACGTCGCGGCCAGCGAGCGGCCGGGCCTGGGCGTGGTGATCGACGAAGAGGCGGTCATCGAAGCGAGCCAACGCGCCAAGGACTGGCGCAACCCCGTCTGGCGCCATGCCGACGGCAGCGTCGCGGAGTGGTGATGGCCGACGCGAGGCTGCTGGCCGTCGACTGGGGCAGCACCCGGCTGCGCGCCTACCTGCTGGGCGCCGATGGGGCAGTGCTTGACACGCGGGCGAGCGAGGCGGGCGCATCGACCCTCGGCGCGGGCGCCGGAGGATTCGAAGCGGCACTGCAAGCCGTGGCCAACGACTGGCTGCGCGAGCACCCCGGCTTGCCCTCCGTGGCCTGCGGCATGGTTGGCAGTGCCCATGGCTGGCGCGAGGCGCCGTATGCCGAGTGCCCAATCGAGCTGGCCGGGCTGCACGCGCACGCGGTGAGCGTTCCCTGGGCCGGCGGCGAGTTGAAGATCCTGCCGGGCCTGAGCTGCCGCGAAGCGGACGGCACGCCCGACGTGATGCGGGGGGAAGAGACGCAGATCGCCGGCGTGCTGGCGCAGCGCCCGCAGGATGCGGCCGATGCGATGCTGGTCCTGCCCGGCACCCATTCCAAGTGGGCGCGATTGCAAGGCGGCCGGGTGATGAGCTTCGCCACCCGCATGACCGGCGAGTTGTACGCCGTGCTCCGCCAGCACTCGGTGCTCGGCCGGCTGATGACCACGCCATCGCGTGACACCTCCGACCACACGGCCTTTGACAAAGGCGTGGCCGCCGCGCAGCGCAACGGCGGACGCGACCTCGCACACCAACTGTTCGCCACCCGCACGCTGGGCCTGTTCGGCCTGTGCCAGGCCGACGATCTGGGCGACTTCCTGTCGGGTCTGCTCATAGGCCACGAACTGGTGGCCGGCCTCGCACAGGCCGACCCACGCCGGCCGCTGGTCCTCGTCGGCGAGCCCGCGCTTTGCGAGCGCTATCGCCGCGCCCTGCAGCAGCTCGGCCGCGAGGACGTGAGCCACATCGATCACACGGCGCCAGCCGGCCTGTGGCAGCAGGCGCTGTCGGCCGGCTGGGTGCACTGAACCGGAACCCTCTTCATGTCCAACCTGCCTGACCGCGACCCCGGCCCTGTGCCGTCCCCTCGCCTCGAAGCCGCGATGGCCAGGCTGCCGCTGGTGGCCATCCTGCGCGGGCTCACGCCGCAAGAGGCGCCGGCCATCGGCCAAGCGCTGGTCGATGCCGGCTTCAGCCTCATCGAGGTTCCGCTGAATTCCCCGCGGCCTTTCGAATCGATCGCAGCCTTGCGCGCGGCGCTGCCGGCCGAGGTGCTGCTGGGCGCCGGCACGGTGATGACCATCGAAGAGATCGCGGCGTTGCAGGCCGCCGGCGGCGAGCTCGTCGTGATGCCGCATGCCGACACGGCGTTGATCCGCGCCGCGAAGGCTCAAGGGCTGCTGTGCATTCCCGGTGTGGCCACGCCTACCGAGGCCTTTGCCGCGCGCGCGGCCGGTGCCGATGCGCTCAAGCTCTTCCCGGCCGAGGCCTTGCCGCCGCCGGTGCTCAAGGCCTGGCGCGCGGTGTTGCCGCCGGCCTTGCGCGTGCTGCCCGTGGGCGGCGTGACGCCCGAGAGCCTGGCTGCCTGGCGCGCTGCCGGGGCCGGTGGCGCGGGCCTGGGATCGGCCTTGTATTCGCCTGGCCGCAGTGCGGCTGAAGTGGCGGTCCGTGCACGTGCTTTCGCGCAGGCCTGGCACGGCCAGGCCGGATGACTCATCGCGAACGTCTGTCCATGTCGATCATCGAATCCAACGAAGCCGTCGCCAGCCTGGCGCTGCAGGCGCGGTGCACGCTCGGCGAGGGCGTGCTGTGGGATACGGCACGCCGGCGCTGGCTGTGGACGGACATCGAGGCATCCTGCCTGTGGCGCTGGGCCGGCCCGGGGCACGCGCCCACTCGCTGTGCGCTGCCGGACAGGCTGGGCTCCTTCGCCCTGTGCCGTTCCGGCCGGCTGCTGCTCGGCCTGGCCAAGGGCCTGGCGTGGGGGCGGGAGCAGGGCGAGCGGATGGAGATCTCGCCCCTGGTGCCGGTGGAAGCCGCCGAGCCGCGCACCCGCATCAACGATGGCCGCACCGACCGCCAGGGCAACTTCGTCTTCGGCACCTTCAACCAGTCGCCGGAGCGGCGGCCGATCTGCGGCTTCTACCAGTTCTCGCGACGCCATGCCCTGCGCCGCCTGGCTCTGCCGGCCGTGGCGATCGCCAACAGCATCTGCTTCAGCCCCGACGGGCGCACGATGTATTTCACCGACACCGCGCAGGGCCGCATCCTGCAATGCGACTACGACGCCGATGCGGCGAAGGTCGCGAACGTGCGCGAGTTCGCGCGGGTCACCGGGGGCGGTCCGGACGGCTCCATCGTCGACGCCGAAGGCTGCCTGTGGAACGCGCAGTGGGGCGCGGGCCGCGTCGTTCGATACGCCCCGGACGGCGAATGGCTGATGTCGGTCGGCCTGGCCGCGCCGCACGCCAGCTGCCCGGCCTTCGGCGGCGAAGGGCTGCACGACCTGATGATCACCAGCGCCCGCGCCGAGATGGACACGGCCGCACTCGCCCGCTCGCCGGAATCCGGCAGCTTGTTCCACTTGCACTTGCCCGGCGTCACCGGCCTGGCGGACGCCTTGTTCGAAGACTGATCGACGCAGCGGCCGGCCGCAGGAGCTTGCCTATACTGACTCGTTCCTGGCCAGTGCCGTGGGACGTTTCATCCATGCGGCCGACATCCTCATCGACGACAGGCGTTCGCCGCCGTACCACGAGTGAACTCCAGCGGATGAGGCGTCCGCGCCGGGCCCCATGACCGATCCGCGATCCGACCGCTTCATCCGCTCGCGCCTGAAGACGCGTCACCTGGTGTTGCTCAAGGAGCTCGGCCAGCACCAGTCCATCCTTCGCGCGGCCGAGGCGGCGAACCTGACCCAGCCGGCGGCGTCCAAGCTGCTGTCGGAGCTGGAACAGACGCTGGGCGTCACGCTCTTCGAGCGGCTGCCTCGCGGCGTGGCACCCACCTGGTACGGCGAGGTCATGATCCGCCGCGCGAGCGCTGCGCTGGCCGAGATGAGCCTGGCGCACCAGGAGGTGATGGAGCTGCTGTCCGGCATGACCGGGCGAGTCGCGATAGGCACGGTGCTCACGCCGGCGACGTCGCTGCTGCCGCAGGCCGTGCAGCGGCTCAAGGCGCGGCACGAGCGCCTGCATGTGGCGATCGAGGTCGACGCCAGCAAGCCGCTGGTCGAGCGGCTGCGGGCCGGATCGCTCGACATTGTCATCGGCCGCATCCTCGATCCTTCGGTGGCCGATGAGCTGGTCTTCGAGCCGCTGGCCGAAGAGCCGCACCGTCTCGTCGTGCGCGCCGGGCATCCGCTGTGCGCCTGCGAAGGGATGGGCGTGCAAGAGCTGGTGGACCAGGGCTGGATCCTGCCGCCGGCGGGGAGCATCCTGCGGGATCGCCTCACGGCGATGTTCGTCTCCCACGGTCTCGACATGCCGGCGCGCACGGTCGAGACGGCGGCCCTGCCGGTCACGCTCGCCTTGCTGGCCGGTGGCGACATGGTGGCCGCGTTGCCGCAGGAGGTGGTGCGTGCCCAATTGGCGGCAGGGGTGCTCGACGTGCTGCCCTTCGACCCCCGCCTCACCCTGGACGCCTACGGGCTCGTGACCCGCCGCCAGCACGCGCTGTCGCCTGGGGCGCTGGCCCTGCTGGAGGTCCTGCGGGAAGTGGCCGCCACACGACCGCTCAACCCGCTTTCCTGAGGCGCCGGCGCGAAGAATGTCCCGTCGGCCCGGCTCGCGCCGATCCGGGGCCGGCCAGCGAGGTCAGAACCGCTTGCCGACGCCGATGCTGGCCAGCCAGGGGTTGATCTTGAAGTCACCGGCCTTGACGCCGAAGGACGACACCTCGGTGCCGATCTGCACCTTCTTCACGTCCACGTTGATCAGCCAGCCGCCGCCGATGGGCACGTCGGCGCCGATCTGCGCTGCCAGGCCGAAGCTGTCCTTCTTCAGTGAGGGCTGCAACTGGGCCTCGACGGCGGGATCCCAGCTCACGTCCGAGATGTGCGTGTAGTTCACCCCCAGGCCCACGTAGGGCCGCCAGCCGCCCAGGCCGATGAAGTGGTACTGCGCGGTGAGCGTGGGCGGCAGGTGCTTGAAGCTGCCGATCTTCGCGCCGCCGGACCTCACGTCCTGCTTCTGCGGGTAGGTGAGGATCAGCTCCAGTGCGAAGCTGGGGTTCAGGAAGTAGCTGATGTCGACTTCGGGAATGACCTTGTCGTTGATCGACAGGTCCAGGCCGGTCGAGTCGTCGTTCTGCGAAGTCAGGCTGACGGCGCGGGCGCGGACGATCCAGTCGCCCGTGTCCTGGGCCTGCGAGGCCAGCGGGACGAGCGTGGCGGCGGCCACGGAGAGCGCGATGAGAGGGCGCTTCATGATGGGAACACTCCTTCTGGGTTGCAATGGACATGGCGCTTGGGCCATGTCGCCATTGCATCGAAAGAGCGCCTTGCGGCCCTTGCCGTCCCGCAAGCGGATCCGGCATAACCCGCAACAGCCGCGGTGCCTTGATCTGGCTTAAGAAGGGCTGTCGCCGCGCGATGCGGCGGCGCCACAGCGCGGCAGGCGATACCCGAGCACGGTGCTCAGAGACCCAGCCGGCGGCAGACCTCGAGCGTGAGCGCGCTCTGGTTCAGCGTGTAGAAGTGCAGGCCCGGGGCGCCGCCGGCGATCAGCCGCTCGCACAGCCGCGTCACCACGTCCAGCCCGAAGGCACGGATGGACGCGGTGTCGTCGAGGAAGCCCTCCATCTTCAGCGCCGCCCAGCGCGGGATCTCTATGCCGTCGCGCGCGGCGAACTGGGCGATGCGCGCGTAGTTGTGGATGGGCATGATGCCCGGCACGATGGGCACGGTGACGCCCATCGCCCGCACCTCGTCGACGAAGTGGAAGTAGGCGTCCGGGTTGAAGAAGAACTGGGTGATCGCCGAGGTCGCGCCGGCCTGGACCTTGTCGACGAAGAACTGCAGGTCGCGGCGGGCATAACGCTGCTGCGGGTGGTACTCGGGGTAGGCCGCGACCTCGATGTGCCAGTCGGCGCCCTGCGTCTCGCGGATGAAGGCCACCAGTTCGGAGGCGAAGCGGAACTCGCCGGCGGTGGCCGTGCCGCTCGGCAGGTCGCCGCGCAGCGCGACGATCCGCCGGATGCCCTGGGCGCGGTAGGTGGCGAGGATCTCGGCGATGCCTTCGCGCGTGGAGCCGACGCAGCTCAGGTGAGGCGCGGCCTCATGGCCGAGGGCCGCGATGTCGCGCACGGTGGCCAGGGTCTTTTCGCGCGTCGAGCCGCCGGCGCCATAGGTGACGCTGAAGAACTCCGGCTTCACGGCGGCGAGATCCTGCACCACGGTCTTCAGCTTCTCGCTGCCGACGGGGGTGTTGGGCGGGAAGAACTCGAAGCTGATCGGCACGCGCTTCGGTTCGGGGCGGGAAGTGTCGGTCATGGTCGGATCAGGTCGGGGTCACTGGGGAGGAGGCCAGTCGCGCCTCGATGAAGAACTCGCGGTTGCCGTCGCCGCCGGTGGTGGGGCTGTCGCGCCAGGCCACCACCTCGAGCCCGATGCGGCCGCAGGCCTTGCGCAGGCGGGCCTCGACGTGGCCGTAGGCGGAGGCGTCCTTCACGAGGCCCTTCTTGCCGATGTCGACCGGCTGCAGCTCGAACTGGGGCTTGACCAGCAAGAGCAGCGTGCCGGTCGGTGCCAGCAGGAGGGTCAGCGCGGGCAGCACCAGGGTCAGGGAGATGAAGGACAGGTCGCCCGTGATGAAGTCGAAGCCGGCCGCCGGCATGGCGGCGCCGATCTGCTCACGGGTCAGCGAGCGCGCGTTGACGCCTTCCAGCGCGGTGACGCGCGGGTCGGCCGCCAATCGCGGGTGCAACTGGCCGTGGCCGACATCGACGCCCACCACGTGCGCCGCGCCGGCGGCCAGCAGCACGTCGGTGAAGCCGCCGGTGCTCTGGCCCACGTCGAGCGCCACGGCGCCGGTCAAGGGCAGCCCGCTTTCGCGCAGAACGCCCTCGAGCTTCAGGCCGCCGCGCGATGCCCAGCGCAGCTCGGCATCGTCGGTCAGCTCGATCTCGCAGCCTTCGGGCAGGTCTTCGCCGGCCTTCTTTGGCACCAGCCAGCCTTGCGGCCCGAGCCAGCGCACGGCGCCCCGATCGATCAGCCGCTGGGCGGCCGACCGGCTGGGGGCGAGGCCCTGTGCAACTAGGAGTTGGTCAGCGCGCATCCGCGTCTCGGTGCTCCCGCGCTACCAAGCGGCTGCCGCGGATCCGGCTTTGCCGGGCCGCTGGCTGCGCCCCTCGAGGGGGAGCGCCGCAGGCGCTACGGGGTGGGTCGTCAATACCTGTAGGTGTCCGGCTTGTAGGGGCCGTTCTTGGACACGCCGATGTAGGCCGCCTGCTCGTCGGTGAGCACGCTGAGCTTGGCGTTGAGCTTCTTCAGCTGCAGCCGCGCGACCTTCTCGTCCAGGTGCTTCGGCAGCACGTAGACCTGGCCGACCCGGTAGGCCTCGGGCTTGGTGAAGAGCTCGATCTGCGCGATCGTCTGGTTGGCGAACGAGCTGGACATCACGTAGCTCGGGTGGCCGGTGCCGCAGCCCAGGTTCACCAGGCGGCCCTTGGCCAGCATGATGATGCGCTTGCCGTCCGGGAAGATGATGTGGTCGACCTGCGGCTTGATCTCTTCCCACTGGTACTTCTCGAGCGAGGCGATGTCGATCTCGTTGTCGAAGTGGCCGATGTTGCAGACGATGGCCTGGTCCTTCATCTTCGCCATGTGGTCGTGGGTGATCACGTGCTTGTTGCCGGTGGCGGTGACGAAGATGTCGCCCTGCGAGCAGGCGTCGTCCATGGTGACGACGCGGTAGCCCTCCATCGCGGCCTGCAGGGCGTTGATGGGGTCGATCTCGGTGACCCACACCTGGGCCGACAGGGCACGCAGCGCCTGCGCCGAGCCCTTGCCCACGTCGCCGTAGCCGGCCACGACGGCGATCTTGCCGGCGACCATCACGTCGGTCGCGCGCTTGATGCCGTCGACCAGGCTCTCGCGGCAGCCGTAGAGGTTGTCGAACTTGCTCTTGGTGACGGAGTCGTTGACGTTGATGGCGCGGAACAGCAGCGTGCCCTTGGCGCTCATCTCGTTCAGGCGGTGCACGCCGGTGGTGGTCTCTTCGGTCACGCCGATGATCTGGGCGCTCTTGCGGGTGTACCAGGTGGGGTCGATGGCCAGCTTGCCCTTGATGGCGGCATACAGCTCGCGCTCTTCCTCGCTGCCCGGGTTGGCCAGGACGCTGGCGTCTTTCTCGGCGCGCTGGCCCAGGTGCATCAGCAGCGTCGCGTCGCCGCCGTCGTCCAGGATCATGTTGGGGCCTTCACCCTCGGAGCCGGCGTTGCCGAACTCGAAGATGCGATGGGTGTAGTCCCAGTAGTCCTTGAGCGACTCGCCCTTGTAGGCGAAGACGGGGGTGCCGCGGGCGACGAGCGCCGCGGCGGCGTGGTCCTGCGTCGAGAAGATGTTGCACGAGGCCCAGCGGACCTGCGCGCCCAGCGCCTGCAGCGTCTCGACCAGCACGGCGGTCTGGATCGTCATGTGCAGGCTGCCGGTGATGCGAGCGCCCTTCAGGGGCTGGCTGGCGGCGAATTCCTCGCGGATTGCCATCAGGCCGGGCATCTCGGTCTCGGCGATGTTGATTTCCTTGCGGCCCCAATCGGCCAGGCCGATGTCGGTGATGGCGTGGTCCGCGGCGGCGGGCTTGAGAACGGCTGCGTTCATGGCAATGACTCCGGTCGGTCGAAATGGGAGCGACCCGCAAGGGCGACGAGACGATGGAGCCTGGTAGGCACGCATCACCACGCAGTTCATGCGGGTGAGCGCCGTTGCAAATGTGGAGTTCCGAGCCTGGGGCCGGTAGGCGGCCTTGCAACGCTCCTCGGAACGAGGGACGGATTCTAACCGCCGCGAAGGCGCGAGTCGATGACGGATGCCACGCGCTCGATGTCCTCGTCGTCGTTGTAGGCCTGGGCCGAGATGCGCCACCAGAGCGCCTCGTCGATGGCCAGGATCTGCGCCTCGATCGAGTGCTCGAACAGCAGCCAGTCCTTCAGTGCTGTCGCCGCAGCGGCGCCATGGCCCAGCGCCGGCGGCAGCGGCACGCTGACCATGCTGCCGACCATCCGGCGCGGTGTGAGCCAGGGCAGGTTCCAGCGTTCGCACAGGCGCTCCGCTGAACGCCAGGCCAGCCCGTGGTTGTGAGCCCACAGGGCCTCACGGCCGCCCAAGGCCTCGTCGATGAAGGCCAGGCCCGCTGGCGCGCACAGGTAGGGCGTGGGGTCGCTGGTGCCGACCCAGTCGAACTCGGCATGCCAGCCCAGGCCCGAGCCCCAGGAGGTGACGGTGGGATGCAGATCATCGCGTCGGGCCGGCGCAGCCCAGAGCACGGCACAGCTGCGCGGTGCGAAGGCCCACTTGTGCAGGTTGGCCGCATAGAAATCGACGCCCAGCGACGGGATGTCGACCGGGACGGCGCCGGGTGCATGGGCGCCATCGGCCAGCACCGCCACGCCGCGTGCGCGGCAGACGGCAGCCATCTCGGCAAGCGGCATGAGCAGGGCGGTCTCGGGGCTCACGTGGTCCAGCACGGCCAGGCGGGTGCGCGGCGTGAGCGCGGCCTCGACGGCGGCCACCAGGGCGGCGGCATCGGCGCCCGGAAAGGGCAGCGCTGTCGTGCACACGGTCGCTCCGGCGCGAGCCGCATGGTGTGCCGCGGCGCGCGCCACGCCGCCGTAAGTCCGGTTCGTCACCAGCACCTCGTCGCCTGCGGCGAGGCGGAAGGACGACAGCACGGCATTGGCGCCGGTGGTGGCATTGGCCACGAAGACCAGGTCGTCCCCGGTCACGCCGAGCCAGGGTGCGACGGCGGCGGCCGCGGCCCGCAGGCGCTGGCGCGGCCGCCCATCCGGCCCCGCACCACCCGGCTGGCCCTGCACGCCAATCGGCGTGATCTCCCGCAACAGCATGCGGGCCGGGTGACGCTCGATCTCGTCGCGCAGCGCAGCCTGCGCGGCCAGCACTGCGAGCGGGGTGGCGCCGACCGTGCCGTGGTTGAGATAGGTGGCGGCCGGGTCCAGGCTCCACAAGGGCAGCAGGCTGCGACCGAAGCGTGGCGGGGTGTGCATGGCGGGCGATTTCAGCACGCATGGGACACTGCCCGCCATGCCCGATCCGACCGCGACGCCCTTGCCGGGCGCCACGCCCTGGTCGCAGGTCCCGCGCGCGCGGCTCGTCCGTATCGCCGGCCTGCTGACCGACATCGACGACACCTTGACGCGCGACGGCGCGATCGAGCCGGAGGCGCTCTCGGCGCTGCGGTCGCTGGCGGATGCCGGCGTGCCGGTCATCGCCATCACCGGCCGCCCGGCGGGCTGGAGCGAGCCCTTCGCGCTGGCCTGGCCGGTGGCGGCGATCGTGGCCGAGAACGGTGGCGTGATGCTGCGCCGTGATGCTCAAGGCCGGCTGCGGCACGATTTCGCTCAGGTGCCGGACGAGCGGGAGCGCAACCTCGCCCGGCTGCGAGACGGCGCCGCCGCCGTGCTACGCGAGGTGCCCGGCGCCACGTTGGCCCGCGACAGCGCCGGCCGCCTGACCGACATCGCTATCGACCACAGCGAGTTCGAGCACCTGCCGCCGGCCCGGATCGACGAGGTCGTCTCGGTCATGCAGGCCCACGGCTTGAACGCGACCGTCAGCTCCATTCACGTCAACGGCTGGATCGGCGAGCACAGCAAGTGGACGGCCGCCGCGTGGGCCGTCGAGGAAGTCGTCGGCCGCTCTTTCGAGCCGGGGGACTGGCTCTACGTCGGCGATTCGACCAACGACCAGCTGATGTTCGAGCGAGTGCCGCTGTCCGTCGGCGTGGCCAACATCGCGCGCTTCTGGAGCGAGCTCATCGTCAAGCCGGCCTACGTGACAGCCGGCGAGCGCGGGCGAGGCTTTGCCGAGGTCGCTGCTGCGCTGCTCGCGGCGCGTTGAACGCTCAGCCTTCCAGCCCGAGGAAGTCCGACAGCCGTTGACGCTCCTCTTCCAGCGCGCGGCGGAAAAGTGGGTCGCGCGGCGCGCGGCCGCTGACGTATCCGCTGTCGATCGCGAGCCGCTCGTTCTTCACCGAGGCGTTGGCCCAGCCGATGACCTCGTCGCGCCACATCAGTGGCAGCGCGTAGTAGCCCAGCTGCCGCTTCGGCGCCGGCGTGTAGGCCTCGAAGCGGTAGGCCCAGCCCCAGAAAAGCTCGAAGCGCCGCCGGTCCCACACGACCGGGTCGAAGGGCGCGAACAGGTGCACCCGCTCGGGCACCTGGTGGCGGCGCGACGACGGGTTCTCGCCGGCGGGCCAGTACCAGTCGATGCCATCCAGCTTCGTCCGGGCCAGGCGCTGCTTGGCGCGCGCCAGGGCCGCGGCGCGCTCGCCGCGCCACTGCGGCGCGCCGCCACCCATCAGGCTGGCCAGGTAACCGAGGCTGGCTCCTGGCAAGGGCGCGTACTTGGCCACCACCAGGTCCAGCAGGGCGTCGACCCGGGCGCTGACCTCCGCCGGGTCGCTCACCGCCTCGTGCGGCTCGCGCGCCGCATAGACCCGAACGCCACCGTCGCGGCGCGCCACGCGAAGGAGGCCGCGGTAGTGCATGCCATCCAGCAGCTCGGTGCTTGCGCGCGAAGAGCCGCCGAACCAGTTGCGCGTGCGGCCATGGGCGAAGTGATCGTCGACCTCTTTGGGATGCACCTCGCCGCGCTCTCGCACGAAGGCGAGCACCTCGTGCGCCTGCTTCCAGCGCGCGTCCGTCCAGGCGTGGCGCGGCGTGCGCGGGTGCATGAGTGCCAGGTGGCGCGCGGGCAGGAAGCCGTAGTTGACGAAGTGGTCCTCGTCGATGGGCAGGCGCGGATAGCGGCGTTCCAGGTCGCCGGCGGTGTAGTCCGTCACGCGGTGGCGCAGCGTCAGGTCCTGGGCGCGGGCGGGGGCGCGGATCGGGTCGGCCTGCACGAAGCCGAGCTTCTCGATGGCGCGCGGCAGGGTCGTCGGCGTGAAGAGGCTGCGGGCGATGGCGTAGCGGCGCAGGTCGTCGAGAGTCGAGGCGCGAGGCATGGCCGATGATGCCTCCGGTCGGGGGCGGCCGTGGCCGGCGGCGACAATGCCGGATTCCATTGCCGAAGATCAGGCCGACCGATGAAACCACTGGGAACACCGTTGTCGCCCGCCGCCCTGCGCGTGATGCTGTTGGGTGCGGGCGAGCTGGGCAAGGAGGTGCTGATCGCGTTGCAGCGCCTGGGCGTCGAGACCATTGCCGTCGACCGCTACGAGAACGCCCCGGGGCAGCAGGTGGCGCACCACGCGCACACCATCGCGATGAGCGACCCGGCGGCGCTGCGTGCCCTGATCGAGGCCGAGCGGCCCGACCTGGTGGTTCCCGAGATCGAGGCCATTGCGACCCCGGTGCTTCAGGAGCTCGAGGCCGCCGGCACGGTGCGGGTCATCCCGACGGCACGGGCCGCGCGCCTGACGATGGATCGCGAGGGCATCCGCCGCCTGGCCGCCGAAACGCTCGGCCTGCCGACCAGCCCGTACCGCTTCTGCGATTCGCTGGCCGAACTGCAGGCGGCCATCGATGGCGGGATCGGGTATCCCTGCATCGTCAAGCCGGTGATGAGCAGCTCCGGCAAGGGCCAGAGCAAGATCGACGGCCCGGCGGACGTGGCCAAGGCCTGGGACCACGCCATGGCCGGTGGCCGGGTCAGCCACGGCCGGGTGATCGTCGAGGGCTTCATCGATTTCGACTACGAGATCACGCTGCTCACCGTGCGGGCGAAGGCCGCGGGCGGCGAGGTGCAGACGCAGTTCTGCGAGCCCATCGGCCACGTGCAGGTCAGCGGCGACTATGTCGAAAGCTGGCAGCCGCAGCCGATGTCATCCGTGGCGTTGCAGCGGGCTCGCGAGATCGCGGGCGCCGTCACCGGCGACCTGGGCGGCCAGGGTCTTTTCGGGGTCGAGCTCTTCGTCAAGGGCGACGAAGTCTGGTTCAGCGAGGTGAGCCCGCGCCCGCACGACACCGGCATGGTGACCATGATCACCCAGTGGCAGAACGAGTTCGAACTGCACGCCCGGGCCATCCTCGGCCTGCCGGTCGACACGACGCTGAAGAGCCCCGGCGCCAGCGCCGTGATCTACGGCGGCGTCGAGGCGCAGGCGGTGGTGTTCGACGGCGTGGCCGAGGCCCTGGCGGTGCCGAACTCGGAGCTGCGCCTGTTCGGCAAGCCCGAGAGCTTCGTCAAGCGCCGCATGGGTGTGGCGCTGGTGCACGACGCCGACGTGGACACGGCGCGCATCCAGGCCAAGAAGGCCGCCTCGCTCGTGCGCCCGCGCAAGGCCTGAGCGCGCCCGCCTACAGCGACTGAAGGTAGGCGGCCACCGCCTTCATCTGCACGGGGCTCATGTGGGCGGCCTCGGCCCTCATCAGCACCCCGTGCGGGCGCAGGCGGCTGCCGAAGCCCTTGAGCTGGGCGTACAGGTAGTCGGCGTGCTGGCCGGCCAGGCGAGGGAAGCCGGCGGCGCCCTCGGCGTGCTCTCCATGGCAGCTGGCGCAGGCACGCACGCCCTTGGCCGGCAGGCCGTTGTCGAAGATGTCGCGTCCGGCGCGCAGCACCGCCGGACTGGCCTTGCCGTGGCCTGCCAGCGGCGTCTGGGCGCTGTAGTAATCGGCCAGCGCCTGGATGGTGTCGTCATCCAGCAGGGCCGAGACCCCCCACATGTAGGCCTGCGTTCCCGCTTCGGACCGTTGCTGGGCGCGGAAGTCCTTCAGCTGGCGGGCCAGGTACATCGGCATCTGCCCGGCGAGTGCCGGATAGGCCGGGTTCTGGCTGCGGCCGCCGTCGCCGTGGCAGGCGGCGCAGACATGGACGGCGCGGCGCGCGAGGTCGCTGCCGTTGGCCATGTCCTGCGCCTTCGCCGGCGTCGCCAGCGCCAGCAGGGCTGCCATGGCGATGGTCGCAATGCGGGCCGGCAGCAGGGTCGGTGAGATAACGCCTGGGTGCATGAGTCCTCCATGGGCAGGGCGCGGCGAGGGGCCGCACGGAGTTGACATGCAAGAAGCAGGGCGCGGAAGGGCCGGGCGGACGTCGGCGTACCGGGCGTTTGACCCTCGTCAAACGGGCGCCGTGTTGGCCCCGTGCGAGAGGCCCCGGGGCGCCGGCCGGTATGTTCACGTGGGCGGCTGCACTGCCCACTGTGTCTCGGGCGCGAGGACAGTGTGTGTCGCCAGGTGGGCAACAAAAAGGGCGCCAGAAGGCGCCCTTGTCGTGACCAGGCTGGCTTCAGCGCCCGATGGCTGCACGCAGCTCGGCCACCTTGTCCGTGCGTTCCCAGCTGAACTCCGGCTCTTCACGCCCGAAGTGTCCATAGGCCGCCGTCTTGGCGTAGATCGGGCGCAGCAGGTCCAGCATCTGGATGATGCCCTTGGGGCGCAGGTCGAAGTGCTCGTTCACCAGGGCGGCGATCTGGTCGTCGGGGATCACGCCAGTGCCCTCGGTGTAGACCGTCACGTTCATCGGGCGCGCCACGCCGATCGCGTAGGCGACCTGGATCTGGCACTGGCGCGCCAGGCCGGCGGCGACGATGTTCTTGGCCACGTAGCGGGCGGCGTAGGCGGCGGAGCGGTCGACCTTGGTGGGATCCTTGCCCGAGAAGGCGCCGCCGCCGTGCGGGCAGGCGCCGCCGTAGGTGTCGACGATGATCTTGCGGCCGGTCAGGCCGCAATCGCCTTGCGGGCCGCCGATGACGAAGCGGCCGGTCGGGTTGATCAGGAACTTGGTGTCCTTGAGCCACTCCTTCGGCAGCACCGGCTTGATGATCTCCTCGATCACGGCCTCGGTGAACTCGGGCTTCATCTTGGCGCCGTCGCTCATCTCCGGCGCGTGCTGGGTGGACAGCACCACGGTGTCGATCGAGTGCGGCTTGCCGTCGACGTAGCGCATCGTCACCTGGCTCTTGGCGTCCGGCCGCAGGAAGGGCAGCCGGCCATCCTTGCGCAGTTGCGCCTGGCGCTCGACGAGCCGGTGGGCGTAGTAGATCGGCGCGGGCATCAGCTCGGGCGTCTCGTCGCAGGCGTAGCCGAACATCAGGCCCTGGTCGCCGGCACCTATGTTCAGGTAGTCGTCGCTCGCACGGTCCACGCCCTGGGCGATGTCGTTGGACTGCTTGTCGTAGGCCACGAGGACGGCGCAGCCCTTGTAGTCGATGCCGTACTCGGTGTTGTCGTAGCCGATGCGCTTGATGGTGTCGCGCGCGACCTGGATGTAGTCGACGTTGGCCTGGGTGGTGATTTCGCCGGCCAGCACGACCAGGCCGGTGTTGCACAGCGTTTCCGCGGCGACGCGCGACAGCGGGTCCTGCGCGAGGATCGCGTCCAGGATGGCGTCGGAGATCTGGTCGGAGACCTTGTCGGGATGGCCCTCCGAGACCGACTCGGAGGTGAAGAGATAATCGTTCGCCACGTTCAATTGCTTCCGGTTGCTGGTCCGAGGAGAAGCCGGGTTCGGCTTGGCGTCGTCCTCACTTGGCAACCTGTCAAGAGCGGCGAACGCTTTAGCGGAATTTGGGCCAGCCATTCTGAACGATCGGCCGGGCGGGCATCGGTTGAAAACCGCCCGCGTCGCCCCGCAAGTTGTCCTGTTAACTCGGCGACAGGCCCGATTGTATAAAAGACTGCCCCACGCTCACCGATGATGCTTCTGCTGCGCTGGCTCTCGCGCTGGCCCCTGGCCTGGCTGCACGCGCTCGGCGCGGTGCTGGGGTGGCTGACCTGGGCCTTGTCGCCGAGCTACCGGCGGCGCCTGGCGGCCAATGCTTCGCTGGCCGGAGTCAGTGCCGCCGAGCGCCGGCGCTCGATAGCCGAAGCCGGCCGCCTGGTGGCCGAGGTGCCGTGGTTGTGGCTCATGCCCGAGGGCGAACGCCTGGGCGGCCGGGTGCGATGGCAGGGCGAGTCGCTGATAGAGGACGCGCTGGCCGCCGGCCGCGGCCTGCTCCTGCTGACGCCGCACCTGGGCAGTTTCGAGGTGGCGGCCCGGGCGGCGGCCGAGCGCTTCGACAAGCCCATCACGGTGCTGTACCGGCCGGCGCGCAAGGCCTTCCTGCGCCGGCTGGAGGAAACGGCCCGGGCGCGGCCGAACATGGCCACGGCGCCGGCCACCCTGGCGGGCGTAAGGCAGATGCTGCGCGCGCTCAGGCGTGGCGAGATGGTGGGTTTGCTGCCCGACCAGGTCCCGCCCGAGGGCCAGGGCGTCTGGGCGCCTTTCTTCGGCCAGCCGGCCTACACGATGACCCTGGCCGTGCGACTGGCGCAGCAGACGGGGGCGGCGATCGGCCTGGCCTGGTGCGAGCGGCTGTCGCACGGCGCCGGCTATTCGATCCACCTGGCTCCGCTGGCCGAGCCGCTGCCGGCCGACCCGGCCGACGAAGTGGAGGCAGCCCGCGTCATCAATGCCTCGATGGAAAAGGCCATCCGCGCGCTGCCCGGCCAGTACCTCTGGGGCTACAACCGCTATAAATCGCCCCGCCGGCTGCGAGCCGGCGAAGCGGCCTGAAGGAGTTCGACGCATGTCCTGGTGGGAGCGCGCTGCGGCGCGCGTGGTGCTGGCGCTGCTGTGGCTGGTGCATTGGTTGCCTTTGTCTGTGCAGGCCGGCCTCGGCCGTGGCGTCGGTGCCCTGCTGTATGGCCTCGCGCGGCGGCGCCGGCGCATCGCCGAGCGCAACCTCGAACTGTGCTTTCCGGCCTGGCCGGCCTCCCGGCGGGCGGCGGTCCTGCGGGATCACTTCGGCTGGCTGGGCCGCAGCCTGGTGGAGCGGGGCCTGCTGTGGTGGGGCTCGGGCGAACGGCTGAGGCGCCTCATCCATGTCGAGGGCGATGTGGATTTCGCCGAGAAGCACGACGGCCCGGTGATGTGGCTGGTGCCGCATTTCATGGGGCTCGACGTGGCGGGGATGGCCTCGCAGCTTTTCCAGCAGCGGCGCGTGGCGTCGATCTACCAACGCCAGAGCAATGCCGTCTTCGACGTGCGCATGCGCGCGGGCCGGCTGCGCTTCGGCAACGCCGAGATTTTTTCGCGCCACGAGAAGGCGCTGCCGCTCGTGCGGGCGATCAAGCGCGGCGCGGTCTTCCTCAACCTGCCGGACATGGACTTCGGCGCCAAGGACGCGGCCTTCGTCCCCTTCTTCGGCGTGCCCGCCGCGACGCTGCTGGCGCCGGCGCGCATGGCCGCGAGCATGGGCCTGGCCGTGCAGCCGGTGATTGCCGAGATGCTGCCCGGCGGCGAGGGCTATCGCGTTCGCTTCCTGCCGGCGTGGCGGGACTTTCCGGGCGCGGACGACGAAGTGGCCGCCACCCGCCGGATCAACGCCTTCATCGAGGGCGAGATCGAGCGCCTGCCGGCCCAGTACCTGTGGGTGCACAGGCGCTTCAAGACGCGGCCCGAGGGCCAGGCGAAGCTGTACTGAGCGGGAACGCCGCCAGGGCCCGGACTGCGCTCAGCCGGCCCCTGGGGGTTCAAGCAAAGTGGCGGAGCCCCTTTGCTTGAGAAGTTTGCAGCTGGAAAGGGGCCCTCGTGTTTCTTCCCTGGGGAGGTGCCCGAGAAACCGGCCGCGGCGGAGAAAACCACCGGGCCGGCCGCGATGACAGCGGATGTGACCCATTGTTCGCCTCGACCCGCCGGCCCGACACTGTCAAACCTGACAGGGTCCCTCCACAAATTGCGCAGGGTGTCCGCCAACGGGCTGGGCGTGACCCGCCCCTGGGGTGCTCAGCAGTTCTCGTACTTCCAGTTCCGCCGCTTGCCTTCTGCCAGCCATTCGAGCGCCTGGGCGAGGCGTCTGGCGCGGGTGTCCTCCCGCTTGGCCTCGACGAGCCAGTCCACGTACTCGCGCTGCTGGCCCGGCGCCAGGGCGTTGAAGTGGGCGGCTGCCGTCGGATGCTGCTGCAGCGCGTCGCGCAGGAACCCGGGCACTTCCACCGGCGGTCTGGGCTCGGTCGAGCGGCGGTGGCTTCGCGGCGGCGCGCCCGAGTCGATCAGGGCGATGGCTTGGCGGACCATGGACTGGAGCCGGGCCGCGGCCGGCAGGTCGGCCGGGCCGGTCAGGCGCCCGAACTGGCCCATGGCCTTGCCGGACTTCGGCGCGGCGGCGAGCTGGTCTCCCTGCCAGAACCCGAAGGTCGCATGCGCCTTGAAAGCCGCCATGCCGGCGAGCAGGCGGCCGCCGTACAGGAAGTACGGCATGCCCCATTTGATGGACTCCACGATGCCCGGATGGGCAGCGTGCACCTGCTCGCGCAAGCTGGCGAGCAGCGGCCGCGCGAAAGGCGCGGCCTTGGCGATGTAGGCGTCGACCCGTGGATCGCGGGTGGCAGGGTCGGTGGTCCGGCGGCTGGCGCTGGCGGCGGCGGGCATGCAGAGGATTGTGGGCACGGCCCGCCGGCCGGCAAGCGGGCCAGCCCCAGCGCCGATAATCCGGCCCCATGCGTGTTCGCTTCACCAAGATGCAGGGCGCGGGCAACGACTTCGTCGTGCTCGACGCCACCTCCGCGCCGTTGCCGCTGGACACCGCCCAGCTGCGGCGCCTGGGCGACCGGCGCTTCGGCGTCGGCGCCGACCAGATCCTCGTCGTCGAGCCCAGCCCGCGCCAGGGCGTGGACTTCCGTTACCGCATCTTCAACGGCGCCAGCGGGGCCGAGGTCGAGAACTGCGGCAACGGCGCCCGCTGCTTCGTGCGCTACGTTCGTTCGCACGGCCTGACCGACCGGGACACGATCCGGGTCGAGACCATGAACAACCTGATGGAGTTGCGCCAGCAGCCCGACGGCCGCGTGACGGTGGACATGAATCGTCCGATCTTCGACCTGGCCCGGGTGCCTTTCGATGCCACCGGCCTGCAGCCGCGAGAGCAAAACGGCTTCGCCCTGTGGCCTCTGGACCTGCCCGACGACCGGCGCGCTCGCCGCTCCTCCGGCACACGCCAGGTCGAGGTGGCCGTGCTGTCCATGGGCAACCCGCACGCGGTGCTGCGGGTCGACAACGTCAACGAGGCCCCGGTGGGCGAACTCGGGCCTTTGATCGAGGTGCATCCGCGCTTCCCGCGCAAGGTCAACGTGGGCTTCATGCAGGTGCAGTCGCGCTCGCGCATCGGCCTGCGGGTGTTCGAGCGGGACGCCGGCGAGACCCTGGCCTGCGGCACCGGATCCTGCGCCGCGGTGGTGGCCGGCATCCGCCTGGGCTGGCTCGACGCCAAGGTCGATGTCGAGACCCGCGGCGGCCTGTTGACCATCGAGTGGGCCGGTGGAGCCGAAGACTCGGTGCTGATGACCGGCCCGGCCGAAACCGTCTTTGAAGGAGAGATCGAGCTGTGACCAACACGACCATCGGCGTGCAAGGCATCACCGAAGACGACATCGCCGCCTACCTGGCGAACACGCCGGGCTTCTTCGAGCGCCACGCCGAGCTGCTGGCGAGCGTCCAGCTGGCCAGCCCGCACGGCGGCCGGGCCGTCTCGCTGCAGGAGCGGCAGATGGACATGCTGCGCGAGCGCATCAAGGGCCTGGAGCGCCGCATCATCGAGATGATCCGCGCCGGCCACGACAACGAGGCGCTGGTGCACAAGATGCATCGCTGGACGCGCGCGGTGATGCTGGCGCGCAGCGCCAGCGTGCTGCCGCAGGTGCTGATCGAGGAGCTCAAGCACGAGTTCATGGTGCCGCTCGCCGCGCTGCGGGTGTGGGGCGTGGCGACGGCGCATACCGGCCTGCCGTGGGCGCAGCCGGTCAGCGAGGACCTCAAGACCTTCACGGCCAGCCTGGCGGGGCCCTTCTGCGGCCTGAACTCGGGCTTCGAGGCCGCGCAATGGCTGGCCGCCGAAGGCACGCCGGCCCAGTCGATCGCCCTGGTGCCGCTGCGCCTGGGCGCGGCCAGCGGCGAGTGCTTCGGCCTGCTGGCCCTGGGATCGCCCGATGCGTTGCGATTCCAGAGCGACATGGGCACCGAGTTCCTGCAGCAGATCGGCGACCTGGCCAGCGCCGCGCTGGCGCGCCTGCTGCACGACTGACGAGCGAATGACCGGCGAAGCGGCCCTGCTTCCCGAGCCGGCCGAGCGCTATCTCGAGCACCTGCGCACCGAGCGCCGTGTCGCCGCTCGCACGCTGGTGCTGTACACCGATGCACTGACGCGCCTGACGAGCGGGGCCGCGTCCTTGTCGCTCCCTTTGCAGGCCCTGCAGCCGCACCACGTGCGCATGTTGATGGCCCGGGCCCACGCGGGCGGCCTCGGTTCACGCAGCCTGTCGCTGCAGTTGTCGGCCTGGCGTGGCTTCTACCGCTGGTGGGGTCGCCAGGGGGGGGTCAAGCTCAATCCGGTGGAGGGCGTCCGGGCGCCGAAGGCCGCCAGGCCGCTGCCGAAGGCGCTGCCCGTCGACCAGGCCGTGGCGCTGGCAGCCCACGCGCCCGAGGCGGGCGACGAGTGCCTGCGCGCGCGGGATCATGCGATCGTCGAGTTGCTCTACGGCAGTGGGCTGCGGGTGGGCGAACTGGTCGGCCTCGACGTGCGGGCCAGTGATTCGTCGGCCGGCTGGGTCGACCTGGCCGATGCCAGCGCCCAGGTGCGCGGAAAGGGCTCGAAGTGGCGCAGCGTGCCGGTGGGCGGGGCATCGCGTGAAGCACTGGCGGCCTGGCTGGCGGTGAGACACGAGGTGGCCTCGGCCGGCGAGCCGGCGCTGTTCGTCAGCCAGCGGGGCACGCGGCTGTCGGCCAGCCAGGTTCGCTCCCGGCTGAAGGCGCTGGCGCTGCAGGCGGGGTTGCCGACTTCGGTGCATCCCCACATGCTTCGCCACAGCTTTGCCTCGCACCTGCTGCAGTCCAGCGGCGACCTGCGCGCGGTGCAGGAGCTGCTGGGCCACGCGAACATCTCCACCACCCAGGTCTACACCCGGCTGGACTTCCAGCACCTGGCCAAGGTGTATGACGCCGCGCATCCGCGGGCGAAGAAGAAGTCCGGCTGAGTTATTAGGGCCCCTACGCCGCCTGCGGCGCCGGTCCCCCAAGGGGATCAGTCGCCTTGGGGCGATTCGGCGGCGACTGGGCCTATTTGCCGCTGATCGAATGCACGAGCGTGATGTGGCTGCCGTTGTCGCCGCCGGCGGCGACGTCGATGGTGATGGACTCGTTCTTCTTGCCGTACACGATGGACAGCTGCAAGCCCTTGTCGTCGCGCGCGGTGTCTATCACCGTCACGCCTTCGCCGCTGCGGCCCTTGAGCTGCTCGCGGTACCACTTGGCCACGTCCTGTGGCGAGGCGCTGCTGTCGAGCTCCAGCGAGGCCATCTGGACCTCGCCGTTGCGGATGCGGGTGCCGCCGTTCTCGGCCGGCTTGGCCCCGGGGTAGAAGGGCAGGCCGAGCTCCTTCTCGTCCAGCTTCGCCGAGCCCATCTCCATCTTGTAGCTCTTGCCTTCCTTGTCGGTGCCTTCGACGGTGGCGCCGCCTTGCGAGAGGTCGACCTTCGCGCTGCCGCCGTCCTTGGTGATCTGCGACTCGATCATCTTCTCGGTCGCCTTCTCCGTGGCCTTCTCGGTGGCGACTTCACCCACCTTGCCGCAGCCGGACAGGGCAAGCGCGGCGATCAGCGTGGCAAGGGCATGGCGGTGCAGCGTGGGCATCGGGTCGGTCTCCTGGGTGGTCGGGCCTGGATTGTCAGACGATCAGGCGGCGCCGCTGGCCAGTGGCGGACCTGAATCTAGGGACGGGCCGGCTCGGGTGGGCGCGGGCAACTTTCCGCACAATCGCGCCGACTTCACGGGAGGATTTCATGCGATCGATCTGGTGCTGTCGAGCGTGGCTGGCGGCCGCCTTGCTCTTGACGGGGGCGACCGGCGCTCAGGCCGCCGAGCCGGCCGCGCCGACGCCGGTTGCCGCGCCGCACTTTCCAGTACGAGCCGTCGACGAGGCCTGGCGTGCCGCCCTGCCCGCAGACCCTGAACAGGCGACGCGCGCGTACCTCGATCGCCTGTCCCCCGAAGCCCGTGCCCGCTCGGATGCCTACTTCGAAGGCGGCTACTGGCTGATCCTGTGGAACACGCTGCTCGGCCTGGCGATAGGCGCCGCATTCCTGTGGACTCGCCCTTCGGCCGCGGTGCGCGACTGGGCGCGCCGCGTCGCGCGGCCGCGTCCCGTGGCTGATGCCCTGTACGGCGCCTTCTACGCGGCCGCCAGCTGGCTTCTCTCCCTGCCCCTCACCGTCTACCAGAACTTTGTGAGAGAACACGCCTACGGCATGGCGACGCAGGATTTCGGCGCGTGGTTCGGCGAACAGCTCATCGCACTGACGGTCTCCGTGATCGTCTCCGCGCTGGTCGTCCCGCTGCTGTATGCGGTGCTCAGGCGCACCGGCCCCCGCTGGTGGATGTGGGGCAGCGGCATCGCCACCGGCGTGGTGGCGCTGGGCATGCTGGTCGGGCCGGTCTGGATCGACCCGCTGTTCAACACCTACAAGCCGGTGGAGGACGGCCCGATCAAGCGCGCCGTGCTGGCCATGGCGCGCGCCGATGGCGTGCCGGCCGACGATGTCTACGAGTTCGATGCGTCGCGCCAGACGACGCGCGTCAGCGCCAACGTCTCCGGCCTGGGCGGCACCGCGGCCATCCGCTTGAACGACAACCTGCTGCGCCGCGCCAGCCCGCCCGAGATCCGCGCGGTGATGGGCCACGAGATCGGTCACTACGCGATGCACCATGCGGTGAAATCGCTCGCGATGCTGGCCATCGTCCTGTTCGTCGGCTTCGGCATCTCGGCCTGGGCGATGCGGCGGTTGCTGGCCCGCTGGGGCGGCCGCTGGCAGCTGCCGGCCGGGCCCGAAGGCGTGGCCGACGTGGGCTCGCTGCCGCTGCTGGCGGCGGTGCTCGGCCTGTACCTGTTCTTCGCGACGCCGGTGCTCAACACCATCATCCGCACGATGGAGGCCGAAGCCGACCTGTGGTCGCTCAACCTCGCCCGCGAGCCGCACGGCCTGGCCGAGTCCATGCTCAAGCTCGCCGAGTACCGCAAGACCGAGCCGGGGCCGATCGAGGAGTTCATCTTCTTCGACCACCCGAGCGCGAAGAGCCGGATCCTGATGGCGATGCGTTGGCGGGAGCAGCGGCTGCCCTGACGACGGCGGTGCGGCGGCCGCAGGCCCCTGCCTGCAGTTCGTCGCCCGATCCTGCAGCCCGTCGCAGCGGCCGGGACAGGCTGCGGATCGCCCTCTACAGTGTCTTACATCACTAAGACACCTAAGGGGTGAGCACATGCCTACCTGGGACGACCGCCAGCCGATCTACCGGCAACTGGCTGACCGCCTGGCCGGCGCCCTGCTCGACGGGGAGCCGCCCGAGGGCGAGCCGATGCCGTCGGTGCGGGCGCTGGCCGCGCAGTACATGCTCAATCCGCTGACCGTCGGCCGCGCCCTGCAGGCCCTGGCCGATGATGGCCTGCTGGACAACCGCCGCGGCCTGGGCCTTTTCGTGCGCCAGGGCGCCCGGGAGCGCCTGCTGGCCCTGGAGCGCCAGCGCTTCCTGGAGCAGGAGTGGCCCATGTTGCGAACGAAGTTGCGGCGCCTGGGGCTGCAGATGGATGAACTGACATGGGAGGCCTGACGGTCCCCGACGCTCCCTTCCGGTCGCTGCCCCCGAGCGGGCTCTTGCAGCAGCCCGGCCAGGCCGGTTCCGCGCAAGACCTTGGAGAAAACGAAATGACGACGAAAGACACTCTTATCCACGCCCAGGGCCTGAGCCTGCACTACGGCAAGAAGCTCGCGCTGGACCAGCTGAACTTCTCGATCGCCAAGGGCCGCGTGGTCGGGCTGCTGGGCCACAACGGCGCCGGCAAGACCTCGCTGATGAAGGCGATGGTCGGCCTGCACGACCACGAGGGACGGCTCGACGTGCTGGGCCTTGAACCGCAGCGCGACCGCGTCAAGCTGCTCAACGAGGTGACCTACATCCCGGACGTGGCGATCCTGCCGCGCTGGGCGACGGTCGAGCAGCTGATCGAGCTGATGACCGGCCTGCACCCGAAGTTCTCCGCCGAACGCGCCCGTACCCTGCTCAAGCGCACCAGCGTGAAGACGACCGACAAGATCAAGACGCTGTCGCGCGGCATGGTGGTGCAGACCCACCTCGCGCTGATCGCGGCCGTCGATGCGCGGCTGATGATCCTCGACGAGCCCACGCTCGGCCTGGACGTGCTCAGCCGCAAGGCCTTCTACGAGATGCTGATCGACGAGTGGTGCGACGGCGAGCGCAGCGTGCTCATCTCCACCCACCAGGTGGAAGAGATCGAAGGCCTGCTGTCGGACGTGATGATGCTCAACGAAGGCAAGCTGGTACTCGACATCCCGCTGGACCAGATCGACGACCGCTTCGTCGCGCTCAGGCACGACCCGCAGGCCGCCGAGGCGATCGCCGCCGCGCATCCGATCCTGCGCTACCGGCAGCAAGGCGAGTCGGCGGCCCTGTTCGACGGCGCGCCGCCAGCCCACGTCGCCTCGTTGGGCCAGCGCATGCGTCCCAGCCTCGTCGACCTGTTCGTCGCGCTGACCCGCGCGCCCGAGATCAACCCCCAGCGCTGAGGACCGAGCCATGCAAACTTTCAAGACCCTGCTCCAGCGCGAATGGATGCAGCATCGCTTCGGCTGGCTGCTGCTGGGCGTCGTGCCCTTCGCCATCATGGTGCCGTTGATGAGCTTCGGCACCATCCAGTTCGGCGACGGTTCGCCCCCGCCCGCGGGCATGGTGACGCTGATCGTCGCCATGGGCTACATCTTCTTCCTGCTCGTGCTGGCCGGCGGAGCGGTGGCGATCCAGGCGCCGGGCCTCGCGCGGCGCGACTGGCAGGACCGCTCCGTCGAGTTCTGGCTGTCACTGCCGGTGGGCCACGCGCAGGCCGTCGGTGCGACGGTGCTGATGCATCTGCTGGTGATGCCCCTGCTGCTGCTGGGCCTGGCCGCCGCCGGCAGTCCCGTGGCGGGCCTGATCGCCGAGGCGCGAGTCCATGGCGTCGCGTCGCTGGCCCAGGTGCCGTGGGCGATCGTCGTCACGGTGTTCGTGGCCGGCATCGCGCGGCTGGCCCTGGGCATCGTCCTGGCGATGCTCTGGCTGTCGCCGCTGCTGCTGGGCGCCATGGCCGCTTCGGCCTGGCTCAAGCGCTGGGGCGTCCCGGCGCTGGCCGCGGTACTCGGCCTGGGCGGGCTGCTGCTGGCCAAGGGCTACGACCAGCCGATCGTGCTTGACGTGATCGGCAACGTGTTCCACAACGCGGCGCGTGCCATGGCGCCCATCAACTTCGACGACAAGGTGGCTCCGACGTTGAATCTGCTGCCCGGCATGCTGGGGCGCGATGCGCTCGATACGCTGGCTGAGCTGGCCCAGCCGCAGTTTGCCGCCGGCCTCGTGGTGGCCGCTGCCTGCTTCGCCCTGCTGGTCTGGCGGCGCGCCAGGGCCTAGGGGCGCCGGCGTAGGCAGGTGAGACGGGCGGGCCCCAGGTCGAGGTGACAATCGCTGCATGAAAGTGATACGCCTGCGAGAAGGCAAGGAACGTTCGCTGTTGCGCCACCACCCGTGGGTGTTCGCCGGCAGCATAGACAAGGGCCACGCGGATGCCGGCGAGACGGTGCGGGTGGAATCCCACGATGGCCGCTTCCTTGCCTGGGCCGCCTACTCCCCCAGCTCCCAGATCCGCGTGCGGGCCTGGACCTTCGACGAGAACGAGCGTGTCGACCACGCCTTCTTCAAGCGCCGCATAGGCGCCGCCGTGGCCCTGCGCCAGCGCCTGAATGTCGAAAGCGATGGCGTGCGCCTGATCCACGGCGAGGCCGACGGCCTGCCCGGCCTGGTGGTCGACCGCTACGGCGACCTGCTGTCGGCCCAGTTCCTGTCGGCCGGCACCGAGCGCTTCAAGAACACCATCGCTGACGTGCTGCTTCAGCTCACCGGCTGCACCCGGCTGTACGAGCGTTCGGACTCTGGCGTTCGCGGGCTCGAGGGCCTCGCGCCGGTCACCGGCTGGCTGCGCGGCGAGGGTGAGACCGAGGTGACGATCCGCGAACACGGCTGGCGGCTGACGCTCGACGTGCACGAAGGCCACAAGACCGGCTTCTACCTCGACCAGCGAGACAACCGCGCACGGCTGGCCGACTGGGTGCGGCGCTTCGGCTGCAAGCGGGTTCTGAACTGCTACAGCTATACCGGCGGCTTCAGCGTGGCCGCGCTGGCCGGCGGGGCCGAAGAGGTCGTCAGCGTCGACTCCTCGGCCCCGGCTCTGCAGCGCGCCCAGGCGCACGTGACCCTGAACGGACACGACCCGGCGCGCCACCAGGCTCTGGACGCCGACGTGAACACCTACCTGCGCGAGGCCCTGCAACGCGGCGAGCGCTTCGATGCCATCGTGCTGGACCCGCCCAAGTTCGCGCCCACGGCGGCCCATGCCGAACGCGCCGCCCGCGCCTACAAGGACATCAACCGACTCGGCCTGAAGCTGCTGGCGCCGGGCGGGCTGCTGCTGACCTTCAGCTGCTCCGGCGGTGTCGGCGCGGAGCTGTTCCACAAGATCGTCGCCGGCGCGGCCATGGATGCGGCGGTCGACGGGCCCATCCTGGCTCGCCTGGAGGGCGCGCCCGACCACCCGACCACGCTGATGTTCCCCGAGGGCGAATACCTCAAGGGCCTCGCCATCCTGAAGCATTAGGTTTCGCATCGGGCCTGCCGTTTGCCGGGGCCTACCCGTCCAGAGGGCCGGCGATTTCTCCTGCGCGCCATCGGCCCATTGGCCGGGGGTCTTGCTGGCTTGCGCCGACTCACGCAAAGTTCACGCACCCCTTTCAGAGGAGTGGCGAGCAGCATGGATGCGGTCAACCTGGCGGGCAACAACACGGGCACCGGAGTGGAGCGGAGCAGGCGGCGAGGGGCCCCTGCACGCGAATGGTTCGAAAGACTGCTGGCGCGGGCCGACATCCGTGTCAACGGCGACCGGCCCTGGGACATGCAGCTGATCGGGCCCGACGTGCCCGAGCGGGTGCTGGGGCAGGGCACGGTCGGACTCGGCGAAAGCTACATGGATGGCGACTGGACGGCCGACCGGCTGGACCAGTTCTTCCACAAGCTTGTGCGCGCCCAGATGACGCTCGGCGACCAGGCGCCCCTCTCGGGCACCCGTCCCCCTGTCTGGCACCTGCTCAAGGCGCGTTGGCTGAACAGGCAGACCCGGCGTCGCGTCTGGGAGGTGGCCCAGCGCCACTACGACCTCGGCAACGACTTCTACGAGGCCATGCTCGACGCCCGCATGACGTACACCTGCGGCTACTGGTCGGCCGGGGCCCGCACCCTCGACGAGGCCCAGGAGGCCAAGCTGGAACTCACCTGCCGCAAGCTGGGCCTGAAGCCCGGCATGCGGGTGCTGGACATCGGCTGCGGCTGGGGCAGCTTCATGAAGTACGCTGCGCAGCGGCATGGGGTGACCTGCGTGGGCGCCACCGTCTCGGCCGAGCAGGTGGCGCTGGGGCGCGAACGCTGCGCCGGCCTGCCGGTCGAATTCATGCTGCAGGACTATCGCGACCTGCCCGGCAAGACCGGGCGCTTCGATCGCATCGTGAGCCTGGGCATGTTCGAGCACGTCGGCCACAAGAACTACGGCGCCTTCATCGATGTGGCCGCGGCGCTGCTCGAGCCCGACGGCCTGTTCCTGCTGCACACCATCGGACGTAACGAGCAAGGCGAAGGCACCGACCCCTGGATAGACAAGTACATCTTTCCCAATGGCGAGCTGCCGACCGTCGCGCGGCTGGGGCGGGCCTGCGAGAAGCGCTTCGTCGTCGAGGACCTGCACAACTTCGGGGCCGACTACGACCGCACGCTGATGAGCTGGCACGCCAACGTCGAGGCGGCGTGGCCGCGCTTCAAGGAGAGGCTGGGCGAGCGCTTCCACCGCATGTGGAGCTACTACCTGCTGTCCTGCGCCGGCGCCTTCCGGGCGCGCGACATCCAGCTGTGGCAGTGGGTGCTCTCGCCCCATGGCGTGCCGGGCGGGTACCGGCGTCCGACGCTGGCCTGAGCCCTGTCCTGGAGCCCTAGCGCAGGCTGACCGTCCCCCGTTTCCAGCCCGCGTCCTGAAACCGCTGGAACGCGGCCAGGATCTGAGGCGTGCTGGCGAACTTGTCCGTCGTGAGCGTGGGCAGGCGGGCGACTTCGAAGCGGCGGCTCCAGCGGCCCTCGGTACGCGACTCGCGGGCCAGCAGCAGCCGGGGATCGGCACCGGTCACGTAACCGGCGTACTCCACGTAGCCCATGTCGGCGCCCAGCGGGTTGCCCGGCGCCGGAGGCAGCACCTCCAGCGTCCAGGTTCGATCGGCCTGCAGGCGGATCACCCACAACTCGCGCCAGGTCGCCAGCGGCTGCACCGCCACGGTGAGCAGGCTGCCGCCCGGGTCGGTGCTGGCCGAGTTGAGCCACACCACGCCCCAGGTGCAGCGGCGCAGCAGCGGCTGGCGGGCATCGTGCTGTGCGTCGACCAGCAACAGGCAGGTCTCGCCGGGTTCGCCGGCCTGCTGGATCAGCGTCGGGCGGCGCGCAATGTCCGGCGTGCCGGTGGGTGCCGGCGCCGCGGCCCAGCGCGAGGCCCCCACGCGGATGGCCGCGTCGTTGTACTCGGCCTGGTCCTCCTCGATGAGCTCACCGGCACGCACGCCCGCGAGCTCGTCCAGCGCGCGTTGGCCCGCTGCCTGGGCACCCTCGCTGCTGCGTGCCTGCGCGAAGGCAAGCGAGGCCCAGACGCCGGCGCGGCGCAGCCGCAACTTGTTCAGGGTCCACTCGGGCAGGACGGCCTGGGCGGCGGGCGACATCTTGTCCAGCACCTCGGCGCGCCAGCGGTCGTGCGCCTCGCGCTCCGCGGGTTTCAGCGTCGGGTCGAGGCAGTCGTGGCGCGTCAGGCCCAGCACGGCGCGAGCCTGCTGTTCGGGCGTGGCTTGCGCCATCGCCAGCACGCGGCGAAAGGCCTCGCCGTCGTAGCACAGCTGCACCGCCCCTTCGCGCTCGAAGCTGGTCCAGCGCACGCCGTAGGCACCAACACCGTCCAGGTGGGCGGAAAGGGCCATGCTCGGCGTGACGGTGTTGTTGCGGCCGGAGGCCCGACGTGCCAGTCGCTCGGCCATGGTGCCGATCGCGTCGAAGGCTTCAGGGCCGATCTCGCGCGCCGGGGCCGCCTTGAGGTAGGCCGCGGCGTAGGCGATGCCCAAGGCCTCGGAGCCCGGCGAGTCCTTCACGAAACGCAGGATGGCGAGCAACTCGGGCGCGTCGGCCTCACGCGCTTCGGTCACGCGCACCTGGCCGGCCTTGACGTAGCCGCCGCGCTCGCGCTGGTGGTCCCAGACCTGCAGATAGCCCAGGCGCTCGCCGCGCACCTCCAGCGCGTTCCCCTGCCAGAGCTGGGCCTGGGCCGGGGCGCTGTCGGCGGGCGAGGCGCGCAGCGAGGTGGCGTCCTGCGTCACGATGGCCAGGCTGGCGAGAGCCGCCAGGGTGGTGGTGGCGATCATCACTGCACCTCGCTGTCTTCGTTGCCGGCGGCGGGCGTGGCGACGTCGGCCTTGGCCTGAGTGCCCAGCAGCGTCGAGCCGATGAAGCCGCCGTCGGCCGGGGGCGGCGCGATGATGACCTGCACCTTGTCCGACAGCTTGTCGGCCAGCGTCTTCTGGATCAGCAGCGGGTGGCGGGTGATGAGCGCACCTTCGCGCGCCATCTGCTCGCTGTTGGCCAGGCCGACCTTCTGCAGCCGGTAGGCCTCGGCGTCCGCCAGCTTCTGCCGCGAGTCCGCCTCGCCCTGGGCCTCGATGCGGCGCGCCTGGGCGCTGGCCTCGGCTGATTTCACGCGGGCTTGCTTGTCGGCCTCGGCTTCGAGCTGGCGCTGCTCGATCTGCTTTTGCTTGAAGGGCAGCACGTGCTTCATCGCCTCTTCCTGGGCGCGGGCGGCGATGAGCTGCTCCTTGGCGGCGGCCTCTGCCTGCTTCTCGCGGCGCACGCCCTCGGCCTGCGCCTCCAGGGCGGTCTGCTCGACCTGCTTCTCCTTCAGCACCAGCGTGAAGCGCATCTTCTCGGCTGCCAGCTCCTCGGCCAGCAGGCGGTCCATGCCGCGGCGGTAGTCCTCCGGGAGATCCACCTTGCCGAGCGTCACGCCCTTGAGCACCAAGCCGTCGGCGGCCAGGCGGGGCTTGAGTTCGGTCTCTATGGCCTGTTGCAGCTCGGCCCGCTTGCTGGAGAAGATCTCGCGCACCGTGTAGCGCGCCATCACCTTGTAGATCACGCCGTTGATCGCCGGCTGCACGATGTCGGCGCCGAGGTCGTTCGGCAGGTTGCCGACCACGGTGGCGACGCGGGCCGGGTCTAGCGCATAGCGCACCGAGAGGTCGACGCCGAGCGACAGGCCTTCGACCGACTGGAAAGGCGATTCGCCATCGGCCTTGAGGCTGGCCACCGGGCGCCAGACCTGGTCGCGCAAGGCAAGCTTGCGCAAGGTGTGCAGCCCGGGGAGCACGAGGGCGCTGCCTTCGCCCAGCTGAGTGGAGCCGCCGGTCAGGCGGTTCGAGCGCACGCCGACTTCGCCGTGCTCGATGCTGGCCAGGGGCGGGTTCTTCCACAGCACCCAGGCGGAGGCGATCGCCAACCCAGTCACCAGCAGCACGGTGCGCGAGGAGTGCAGGGCGCGCGCGGCTTGCGTCGCGCTGCGACGGGCCGTGATGGATGCGGCCCTCGCGATGCGGGTCAGGCGGGTCTTCCAGCCGCGGGCCGGTTCCGGTTCTTCGGGGGTGCTCAGGTCGGTGTCGTCTTGCATGGTGGTCCTCGAGTCTTTCGGGTGTGGCCGTCGCGTTCGTCGCTGCGGCATGCCGGCCATTCTTCGGACTGACCCCAGAGCAAGCGAGAGCGGCGCGCACCCAGTTCGCTCACGCCTGCGGAAGAAAGCTTCACACCGCGCGATCTAGCCGCTCGGGATAATCCCGCCCAGCAGTTCATACGGAGTGGATCGATGTTGAGAGTGGCCGTCATCGAGGACGACCAGCCGACCAGCCAGCAGTTGTGCGGCTGGATAGCGGCGGCGCGTCCCGGGATCCGGATCGACACCTGGTTCACCCGTGACGACGCCGAGGCCGCGCTCGAACGCGAGCGCTACGACCTGGTGGTGCTGGACATCGAGCTCGGCCGCGAGCGCAACGCCGGGGTGGCCATCATCAATGCGATCAACAAGCGCCACGCGGGCACGCCGGTGCTGGTGGTCTCGGCCATGCCGGCGGCCATCTACCGAAGCATCATGAAGGCGCTGGACGCCTGGGACTACCTTCAGAAGACGACCTTCGACGAGGCCGACTTCGTCGAGACCTTCCTCGACATCCTTCGAGCCACGCGAGACAAGGCCGTGCCCGCGGCGCCTGTCACAGCGCGCGAGGAACTGCTGCTGGACCCGCTGCGCCAGGGCGCCGCCATCTGGCGCGGCCAGCGCGTGAACCTGCCGCTCACGGCCCAGCGCATCCTGGCGGCCCTGTACCAGCGGCGAGGCGAGGTGGTGAGCTACGAAGACCTCTACCAGGTCGTCAAGAGCGGCCGCAACCGCGACAACATCCGCAAGCACGTCAGCACCATCCGGGATGCCTTCCGCGAAATAGATCCCCAGTTCGACGGCATCGCCAACGTGCCGATGCGCGGCTTCCGCTGGGCGCCTTGATGGCCTGGCCGAGCCGGCTGCGAGGTGTAGAGGCCCTGCTGCCCACCCGCATCCCCCTGCGGCTGCGGGTGTTCTTCCGCGGTGTGTTCGTGCTGCTGGCGCTGGCCACGGTGGCGCTGGCCGGCTTCGTCCTGCGGGAGGAGAAGGAGCTGGGCCTGCGCGCCTACCGCGAGGGCTTCGGCAAGACCAAGGAGCAGATCGTCTCGCGGCTGAGGCATCCCACCGGGCAGTTGGCGTTGCTGAACCCGGACGCCCGGCGCGGCGCCGTCACGCCGCTGCATCCGGTGGTGCTGCCCTTCTCGGCGATCGACTTCGACGACAAGGCCAAGGTGCAACAGGCGGTCGAGATGGCCGGCTGCGGCGTGCAGTACGGCGACGGCTCGACGCTGTGCGTGGCCATCGGCAGCAACCCCCTGGCCGGCGGCTTCATCTACGCGGTCGGCGGTTTCGCCACGGGCGAGCTGGTGCCCAAGCCGCCAGGCGTGCGGGATCTGGGCATCGCGCACCGCATTCGGGTGGAGGTGACGATGCGCGGACAGTCCTGGCGCTGGCTTGCACCCTATGAAGGCGCGGCTGATGCGAGCGGCGCCCAGCGGGGCCGCCTGACCGGCTTCGCCGAAGAGGCCGACGGCACGCTGGCGCTCAAGCCGGTGCGCGACTTCCGCGGCTGGCTCTGGCAGGACGCGCGATGCGTCGACGGGCAGACCGGCGAAGACTGTCCGCGCCGCGCCTTCTATTCGGTCCGGCTGCCTATAGAGCTCTTTCGAGACGAGTTGCAGCTGCGTCGCCACGAGATCGTCTGGCCACCGGCGGATCTCGGCCGCATCCTCGTGCACCTGCAGGTGCTGGCGCCCAGCGGCGCGACGCTGTTCGACAGCAACCAGCCCGATGCGACGCCGCCCTTCGGCCTGCCCGACCTGCAACCGCTGCTCTTGCCCGGCGAAACGCTGCGCCTGTCGAAAGCGAGCGCCCAAGGCGACACCGAGCTCGCTCTGATGCAGGGCGGAGAGCCGGCCGACGCGCCGGCGCCCTCGGCGTGGGACCGTTTCACCGCCCACCTCATCCGCCGCCTGCCGGTGGACGGCTACGAGCAGCCGCTGGTGGCGCAGGACACGATCGCCACGCCGCTGGGCCGCTACGAGCTCACGCTGACCGGCGACGTGCGCAGCGTCAATCGAACCCTCGGCCGCGTGGCGGCGCGCGTCGGCTGGATCGTGGTCGCCATGCTGGCCGCCATCGTGCTCGCGTGGGCCGCGATCGAGCTGCGCATCGTGCGGCGCATCACGCTGCTGACGCGCCGCGCCGCGGCGGTCCGGCGCGGCGTGCAGAGCTTGAAGGGCGGGCTCGAGGATGAGGTCCGGCTCGACGTGACCGACCTGCGTGGCGGCGACGAGCTGGGCCTGCTGGCCGGCACGCTGGCCGAGCTGCTCGAGCGGGTCAATGACGACGTGCGGCGCGAGCAGATCCGCACCGCGCAGGAGCGCGAACAGTGGCACGCCGTGGGCCACGAGATCATGTCGCCGCTTCAAAGCCTGCTGGCCTTGCACTCCGACGAGGGCGATTCGAGCCACCGCTATCTGCGCCGCATGCAGCAGGCGGTGCGTGTGCTCTACGGCCAGGCCTCGCCCACCGAGGCCTTCGAGGCGACGACCCTGCCGGTGCAGGCGCTGGACGTCGACGAGTTCCTGCGACACGTGGCCGACAACGCGCCGCATGCCGGCATTGCCGAGGTGCGCTATGCGAGCGCTGACGTACCCTGCCTGGTGCGCGGCGACGCCTATGCGCTGGAAGACGTGGTGACCCACGTGTTGCGAAACGCCGATCGCTACCGCCCACCAGGAACGGCGATCGAGATCGGCCTCGCGCACGAAGAGGGCGGCGTTGCCGTCACGATCCACAACCAGGGCGACCCGATCCCCGAGGCGCTGATCGGCCGCATCTTCGAGTACGGCGTTTCCGACGCGGCCGGCGAGGCGGGGGCCGACCCCGCCCATCGCGGCCAGGGCTTGTTCGTGGCGCGCACCTACATGGCCAAGATGGGCGGCACGATCGAGGCTCGCAACGAGGTGGCGGGCGGCGTGAGCTTCGTGCTCAGAATGGCGCGAGCCTAGCTGGCGAGTTCAGGGCCCTGCACCCGCGGTTCGAACTTGGCCCGCTTGAGCGCAAAGAAGGTCTTCACGTTGCGCACGTTCGCGTCCTGCGTGAACAGCCGCTGCGTGAGCGCGTGGAAGGCCGGCATGTCGGGGGCCCAGGCGACGAGCACGAAGTCCGGGCCGGGCGAAACCCGCCAGCACTGCTGAACCGCCGGGTCCGGGACGGCCCGCGCCTCGAAGGCCGCCTGGTGCTCGTCGCCCTGGCGATCGAGCGTGATTTCGCAGATGGCGGATAGGCCGCGGCCGGCCAGGCGAGGGGCGAGAAGGGCGGTGAAGCGCTCGATCACGCGGGCCTCTCTCAGGCGCTTGACCCGGCGCAGCGCGGTCGCGGGCGAGACCTGGGCCGCCTCGGCCAGCGCGTGGTTCGTGAGGCTGGCGTCGGCTTGAAGGAGGTCCAGCAGGCGCCAGTCCAGGGCATCTAACGCGATTGAATCATCCAATTTTGCAGGCATGGAGAAAGATTACTTCATTCTGTCAGTGTGGAGAATGAATATTGCAGATTGGGCAAATATTTGGAAGCATTGTTCTGTTCCCCAAGCCTACGATCCCGGCATTCCCCCCACGAACGAGCAAGACATCATGTGCGGCATCGTCGGCGCGGTCAGCGCCCAGAACATCGTCCCCATCCTGGTCCAGGGCCTGCAGCGGCTGGAGTACCGCGGCTACGACTCCTGCGGCGTGGCGGTCCATCAGGATGGCGCGCTGCGCCGTAGCCGTTCCACCGCGCGGGTGGCCGACCTGCTGGCGCAGGTCGAGCATGACCACGTGGCCAGCGGCACCGGCATCGCTCACACGCGCTGGGCCACGCATGGCGCGCCGGCGGTTCACAACGCCCATCCGCACTTCTCGCGCGAGCGCATTGGCCTGGTCCACAACGGCATCATCGAGAACCATGACGATCTGCGCGACGAACTGAAGGCCAGGGGCTACGTCTTCGAGAGCCAGACCGACACCGAGGTCATCGCCCACCTGGTCGACCACCACTACGAAGGCGACCTGTTCGAGGCGGTGCAGCGCACGGTGCAGCGCCTCAAGGGCGCCTACGCGATCGCCGTGTTCTGCCGCGACGAGCCGCAACGCGTCGTCGGGGCTCGCGAGGGCTCGCCCCTGGTGCTCGGGGTCGACGAGGCCAGCGGCGCGCGCTACCTCGCCTCCGACGCGATGGCCCTGGCCGGCGTGACCGACCGCATCGCTTATCTCGAGGAAGGCGACGTGGTCGACCTGCAGCTCGGCAAGCACTGGGTCGCCGCGCGAGACGAACGGGGTCAGTTCCGCCCGGTGACGCGGGAGGTGAAGACGGTGCAGGTGGCCAGCGGCGCCGCGGAACTGGGCCCTTACCGGCACTACATGCAGAAGGAGATCTTCGAGCAGCCGCGCGCCGTGGCCGACACGCTCGAAGGCGTGCAGGGCATCACCCCGGAGCTTTTCGGCGATGGTGCCTATGGCGTCTTCAAGGACGTGGATCGCGTGCTCATCCTGGCCTGCGGCACCAGCTACTACGCCGGCTCGACGGCCAAGTACTGGCTGGAGAGCATCGCCAAGATCCGGACCGAGGTCGAGATCGCCAGCGAATACCGCTACCGCGAGAGCGTGCCCGACCCGCGCACCCTGGTGGTCACCATCAGCCAAAGCGGGGAGACGGCCGACACGCTGGCGGCGCTCAAGCACGCGCGCTCCCTCGGCATGCAGCACACGCTGACCATCTGCAACGTGGCCACCAGCGCGATGGTGCGCGAATGCTCGCTGGCCTACATCACTCGCGCCGGCGTGGAAGTGGGGGTGGCCAGCACCAAGGCCTTCACCACCCAGCTGGCGGCTCTCTTCCTGCTCACGCTCGCGCTCGCCCAGGTGCGGGGCCACCTCAGCGAAGAGCAGGAGGCCGCGCACCTCAAGGCCATGCGCCACCTGCCCGTGGCGCTGCAGGCGGTGCTCGCGCTGGAGCCGCAGGTCATCGGCTGGGCCGACGCCTTTGCCCGCAAGGACAACGCGCTCTTCCTCGGCCGCGGGCTGCACTACCCGATCGCGCTCGAAGGCGCCCTGAAGCTCAAGGAGATCAGCTACATCCACGCCGAGGCCTACCCGGCGGGCGAGCTCAAGCACGGCCCGCTGGCCCTGGTGACGGCCGAGATGCCGGTCGTCACCGTGGCGCCGAACGACACCCTGCTCGAGAAGCTCAAGAGCAACCTGCAGGAAGTGCGCGCCCGCCGCGGCGAACTCTTCGTCTTCGCCGATGCCGACACCAGGATCGAACCCGGCGAAGGCATCCACGTCATCCGCATGCCCGAGCACTACGGCCCTCTGTCACCCATCCTTCACGTGGTGCCGCTGCAGCTGCTGGCCTATCACACGGCTTGTGCGCGGGGGACGGATGTGGACAAGCCGCGCAACCTGGCAAAGAGCGTGACGGTGGAGTGAGGGGCGGCAGCCTTCATTCATCAACCAGCGCCTGCGATGGAAACTTGGATCCCGACCAACGCCATCCCAGGAGATTTGATTTGGACGCCCAGGAAGCCGAGATCCGCGAGCTGATCGCCGACGCGCAGAGGTACCAGTTCGACGTCGCCGAGCTGATGAAGCTGCATGACGACGATGCGGTCGTCGTCAACATGGCCGGCCGCCGGCTGTTCGGCAGGAAGGCCTTCCAGGAGGCGATGGAGCAGGCGCTGTCATCGGCTCTGCAGCATGTGCCCACCGTCACCGAGATCGATCGGGTGCACTTCGTGGCGCCCGGTTGTGCCGTGGTCTCGTGCACCAAGACCGTCCACGACCACCGGCTGGAGGCCGACCGGACAGCGTTGCCGGGCAGCGTGGGCCTGATGACCTACGTCCTCGTGCGCAAGCTCGACCGCTGGGTCATCGCCTCGGCGCAGACCACCCCGCTGGCGCGCTAGCTTGCCGAGCGGACCGCCGCGGCCTTGGTGATGCGCATGGCCCGCTGGATTGTCGAATCGGGCCCCACTCGTTCGTCGTCCGGTTGAAACGTCCCGCCCGGGGCGCCGCCCTCCGCCAACCAAGGAAACCCCATGACCAAGATGATCTTCGTGAGCCTGCCCGTCACCGACCTCGCGGCCTCGATCGTCTTCTACCAGGCGCTGGGATTCCAGCGAAACCCGCAGTTCAGCGACGACTCGTCCGCCTGCATGGTGTGGAGCGAGGCGATCTACGCGATGCTGCTCACGCACGCCAAATGGCGCACCTTCACCGATCGGCCGCTTCCGCCGCCCGGGGCCACTTCGGTGATGCTGTCGCTGTCCATGGACAGCCGCGAGGCTGTCGATGCGATGAACCGCGCCGCAGCAGACCACGGGGGCCAGGCCGATGTGAATCCTGTGCAGGAGCTGGGCTTCATGTACAGCCGCGACCTCGCCGACCCCGACGGGCACCTGTGGGGACCGTTCTGGATGGATCCCGCGGCAATCCCGCCCTCGGACGCCAAGGCGGGATGAAGTGGTTCCGGGTGACGCCTTCCTACAGTCTCTTGCCCAGGGGGCCTACATCGCATGCGGGTGAGCGGCCGTAGGCTGTGATGGCCATCACCGGAGATTCGCCATGACCACACCCCAGTCGCCCGCCAGCCCCAAGGACCAGCGTGAGGCGTTGCTCGATTCGCAGCGTCGCGCCAACGAGGGCCAGCCCCGCAACTTCAAGGAAGACGCGCTTGCCGACAAGGTGATCACCGTCGAGCCGGACGGCACGGGGCCGACGCCCACGGGAACGTTCGACGCCGACGCGGACCAGGCGCTGGGCTCAGGCAACGATGAGGGGCTGCCCCAAGGCAAGCCTGGTCAGCCCTGAGCGGCGCGCAAACGCATCCGCCCCCACCTCGCCGGCGGACCGCGACAGCGGTTCGGGCGGCGTCGACATCACCCTGATACAGGTGAGACGCGCGGAAGACTCCCGAAGCCGCAGCAGGCAGCGACACTGCCGCCGTCTTCCACCCGCGGCCGCGCGCCGGCCTGCACCCATCAGGAGAACCCATGTTTGACCACGTCAAGTTCGGCGTCGGCGACTACGCCGCGAGCAAGGCCTTCTATCTCAAGGCGCTCGAGCCGCTCGGCGTGACGGTGGTCTCGGAAGGGGCGCCGAGCTACGGTGTCGAGCTCAGCCCCCCGGAAGGCAAGGTTTCGCTGTGCCTGTTCCAGACCGAAGAGAAGCCAGCGCATCTGCACATCGCCTTCTTGGCGGAGAGTCGCGCGCAAGTCGATGCCTTCTACCGCGCGGCCCTGGAGGCGGGCGGCCAGGACAACGGTGCGCCCGGTCTGCGGCCGCACTACCACGCGAACTACTACGCCGCCTTCGTCATCGACCCGGACGGGCACAACATCGAAGCGGTCTGCCACCGCGCCTAGCCTTCATCGGATCATTCCCGCTGCAAGGCTGCCAAGAAGTTGTCTGCCAGGCGCTCTTCACCTATTGCCCTTTTCGTGTTCTCCCCCATATGAGGGGCGTCGCCCCGTGCAATGAAAGTGCAGCATGAACCGAATCCTGATCACCCTGTGTGTGGCCCTGGCCGGGCTGAGTTTCGTGGCCGCCGACGCCCAGGCCGGCCGCCTCGGGGGTGGCCGCACCTCGGGCATGCAGCGCCAGGCCCCGCCGCCACAACCCGCCCAGGCTGTTCCGGCCAAGCCGGCCGCGACACCCGGCACCCCGGCCGCGGGCGCCGCCGCCGTACCGGCCACCCCGCCGAAGCGTTCGTGGCTGGGCCCGATGGCCGGCATTGCGGCCGGTTTGGGCCTGGCCGCCTTGATGAGCCACCTCGGATTGGGCGCCGAGTTCGGCAGCCTGCTCACCATGGTGCTGTTCGCGGTGGCGGGTGTTTTCCTGGTGCGATTCCTGCTGCGGCGATTCGGGCCCGGCGCGGTGAACCGCAACACCCTGTCGGCCCCTCAGGGCTTGCAGTACGCCGGGGCTGAGTTCGCGGGCGCCCCCTCCCGGCCGGCGAGTACGCCAGCGTTCGGTTCGGGCGGCACCGCTCAGGGGGGCTCCCAGACGAACCTTGCGATGACACCCGCGGTCGCGTCCATCAGCCTGCCTCCGGGCTTCGATGGCCCGGCCTTCGAACGCATCGCCAAGCTCATCTTCATCCGGATGCAGGCCGCCAACGACGCCGGCAACCTGGACGATCTGCGCCAGTTCGCCACGCCCGAGATGTTCGCCACCTTCAGGCTCGAGTTGCAGGACCGCAAGGGGATGGCCCAGCAGACCGACGTCGTGCAGCTCGATGCGCAGGTGCTGGACTTCGCTCAAGAAGCCGACCGCCAGATCGTCAGCGTGCGGTTCCACGGGCTGATCCGCGAAGAGAAAGAGGCGTCGGCAGCACCGTTCGATGAGGTCTGGCACCTCGTCAAGCCCGTCGACGGCAGCCGCGAATGGGCCATCGCGGGGATTGCGCAGACCGCCTTGGCCTGACGGACCCAGATTCATCCCGGCGGCCGCTCACTTCCTGGCGAGCAGCTGCTCCCAGATCCGCTCGACCATGTCGTTGCCGCGATCGGCCGAGCGGTACAGCCGCACCTCCAGTTCGCAGGACCATCGGGATGAGCCGGCCGCCACCAGGCGCCCCTCCTTGACCTCGCGCGTGGTCGAGGTCTGGGGCAGCCATCCGAGTCCGTGCCCGGCCACCACCATGGCCTTGAGGGCCTCGGCCATGTGGGTGTCGAAGCGCCTCGTCAGGTGGAACGGCTCGCCGGCATTGAGCAGGATCATCTCGACGACCTGGCCGAGGTAGGCCCCGGACGAATAGGACAGGAACGGCACGACATCGCCGGCCCGGCCGGGCAGCTTGAACCTCGGCGCCCCGCTGGGCAGCGGCGCGGAGAACGGCGCCATGCGTTCGGTCGACAGCGTCAGGTGAGGGAAGCGCTTCGAATCCAGCAGCACCGGCAGCTGCGGGTGGTGATAGACGAGCAGCAGGTCGGTTGCACCCTCGGTGAGGGCCAGCGCGCCGTCGGCGACGTTGACCGCATTGACGTGGGCCAGGACGTCGCCGAGCCCAGCACGCAGCTCGTTGAGCCACTGCGGGAAGAAGGTCACCGACAGCGTGTGCGCGACGGAGAAGCGAATGAGGCTCTCGGCCACCGCCGTCTGCCCCCGCAGCATGGCGCGCATGTCGTAGGTGCGACGCAGCATGTCGATGGCGAATTCGCGAAAGATCCGGCCCGACGCGGTCAGCTGGACGCGCGCTCCACCGCGGCGATCGACGAGCTCGACGCCCAGCCATTCCTCCAGGGCTTGGATGTGGCGGCTGAAGGTCGGCTGGGAGACGTTGCGGCGCTCCGCCGCCCTGGCGAATCCCTTCGCGTCGGCCAGGCTGAGGAAATCCTCTATCCATCTGATCTGCATGCTGGGCCTCCGGTCTGATCCGGAAAATCATCGCGAATCATGCGAATTGTGAATCAACACATTGGATTCACGGGGTGCGACCGTAGTATCCATGCACTTTTCGCAAACAGCGTACGCGAGGCAGCATGGCAGGCACACGAATCGAACACGACCTTCTCGGCGACCGGGAGGTGCCCGGCAACGCCTACTACGGCGTCCACACGCTGCGTGCGGTGGAAAACTTCCCCATCAGCGGGATCCAGGTCTCGGCCTATCCGGACCTGGTCAATGCGCTGGCTGCCATCAAGCAGGCGGCGGCCCGCACGAACCAGGAGCTGGGGCTGCTCAGCCCCCGGCTCGCCGAGGCGATCGAGCGTGCTTGCGAGGAGGTGCGCAACGGCCGTGCACACGACCAGTTCGTGGTCGACGTCATCCAGGGCGGCGCCGGCACTTCGACCAACATGAACGCCAACGAGGTGATCGCGAACCTCGCCCTGGAGCTGCTCGGGCACGAGAAGGGCCGCTACGACGAGCTGCACCCGAACGAGCACGTGAACATGAGCCAGAGCACCAACGACGTCTATCCGACGGCGCTGAAGGTCGCTGGCTATGTGGGCGTGCAAGGCCTGATCGAGGCGATGCAGGTGCTGCGCACGGCGTTCCACGAGAAGGCGGTGGAGTTCGCCGACGTGCTGAAGATGGGCCGCACGCAGTTGCAGGACGCGGTGCCCATGACCGTGGGCCAGGAGTTCTCGACCTATGTCGTGATGCTGGACGAGGACATCCTGCGCTTGCGCGAGGCCTCGCAACTCATCCTCGAGATCAACCTCGGCGCCACGGCCATAGGCACGGGCATCAACGCCCATCCCGACTACGCCAAGAAGGTGTGCGAGCACCTCGGGCGCATCACCGGCATCGGCTTCCTGACCGCGCCCAACCTGGTGGAGGCCACGCAGGATTGCGGCGCTTTCGTGCAGCTGTCGGGCGTGCTCAAGCGCGTGGCGGTCAAGGTCTCCAAGGTCTGCAACGACCTGCGGCTGCTGTCCTCGGGGCCGCGTGCCGGCCTGGGCGAGATCAACCTGCCGCCGATGCAGGCCGGCTCTTCGATCATGCCCGGCAAGGTGAACCCGGTGATCCCCGAGGTCGTGAACCAGGTGGCCTTCGAGGTCATAGGCAACGACCTGACGATCACCTTCGCCGCCGAGGCGGGGCAGCTGCAGCTCAACGCCTTCGAGCCGATCATCGCGCACAGCCTGTTCAAGAGCGTGAGCCACCTGCGCGCGGCGCTGCTCACGCTGGCCGAACGCTGCGTGCGCGGCATCACCGTCAACCGCGAGGCCCTGCGCCACAGCGTGCAGAGCTCGATCGGCCTCGTGACCGCCCTGAACCCGTACATCGGCTACGTCAATGCGACGCTGATCGCGCAGGAGGCGCTCGTCACCGGCGCCAGCGTCTACGACCTGGTGATCCAGAAGCAGCTGCTGACGGCGCAACAGCTCGACCAGATCCTGCAGCCCGAGGTGCTCACGCAGCCGCGCGTGCAACTGAGCCTGCAGTAGTCGGCCACTTGCAGGGGCCGAAGAGCCCTTCCCAGGACGGCGCCGGCCTGGCGCCCCCCTTTCGCTCGCCCGCCGGGCATGGAGACAAACCGTGAAACTCAACAAACTGACCACCTGGATAGGGGTCGCGCTGGTGCTCGGCATCGGCGCGGGCTACGTCTGCCACTCGATCGCGCCCGATGCGGCCTCGGCCAAGGAGATCGGCAGCTACTTCAGCGCCGCGGCAGACATCTTCCTGCGCCTGGTGAAGATGATCATCGCGCCCCTGGTGTTCGCGACGCTGGTGAGCGGCATCGTGGGCATGTCCGACGGCAAGAGCGTGGGGCGAATCGGCGGGCGGGCGATGGGCTGGTTCGTGAGCGCGTCGCTCGTCTCGCTGTTCCTCGGCCTGATGTGGGCCAACCTGCTGGAGCCGGGCAAGGCCATGAACCTGCCGCTGCCCGACGCGCATGCGGCCACCCACCTCAAGACCTCGTCGCTGAACTTCAAGGACTTCATCGTCAACGTCTTCCCCAAGAGCGTGTTCGATGCGATGGCGTCCAACGCGGTGCTGCAGATCGTGGTGTTCTCGCTGTTCTTCGGCTTCGCGCTGCGGGCGGTGCGGGATCGAGCGGGCGAGGCCATGGTGTCGGCGATCGACGGCCTGGTGCACGTCATGATCAAGGTGACCGACTACGTCATGCTGTTCGCGCCTATCGGCGTGTTCGCGGCGATCGCGGCGGCCATCACCGTGCAGGGGCTCGGCGTGCTGGGCACCTTCGCCCGGTTCATCGGCAGCTTCTACGTGGGGCTGTCTTCGCTGTGGCTCGTCCTCGTGCTGGCCGGCTACTTCGTGCTCAAGGGGCGCGTGTTCCGCCTGCTCGGCCTGGTGAAGGAGCCGACCCTGATCGCCTTCTCGACCGCCAGCAGCGAAGCGGCCTATCCCAAGACGATGGAGCAGCTCGAGAAGTTCGGCGTCAAGAGCGAGGTCACCGGCTTCGTGCTGCCGCTGGGCTATGCCTTCAACCTGGACGGCTCGATGATGTACCAGGCCTTCGCGGTGCTCTTCGTCGCCCAGGCCTACGGGGTCGACATGTCCTTCGCCACGCAGGTCTCGCTGCTGCTGTTCCTGATGATCAGCAGCAAGGGCATGGCGGGCGTCTCGCGGGCCTCGCTCGTGGTGGTCGCCGCAACGCTGCCGATGTTCGGCCTGCCCGAAGCCGGCCTGCTGCTGATCATGGGCGTGGACGTGTTCCTGGACATGGGCCGCACGGCGACGAACGTCATCGGCAACAGCCTGGCCACCTCGGTCATCGCCAAGTGGGAGGGCAAGCTGGCCGGTGAAGGGCAGACGCACGAGCCGCCGGCCGCCCCGAGTGCCGTGGAGGTACCGGGCCGCCTTCGCGCCCTGGAGCCGGCGGCCTGACGCGCCCGCGGCTTCGCACCTGAAGGATCGCGTCTTGCAGTTCACCAACCCGCCCTGCCGCTTCGGCATCGTCGGCGGCCTGGGCACGCTGGGCCCGGCCGACCTGTTCTTCAAGCTGGCGCAGGCCTTGCCTGCCGTGCCGGGCGAGGGCCAGACCGGCCTGGTCTTCGAACAGCGGCCGTTTCACGAGGGGCTCGAGCCCGGCGCGGCCCATGCGTCTCAGAGCGGGCGCAAGCTGTACGTGTTCGACCTGCTGCGCAGCTACGAGGCGCGCGGCGCGCAGGCAGTGCTGCTGCCGTGCTTCTTGAGCCACACCTTCCTGGCCGAACTGCAGGCCGAGGTGAAGATCCCCGTCGTCGACATGATGGCCGCGGTCAAGAGCGACATCGAGCGCCGGCACCCCGGCGCGAGGCGCATCGGGGTGCTGACCTCCAACCATGTCCGCGCGCAGCGGCTGTTCGAGCGCTACTTCGAGGTGCCGCGATGGCAGCTCGTCTACCCGGGCGAGCAGGCGCAGCAGGACTGCGTGATGGCGGCGATCTACGGGCCCGAGGGCCTCAAGGCGGGGCAGCTGAGCGCCGACTCGGTGGAACTCCTGGCGAGCGCTTGCCGCGACCTCGCGCAGCAGGGTGTAGACCTCATCGTGCCGGGCTTCGCGGAGATCCCGGCGGTGATCGAGGCGCTGCGCAGCCGGGGCTTCCAGCTGATCGACACGAACCAGGCGTATGTGCGTGCTGCGCTGTCGCACAACCGCGCGGAGCCGGGTCCGATCAAGCTGGGCGTCGTGGGCGGCGTCGGGCCGGCGGCCACGGTGGATTTCCTCGGCAAGCTGGTGAAGAACACGCTGGCCGGCAAGGACCAGGACCACATCAAGGTGGTGGTGGAGCAGAACCCGCAGATCCCGGACCGCACCGCCCACCTGGTGGGCGATGGAGCGGATCCGACGGTGTCGCTGTACTCGACGTGCAAGCGGCTGGAGGCGGCGGATGCGGCGCTGATCGCCATCCCGTGCAACACGGCGCACGCCTTCGTCGAACGCATCCAGCCCTACCTCTCGATCCCGATCATCAGCATGCTCGAGACGACGGCCGGGCACCTGCGCGAGCACCTGGCGCCCTCCGCGAAGGTGGGGCTGCTGGCGACGACGGGGACAGTGCAGAGCGGCCTGTATGCCGAAGCCCTCGCGCGCGTCGGCTTGGACCTCGTGGTGCCCGACGCCGACCATCAGGCGCTGGTGATGTCGGCCATCTACGGGCCGGCGGGCGTGAAGGCCGGCTTCACGTCGGGACCGTGTGCGTCGCAGTTGCAGGCCGCCCTGGTTCACCTGGCCGATCGCGGGGCGCAGGCCGTCATCCTGGGCTGCACGGAGCTGCCGCTGGTCGTGGCGGCGAACGAAGCGCTGGAGCTTGGTGGCCGCCAGGTCCGCGTCGTCGACCCGACCGAGCTCCTGGCCCGCCGATGCGTCAGCCTCGCGCTCGCGTCGCCTGCGTGATCGATCGTCACCGCATCCTTGGGGGCAGATCGCTTCGGGCGTGAAAAAGGGCGCCATGATGCGGGCGGCTGTCGAGACAAGCGCCCCCGAATCGATTCAAGGCGCGTCCTCTTCTGAAAGGCCTGAATGCTCCTGGACATCGGCCCGTTGCGCCACAACACCGCCTTCCGGCGCTTGTTCGCGAGTCAGTTCATCTCGGGCCTGGGCACCATGGTCAGCTACGTGGCCGTGCCCTGGCAGCTCTATGAGCTGACGCACTCCAACGCGCAGGTGGGCCTGCTGGGGCTGGTGCAGCTCGTGCCGGTGGTCCTTTGCGGGCTGCTGGGCGGCGCGGTGGCGGATCGGGTGGATCGCAAGCGGCTGCTGATCGCGTCCGAGGCGCTGATGGCCCTGTGCCTGGCCGGCCTGCTGGCCAATGCGTTGAGCTCCGCGCCCAGCGTGCTGGCGATCTACGCGCTCGTGGCCGTGCTGCAGGGGGCCAGCGGCTTCCACCGTCCGGCCCTGGAGGCCCTGACGCAGAAGCTGGCGCGTCCCGAGGAGTTCGCCGCCGTCGCCGCGCTGTCCTCGGTGCGTGGCACGGTGGGCATGGTGGCCGGCCCGGCGCTGGCGGGGCTGCTGCTGGCGCGCTGGGGCGCGGTGGGTGCCTATGTCTTCGACTTCTGCACCTTTGCCGCGGCGCTGTTCTTCATCGCTCGAATCCCCCGCTCCGCCGTCGGAACGCTGGCTGAATCGGGCGAGCGCCCGCACCTGCTGGCCGACCTGGCCGAGGGCTTGCGCTTTGCCTGGGCGCGGCCCGAGTTGATGGGCACCTACATCGTCGACATCGTCGCGATGGCCTTCGCCTTCCCGGTGGCCCTGTTCCCGGCCATGGCCGCGGCGGATGGGCGCACCGAGTCGGTGGGCTGGCTGCTGTCGGCGATGTCGGTCGGGGCCCTGGCCATCGGCCTGTTCAGTGGATGGACCGGCCGCGTCACGCGCCACGGCCGCGCCGTCGTCATCGCGGCGGCCGTCTGGGCGCTCGGCATCGTCGCGCTCGGCTTCGCGCCCAGCCTGGCGCTGGGCCTCGCGTGCCTGGCCGTGGCCGGTGCGGCCGACATGGTCAGCGGCGTGTTCCGCGGCACGATCTGGAACCAGACCATCCCCAACGCGCTGCGCGGCCGGCTCGCCGGCATCGAGATGATCAGCTACCTGACCGGCCCGCTCGTCGGCAACGCGCGCGCCGGCTTCATGGCCGATGCCTGGGGCGTGTCGGCCGCCATCTGGACAGGCGGCGCGATCTGCCTCGCCGGGGTCATCGCCACGGGCTTCGCCCTGCCGCGCTTCTGGGCCTATCGCAGCACCCAGGAGCGAGCGACCGAAGCCGTGGCGGCGTAAAGACCCTTCAGAGCGACTTCAGGTACTGCTCGAGATCCGCGACCTCCTCGGCGTTCAGGCCCAGGCTGCGTCTCGTGTTGTAGACCTCGACGACATCGGCGAGCGTCGCTGCCGAACCGTCGTGCAGGTACGGCGGGTGCTGCCAGGCGCCCTTCAGCGGGGAGGTTCGGTACATCTTGGTCGCCGACCGGGCGGCATAGCTCGGCGTCTCGGGCTCGGCGACCGAGTCCGACGGCGGATGCAGCTTCTGGTTGGCATCCGTGAAGAGCGTGCCGCTGTGGCAGGTCATGCATTGCGCCTGGCCTTCGAAGAGCAGCTTGCCTCGCGCTGCCGCGGCCGTGTCGAAGCTGCCGGCCGGGGCCGCGGGCGCGGCGAGCGACAACTGATAGGCCTGCAGCGCAGGCAGCTTGCTGCTGACCAGGTCCTGGGCTCCGTTGGTGATGGTCAGCGACAACCTCTGATCGGAGAAGGTCCCCAGCCCGCCCATCTGCGTCACGGCGACATAGCGGTTCCAGTACGCGATCTCGTCACCGTCCCCGGTGAAGGTGATCTTGTGGATGTCGGCCAGGCCATAGGCGGGCGGGATGACGACCGGCTTGCTCAGCCCGTCGACGTTGAACCGGGGGTCGTACCTGCCCTTGCCCCAGGAGTTGAAGACGGCCTTCTCGGCGTCGGTGAGTGCGGGCGACAGGGCGATGATCGCGCCCGGGTCCAGGTCCCGGTTCGGCCAGCCGTCCAGCCGCTTGCCCATGCCTGCGGCGAAGGAGTTGTCGACCGTCGAGTGGCACAGCGCGCAGGTGATGCCGACCCGCTTGAGTTGGTCGACGTTGTTCACCGTCTCGACCTCGCCCTTCATCCCGACGATGGCGTTCAGCTTCAACAACGCGACGGTCGTCGCCGGGCTGGTGAGGTCGACGCTGCCGTCCGTTATGCCGTCCTTCAGGGACTGAGGCAGCGCATCCGCATCGACCTTCAAGCCGACCGCCAGCGCGGTCGTCGGGTCGACCGAGGTGGCGATGACCTCGTGCATCCTCAAGGTGTCGGTCCACTTGGCTTCGTCGCCGAAGGTGTCGAAGCGGAAGATGTCCTTGCCCTGGGCGATCAGCGCCTGCCGATCCTCATCGTCGTCATCGCCTCCGCAGGCGGTCGCCATCACCGCCAGCACGCCCCACATTGCCGCCAGCACGGGTTTCATGTCTGCACTCCTTGCCATGGTGTCGAGGCATGGATGGCACGAGACCCGATCCTGTTCCGCCCCGGCCGGGGCTCAGGCCTTTCCCGCCGCGGCGGCTTCCCGCAGCTTGTCCTTCTTGCTCTTGCGACGGCCCTTGATGCCGCCTTCCGGCGGCGACGCGGGCAGGGCGGCTTCCCCCGGCTCGAAGCCTGCGACCCGTTCGCGGGGCACGCGCTGGCCCTGGCGCTTCTCGATCAGCCGGAAGTGCGCTTCGCTCGCCGCGGTGACGAAGCTCACGGCCAGGCCGGTGGCGCCGGCGCGGCCGGTGCGGCCTATGCGGTGGGTGTAGTCGGTCGGCGAACGAGGCAGGTCGTAGTTGACGACCACCGGCAGGCCGGGGATATGCAGGCCGCGGGCGGCCATGTCGGTGGCCAGCACGACGCGCAGGGCGCCGCTGTTCAGCTCGGCGAGCACGCGGGTGCGCGCACCCTGGCTCAGGTCGCCATGGAACGCAGCGGCCGCCAGGCCGGCGCGGCGCAGCTTGTCGGCCACGTGCTCGCTGGCGTAGCGCGTCGCCACGAACACCAGCACGCGCGGCCACTGGCCCTGCTCGATCATGTGCCTCAACAACGGCGTGCGCTGCGCCGTGTCCACCTCCACCGCGTGTTGCTCGATGGCGGGCGGCTCGTCGCCGGGCGTGGCGGGCATCTCCACGCGGACGGGATCGTGCAGCAGGCCGTCCGCCAGCTGCTGCACCGCCGGCGGGAAGGTGGCCGAGAAGAACAGGCTCTGCCGGCGTGGGGGCAGCAACGCCGTGAGGCGGGCGAGCTCCTCGGCAAAGCCTTCGTCCAGCAGGCGGTCCGCCTCGTCGAGCACCAGCAGGTTGACGTCGTCCAGCTTGACCGCGTTTCGCTCGACCAGGTCGAGCAGGCGCCCCGGCGTGGCCACGACCACCTCGGCCCCGCCGCGCAAGCCCATCATCTGCGGGTTCACCGAGACGCCACCGAAGACGACGGCCACCTTCACCGGATCGGCCAGGTGGACGGCCAGGGCGCGGATCGTCTCGCCGACCTGCGCGGCGAGCTCGCGCGTGGGCACGAGCACCAGCGCGTAGGTGCGGCGCCACGCAGGGCGCCAGGTGTCGAGGGCCTGCAGCAAGGGCAACGCGAAGGCGGCCGTCTTGCCGGAGCCGGTCTGGGCGCAGCCGACGATGTCGCGGCCCTCCAGTGCGAGCGGGATGGCCGCGGACTGGATGGGCGTCGGCGCGACATACCCGCGCTGCGATGCCGCGCGCACCAGGGCCGCGGACAGGCCGAGCTCGGCGAACGGTGAACTGGCAGCCGGCAGCTTCACAGGCGGCGCACCTTCACCGAGCGCCCCTTCACCTTGCCGGCGTTCAGCCCGCGCAAGGCCTTCTCGGCCACGTCCGGCCGCACGGCCACGTAGGTCGCGAAGTCGTTGACGTCGATCTTGCCTATGCAGGCAGCATCCAGGCCGAGGTCCTTGGTGAGCGCGCCAAGGACGTCGCCCTTGCGGATCTTTTCCTTGCGGCCGCCGAGGATCTGCAGCGTGACCATGGGCGGGCGCAAGGGCCCGCGCGAGGCGTCGTCCTTGGAGGCGGCGGCCTTCAGCTCGGCCAGCGGATGCCAGACGCTTTCGCGGCCCTGCATCTCGTCGATGCGGCCGACGCGACCCATCTCGTCCATGCTGGCCAGGCTGAAGGCCTGGCCGGATTCGCCGGCACGCCCGGTGCGGCCCACACGGTGGGTGTGCACCTGCGCTTCGGGCGTGATGTCGACGTTGATCACGGCTTCGAGGCGCGCGATGTCGAGGCCGCGCGCGGCCACGTCGGTGGCCACCAGCACGCTGCAGCTGCGGTTGGCGAACTGCACCAGCACCTGGTCGCGGTCACGCTGGTCGAGGTCGCCGTGCAGCTCCAGCGCCACGATGCCCTCGGCCTGCAGCACCGCCACCAGGTCCCGGCACTGCTGCTTGGTGTTGCAGAAGGCCAGCGTGCTTTCCGGGCGGAAGTGGTTCAGCAGCAGGCCCACCGCGTGCAGGCGTTCGTCTTCCTGCACCTGGTAGAAGCGTTGCTCGATCTGGCGGGCGTCGTGGCGCTCGGCCAGCTTCACCTCCTGCGGGTCGCGCAGGTAGCGCGCCGCGAGCTTGGCCACGTCGTCGGGGTAGGTGGCGGAGAACAGCAGGGTCTGGCGTTGCGTCGGCGGCGGGCAGTGCTGCGCGATGGCGGCGATGTCGTCGGCGAAGCCCATGTCCAGCATGCGATCGGCTTCATCGAGAACGAAGGTGTTGAGGGCGTCCAGCGCGAGCGATTCGCGCGTCAGGTGGTCGAGGATGCGACCCGGCGTGCCGACCACCACGTGGGCGCCATGGGCCAGGCTGGCGAGCTGCGGGCGCATGGTGGCGCCGCCGCACAGCGTGAGCACCTTGATGTTGTCCTCGGCGCTGGCGAGGCGGCGGATCTCCTGCGAGACCTGCTCGGCCAACTCGCGCGTGGGGCACAGCACCAGCGCCTGCACCGCGAAGCGCCGCGGGTTGAGGTTCGCCAGCAGCGGCAGCGTGAAGGCGGCGGTCTTGCCGCTGCCGGTCTTGGCCTGGGCGATCAGGTCCTTGCCGGCCAGCGCCAGCGGCAGGCTGGCCGCCTGGATGGGGGTCATGTGCTCGTAGCCCAGGCGCTGGAGGTTGGCCAGGACGTGGTCGGCGAGGGGGAGGGTCGAGAAAGCGGGGCCGGTCAGGGGCGCGCCGGCAGGAGATGCGGTCATCCCCCGATTGTCGGTCCCCGGCCCGTGCGGTCGACCAGCCTCATCGCGACAGCGCCGCCGGCGTGACCGGCGCCTTGCGGATCCAGCGGGCCAGAGTAGCGAACAGCTCGTCCACGCGGATGGGCTTGGCGATGTGGTCGTTCATGCCGGCTTCGATGACCTTCTCGCGGTCGCCCACCATGGCGTTGGCGGTCATCGCGATCACCGGCAGGTCGCGGCCGTGGGGCAGCTGGCGCAGCGCCCGCGTGGCCGCATAGCCATCCATCACCGGCATCTGGCAGTCCATCAGCACCAGGTCGAAGGTGTCGTGCTCCAGCAGGTCGAGGGCCTGCCGGCCGTTGTCGGCGGTGGTCAGCACGATGCCCGCGTCGCCCAGCAGGTCGCTGGCCAGTTCCTGGTTGATCGGGTTGTCCTCGACGAGCAGGACGCGCGCCCCGGCCAGGCTGCGGCGGTGGGCGTTGAGCGACTCCTCGTGGCGTTCGGCACGCGGGGACAGCCGGCCCGGCAGTTGCAGCGCGCCGAGGAAGCTGTCGAGCAGCGTCGACGGCGTCACCGGCTTGGTCAGCGTGGCGGCGGCGCTGAGGTGCTCGGCGGTCAGGCGGCGCGCCACCTCGTCGCGGCTGAAAGCGGTCAGCATCAGCACGGCCGGCAGCGGGTGATGAAGCTCCACATGCGACAACCTCGCCAGGCAGCCGACCCCATCCAGGACCGGCATCTTCCAGTCCAGCAGCAGCAGCTGGAACGGCCGGTCCTGGGCATCGGCCTGGGCGATCGCCTGCAATGCCGCGTCGCCGTTGGGCACCGCCACCGGGCGCAGGCCCATGGCGCTGGTCATGCGCACCAGCAGCTCGCGGGCGACGTCGTTGTCGTCGGCGATCAGCACCCGCATGCCGCGCAGGTCCTCGACACGCTCGGGCGGCATCGCCGGCGACGCCTGTGGCCGCAGCCCCAGGCGGGCAGTGAAGCGGAAGCGGCTGCCGCGGCCCGGCTCGCTGTCCAGCTCGATCTCGCCGCCCATCATGTGCACCAGGTGGCTGCTGATGGCCAGGCCCAGGCCGGTGCCGCCGTAGCGCCGGCTGGTCGAGGAGTCGGCCTGCGAGAAGGGCTGGAACAGGCGCTGCTGCTGCTCGGGCGAGATGCCGATGCCGCTGTCGCTCACCTCGAAGCTCAGCAGCACGTCGTCGGGGTTGCGCTGCACTTCCTCCACCGCGACCACGATCTCGCCGTGGTCGGTGAACTTCACCGCGTTGTTGCCGAGGTTGAGCAGCACCTGGCCGAGGCGCATCGGGTCGCCCACGAGCGCCGTGGGCAGGTTTGCCGCGAGCTCGAAGACCAGCTCCAGCCCCTTGTCCTCGGCTTTCATGCCGATCTGGGTGGCCAGGTCGTCCAGCACGTCGGCTAGGTCGAAAGGCACGTTTTCCATGTCGAGGTGTCCTGCCTCGATCTTCGAGAAATCGAGGATGTCGTTGATGATGCCCAGCAGCGATTCGGCCGAGCGGTGGACCTTCTGCACATAGTTGAACTGCTGCGGGCTCAGGCCGCTCTGCAGCGCCAGGTGCGACATGCCGAGGATGGCATTCATCGGCGTGCGGATCTCGTGGCTCATGTTGGCGAGGAAGTCGCTCTTGGCCCGGTTGGACACCTCGGCCTCGTGGCGCGCCTGCCGGTCCGCCTCGGCCTGCTTGCGCTCGGTGATGTCGACGACGAAGGCGACGCCGCGGTTGCGCGAATCGGCGAGGAAGGCCGCGCCTATGAGCACCGGCACCAGGCTGCCGTCCTTGCGGATGTAGTGCTTCTCGTAGGTCTGGCAACGGCCGCTGAGCTCGAGCTGCTCGCGCGCGATGCGGTCGGCCTGAGCGTCCTCCGGCGGCGTCAGGCGCGCCCAGTTGACCTGGCCGGCGTCGAAGTCCTCTCGGTTGTAGCCGACGATCTCCAGGAAGGCCTCGTTGGCCTGCTGGATCTCGCCCGACAGGTCCCAGAAGAACACGCCGATGATGCTGGATTCGACCAGCCGGCGCAGCCCGGCCTCGCTGGCCTGCAGCGCCTGCCGGGCCTCGTGCTGCTCGCGCGTGCGCTGCTCTATGCGTTCGCCCATGACATTGATGCCGTGCTGCAGCCGGCCGATCTCGTCGTTCGCCTCGATGGCGGGCATGCGCACGCCGATCTCGCCCTGCTCGATGCGGTTCACGCAGCGCTGGGCGACCTCCAGGCGCCGCGTCAGCCAGCGGCCGAACAGGCTGACGGCGATCGCGTTCAGGCACAGCGCCGCGAAGGTGATCCCGCCTATGGACCGCATGAGCCTGAACATGGCGGAATGGATCTCGTTGCGCGACACCGCCACGCCCACCAGCCAGTCGATGGGTCGCAGGGTGTGGAAGACGGACATGCGCGGATCGCCGCGGTAGTCGTACTCCAGCGAACCCGTCCCGCGGCGGATCATCTCGTCGACGAAGTCATATCCGACCCGGTCGCCCATCGCGTAGCGCGGGTGGTAGACGATGCGGTTGTCGTTCTTCTCGACGATGAACAGGCTGGCCGAAGCGAAGCCTTCGTGCTGGCGCAGCCGCTCCAGCTGCGCCGCGGCCTCCTTGCTGGCGGCGACCACGCCCGAGCGGTTGAGCTGCTGGCGGATGGCCTGCGTGGCCGTCTGCAGCTCCAGCTGCATCGCGCGCTCGTAGGACCGGCGCTCCGAGGCCTCGATGAAGAACAGCGTGGCCCCCAGCACCGCTGCAGTCATGACGAGGATGACGGCCAGCGACAACAGGTTCAGGCGTGTCGCGATCTTCACGTCAGAACCTGAACTGGTCGACGTTGTCCTTCGTGAAGACCAGCACCGGCAGGGTCACCTGCAGGCTGGTCGCGTCCTGGCGCGGCGTGAAGCTGCCGAGCGTGCCGGCCTTGAACGGCTGGCCGGCCTTCATGCCGCCCAGCAGCAGCTGGCGCGCGCTGTAGACGGTGAGGTAGCCGTGGTCAGGCGCGTTCCACAGCAGCACGCTCCTGACGGTGCCGTCCTTCAGGAACTCGCGCATCTGGTTGGGCGTGGAGTTGCCGACCACCGCGATCTTGCCGACCCGGCCGGCGTCCCGCACCGCCCGCGCCACGCCCGGCAGGTTGGGCGCGCCGAGGGCGACGATGGCCTTGAGGCTGGGCAGCGAGGCGAGGTAGTCCTGGGCGATGCGATGGGCCTCCTCGGTGCTTTCGCCGGCCGGGCGCACGTCGACGATGCGAAGGCCGGGATACTTCGCGTAGATCGTGCGCTTCATGGCGTCTATCCAGCTGGTCTGGTTGGGCGCGGTGAAGCTGGTGGTGACGATCGCGATGTCGCCCTTGGGGCCGATCTCCTTCGCCACGGCCTCGACGAGCTGGCTGCCGAAGGCCTCGAAATCGACCAGGTTGACGAAGAACTCGCGGCGGTTGGTGTCGCCGTCCCAGCTGATGACGTGGATGCCGGCCTTCTGCGCCTTCTCGATCACCGGCGCGATCTCGACCGGGTCGTTGGCGGCCACGGCGATGAGGTCGGGCCTGGTGGGGATGAGCCGTTCGATGAGCTCGATCTGCCGCTCGACCTGGTCCTGCGCGGGGCCGGTCCAGGTGACGGCGACATCCGGCAGCTCCTTGGCCGCCGCGTCGATGCCGGTCTTGACGGCGTCGTAGTAGGCGATGCCGACCAGCTTGGGGATGATCACGATGCGCCAGGTGCGCTGGGCTCGCACGGGCAGGGCGGCCAACGAAGGCAGCAGCGCGGCGGATAGTACGAGCGTCCTGCGCAGTCTCGACATGCTTCGCCCCAGGGGCCGCTGCATGATGCGCCAACCGGCCGCCTTGTCAATCAAGGGCCTGCCCGGGGGCTAGGGGGAGGAGAGAAGTTCGAGCCGCCCGCCTCAACGCTCCTTGGGCCGACGCTTGGCGTGCCGGGTCGCTCCGGCGGCGGCCACCGCCTGGCGGGGCGCTGCCGCCACGCGCCGCGCGCCCGGCCGCAGGGCCACACGATCGCGCGCGGGCGGCTCGGGCAGCACACAGTCCACCTGGGCCAGGCTCAGGCAGCGCCGGCAGGCCCGGCTCAGGGCCGGCGCGCCGTCGGCATTCACGCCCAGCAGGCCCAGCGGCGCATAGGCGTGCAGGATGCCCAGCGGCGGCTGGAACGCCCCGTCGGTGCCGCGCGGCGGCCATTCGATGCCCTGCGTCGCCACGCGCGCCGGGATCAGCCAGTAGTCGCCGCTGCGGTAGCGGCCGCCGGCCTCGAAGGCGACCTGGAGGCCGTCCTCCAGGTCCAGCCACGTCAGGGGGCTGCCGGCGGATTCGACGACCGGCACGGCACCTTCGTCGAGCGCCACCAGGTCGCTGCTGCGCTGGTCCCAGCGCCGCAGCCGGGGATGGACGAGGGTCTCGGACCAGGCCGGCAGCACGCCGCCCGGCACGCTCGCCATGTCGACGACGAGGTGATCGCCTTCGACCGTGGCGATGCGCACCAGTGTCCCCGGTTCGTTGGACAGCTCCAGCGCGTCGTGCGAGAGCTCGACCCAGTCGCCCGCGCCGAAGCCGCGGCTGCTGGCGACCGTCAGCGCGACGGCGTCGCCCTGCGAATCCGTGCCGAGCCAGCGCGTGGCCACGCTGCCGTTCTCGCGCGACCACTTGAAGCTCGCGCCGCCGGGCGCTCCGGCCGCGCCGCCGCGGTGCACCTCGACCCGGTACAGGTGGTTCTCGGCACCCCGGTAGGCCGCGCCAGGCGAGACGATGCAGGGGTCGCTGTAGGCCGCGCGCGGGTCGAGTTGCGCGGCCAGGCGGGCCGTGCCCAGGCGGGGCAGCGAATCCATCGGCGTGCCGCAGGTGTCGCGGTTGTCGTTCGGGTCGCCCCAGGCCTCCCGGTCCCACGGCAGCGCCTTGACCTGCCACACGACCTGCGCGCGGGTGCAGGTGTCCGGCCCGCCCAGTGCCACTTCGCGGATGGCGTCGTCCTCGATCCAGCTCACGTGGCGCTCCCACACGTCGAGGTAGAGCCAGAACGGCTGGTCGGGCGAGGGCTGGCGCAGCCAGGCCAGCAGGGCGTCGCCGCCCTCGTTGTTCACAGGCGGCGCGGGCGTCCAGTCCGGCTGCTGGGCGTAGTCGACCCAGTCCTCGTTCTCGCACAGGATGCCGTCGACGTAGTAGTGGCCGGGGCCCACCAGCAGCGCGGTCGGGCTGGCGCCGGTGTCCAGGCTGAGCGAGAAGCCGCCGTCGGGCGGGCCGCCGGCGGGTCCGAAGAGGTCGCGCGTCAGCGCCCGCAGATGGCGCAGCAGCAGGGCCGAGGCCTCGTTGCTGTCGGCATCCAGGGTGACGCGGCCTTGCTGGTGCAGCACCTGGCTGTAGTGCTTGCGGGCATCGATGCCGAAGCGGGTGAAGTCGCCTTTCATGGCCGGGTCTCCCTTGCGTGACAAGTCAATTCGCGAACAGCAGGCCGACGTGCATGCCGGCCGGCGTGGATTGGGCGAGGCGCGCGCGCAGGTTGGCCGCGCGCTGGGGCTGGAACAGGTCGTGCCAGGCGCCCATCTCGGATTCGTCGTCCGCACCGCACGCAATCTCCGGTGCGCCGTCTTGCCCGAGTTGGGCATAGGCCGGGCGGCCGTAGCGCTCGTCGGTGAACTGCGGCCTCAGGCGCAGCTGCTCGCTGGCGATGGCCTCGAGCAGACGATCCCCCGGCGGCTGCCGGCGCTTGAGCGCGGCGATGGCCTCGTCGGGCTGGCAGCGGTAGCGCCGCGGCGTGCGGCAGCCGCAGGGCACGTAGCAGAAGCGCATGCACCCGAGCTGGCGCCGCGCCACGTTGACGCAGCCGGTGAACAGGCTGTTCTCGGCCAGAGCGATGGCATGCGCGTCGACGATGCCGAAGACGGTGGTGTTGCGCAGCGTCAGCGTCGCGTGCGCAATGCCGTCGCCCGCACCGGCGATGGCCTGGCGCTGGTCGGCGGTGGCATCGACGATGCTGTCGCGGATCGACAGGGGAATCGGGTCCGCGCCCACCTCGTCCTCGGTCACGCGGAGGCTGCCCACGATGCTGTGCGAGATGCGCACCTCGGCCCTGAGGTGGTCGATCTCCAGGCTGGGCTCGGCGGGGCGGCGCGGCGTGCAATCGCCGGCCAGGGCCCAGCCGGGCACCAGGGTGCAGTGGCGGATGGCGACCTGCGCTCCGCAGATCTCCTGGACCTGCGCACCGCCCTCGCCACGGCCCTGCACCCGCAACGGCCGGCCGGTCACCAGCAGGCCGTCGAAGCTGATGCGGCTGCGCTCGCCCAGCGTGACCGAGAGCGAGTCGGGCAGGTCGGTCTGCCAGTCGATCAGGCGCAGCACCGGCCGGGTGCGTTGGGCCGCGCGCAGCTGCAGCGACTGGCCATCGGCCAGCGTGATGGACAGCGGCTCGACGAACACGCCGCTGTGCCCAAGCTCGATGACCGCGTCCTCCGGCTGCTCCTCGCGCCAGCGCGCCAGCGCATCGCCGATGCGGTGGAACTCGTAGCCCTCGCCCTCGCCGACGCGGTAGAGCGTGAACGGCCCGGCCGGCGTGAGCAGCGGGCGTTCGTATTCGCCGCCGCCGATGCAGGCGGGCGTGCCGTAGCGGTAGCTCACCCGCACGCCCTTGCGCGGCAACTGGCCGGGCGGGAAGGCGATGCGGCCGAGCACCGGGTCCACCGCGACCTGGCCGGGCAGCGGCTCGTAGGTCCAGCCGCTCAGGTCGGCCGGGACGATCTGCGCCAGCGGCACGATCGCGCCGGCCGGCGCGCCGGCCCAGCCGTCGGCGCGGATCGCCAGGCTCAGGCCCTCGCCGTAGTAGGCACCCGGATCGGCATCGAAGGCATGTCGGCGGATGGCCGCGGGGACGTTCAGCTCCTCGGCGACGTGGCTGGGGTCGGCCTCGGGTTGCGGCGCCACGAACAGCGGCGCGTCCTGCCCCAGCACACTGAAGGTGAAGCAGTGGGGCCCCACCTCCTCGATGCAGCAGGCCGGCGTGTCGGTGACCGGCAGGCTCAGCAGTCGCCAGGCGAACACGCCCACCGAGGGGATGTTGAAACGTCCGACGGCGCGGTGCGAATCGATGCGCCGCACGTCCACCGCGTGCGCCAGTGTGTCGAAGGGGCCGCCCAGGCGGTCCAGCGCATCGGCGTCGCGCAGGTCGGCCACGCGATGGCGATCGGGGTAGAGGTGGTCGAGGTGCTGGTGGCGGCCGAGCAGGGCGTAGAACTCCACTGCCCGCGCCGGCCAGCCGGCCACGTCCCGCGCCAGGCGCTCCAGCAGGGCCAGCGTGCCGCGGGCGCGGCGGTGGGCGATGGTGTGGGCCACCTCACGCCGAGGCACCAGCACCCGCGCCTGCTCGCAGGCCGGGGCGTCCGCCGGCAGGCCGGCTTCGGCCACCGGCTGCCAGCCGATGAGCTCGCCGAGGTAGGGCACGGCCCAGTCGTCGGCCGTCTCGATGAACCAGTTGTCGTAGAGCCGCTCGATGTCGTCCTCGACGACGTTGACCTGCTCCGCGATCACGCGCAGCAGGGCCTTGAGCGGATAGCCGCGCTCGGCATCGCGCGTGCGGTGCACGGTGGGCAGCAGCGCGTACAGCCGGTCGGCGCGGGCGGTGTCGGCGGTGGTGTTCATGACAGCGGGTTGAGGATGAGGGTGTCGGGGACGGCGGGCGTGAAGACCGCCAACTGGGCAGGCCGCAGCACGCCGCGCTCGCCGCCGCCGGGGAAGGCGACCACGTCGGGCGGCAGGCCGGTGCCCGGCAGGCCCTGGCGCCCCGCCTCGCCGCCCTCCAGCAGCGAGCGCACGGCGCGGGTCACCTCGGCCTGGGTGACGAGTGCCCGGCTGCCGTCGGCCCGCGCGGTCTTCTCGGGCACGGCGCCGAAGGCCTCCAGGTCGACGTAGGACACGCCGCGAACGGCCTGGATGGCGCCTATCACCTCGGCCGTGCAGACGCCCTGGCCGAGGGCCCGCGCACCGAAGCCGAAGCGCCGCAGCAACTCAGCGCGGATGGCCGCGGCCACCGGCTCCCATTCGTAGTCCGGCAGGATGGCCACGTTCGCCGACAGCACCAGCACCAGCAGCTCGCGCGGCATCACGCGCACCGGCAGGTCGGGGTCGCCGAGCTCGCGCAAGGCGGTCGTGAGGTGGCGCATCAGGTCCCCGGCCGGGTCAATGGGTGCGTCGTCGACGCCGGCGATGGTCAGCAGCACCAGCTCGCGCCGGCCGTCGCTGGTGCGCAGGGCCGAGGCCTTGGCGATGCCGGCGAAGCGGCGCGAGAAATCGGCGTGGTCCTGCACCGAGACCAGGCGGTCCAGCGCGGCGACCGCCAGCGGCGCGTTCTCGCGCGCCAGGTCACGGTCCTCGCGGTTCGCGCCGCCCGACGCGCGCAGCGGGTTGATCACCTCCTTCACGCCCAGCGGCCGGCTGGCGAGCAGGCTGATCTGGCGGGCCTTGACGTTGCCCGGCGCGCCTATGCCGTTGCGATAGATGGCGCGCAGGTTCTGCACGCCGGTGGGCAGACGGGCGCCGTGCTGGCCATCGCCGAAGACGATGCGCGTCGTGCCTTCGTCGTCGGTGCGGGTGACGAAGCCGCGGTCCTTGGGGCCGAGCCAGGCGAGAGAGGGCGCTTCATGCCATTTCACGCCGTCGACCTCGACCGACAGCGTGCTTGCCGCACCCTCGACGGTGGGCGCGGAGACGAAAGTCAGCGGCGGCTGCTTGAGCGCGAAGGTCTGCAGGGCCTGGGTGGCGTCGCCGCTGCCGAGCAGCTCGTGGCGTGTCTCACCATGGGTGGCATGCACCACGTTGCCGTAGACCTTGAGCGTGGCGCGCTTGTAGCGGTAGGCGCTGCGCGTGGCCAGCTGCAGCGTGGTGTGGATGCGGTCGCCGGCGAGCTTCTCGTTGAAACCGTGCACGAGGCTGGCCACCATCATCAGCTCGGCCGCCTGCACGCCCTGCACGCCCTCGATGTCGGTGCGCTCGCCCTGCAGGATCACCCAGCGGCCCGAGGCCAGCTCCTGGTGCAGCGCGGCCAGCTCCACGCGCAGGCCGCCGCCGCCATCGTCGGGCAGGCTGCCGACGTCGTCCTCGATCGATTCTTCGGCCAGCTTCAACGGCACGCTCTGGGCCCAGACCTGGGTGGCACGCAGGACGGCCATGTCGTTGGGCTCGTTCGCGCCGCGCGGCGGCACGCGGGCGTCCCACCACTCGTCGTCCAGCTGCAGGTGCGTGGTCTTGCCGCTGATGCCGTAGGCACTGCGCTGGGCGGTGGTGGCCTGCCGCACGGTGTAGAGGCGCTGCCCCGGCTCGTCTTCGTCCATGCGCCGCACCAGCACGTAGCTGCCAGCGGTGATCTCGCTGTGCAGCTGGTCGAGGAACATGCCGTCGGTGGACTCGCGGTCCAGATTCCATTCGGTCCACTCGTCCTGCGGCGGCACGTTGCCGTCGGTCACGCGCACCAACCGCGGCACGGAAGCACCGAACAGCGCTGCGCTCGTGCGCAGGACGAACACGCCGACGAGCGCGGCCGCGGCCACGTTCTCGCGCGCCCCGGACCAGGCCCGGTAGTAGCTGTCGCGCAGCGGCGGCGCGAAGCCGAGCAGCATCTGGGGTGCGGTGTCGGCGCCGGGCGCGAACGCGCGGCCCAGGTCGCGCCGCAGCCGCAGGCTGTTGGCGGCCTGCAGCACGCGCGGCTTGAGCAGGCTGCCGACGAAGTCGTCCGGCGTGACCGGCGGCGGGGGCGGCGGGCCGGAGCCGGGCACTTCGAGCAGCTCGTCGATGGCGCCGCGCATCTGTTCGATCAGCGCCAGAACGGGCGGCGAGATGCCGCCGCCGCCGTCGCCATCGGTGCCGGCGTTCTCGATCCGCCCGGCCCATGCTCGCGGGTCGGCGCTGCCGGGGTCCACCGGGGCTTCGCGCAGCACCTCGCCGGCCATGGCGATGGCCTGGGCGGTGTAGAAGTCCGCGCCTTCGAGGAAGGGCTCCATCGCCTGCACCAGCGCCACCAGCAGGCCGATGGTCAGCGCGAGCTCGTCGGGTACCGGGTCGAGGCGCACGATGGAGCGCCCCGCGACGTCCGGCCCTTCGGTGGAGCGCACGCTGCGCAGCACGGCCAGGCTGCCGTCCTCGGCGAACAGCAGCATCAGGGGGTCGCCCGCGCGCAGGCCGTTGACGCTGTCGCTGACCACCACGCGGTCCACCAGCAGCGCGGTGCTCAGGGTGATGTCCTGCGGCCGCGTCAGCCGCACCTGCAGGTTGTTCCACTCGCGCCGGGCCTCGAGGTCTTCGCTGGTCTCGAAGGCTTGCGGCGTCTCGCCCGGGCCGGGCAGGCTTTGCGCACGCGCGCCGGTGGCGATGACGGTCGGCTCGATCTGGTTGTCGTCCAGCGTGTAGGCGAGGTAGACGCTGGAAGCCACGCCGGGGCGCAGGGTGTAGCCCACCAGGCGGGCGAGCTCCAGCACCGAGCGCCGTTCGGTGGCGGTGCGCAGGTAGCCCTCGTTGGCGATGCGCTCCTGGTAGAAGCTCAGCAGGTCGGCCACCGAGGCCCAGCCGTCGAGCAGGGCGATGGAGAAGTCGCTGCGGTCACGCGTGGCCAGGGCCTGCAGCGGGCGGAAGGTCTGCGGCGTCTGCCCGTCGCCCGCCACGCCGTCGACCTCCATCGTGGCCAGCCTCGCCTTCATCGTCTCGAAGAAGCGGGCGTGCGTGCCGACGCGCCAGGCCAGTTCGGGCAGGCCGGGGCGGTTGTGGATGGTCGCGGGCGTCAGTGCTTCGGTTCCGGCGCAGCAGCCGCAGGGCAGGGCGGTGGCGCCGCAGTGCGAGCAGGAGTTCATCACAGGCCTCCTTCGACGCTGATCGCGATCGCGCCGCGCTCGGGGTGGTTCGGGTCGTTGGCCAGTTCGGCGATCTCGTCGGGCGCCAGGGCCAGCAGACCGCTCGCGATCTCGCCGTTGGGCGGCTGGCCGTGACGATGCAAGGCCAGCACGCGCACGCACAGCACGCCGGGCACGGCCATCGCCTCGGCCACGATGCGCGACAGGTGGATCGCCTGTCCGAAGGCTTGCCGGTCCGCGGCGAAGAAGCCGCCGGACTGGCCGACGAAGCGCGCCAACAACGCGGCCTTGAGATGGCCGCGTTCGTAGCCCGGCTTGGCGCAGGCCTGCAGCGAGAGGAAGACCGGCACGCGCCTCGCCGGCCGAATACGCAGGTCGTGGCCCATGCGGCGGACGCGGTACAGGGCCGCCTGCACGTCGGGGGCTAGCGAGGGGTCTTCGGCATGGCGCTGCCAAGGGTCGAGCGCGACGTCGGCCTCGTACCAGCTGCCCGTCCAGACCAGCGCGGCCTGCGCGCCCTGCAGCCGCGCATCCTGGCGAGCGATGTCCGCATAGTCGGCGGCGGTGATGGCCCGCGCAAGGGTCCGGCGGAAAGCCGTGGGCGCGAGCTCGCGCGCCTGCTCGATGGGCTCGGCATCGGTGCCGCCTTGCGCGGGCAGCGGATTCCAGGGCGTGAAGGTGACGCCGTCGAGCACCTGGCCTTTGACGACGATGAACGTGATGGCATTGGCGCCCACGTTGCCGGCCGTGCCGTTGCCGGTGCGGTAGTGCGCCTGCAGCAGACCGCCGGGCGGCGGCCGGCGGCCGAGTTCGCCGTCGCCGAAGCGCAGGCGGGCCACGCCTTCGTTGTCGATCTCGGCGACGACGTGGCGGTCGTCCGGGCCGCTGTCCAGCAGGTCGGGTGCGGCGCTCCAGCGTGCACCGCCTTCGGCCTCGCCGAGCCACAGCGCGGGCAGGGCGTTGCGCGGGTCCTGCGAGAGGGACCGCGCAGCCGCGAGGGTCCTCGCGGGCGGCGTCTCGGCATGGGTCAGCGGCAGGCCGGCCAGGCGGGGGCGGAAGGGCAGCGGGCGTGGCTTGACCTCCGACGGCTCGCCTACGCAATCGCAGCAGGCTTCGCCGGTCGTCCACGGCACCGGGCCCAGCGTCTCGCCGGGCTGGCGGCGGCCGTGGTCGACGAGCACGATGTTCCCCAAGGCCATCGACACGTCGTCGAGCCAGGCGCACTCGGGCGCACTGCCGATGGCCGACAGGCACAGCGCGAAGGGCAATGCGTCCTCACGACCCCAGCGGACGCGCACGAGGGGCGTGGGCCGCGTCCCGGGGAACTCGCCGCCGCCCACGGCCAGCGGGAACAGCGGATCCTCGTCCGGCGTGACCTCGGTCAGGCGCACGGCCCAGCGCCGCGTGGGGTCGGCATCGGCGGGCAGCCCGGTGCGCGGGCCGCGCAGCTCGGCCAGCACCAGCACGTCACCCACCGCGAGCTGCAGCGTGCGCGAGCCGTCGGCCCGCCAGGCGTCGCGCAAGGTCGCGCCTGTCGATCCTGCAGCGAGGCAGCACGAGCGCTGGCCCCAGGTGTAGAAGCCGATGCGGTGGTGCGCGGCGCGGAACACGATCGTCTGCGAAGCATCGGCTACGCAGGGCTCGAACCATTCGTACGACGAGGGCGCGACACCGGCCAGGTCTTCGGGCCGCACGAGGCGCGGGCGCTCGCCCAGGTCTTCGCGCCAGGGTGTGACGAAGGCCAGCTGCCCGAAGGCCAGCGGCGGCGTGTCCACGTCGACGCCGACCTGTACCCAGGCGCGGGCATTGCAGCCTTCGTGCAGCCGGTAGTCCACCAGCCTCGCGTGGCGCCGCACCGAGATGCGCTGGCGGGCCGTGCCGAGGTAGGCCTCGGTGCCCACCGCGTCCTGCTGGTAGCTGAGGTAGTCGCCGACATAGGCGAGCAGCTCGACGAGGGTGAGGCCGAGGTCCGGCACGTGGCGCTCGCGCCAGGCGGGCACCAGCAGGGCCAGGCGATCCAGCAGCAGCTGGCGCAGGGTCTCGTAGTCCTTGGCGAGGTAGTTCGGCCGCGGCTCGTCGGCAGCGGGCGAGGCGCAGTCGCAGGCCGGGCGGCAGTCGAGGTCGCTCGCGCAGTCGATGCGGAAGCTGAATCCGGCGCTGGCGTAGTGCGGGTCTATGCCTTCGATGTCGACCAGCCGCAGCGTGTAGCGCGAGCGGTCGCCTTCTCGGTCCACGCGGATCAACAGCGCGTCGTCATGCGTGGGGTCGGGATCGACGAGAGGGTCGACGTCGACGATGCGCAGGTCGCGGATCACGTCGCCCCCGTCGATCGCCAGGTGGCGCGGCAGGTCGGGCGAATCGGCGCTCAGCTCGGGCGGCAGCTTGCCGAGGAAGTAGGCGCGCAGCGTCAGCGGGTCGTCGCCGATCTCGACGTAGTCCAGCCCGTTGCGGCCCGCCGTCTGGCGCACCACTTGGCGGCGCAGGTCGGTTGAGCAGGTGGTGTCCATGCGAGTTCCTTCCGGCTTCACAGGCCGCGCTCGAAGCGGGCCGTCGTCGCCTGGCCGGTGGCCCTGATGACGTAGGCCAGGTCGATCACCAGCCGAGCGTCGTCGGCGGTCACGCTCAGGTCGCTGACATCGATCACGTCGCCGAGCCACAGCTGCAGGGCGGCCTGCAGCGTGAACTGCACCGTGGCCGCCAGCTCCGGGCTGTTGGGCGCGAACACCAGCTGCATCACGCCGCTGCCGAAGTCCGGCCGGTTCACGCGCTCGCCGTGGTTCGTGAAGATGAGCTGCTCGATCAGGTCGCGCACGTGCTCGTCGATGGACGCTTCGGCCGTTCGGCCTCGGGCGTCGTAGTGCAACGGAAAGTCGATGTCCATCGTCGGCTCCTAAGTGGCGAACACGCGGGGCTGCATGAAGACCACCAGCGGCGGGCCGTTGGGCGCCTGCTCGGGGCTCAGGCACAGGCCCTGGCCCGGCCCGGGCGCGGGCTGCACCAGTGCCGGCTGGCCCATCACCAGCACGCGCGCGGCGGGCATCAGCCACTTGACCGTGAGGCAGGGCTGGGGTTTGGGGCCCGGCACGGTGAAGGGGCAGCCGGCCACGGTGATGAGGCTGGCCATCGTCGCCACCGGCTGGCCGCCGACCAGCACGCGCGGCTGCACCGGCGGGATCTGCGCCGGGATGCCGTGGGTGCAGTTCATGACCGCGCCGGTGTGCAGCAGGAAGCCGGGCATGGCGGCTCCTAGGTCACCGTGAGGGCGCCGAGATTGAAGTCGATGGTCGGCCCGACCATCGTCATCGTGGCGCCCTTGCCGTTGCTGATGTAGATGCCCGAGTCGTTGACGACGATCATCGCCCCCGTCGTGCTCTTGAGGATGATGCCGCCGCTTACCGGCGAGGGCGGCATGTCGCTGATCAGCAGCATGTGCTGCAGCAGCGACTGGATGCAGATGTTCGGGTCGGCCGGGTTGCCGGCCAGGGCCAGCGGCGGCACGTCGCCGCTCGCCACGCGGCAGCCCGTCCAGATCGGGCGGTCGGGATCGCCGTTCTCGAACTCGACCCACACGCCGGCGCCGATGGGCGGCACCATGTAGACGCCCATCGGCGGCCCCGGCGGGCCGCCCAGCGGCGTGCAGGCCTCGCACCAGCTGGAGGGCACCGGCCCGAGCACGTCGGGCACGATGCAGATGATGCGGCCCCGCAGCTCCGGGTCGACGTTGAGCGTCACCACCCCGCGGTACTTGCCCCAGAACTTGCGCTGCGGCGACGATTCGCTCATGTGTGCACCCTTCGGCCTGCGGCCGGTCCCGCCTGGCGGGAATGAGCCCCTTCGGGCGGCCGTGCATGGCTCATACCACTAACCTCGGCGTGTTGGAGATGAGCCCGTCGCGGCTGAGCTCGAAGTTCTGCTTGAACTCGCCGCGCTTGAGCGAGTGGGTCACGCTGTTGACGTAGTACAGGCCGTCGTAGGCCAGGCCGCCGCCGCGCACGCCGACCAGCATGCGGTTGCGCAGCACGCCGCCGTAGCGCAGCACGTCCAGCGAGCCGCTCACGCTGATCGCATCCGACGAGCGCGCCAGGATGCCCAGCACCCGGTTGAGCACGCTGGGCATCTCTTCGGCGCTCATGTAGTCGGGGAACTCGACCTTGGCCGGCGGCGTGGGGCGCAGGCCGAGCGGCGGCTTGAACAGGTTGATGTTGGGCACCGGCACGACGATGGGCACGCGGTTCTTCACCGGGTCGAACATCGTCACCACCACCACCTTCTTGGCCAGGCCGTCGAGGCTGAAGTGCAGCGACTCGACGTTGGTGTGCGCATCCATGTTCACGCCCAGAGCCTTCTGCGGCACGGGGATGCGGATGTCCGGCCCCCAGTAGGCCAGGCTCTGGCCGGGCAGCGGGCCCGGCTCGACGTAGAAGACGTAGCCGCAGCGGTCGGCGAGCAGCTTCAGGTATTGCAGGTCGGTGCCCTGTTGCGCCGGTATCTCGTGCGAGGGCATGGGCACGTCGTCGATGAACGGCGGCACGGCCAGCGGCACGATGCCGAAGGCCGCGTACTTGGCGAGGATGGCGTAGACCCGCGCGATCACCGGCATCCCGGGGTAGCGCATGAAGGGCATCTCGACCACGTCCATCAGCACGCCCAGGTCCTCGCCGGTGACGGTGAGGGTGGACTGGCCGGGCTCGCTGCTGGGGGTGAGCTCCTGGCGGGTGACGATGCCGTCCATCAGCACGTGCGGCCGCCCGCCCAGCGTGACGGCGATGATCACGCGGGTGGTCATCGGGTCGAAGTACGCGGCCGGCAGCAAGGTGTTCAGCAGCGGCGACTGCTTGCCGACGGCGAAGGTGATCTGGAAGCCGCTCTTGTCCTTGCCGCTGGTGACCTGCACCGATTGCACGGCGTCGACCACGGCCTTGGGCGCCGGCACCGGCAGCAGCGGTCCGATCATCAGGCTGAGGTGGATGCCTTGCAGCATGGTCGTGCGTCCTGTGATGGCTCAAGCCTGCGGCGCGCCCGGGATGCCCTCGGGCAGCGGGATGCTGAGGCGCCGGCCGGGCTCGGCGGTGAGCTCGTCGGGGCGCATCGCGTCGTTCGCGTCGCACAGGCGCCAGAAGGCCAGCGGGTCGCCGAGCGTGGCGGCGGCGACGAGGTCGATGCGCTCGCCGGCCTGCACGACGTGCGTCGTCAGCGTCGCGAAGCGGCTGCTGGCCGGCACGAAGCGACGCGCCAGGTAGACCAGCTGGGAGCCGTCGGCCGCCTCGAAAGTCTTGACCGGCGTGTCGTAGTAGCGGCTCGTGGGCGAGAAGCTGAAGTTGGCCATCGGGGGTTCCAGGTCTCAGGGGATGCCGTTGATGCCGAGGGTGGCGAAGCTGCCGGCCGCCGAGCCAGCGGCGAGCTGTTCCTTGGCCCGCAGGTACGTCATGAACAGGTTGCCGCCCTTGGCCTCGAAGCCGAGGTCGTCGACGGTGAGCACGCGCATGCCCAGGCTGACCCGGGCCCGCATCGGGTTGAGGTGGGCGTCGAAGGCCTCCTCGGTGATCGACAGCTCGGTGATGCGCACCGGCACGATGCGCTTCGGGCCGAAGACGAACAGCGGCAGCGGCGCTAGCGCGGGCGCGATCTCCAGCGAGCCTGCCGAGGCTTGAGCATTGGCGGCCAGCAGCGCGCTGCTGCGCGGATGGACGATGGTCTCGAGCGCGGCCAGCTGCGGATGCAGGCCGGCGTCGTTGGTCTTCGCGTCGTCGGCTTCCATCGCATCGGTGGCATCGATCTCCACCTCGACCTTGATCGTCTCGACCGGGGGGCCCTTCAGGCGCAGCGCCTCGACGTGGTCCCCGCCGTCCTGCCCCACGCCCTTGATCTGCAGGCTGCGGGTCAGCGTGTCCGGGTTGTATTGCAGCGCGATGATGCGCAGCACCGCACCGGTGGTGGCATCGGTGAGCACGATGCCGCCGCGCAGCAAGCGGGGGGAGCCCGGGAAGGCGCTCATTTCAGTTGCTCCCCCCGCGCTTCGACCCGCGACGCAGGAAACCGACCGAACCAAGGGATTTGCGCGGATCCGGCTTTGCCGGTCCGCTGCAAAAGCCCCCTCGGGGGGGCGAGCCGGGACATGAACAGTCCAGTGGACTGTTCGTGCCTGGCTCGCGGCCGGGCCACTGGCCCGGCGCGGCCTGCAAGGCGCGGACCGGAAGGGAGCGTGGGGGTTTCATTTCAGAACTTCCAGGTCTTGCGGATGAACGGCGTCTGGAAGCCGCCCGGGTGGGCGCGGTCCCATTGCTGGTTCATGCGGTCCCAGGAGTTGGGGTTCTCGCGGCCGAAGCGATCGTCGAGCTGCCGGCCTATGCCGAGGTTGACGATGTCGTCGCGCGTGAAGGGGCCGAGCTTGAAGTCGCGGCCGATGCCGAACAGGGCCAGCTGCTCCTCGATGCGCCGCGCCTCGCGCTCGATCTCGGCGGCATCGCGCAGCGTCAGGCGCTGGCCGTGGCTGGTGAAGCGTTCGCGTTGGCTCAGCCAGTCCACCGGGCCGGGCGTGCCGAGCGTCAGTTTCGGCGCCGGGCTGGCCGGCGGCTGGGGCGGCTTTTCCTTGTCGTCGACCGGATCGCGGTACACGCCGGGATCGGCACCACCGAGCGAAGCCGCGTCGACACGGCCCCCTGCCGCCACCGTGTTCGCGGCCTGGTGTGCGTGGTGCTCGGCCGCGGCTGGCGTGCCGCTGCCCTGGCGCTGCTGCGCGACGTGGGCCAGTTCGTGCGCGATGAGCCTGGTGCCGTCGCTCGTGCCCGGCCGGTAGCGGCCCGGCGCGAACACCACGTCTTCGCCGGTGGTGAAGGCTTTGGCACCCAGGGCCGTCGCGGCCCGCCCGGCCTGGGCATCGGTGTGCACGCGTACCGAGCTGAAGTCGGTGCCGAAGCGCGACTGCATGGTCCTCAGCGTGGGCGCGTCGAGCTGCGAGGCGCCCGTGCTTCGTGCCCGCACCGGTGGCGCGGAAGCAGGCGAGGAGCGGGTTCGGGTCTGGCGGGAAAAGCTCATGGCATCACCTCGAAGGGGCCAGGGTGTCGACCTCGGCGTCGAAATAGCGCTTGGTGTTGGCGTCCTTGTCGGCCAGCTTGGCGCCCTGGCCGCGCGAGTCGGGGGCGTAGTAGGTGGCGTAGGCCTCGGCGAACCACTCGCCCGGGGCCCTGAACTGGTAGTCGGACACCCGGCGCGAACGGGCCTCGTGGCGGTAGCGGACCCACTCGCCGGGGTAGCTGCGCTGGTAGACGTGGTCCCCCAGGTGCTCGCCGCCGCCATCGGCCAGGAACCAGGGCGAGTTCATGCCGATGCCGACGGCTGGCAGCGCCCGGTCGTTGCGCACCCGCTTCTGCGTCGGCTTGGGCAGGCCGGCGAACCAGGGCAGGCGGCCGATGTTGTCCACGAGCGTGTCGGCGTTCGGCCGCTGCAGCGTGGCGGCGATCTGCGTCTCGACGTCGCTGCGCTGCTGCGGGGCCAGCGCGGTCTTGATGGCGCCGTTGGAGTCCTCGACCATGTCGTGCGCGCAGTCCAGCGGTGGCCGGCCATAGCTCTTCCAGCCGCCGCGCTCCGGCTTGGCGGCCTCGGGGCCGGTGCTGAAGCCCAGCTGCTGGTCCACCGCGTGGCCGGTCTCGTGGATCAGCGTGCCGGGCAGGTTGGACACGGGCGGCGCCGCGGCGCTGCCGGGCTGCGGCTTGATCTCCTCGCGGTTGACGCTCAGCTCCTGCAGGCCGCCCTGGTACGAGCCGGCGACGATGGCCTGGCGGTTGGCATCCAGTGCGGTGGGCTTCTGCGAGAACTGGCCCAGGCGCAGCAGCTGGGCGTTGTGCGCGGTGTGGGCATCGGGCAGCTTGTCCAGCGTGAGGTAGGTCTGGCGCAGCTTCCCGGCATCCCAGGCCGCCGGTGTGCGGCCCGGGTCGGTCGTGGGGCCCACGGTGAGGTCGAAGCGCGTCTCGGCGGCCAGCGTCAGCAGGTCGATGGCCGAGCCCGGCAGGTCGTCCACGATGTCGCGCAGGATGGCCTTCTGCCGGCCGGTCAGCGCCCCGCGCGTGAGCGACGCGATCCACGGCCGGATGTGGCGTTGCAGTTGCGACCCGGGCGCGTTGTCGATCAGCCGGCCCAGGCGCTTCGCCGCGTGAAGCTGGTGCAGGAACTCCTCGCGCCGAGACTCGGGCAGGGTGGCGAAGAGGTTGAACACGCGGGCCACCTCGGCATCGGTGATGGCCCAGTCGAACAGGCCGTAGTCCAGCTGCTCGGTCGCATGCGGCATCAGGCCCGCGGGCCCGATGGCGGCGATGACCCGCTGGTAGACGTCGCCCTTCTTGTCCTGGTCGGGCAGGTTGTCCAGCAGGCGGCCGACGTATTTGGCGCCCAGGCGCTTGATTTCGCCTTCCAGCTTGTCGGCCGGGATCTTGCCGAGCAGGGCGAGCGAAGCGCGCGCCTCGGCATCGGTGATGGCCCAGTCGGTGAAGCGGTACGACAGCTTGTGCCGCACGTCGTCGATCACGTCGCGTTGCACGGTGCCGCCGGCGCGGCCGACGCCCTGCTGCACGACGTGGGTCAGCTCGTGCGCGAGCAGGCGCTGGCCGGCCTCGCTGCCCGGGTCGTAGGCGCCGTGGCCGAAGACCACGTGGTGGTCGACGGTGTAGGCCAGCGCATCGACCGAGCGAGCCGAGCGCGCCGCCTGGGCATCCACGTGGACGCGCACGTCGCCGAAGTCGTGGCCGAAGCGCGGCTCCATGAAGGCGCGCGTCGCTTCGTCCAGAGGCCGGCCCGGCGAGCCGAGCACCTGGTCGACGAGTGCCGGTGCTTCGGTGGGCTCGCCGGCGGCGGCCGGGTCTTCGCGCCGCTGCATCAGCGTGTCCTCGGTCTCGCCGTCGCCCCACGGGTCCCAGCTCGCATCGTCGAGCGCCGGCGCGCCGACCTTGCCGGCGGGGGCGGGCTTCGCGCCGGCCTCGCCGCAGTCCTTGATGATCTCGCTAGACGGGTGCTTGGCCTGCCCCACCTCGGGCAGGCTGCTCTCGGTGACGAAGGCGCGGACGAACTTGCAGTCGTCCTCCGCGCGCGGCTCGCGGGTCATCGGCCTGGGCTCGTGCCATTTCATGCGGTCGCGGATGAGCGACTTGCGCGCCAGGCAGGCGAACTTGCCGAGCCAGTCTCCGGGGGCGACGCCCACGGCGCGCGTCACGGCCTTTTCGGCTGCGGCCTGGCTGGCAAAGCTGCGCTTGCCGGCCAGGGCGTTCACCGCGTCCGCATAGCGCTTGAGCGAAAGGTCGAAGGCAAGCTGGAAGTCGCTGCAATGGTCCAGCTCGCCCTCGCGGATCTTGTCGGCACCCTTGGCGGTGATGGTCCACCGGATGGGCTTCTTGCCGGAGGCGCACACGCTGCGGCCGTCGCCGCCGATGAAGTGGGCCTCGCCCTCGAAGAAGGTGTCGGCCGCGGTGAAGACCGAGGGGATCTTCGGCAGCGCGGCGCTGGTGGGCTGGATCGGGACGCCGCCCTTGACCGGCTTCGTCGTCACCTCGGGGAGGGTGGCGGCGCTGGCGTCCAGCCGGGTCAGGCCGAAGTCGTTGGTGGAGGTGCCGGGCTGTTTCAGGTAATCGGCGCGCTTGTGGCCCTGAGGGTCGCAGGTCGCCACCGTGGCGGTGGTGCCGGCGGGCTGATCCGCGTCGGTCTTGCCTTCGGGGGCGGGCTCGGGCGACTTCGGTGGCGCGTCGGGTGTCGGCCCGTCGCGTTGCACGGCCGGGCCGGCGCGCGAGATCGCTGGCGCCGCTCGATCACCGCGCAGCACGCGCTCGGCCGTCTGGTCGGCCTCGCGTTCCAGCGGGTCGTCATGACGGCCGACGCGCAGCTTGGCCTGCACCGCGGGCCGGCGCTTCTTGCCGCACTCGGGGCAGTTGCCGCCGAAGAGCGTGCTGCCTGTGCCGCAGGCGCAGCGGCGCTGCAGCAGGCCGCTGCGCGAGGGCGTGGCCGTGCCGCGTGCGGGAGGCTGCAGCGCGCGGGTGCTCATCGCCGCGGCTCCGTTTGCAGGGCGCCGGCGACGTGGGTGCCAAGGCTTTGGCCGAGGCCGGCGGCGTCGAACCCGCTCGTCAGGCGCAGGTCGCTTGCGCGCAGTCGCTCGACGGCTCCGCCGACGGACAGCGATCCCAGTCCCGTGACAGCCAGTCGGGCGGCGAGTTCGCCTTGCAGGGCGGCCTGCAAGGCGGCGCGGCCGCGGCCGTCCAGCTTCAGCCCCGCCAGCACCGCTTCGTCCAGCACCAGGCGGGCTATGTGAACGGTGAGCGGCCCGTTCACCTGAACTCTCCTTCGTGGACCGGCTTGTCGAGCTTGCGCAGCTCGCGCCGAACGGCTGCGAGCAGCGTCGCCTGCGAGACCGGCTTGCCCTGCGCCGCGGCCTCGAAGGCCGCGTTCAGCGCGGCGCTGTGGATGTTGCCGCCGCTGAAGTTGAAGCGCGCGAGCCGGGCGAAGTCGATCTCCGCCGCGCGTGGCACCCCGGCCGGCAGGGCCTGGCGCCACATGCGTTGCCGCTCGGCCGGGCCCGGGTAGGGGAAGTTCACGACGAAGCGCAGCCGGCGCATGAAGGCCACGTCGAGCGCGGTCTTCAGGTTGGTCGCCAGGATGGCCAGGCCCGAGAACGCCTCCATGCGCTGCAGCAGGTAATTGATCTCGATGTTGGCGTAGCGGTCGTGGCTGTCCTTGACCTCGCTGCGCTTGCCGAACAGCGCGTCCGCCTCGTCGAACAGCAGGATCGCGCCGCCCTGCTCGGCCGCATCGAACAGCCGGCGCAGGTTCTTCTCGGTCTCGCCGATGTACTTGCTCACCACGGCCGACAGGTCGATCCGGTAGAGCGCCAGCTTCAGCTCGTTGGCGATGACCTCCGCGGCCATGGTCTTGCCGGTGCCGCTTTCGCCGGCGAACAGCGCGCTGATGCCCAGCCCGCGGTTCATGCGGCGCGCATAACCCCACTCCTCGTGGACGCGATAGCGCTGGCGCACCTGCTCGGCGATGCGGCGCAGAAGCTGCATCGCCTCGTCGGAAAGCACGAGGTCGTCCCAGGTGGCGCGGGCGTCGATGCGCTGCGCGAGCTGGTCCAGCCGCGGGCGGGTGTGGAGGCAGCAGGCGGTCCAGAGGCGGTCCAGCACCTCGGAGTGCTCTGCGGGCTCGGCGCCGATGCCGGCGAGTGCCACGGCACGATCGATGTCACGCCGGGCCAGGTCGAATTGGCCGGCGAACACGGCGGCGGACGGCGAGGCCTCGTCGGCGCCCAGCAACGGTTCGAGCGTGGCCCGCCAGGCCTCGTGCTGCTCGGCCGTCGTGGGTCGCTCCACCTCGATGGCGATCGCGTTCTTCAACGGCTTGGCGGGGGGCTCGCGCAGGCTCACGAAGAGCAGGCCGAGGGGACGGTCGACGAAGGCGTGGAAGGCTGCCGCCGCGTCCGCGCCGGCAGCGTCGAGCTCGTCAGCCTCGAGGTGCAGCGCGATGGGCAGCAGCAGGCACTCGCGCTGCCACAGGCGGGCCAGGTGCTCGATGTCGGCCCGCGCGGTGGGCAAGGTGTCCAGCGACAGGCGGTAGAGATGCCGGCCCAGGTCGGCGCCTACTGCGCGTGCCACGTCGAGCTTGCTGGCGGTATCTCGGCCCAGCAGGGTGACGACCGGCGGGCTCGCCCCTTGGTCGAGGGCCTGCAGTTGCTGAACGGCCCGCGTGGCCGCTGCCTGCTGAGAAGGCGCGAGCGGCGGCGCTTCGGCCTCGGGCGGATCGATCTGCAGCAGCGCGGCCAGGCGCTCGTCGGGCGCATTCAGCCCCTTGAGGTAATGCACGATGCGCTCGTCGGCCCGCAGCGCCGCGGCCGTCAGCGGCGTGGCTCCGGGCTGGCTCACGTCGATCAGGTAGGCGTAGCGCAGCGGGCGGTGCGGCGACAAGGCCTCCCAGCGGGGGTCGTCGAACAGCTGCAGCGCCAGGGCGAAGTTCGGCGCGCCGATGGAGCCCGCGCCCTGCACGGCGGCGATCAGCGAGGCGATGGAGGGGTCGAGCTCGACGGCGGCGCACAGCAGCAGCGTGTCGGCCTCGAAGTCGCTCAGGCCCAGTCGCTGCGACAGCATGACGAGCGCGGGGGGCGGGTCCACCTGCGCGGCCTCGGCGCGCCGCGCGGCGGCCTCTTCCAGGGCTTGCGGCGGCAGGGCCATCGAGGGCAGGGCGGGGGCGTTGGACACGAGCAGCGGCTGCGTGCCGGGCGGGGTCTGTCCGAAGGCGAACCAGCGCTTGCCCGCCGCCGCTTCGGGCGCGGGGGCGGCAGCCGTCGGCGAGGCTGGTGGTGGGGCCGGCGGCACGCTGGCCTCGGCCAGTCGCTGCAGCTTCAACCGCAGCCATTGCAGCGAAGCCGCGAGGTAGCGGTTGTTGTCGGCGAGCCAGGTGTCGCTCATGGCTGCACCCCACGGACTGCGGCCGGGCCGGCCCAGCGGGAATGAGCTTCGACGGGCGGCCGGGCGAAGCTCATCACGCCACCTGCAGGGTCTGGCCGGGGTCGAACTCGGGGCGCGGCGGCGTGCCGCCGAGCCGCACGGGCAGGCTGTCGATGCCGTCGACGCGCAGCCGCAGCACGAAGGCGCCGGCGGCCTGGCCGGGCACGTTGAAGTGCAGGCGCGTGGGCTGGGCGGGGTCGCCCGGCGTGTCGATGCTGGCCGGCACCAGCTCTCCGCCGGCCAGCAGCAGGCGCACCCCGGCATGCTGCAGCGGGCGCAGACGCGGCACGCAATCGACCACGAGGTCGATCGGGTCGCCCGGGGCGGCGTTGAGCGGCGAGGCGCTGATGCGCGGCGCCAGCGCGATCGGCACGGCATTGGTCGACCAGGTGGGCTGGCCGGCCTGCGTGACGCGCAGGGACACTGTGTAGACACCGATGCCCCAGTCGGCAGCGGCGTTTCCATCTTCGGTCACCGTGGGCAGGTGCACGCGCCTTTCCGCGGGCGTGTTGCCAGCGGTGAGCGGACGCTCGAGCGTGATGCCCAGCCGGCCGCAGTCGAACGCGGCCGACAGCGTGGCTTCGCGTTGCAGGCCGCTGCCGACCAGCAGGGCATCGTCGCCCAGCTGCAGCGCCGGCCACAGCGGCGACAGTGCGTTGCGCACCGCCTGCAGCACCGGCGCGGGGGCGGCGAGTGCCGTCGGCCCGCGGTCGCCGGGGCCGCGCTGCAGCACCGGCAGCGGTGCGCGCACCGGGCCGTTGGCCTGGATCAGCACGACGGAAACGATGTAGACCATCGATGGCCGCCAGCGGGCCTGCATCGCGGTCCACAGCTTCGACAGCTCGTCGGCGCCCAGGTAGTTGGGCGCGATCTTGATCAGCTCGACCTGGTCCGCCAGGTCCTCGGCCGACAGCGTGCCGAAGATGCCGGGCACGACGTCCCCGTCGACGGGGGGCGGCGCGCCCAGCACGGTGCGCAGCTGCTGGCGCGTCAGCATGGGCGTTTCGTGCAGCAGCTGCATCGCGTAGCCGAGCAGGATCTCGGCGTTCAGGTCCTGCGTGCCGTAGGCGGTGACGAGGTAGTGCAGGTCCAGCGCCAGCGGCGGGTTGCTGGTGCGCTGGCCGCGCCCGTCGCGCGAGGGCAGGTCGGCGTTGCGCCAGCCGAGGTTGGGCGTGACCTGGTAGAGGAAGACGTTGAGCAGGTTGGTCTCGTTGTTGCCGGTGTTGATGCGGTCCGGTGCCTGCGCGGTGACGCTGAAGCTGCCCAGCGGCGACAAGTCGTGGTTGAGCAGCCCGTCGTTGAGCAGGTCCTTCAGCGCGGCGGTGACGCCGGCGATGGCGAGGGCGCCGCTCACGTCTGCCCCCTACGGCCTGCGGTGCTCATCGCCGGCTCCCCCGTTCGCGCAGGTACTGGTCCAGGCCCAGGCGGGGTGCGTTCGAGCGAGCGCGCGGCGCGGGGGACGGCGCGGCCACGGCGCGGATTTCGATGCGGCCTATGGTCACTTTCACCGGCGGCGGCGCGCTCGCGATCTGTGGTGGCTGGGGCGCGGGTGCGGGGCGGTGGACAGCGATGCGAGCCGGCGTGGGCCAAGGCGATGGCGCAGCGGCAGGGCGCGCGGGCGCGGAGGGCGCGGAGGGCGCTGGGTGTGTCGTGGCACTGCGCGAGATCACGGGCTCCACGGCAGTCGGCGGCAGCACGGCGTCTCGTGATGTGGCGTTCCGCGGCGCTGCAGGGGTGGGCGTGCGGCGTGGCGGCGCGATGGACTGGGCGGTGCTCTGCGATGCCGATGCCCCTCGCGCCTCGGAGGCAGACGATGGGCTGGCTTGCCTGTGGACGCGAAGTTCAGCCGCGGCCACGGGCGCATTGACGATGCGGACGGAGTGATCGATCCGAGGCACGACGACGTGGGGCCGCGCAAGAGAAGTCGGCCCGTCCGCCGCAGCCCCGACGCGGGGGGATTCGCCGTGTCTCCTCGATCCGGACGGCGACGGTTCAAATGCAGCAGGCACCACGGCCTGCGCGGCCGCGGCCTCGTCGATCTCCACCGCCGCAGCGTCCCCCGCCGACTCGAACAGCGCGGGCTGGCGCCGGCGCAGGGTCGGCTCAGCTGGCGATACATGCTCGAGCAGACGAGCCAGGTGCCCGGGGCCGAGGCGTGCCGGGCCGCTCATGCCTGCACCATCGCGAGATAGCGACGCCGCCGTGAAGCGCCCAGCGCCAGCACCTCGGGCTCGGTCCAGCCGTAGGCGCAGGCGAGCGTGTGCACCTCGGCCAGCGTGCGCTCGGCCCAGTCGTCGAGCTCGTCCCACAGCTGCGCGGCGATGTCGAAGCGGCGTTCGAAGGCATGGCCGCAGGCGGGGCAGCCGAGCGCTACGCGCACGTCGGCAGCAGGGTCGCGCCGCGCCATGTCCTGCTGCAGCTCGTCGATGACGGCAACGGGCAGGTCGCCGGCCTGCACGGGCCGGCCGGCGTGCCGGGCTTGCAGCAGGCAGCGCTGCAGCAGGAGTGCGATGGCCTCATCGGCGGACGCGGCCTCCCGCGCCGCCATCGCCAGGTCCTCCATGCCGGGCAGGCGGTAGGACAGTTCGTAGCCCTCGCATTCGAGCCGTGGCGGCTCATCGCCATCGAGGCTGGGCTCGGTCCGCAGGTCGGTGGTCCGCAGCGAAAGCTCGAGCACCTCGCCGCAGGCCGGGCAGTCGGCGAGCAGCTCCAACGACGGCCCGAACAACGCCTCGTGCAGCAGGAAGAGCCGCGTCTCGCGCACGCCCAGCGGCACGGTGTCCCACTCGTCCGGCCCGATCTCGGGCCAGGCCAAGCCGAGCAAGGCATCGGCTCGCCGCGGCAGGGCCAGCGGCTGCGCGGCCTCCCAGGCCTGCAGCAGGGCTTGCGCGTCGAGCCCCTGTCGGGCGTGAAGCGGAGTCATGGGCCACCTGCGGCGTGAAGGCTCGGTCACTCACGCCGGCTCGGTGAAGCTCGGCTCGGCGGGCTCGGGCACCTCGGTGTCGCGCACCCAGCCTTCGTTCTCGAGCTTCAGGTGCTGGATGGCGATGGCGTTCGCGTTCGCGTCCAGGTCCGGCAGGGCCTGGAACTCCGACACCCAGCAGCGGAAGACCTTGTAGGCGATGGCGAGCTGGCCGCCCTCGTTGTAGACCTCGATGATGAGGTCCTTGCGGAAGTCCTTGAGCGAGCTCTCCGAACCCAGGCCGGCACCGAAGTTCCAGACCTTGTTGGCCCACTGCTCGAACTCCTTGTCGTGCGTGACGCCGCGCTCCAGCGTGATGGCCTCGAACTCGGTGCGGCCCGGCGACTTGCGGCTGCTGCTCGGGTCGCCGCCATCGCGGTGCTTGACGACCTCGGTGGTGCGCTTGAGCGCGCTCACCTTGCACACGCCGGCCACGTACTTGCCGTCCCACTTGACCCTGAACTTGAAGTTCTTGTAGGGGTCGAATCGCTGGGCGTTGACGGTGAACTGTGCCATGGTCGCGCTCCTTGTCAGACGTCGATCTGCCCAGCCATCTGCTGCAGCTTGATGATCACGAACTCGGCCGGTTTCAAGGGGGCGAAGCCGACCACCACGTTGACGATGCCCAGGTTGATGTCGTTCTGGGTGGTGGATTCCTTGTCGCACTTGACGAAGTAGGCGTCGCGCGGCGTGCTGCCCTGGAAGGCGCCCTGGCGGAACAAGTTGTGCATGAAGGCGCCGACGTTCAGCCGGATCTGCGCCCACAGCGGCTCGTCGTTGGGCTCGAACACCACCCACTGCAGGCCGCGGTAGAGGCTCTCCTCGATGTACAGCGCGGTGCGTCGCACCGGCACGTACTTGTATTCGTCGGCGAGCAGGTCGGCGCCGCGCATCGTGCGGGCGCCCCAGGCCACGGTGCCGATGATGGGGAACACGCGCAGGCAGTTCACGCCCAGCGGGTTGAGCTGGCCGTTCTCCTCGTTGGTCAGGCTCACCGCCAGGCCTTGCGCGCCGGACAGCGCGGCATCGACCCCGGCCGGCGCCTTCCAGATGCCGCGGTTGCTGTCGGTGCGGGCCATCAGGCCGGCGATCGCGCCGCAGGGGGCGAAGGTGTCAGGCTGGCCGTCGCGGGCCGGATCGGCCTGGCGCATGCGAGGGAAGAACAGTGCCGCGTTGCGGGCCCGCTCGCCTGTCAGGCCCAGTGCCGTCAAGGCTGCGTTGTTGTCGGCCACGATCTCGTTGGCCGAGCCCCAGTCGGCCGGCGCGTCGACGATCAGCATCGCGCGGCGGCGCACGCAGAAGTCCAGCGCCGCGCTCAGGACCTCGGGCGCGGTGTCACCCTCGCGCGTGTCCGGCGGGATGCAAAGAAGGTTGAACAGGTCGACCCGCTGCAGCGCGAAGAGGCCGCTCTTGTCCGCTTCGCTGCCGAGGTAGGTGGTGGCCTCCAGAGGGGCGCTGTCGACGGCGGCCGTGCCCACCGGGGTCGAGGCGTTGTCGTCGGTCCAGATCGTCTTGCCCGCGGCGGGGTCGCCATGCTTGGGCGGCCGGCTGTCGCGCGGCAGCGGCGTGCTGGCGGCCACGCGCAGCAGGGCCGATTCGTTCTCGAGCACGCGGTCGACGCGGCGCGGGCTTTCCTTGGTCGTGACGTTGAGGAAGGTCTCGATGGCGCCGCTGCCGCTGCGCACCGTGAGATTGAACAGGTCCGTCGCGGCCAGCCCGTAGCGCGCCGCGATGTCGGCCGAGACCTTGTCGTCTATGCGCACGCGCAGGCCGTTGGCCCAGCTGCCGCGCGAGGCGGCCTGCAGGTCGAGGTTGGTCAGCGCGATGGCGGCGGTGTCGTTGGCGTCCTCGCCCGCGGCCTGGTACAGCCGCACGATGACGGCGCTCGCGCCGCCGTTCTGGAAGAAGTCGCGCACCGCATAGCTCAGGGGATAGGCCGGATCGAGGCCACCGAACTGGCGCTGGAAGTCGCCGAAGGAGTGCGCGATGGTCGGCGCATCGGTGCCCATGGCCGTGCGGCCGATGAAGGCGGTGATCGACGTGGCCACCCCGGTGATGGTGCGCACGCCACCGGGCAGCTCTTCGACGTAGACCCCTGGGAACGAGACGGCGACTGGCATGTTGGGCTCCTCGCGCAATGAGCCCTCACTGTCTGGCCCGCACGGGCTCGTCGCATCCCCTAGCTCCCGGAGCCGGAGGCCTGATTCAGGGGCCCCTGGTCGTGGGGTGGTGCACGGGGGTACTGTTCAAAAACACAGTATCATCCGCGCTCGCAGTTGCCTCAGGGCACTTCGGGAGCCGGGGCGAATCCCGGCTCCCCTTCTTTTCGCTCAGCGCAGCTTCACCAGGCCGTTGAGCACCTGGTCCAGGCCACCGAAGACCGAGATCTTGTCGATGCGCTCGGCCACGCGCTCCAGCGTCTCCAGCTCCTTCATGCGCAGGGCGACGGGGCTGCCCTCCATCACCTTGGCCGTGTTGAGCAGCGAGCGCGTCGCCGCGGTCTCCTCGCGTCGGCGGATCACATTGGCCTCGGCCGCCTTCTCGGCCTCGACCACCTGGGCCAGGATGGTCTTCATCTCGCCCGGCAGCACGATGTCCTTCACGCCGACCCCATCCAGCACCATGCCGTGGTCGGCCAGCCGGGCCGCGACGTGCGCAGTGACGACCTCGTCGATCACGGTCTTGTTGCCGAGCAGTTCGTCGAGCGAGCGCGTGCCCACGGCGGCGCGCAGGCCGAACTGCAGCTCGCGGTAGAGGTGATCCGCCGGCTTCTGCAGCTGGGTGTAGGCCCGCAGCACATCAGTGAAGCGCCAGGTGGCCGCCAGATTCAGCCGCAGTGCGACCTTGTCGCGGGTCAGGATCTCCTGGCCCGTGACCTCGAGCGCCTGCAGGCGCAGGTCCACCAACTCGACCGAGACGTTGCGGTTGAACTTCCAGAATGCGTACGAGCCGGGCGGCAGCAGCCGCTCGACGCGGCCGTCGATCCACAGGATGCCGGCGCCGTGCTCGGGCACCTGCACCTGCAGCACGCCGGCCAGGCCGGCAACCGCGCGCGGACGCAGCTGCGTCTGGACCAGACGCGCCGCGAGGGTCGCCGGCACCTCGGCCGAGGCGCCGATGTCGATCACCTCGACCTTCACGTCGACCAGGCCGTTCTTCCAGTACAGGCGCCGCGTGGCCGGCGGCAGCAGCTCGACCAGCACGCCGTTGTCGCTGCGCAGGCCGACCTGCTGCTCGTTCAGCTCCACCCGAACGAACTCCGACTCGACCACCTCGGGCTCCCTGGCCATCAGGTAGTCGGCCAGGCCGTGGCTGAAGGCCGGCTGTTCGAGCGCGAAGGTCTCGACGCGCAGCCGGTCCCGCCAGCTGAACAGGCGGTGCTCGCCGGCTTGCAGCACGCGCTCGAAATCGCCATTGCGCAGCAGCAGGCCGCGCTCGTTCTTCTTCACGGTGACACGCTTGAACATCATGGTGTCCCTCTCTTTCTTCACTGTGGAATGGGTGCCGTTACAGCACGGCCGTGGGCGTCGGATGCCAGGGCCCGGGCCCCACGGCGTACCGCCTCCGTCTGCCTCCCAGCCAGTCGAAGGGGTGGACCGCGGGCGCGAAGCCCCGCTTGCCCGACGCTCGGGCGGCCGCGCTGATGACCCAGGGGCTTGGCACCTTTCGGCACCCTGCCCGTGGTTCACGTTCGGCGTGGTCTTGCGACCGTTTGGGACACTGGGTTTTCAGGCCAGCTTTGTGGAGCAGGAGTCGAACCTGCGACCTACGGATCAAGGATCCGCTGCTCTACCCGACTGAGCTATCCAGTGGTCGGTGATCCGGGGCTTGAACCCGGTGGATGAGCCAACCTCATCACCGTATCAACCGCTTCCAGCAACGCGGCATGTGCGTCGACGACGAGCCCTTTGACATCGGGCCCGGCCACCGCACACCGGCGGGGTGGTACCCCCAACCTGTGAGCGTTTGCCTTCCACGGCAGACTCGTGGGCGCCCGAGCTCAGCTCAGGCGCGATCCCTTCGGCAGGCGCGAGGCCAGCCAATCATGCACGTCGGCGCGGATGTGCCTGCCTTCGAGCAAGAAATCCTCGAAGCGGCTGGGCACGTACGGCAGGTACAGCAGCGGCATGCCCGCCTCTTCCGGCGTGCGGTCGGCCTTGCGACCATTGCAGGCGCCGCACGCGGTGACCAGGTTCATCCAGGTCCAGCCGCCACCGCGCGATTCGGGCACGATGTGTTCGCATTGCAGATCCCGTTCGTGAAAGTGCTGGCCGCAGTAGGCGCAGGTGCACCGGTCGCGGCGAAACAGCTTCAGCTTCGCCACCGAAGGCGTCACGTCGAACAGGTTGATCCGCGGCGCGCCTCGCAGCGCGACGATCGGATGCACCTCGATCAGCGATTGGCGGCCGGTGGCCGCGTTGGTGCCGCCACGCAGCGTCGTCAGCGGCCTTTCGCCATCGGTCCACGCGACCGTGCCGGTGGCGTAGTGCGAAGCTGCCTGTTCCAGCGTGATCCAGCGCTGCGGCGTGCCTTGAATGTCCAGTTGCAGTACATGCTGGTGCATTGGTGTTCTCCTCTCCTTCAGCTTTTGTCTCGGCTGAAGGAGCGCACCAGCGGCTCCTTCAGCCTTTCACACACAGGACCTGCTTGAGCGTGTGCTCCACGCTCACCAGGTCCGCTTGCGCGGCCATCACCGCGTCGATGTCCTTGTAGGCGCCGGGGATCTCGTCCAGCACGCCTTCGTCCTTGCGGCACTCGACTCCGTCGGTCTGCGCCGCCAGCGCTTCCAGGTCGAACAGGCGCTTGGCCGCGCCACGCGAGTGGCGGCGACCGGCACCGTGCGAACAGGAGCAGTACGCCAAGGGGTTGCCCTTGCCGCGCACGATGTAGCTCTTGGCGCCCATCGAGCCCGGGATGATCCCGAGCTGGCCTTCGCGTGCGCTCACCGCCCCCTTGCGGGTGATCCACACCTTCGCGCCGAAGTGTTCTTCGACGGTCGCGTAGTTGTGGTGGCAGTTGATCGCTTCCTTCGTCGAGCCGATCTCGCGGCCCAGCGTTTCGCGCAGGGCGCGCATCACGCGGAACAGCATCAGGTCGCGGTTCAGCGCCGCGTAGTCCTGCGCCCATTGCAAGGCCTCGACGTACTGGTGGAACTCGGGCGTGCCTTCGTTCAACCAGGCCAGGTCACGGTCAGGCAGCCCGACGCCTGCTTTCACGCAGGCTTCGCGTGCCATGCCCACAGCCGCTTCGCCGATCGTCTTGCCAATGTTGCGCGAGCCCGAGTGCAGCATCACCCACACCGCGCCGGCCTCGTCCAGGCACAGCTCGATGAAGTGGTTGCCGCCGCCCAGCGTGCCGATCTGCTTCCAGATGCGGCGCGCATCCAGCGAGCCGAGCACTTGCAGGATCGAGAGCTTCTCGAAGCGCACGAAGAGCGCATCCATGCGCTGCTTCAGCACCTTGCCATGCGCGGCCTCGTGCGTCGGGTTCACTTCCTTGTCGTGGGCCGCGAAGCCCACCGGCACCAAAGCCTCGATCGCCGAACGCACCGCGGCCAGGCTGGCTGGCAGATCGTTCGCGGTCATGTCGGTGCGCACCGCGCACATGCCGCAGCCGATGTCGACACCGACCGCGGCCGGGATGATCGCGCCGCGGGTCGGGATCACCGAGCCCACGGTCGCGCCCTTGCCCAGGTGCACGTCCGGCATGATGGCCACGTGGCCCGCCACGATGGGCAAGCCGGCGATGTTCCGGATTTGAGAAAGCGCCTGGTGGTCGACCTCGACGCCCTCGGTCCATCCCTGGACGTTCTTCATCAGCTCCATGGCTGTGCTCCTTGTTGTTGTTCGTGGTGTCCGGTCGCCCACGGGAAGAGAGTTGGTATCTCGTACGGGAATCGAACCCGTGTTTCGACGTTGAAAGCGTCGTGTCCTGACCGTTAGACGAACGAGACGTGGTGAAGGCGGATCAATCGCGGAAGTAGTGGTCGCGCACAGATCCGTCAAAAGCAACCGCTGCGCAGGCAGCAGCGCTTGAAAGCTGAGCGCAGATCCGCAGGGGCACGGATCGTTGCGGCCGAGCTTCTCCAGAAGCTCTTTGTCGCCGCGCACCGTGCGCATGCCGCGCTTCACGCCGGTTTCCGACGGGAAGCCTTTGCGCCGCTTACTGGTGACCTCGAAAGCAGGCTTGCTGGTCTTGCTTGTACTTCTTCACGATGTTCTCTCCTTGCTGGAAATGGTCCCCTCGGCCCGGGTCGAACGGGCATGCCTCTCGGCCACGGCTTCTGAGACCGTTGCGTCTGCCATTTCCGCCACGAGGGGGTTGTTGATGGAATCGATGCGCTCAGGGGTGACCGGTCGGAATCGAACCGACACCAGTGGGACCACAACCCACGGCTCTCCCATTGAGCTACGGCCACGCCTGAGCGCACCTTGGAGGGATTGGTCTCGGTGGTCCGGATCGAACGGACGACCTCATGCTCCCGAAACATGCGCGCTGCCTGCTGCGCTACACCGAGACGATTGAATGGTCCCCGCGGGTGGGCACGCTCAACGCCCTTGGACGTTGGACGTGACGAAGTCACGGGCCGAAGGCCGCGGGCATCGCCCGCGCATCCACCGACCCCCGCCTTATCAAGACGGTGCTCTACCACTGAGCTACGCGAGGTTGTTTGAAAGTTGGCTCCCCGACACGGGTTCGAACCGCGGACCTTCCGGTTAACAGCCGGACGCATCTACCTGCTGAGCTATCGGGGAATGGACTCGGAAGCTGGAGTTGAACCAGCGAGGGCTTGCGCCAGCGGATTTGCAATCCACCGCCTTCGACCACTTGGCTATTCCGAGATGAATGGTTGGCAAGCACGCACGGAGTCGAACCGCGAACCGTCGGATTTCGAATCCGATGCTCTGCCCATTGAACTACGCGCTCTTTGAATGGCGCCTCCTGCACGACTCGAACGTGCGACCTCCGGCTTCGTAGACCGGTGCTCTGAAATCCTGCTGAGCTAAGGAGACATGAACTGGTGTCGCGAGAGGGCATCGAACCCCCGCACCCGGCTCTTCAGACCGGTGCTCTACCTGCTGAGCTATCGCGACTTGGTTGGCGGAGAGCACAGGACTCGAACCTGTGCGGCGCTTGCGCACCGGCTTCGACTTAGCAAGCCGACCCCTTACCGCTCGGGCAGCTCTCCCGCTTTTCTTGTTGAAAGGTGGCGCCCCGTGCGGGACTTGAACCCGCGGCTTCCGGCTAGACAGGCCGGCACTCTGGCCACTGAGTTAACGAGGCATGAAGGTTCCGGTGACGGGTTCCGGTGCCGCCCAATCGTTGCGGCCGATTTCCACCCTCGAAGCGTGAGCTCGACGAGGGCTTGCAGATTCATACGTCCCATGAAATCTCATCGCGGTTGTGCTCCAGCGCGAGGGCGGATCGCCGCCAAAGCGCTGACTCGCTGCACGACGCGGGCGTCCCCGCGGCGCACATCCCGGCCGCCCCTGCACTTCGTGGGGCGCTTGCATGACCGTGGTGCCGAAGCACACCCGCCATGAGATGTCTGGTGGAGCGGATACCGGGGATCGAACCCGGGGCCTCGACCGTGGCATGGTCGCGCTCTTCCACTGAGCTACATCCGCTTGAATGCAAGGACGCGCCACTCTCGGTGAGCAGCAGTCCTCGCGGCAACTTGTTAAAGAGCAGTCCGGCATGCCGTTGCGTGCCGGGGCGGCCCACTGGCCACCGGTTGTGCAGGCCCCGAGAGGCATGCGAGAAACAAAAAAGCCCGGATCCTTGTGGAATCCGGGCCTCGACATGAATTCGAGAGTTGAAGGTGTGCGCCTACGCGCCTCCCTCGCCCGGTGGCAACCAATCCTCATGACCCAACGACCCATTGAGGGCTCGCAGACTTGGGTCGGCTTGCCGCTGCTTCATCGCGACGACCGACTTGCCAAAGCCGACACGCACGAACGCACACTGGCCCGAAAGGGTCAGCGCGTGGTGGGTGATGTGGCCTAGGGATGTCACGATGAAAGCTCTGGAAATGTGGGTCTGGAATCGGTGGGTTGCGGCCGGCGTGGCTGCAACGAAGCCCGGACTGTAAAGACTCTTCACTTCTGCGTCAAGCGCGCCTGCAAGCTTTTTGTCGCCTGTCGTTGCTTGCGAAGCACACGTCGCCACGTCACCAGGCGTCATGGGTCAAGTCATCTGAAAGACAGGCTTGTGCGTGCGAAACGGCAGGCGGCCGCCAGGCGACAGCAGGAAGGCGTGGTCACGGCCGACGGTGAGGTCCGGCTCGCACAGGCCGTCGGTGATGACGAGAATCGGGCATGCCGGCGGAAAGTCAGCGCGTGTTTCCAGCAGCCTGATGGCGGGCTGCAGGACGGTGCCGCCGCGTCCGCGCACCGAGATCCGGCCCGCGAGAGACGCGATCGCGACGTAGCCTTCGTCGTAGGGCACTGCATCGCAATAGACCAGCCGGACCTGCTCCACGCCCTGCGCCTGGGAGTAGCTCACCACCGCTCCCAGGGCCTTGCCGAGCTCGTCGCGTTGCATCGATCCACTGGTGTCTATCACTACGCCAAAGGTGTGGGTGGCGCGTTGCTCTTCGGGCTCGACATGGCGCGGTCGCGGCATTTCCGGCGTCGCCGACTGGCGACGGGAAGGTCTGGCATAGGTGCGGTGCCGCTCGGGCAGTGGGAACCGCATCTGGATCCACTCGGCCAGTCTGGCTTGCCACGGAATCGGCGGTTGGTCGAGCGTGCGGATCGCTTCGACGAGGCCGGCCGGCAGGTGGCCGCGTCCGGCCGCCTGGTGATAGTCCAGGCCGTGCAGCAGTGCGCGGCGGCAGAACTCCTCGCGGTCGGTGAAGTAGCGCCCGGGCGAGTCTTCGAGCAGGTCGCAGTCGTCGCCGCGCAGGGTGCTCAACCGGCGCCGCACGCGCAGGTCCGCAGCCAGCCGCAGGTAGATGTCTTCGGCCGACCAGCCGCGCAGGTCTTCGTCGTACAGCAGCCCGGCGTCGGGCGGCGCACCGAGGTTCATCGACACCAGCCAGTCGTTGATGACGAAGTCGCAGGCGACGTTCCACAGGTAGCGGTCGCGCCCTTGCCGCCGGCTGCCATGGCACAGGCCCGCGTGCAGCACCTCGTGCGCCACGACGAACTTCGCGGTTTCGAAGGTCAGGCTGCGCGCCGGGTTGACGTAGATCTCGCCGAGCCCGATGTTGATCGCCGCGATCTGGATGTCCATGCGGCGGCAGACCTCGGCGTCTTCGACCAGGTCGAACTGGGTCAAAAGCGAGCCGAGCAGCGGGTAGTGGTTGATGAGCCAGCGCTTGGCTTGCGCGGCGGGGCTGTTGGCCGGGCTGCGCGTCCTGTCGCCGAGGTTGGCTTCGTGCCGGACTTGCAGCGCGCGCTTGGCGTTGTCGACCATGGCCTGGGCGAACACCTGCTCGTGGTCGATGGGCTGCTGGCTGCCGATCGACCACCGTGTGGCCGGTGCGCCCGGGCGCATCAGTGGCACGACGGGTGATCGGGTGAGCGTCCAGTCGCCGGCCAGCGCTTCGTTCGAGGGCTCGGACTGCAGGCGCGCGACGATCTCGTCCAACGGCAGCCGACCCCATTGCAGCAGCTCCGGCGGCAGGTCCATCTGCTCGGGCAGTTCGCCGACTCGCAGCGACTGCCACCAATGCAGGGCCGCCAGCTGGGCCGCCAGGTCGGAGATCGGCGACGGGATCTTCAATCGCTGCGGTGCGCCGAGAGCGAAGACGAGCGTGGCCAGGGACAGCACGCCCAGCCATTGGTTCTCTCCGAGCCGAAGGGAGTCGTCATAGTCGACCGTCGACGTGCCCACGATCTGGCAATAGGCACGCGGGGCCACCTCGATGGACGAGTACCTCGATGGCGCACGGAAGGCGAGCTCGCGGGCCACCGGCCCCAACAGGTAGTGCGTCTTCAGTCGGCCCAGAGCCAGCTCGTGGGCCGGCAGTTTCCGCTGTGCCTGTCTACTTTTGCTCATGGGCGGCCTTCTGCTCCAGCAGCCGCGGCAGTTCCTTCGCGATGTCGAGCACGAACCAGTCGGGCACACGGGCGCCCGACTCGTTCTCGGTCAGCACGAGTTGCGCGAGCTCGCCGTCGATGCGGGCCAGGGTCTTCAGCGCCGACTTCGCCGATTGCGACAGCTCGCGTGCATCGCGGCTGAGCTGCGCCTCGCGTGCGGGCAATTCCTTGATCAGGGTGTCGCGCAGGCTCTGCGTGAGGAAGTAGGTCAGGTCGCGGTCTTCGGGCGCAGCCGGCCAGGGCTCCTCGCCCTTGAGGATCTTGTGTACGCTGAACTTGTTGCGGATCTGCTTCAGGAAGGCCTTGAAGCCGATCGCGTGGTCGCGGGTCAGGCAACCGAAGAGCAGCGCGTCGAGCTGGTCGGCCTGGATGTCTTCGCCGAAAGAATGCAGTGCGTCGCTGACGCAATGCCAGCTGCGGGGCGTGGAGAACGGCTCTTCCCTCGCCGGCGGCACCTCGGTGGAGAGCTGGGTGGGCCGCGAGCGAACATAGTCGAGCACCCACGGATGGATGCCGTGCGACTGGGCCCACTCCAGCCACTCGCGGTGCGAAGCCTTCAGGTGGATGTGCACCATCCGGTTCACGAGTGCGCTGGGCATCTGCTTCGCGAGCGCGGCGTCGTGGGCCCGGTTGCCGGCGCCGATGATGACCGAGCCGGGCGGCAGCCGGTACTCGCCGATGCGCTTGTCCAGGATCAGGCTGTAGAAGGCTTTCTGGATCTCCTGGCTGGCGATGTTCAGCTCGTCGATGAACAGCACGAACTCGCGATCACGCACGATCATGGCCGGCGGGTAGAAGCGGCTGACCTGCCCGTCGATGCGGGGAATGCCGATCAGGTCCTCCGGTGCCAGCTGGGAGCCCAGCAGGGCGACGCATTCCAGGCCCAGCTGGTGGGCGAACTGATCGACGAGCGAGCTCTTGCCCACGCCGGGCGGACCCCAGATGAACACGGGGCGCGAAGGCGCGACATTGAGCAGGAACTCGTGGACCTGCTGGATGGAAAGAGTGACCTGTGACTGCACGTTGTTGTCCTTGGCGCCTGCACGTCCATCGTTGTATGAGAAGGGGCGCAGGCGAAAGGCGAATTTTCACGCAGCCATCCGCGGAAGGTAAAGACTATTTACTTTTGATGGCGCCGCCTTCCTGCAGGCATGAGGTCAGCCCGCAACGGCGTCCCAGCTCAACCCGTGCTTGTGCAGGTACTTGCGCAGCCGGTCCGCATCGTTGACGACGCTTCGCTGGGTGCGAGAGCGGTGGAAGAGCTTGCGCCCCGCGGCCGACAGCGTCTTCGACTCCCGACACACGCGGACCACCGATTCGAGCTGCAGCCGGTCGAAGAGGTCCATGGCTTCGAGTGCCTCCTCGCCGATGAGCGAATCGAGCCGCAGGGTGCCGACCGTGGCAGCGTCCGCGCCGGCATGCTGCCAATGCCAGCGCAGCCGCTGCAGCTCGGCCTCCACCAGGGCGGTAGAGATGCGCCCGCCATCGGCCAGGGTCGCCAGCCGCGTGACGCTGGCCGACAGGTCGCGGAAGTTGCCGGCCCACACGGCCTCGGGCGACTGGGCGAAGCGCAGGTACAGCGCCTTGGCCTCGGCGTTGAAGCGCACGGCGCGGCCCGACTCTGCCGCCGCGCGGGCCAGCAGGTGCTCGATGTTCGGCTCCAGGTCTTCCGGGCGTTGCGCCAGGCCGGGCAGGGTGTACGACCAAAGGTCGATCCGCGCGTACAGATCCTCCCGGAAGCGCCCGGCCGCCACGTCGATGCGCAGGTCGCGGTTGGTGCCGGCGATCAACTGGAAGTCGCTCGTCACCTCACGGTCGCTGCCCATCGGGAAGAAGCGCTTCTCTTCGACGGCCTTGAGCAGCATGGCTTGCTCGTCCAGGCCGAGTTCGCCGATCTCGTCGAGGAACAGCACGCCTTCGTGTGCGGTGCGAAGCAGGCCGGCGCGGTCCGCCGCCGCGCCGGTGAAGGAGCCTTTCTTGTGGCCGAAGAGTGTGGAGGCCGCGCCGTCGCCCTGCAGCGTCGCGCAGTTGACTTCGACGAACTCGCCCTTCATTTCGTGGCGGGACTTCTTCAACTCGAACATCCGCCGCGCCAGGTGAGATTTGCCGGCGCCCGTGGGCCCGGTCAGCAGGATGGGCGCGCGCGAGCGGACGGCGACCCGCTCGATCTCGTCGATCAACGCATTGAAGCGCTTGTTGCGCGTGGCGATGCCGCTCTTGAGGAAGTCCACCGCGTTGCGCTGCTCGGCCTCGAAGCGCTTGGCCAGCGCGTCGTAACGCGACAGGTCCAGGTCGATCAGCGCGTAGTTGCCCGCGTTGCCCTGCACTTGCTTCTTCGGCGGGGAGGTCTGACACAGCACGCCAGGGATGGACCGCGACTCCACCAGCAGGAACATGCAGATCTGCGCCACGTGCGTGCCGGTGGTGATGTGGGCCCAGTACTGCTCGCGCTCGGGGTTGAAACGGTAGCGGCGGGCCCAGTCGTACAGCGCGGCATAGACCTCGCCGAAGTCCCAGGGGTCGGCGATGGCCATCTCGACTCCCTTCACCTCGGTGTCGGGCGAGACGGTCGCGATGTCCTGCGTCACCCGCTCGGCCAGGGCCCGATGCTGCGGCGTGTAGATCAGCTCGAGCCGGTGCACCAGCAGGTCTTCGTGCTGGGCCAGCGAGACGGTCGGGCGCCATTTCTCCCACCGCCCGGCGCCCTGGCCCGAATCGAGCTGGGTGCCGAGAAAGCCGATGACGACAGTCTTCTTGGGCATGGCAATCCAGATAAGGAACTAGCTTCAATGCTAGCAGCGGGTGGATTCCGGATCGGCGACCGGCACAAGGATCTCCGGCGGCCTAACGAAATAAGTCCTTTGAAATCAAGGACCTGATCGGTTTTCAGCCGGCGGCGCGGCGGGGCTGGCACGGCCGTTGCGATAGACAGGGCAAGAAGAACGTTGAATGCAAGAGGAGAGACTCATGGTCAACACGCAGCTGTTTCATTCGAGCAAGGGCGCGCTGCTGCCCCAGGCGAAGGCCACCAACCACCAAGGCGCGCCGGCCTATGCGCTGAGCCCGCGCCACCACCTCGCGCAGCTGGCGGCCACGGGTTGCCTGAGCCAGACCTTCTATGCGAACGCCGAAGCCCAGCTCGACCAGGTGCTGGCGCTGGCGCAGCAGGTGGATCCGGCCTTCGTGGCGAAGACGGCGGTCTACGCCCGCTCGGCCGGCCACATGAAGGACATGCCGGCGCTGCTGGCCGCGACGCTGGCGGTGCGTGATGTCGCGCTGTTGAACGATGTGTTCGGCCGTGTGATCGACAGCGGCAAGATGCTGCGCAACTTCGTGCAGATCGTGCGCAGCGGGGCGGTGGGCCGCAAGTCGCTGGGCTCGCGTCCGAAGAAGCTGGTCCAGCACTGGCTGCTGAACGCCAGCGAGAAGCAACTGCTGGCCGCTTCAGTGGGCAACGCGCCTTCGCTGGCGGACGTGGTGAAGATGGTTCACCCGAAGCCGGTCGAGGCGTGGCGTGCGGCGTGGTTCGCCTGGTTGCTCGGCAAGCCCTTCGTCGAGGCCGAACTGCCGCCGACCACGCGGGCGTTCGAACGCTTTAAGCGTGGCATGGCGCTGGGCGTGGCTTCGTCGATGGACGTGCCGCAGGTTCCGTTCCAGATGCTGACCGCGCTGGAGCTGAGCACCGCTCAATGGGCACAGATCGCCCGTGCCGGTTCGTGGCAGATGGTGCGTCAGAACCTGAACACCTTTGCCCGCCACGGTGTGTTCGGTGTCCAGGGCATGGCCGAGGCGATCGCGGCGAAGCTGCGTGACCCGCAGGCCGTGGCGAAGGCGCGCGTGCTGCCGTACCAGCTGATGTCGGCTTTCGTGGCGACCGGCGATGCGGTGCCGGCGATCGTTCGTGATGCGCTGCAGGACGCGATGGAAGCGGCGCTGGCCAACGTGCCGGCGTTCGATGGCCGGGTGGTCGTGTGCCCTGATGTGTCGGGCTCGATGAGCTCGCCTGTGACGGGTCACCGCGGTTCGGCGACGTCGAGCGTGCGCTGCATCGACGTCGCGGCCCTGGTGGCGGCGGCGGTGTTGCGCAAGAACCCGTCGGCGCGGGTGATGCCCTTCGAGCAGGCGGTGGTGAAGCTGGCCCTGAACCCGCGCGACTCGGTGATGACCAACGCGAAGGCGCTGGCGTCCATCGGTGGGGGGGGAACAAACTGCAGCGCACCGCTGGCCTGGTTGAACTGGGAGAAGGCGGAAGCGGACGTGGTGATCCTGGTCTCGGACAACGAGTCGTGGGTCGATGCGCGCCGCCACGGGGCGACGCAGACGATGCGCGAGTGGGCTGAGCTGAAGCAGCGCTGCCCGCAGGCGAAGCTGGTCTGCATCGACATCCAGCCGCACGGCACGACGCAGGCCGCGGAGCGTGCCGACATCCTGAATGTCGGTGGCTTCTCGGACGCGGTGTTCACGCTGGTGGCGCAGTTCGCCCAAGGGCAGACCGGCGCCGATCACTGGGTCGGCGAGATCGACAAGGTCTCGTTGAACGTTCAATGAAGATGAAAGTCACTGGGAGGTGAGGACGGCGCCGCAGGCGAATGCACACAGGAGTACAGCGCCCCATGGCCACGCGGGCCCGCCAGCCCGCAGCCGGGTCACCGGCCGGCCGCTCTTGTGAATCTGGTCGCTTGCGGCGCCCATCCAAACCGATCGACGGCTGTCGGGTGGCGAATGCTTGGTGTGGACTACATCTTGTCCCGATCAAGGTCTCACCATTTCTCTCGTCGCCACCCGAGAGCCGTTGAAGAGAAGTTTTTGATGTCGCGCTGCGAATGCAGATGGAACTACAGACTCTTAATCTCGTGGTCGCGGGTTCGAATCCCGCCGGTCCCATATCAGGGGGGCCGTAGCTCAGTTGGTAGAGCACGACGTTTCATCGAACCTTGTCGCGGCGAGGCATCTCCAAGCAGGATTGAATCGAGAGAGAGAAAACCATGGAACAGAAGAACTACAACGTGGAAGAAGTCGCCGGCGGCGTGCCGGTGAAGATGTGGACGCGCGGCGTGCCCGTCGAGGACGAGGCCAAGCGCCAGCTGTCGAACGCGGCCCGCCTGCCCATCGTCTTCAAGCACATCGCGGCCATGCCGGACGTGCACCTGGGCATAGGCGCGACCGTCGGCTCGGTGATCCCGACCGTCAAGGCCATCATCCCGGCCGCGGTCGGCGTGGACATCGGCTGCGGGATGATCGCCTGCAAGACCACGCTGCGCGCCGAAGACCTGCCGGACAACCTCGGCCCCTTGCGTTCGGCCATCGAGCGCGCGGTGCCGCATGGCCGCTCGCCGGGCGCGCGTGATCCTGGGGCCTGGGGCAAGATCCCCGGCGCCGTGGACACGGCCTGGTCGCAGCTGGAGCCCGAGTTCACCGAGCTCTGCCGCGACTACCCGAAGCTGGAGAGGACCAACCACCGCAACCACCTGGGCACGTTGGGGACCGGCAACCACTTCATCGAGGTCTGCCTCGACGAGGAGGGCGCCGTGTGGTTCATGCTGCACTCGGGTTCGCGTGGCGTGGGCAACGCGATCGGCACCATGTTCATCGAGCTGGCCAAGCAGGATGCGATGCGCAACAACGCCAACCTGCCGGACCGCGACCTGGCGTACTTCGAGGAAGGCGCGCGCTACTTCGGCGACTACGTGCGGGCGGTGAGCTGGGCGCAGAAGTTCGCCAAGCTGAACCGCGAGGTGATGATGCGCCGCGTCATCGAGGCGGCCAAGACGGTGCTGCACAAGAGCTTCCAGAGCCACATCGAGGCGGTGAACTGCCACCACAACTACGTGCAGAAGGAGCGCCACTTCGGCGAGGACGTGTTCGTGACCCGCAAGGGCGCGGTGAGCGCGAAGCAAGGCGAGCTCGGGATCATCCCGGGCAGCATGGGCGCGCGCAGCTACATCGTGCGCGGCAAGGGCAACCCCGAGAGCTTCGAGAGCTGCTCGCACGGTGCCGGCCGCACCATGAGCCGCGGCGAAGCCAAGCGCCGCTTCACGCTGGCCGACCACCGTGCGGCGACCGAAGGCGTCGAGTGCCGCAAGGACAAGGACGTGATCGACGAGATCCCGATGGCCTACAAGGACATCGACGCGGTGATGGAGGCGCAGAAGGACCTGGTGGAGGTCGTGCACACGCTCAAGCAGGTGGTCTGTGTGAAGGGTTGACCGCCGCTTGCGGGGTTACCGCAAGTCAACACAAGAACAAGAGAGGGAATCATGATCGAACTGGACGGCTCGCACGGCGAAGGCGGCGGCCAGATCCTGCGCACCGCGCTGGCCTTGTCGATGTGCACGGGCCAGGCGCTGCGCATCGCGAACATCCGCGCGAAGCGCGCCAAGCCGGGACTCATGCGCCAGCACCTGGCCTGCGTGAAGGCGGCCGGCCAGGTGAGCGCGGCGGCGGTCACCGGCGCCGAGCTGGGCTCGCAGTCGCTGGTGTTCACGCCGGGCGCGGTGAAGGCCGGCGACTACGACTTCGCGGTGGGCAGCGCCGGCAGCTGCACGCTGGTGCTGCAGACCGTGCTGCCGCCGCTCATGCTTGCGGATGCGCCGAGCACGCTGCGGCTGTCGGGCGGCACGCACAACCCGATGGCGCCGCCGTTTCACTTCCTCGCGCGCAGCTTCGCGCCTTTCGTGCGCCGTTGCGGTGCCGGGCTGGACCTCAAGCTGCAGCGACTGGGCTTCTACCCCGCAGGCGGCGGAGTAATCGAAGCCCTCGTGTCGCCGGCGGCCGAAGGCCTGCAGCCTTTCGACCTGACGGAGCGCGGGGCGCTGCGCGAGGCCTTTGCCGAGTCGCTCGCGCCGGCGCTGCCGCGCAGCGTGGCCCTGCGCGAACTGCAGGCGGTGGGCCAGGCGCTGGGCTGGTCGGGCGACCAGCTGCGAGCGCCCGGCGTGCGGCAGGACGAAGGGCCGGGCAATGCGTTGATGGCGACGCTCGCCTATGAGCACGTGACCGAGGTGGTGACGAGCTTCGGCGAGAAGGGCATCAGTGCCGAGCAGGTGGCCGCGCAGCTGGCGCGCGAGGTGAAGGCCCACGAGCAGTCCAACGGCGCGGCGGGCGTGCATCTGGCCGATCAGCTGGCCCTGCCTCTGGCGCTGGCCGTGGCGGCGAGCGGCCGGCCCGCGCGCTACAGCATCACCGAGATGACGGAACACACGCGGACGAACTTCGGCGTGATTGCACGCTTCCTGCCGGTGTCCTTCGACGTCCGGCCCGCGGAACGGCACCTCGTGGTCGAGCTGAACCGGCGCGGCTGAAGGCCCTCAGCCGATGTAGCCCAGCGGCAGGGCGGTGGTGTACTTGATCTCCTCCATCGCGAAGCTCGAGCTCACGTCGGCCAGGTCCAGGTTGGAGGTGAGCCGCTTGTAGACGGTGTCGTAGGCGGCGATGTCGGGCACCACCACCCGCAGCAGGTAATCGACCTCGCCGCTCATGCGGTAGAACTCGACCACCTCGGGGATGCCCTCGACCGTGGCCCGAAAGCTGTCGAACCATTTCTGGTTGTGGTGGCGCGTGCGCACCGTCACGAACACGGTGACCGGCACGTTGACCGCCTTGCGGTCGACCAGCACGACCTGCTTCTGGATCACGCCGGCGGCCTTCAGGCGCTGCACGCGCCGCCAGCAAGGCGTGGTGGAAAGGCCGATGCGCTCGGCGAGTTCGCTGACCTGCAGCTCCGCATCGTCCTGCAGCAACGCCAGCAGTTTCTTGTCGATCGCGTCGAGATTCATGGGGTCGCCCGGCGGTCGGCCGCAGCCGGCCGACGCTCCAGGGTGCAAATCGTTTGCGGGTGGTCGGTCAAACGCCGGTTTCGAAGCAAGCTCATTCCAGAATCTTCCATCAAATAAGCACAGCTTGCTACGGCTTGATCGATACGATCAACGGCGTTCTACGTCCTCACATGCTTCGGGGAAACGCCGACCATGGAAATCTACCTCGACGCCAATGCCACCACCCCCGTGCTGCCCCAGGCCCAGGCGGCCGCGCTGGCCGCGATGGCCAGCGACTTCGGCAACCCCAGCAGCATCCACAGCACCGGCCTGAAGGCCAAGGCGACGATCGATTCGGTGCGCGCCAGCGCCCGCCGCGTGCTGGGCGCTCCGACGGGGCGCCTGATCTTCCTCAGTGGCGCGACCGAGGGCATCCAGACGGCGGTGCTGTCGGCTCTGACGGCCTTGAAGCAGCGCCGCAAGCAAGATCCCGGCACGGCGCCGAGCCTGCTGCTGTACGGCGCCACCGAGCACAAGGCCGTGCCCGAGGCCCTGCGCCACTGGAACGCCTTGCTCGGCCTGGACCTGACGGTGCTCGCCATCCCGGTCGGTCCGGACGGCCGGCACGACCTGGCCTGGCTGCGCGAGCACGCGCCGCGCGCCGGTCTCGTCTGCACCATGGCCGCGAACAACGAGACCGGCGTGATCAGCGACCTCGACGGCATCGCCGCCACCCTGGCCGGCAGCCCGGCGCTGTGGATGGTCGACAGCGTGCAGGCGCTGGGCAAGCTGCCACTGGCGCTGCTGGAACGCGGCATCGACTATGCGCCGTTCTCCGGCCACAAGCTGTATGCCCCCAAGGGCATAGGCCTGCTCTACGTGCGCGAAGGCGCGCCGTTCATGCCGCTGATGGCCGGCGGTGGCCAGGAGGGCGCGGCGCGCTCGGGCACCGAGAACATGGCCGGCATCGCCGCCATGGGCGCGGTGCTGGCGGCGCTTGAGGAGGGCCGCTGCTTCCGCCCGTCTGCCACGCTCCACGGCTACCGCGCGCGCCTGGCTGCCGCGCTGGAAGAGGCCTTCCCCGGCCTGCAGTTCAACGCGCCGGCCGCGCACACCCTGCCGACGACGCTCAACTTCTCGGTCCCGGGCTGCAGCGCCCGGTTGCTGCTGGACCTGTTCGACGCCGCCGGCGTGCGCGTCAGCGGCGGCTCGGCGTGCGGCGCGTCCAAGGCCCTGCCCAGCTTCGTGCTGCAGGCCATGGGTCTGCCGGCCTGGCGCACGGCCTCGGCCGTGAGGCTGTCCTTCGGCCCGGCGGCGGACGAGGCCTTCATCGACGAGGCCTGCGCCCGCATCCGCGCCTGCGGCCAGGCCCTGCGCGAAAGCTGCCAGGGTCTCGCGGCGGGGAGTGCCGAGACGGCCGATGGCGTGGTGCGCTGGCTGGCCGACGGCGGGTGCTGCCATGTGGTGGCCGACCGCCGGAGCGGCCGCTGCGTCGTGATCGATCCGCAGCCGGAGATCGTCGAGCGGCTCGTCTCGTGGTTGCGATGCCAGCGCTTGAACGTGGCCGCGGTGCTGCGCACCGGTGCGCCTCGCGACGACGGCATCGAAGCGGCAGCAGCGATCTTGCGAAGCGCGTTCTCCGTGATCGCGACCGACGGGCCGATCCGCCTGGGCGAGCGCCGGCTGGCCCCGTTGCGCATGAAAGGCGATGCGATCGGCTTCGTGCTCGACAACGGCCTCGGCCCGCGGCTGGCCTTCGTGCGGGATGCAGCAGGCGTGCCGAAGGACGGACTGGCCGCTCTCGAACCCGAGGACCTCGTGGTCTGCACCCACGATCCCCACAACCGGCTGGCACGGCGCGTCGGCGATGAGCACGGCGACGCCGGCGAAGTGGGCGACGAATGGGCGATCGATGCGCCCGCGCTGCATCGGCTGCTTGATAACGAACCCTCCGCGCGCCTGATCGACGTGCGCGAGGCCTACGAGCAATGCCTGGGCGCCGGCCTGGCGCTGGGCGGCCAGGCCGTGCCGCTGTCCTGCGTGCTGGACGCACTGCCGGGCTGGCTGGCGCTTCCGGCGAACACGCCGCTGGTCTTCTTCTGCCGCAGCGGCAACCGCAGCGGCCAGGTGGCGCGGGCGCTGCGCCGCCTGGGGCATGCCCGTTCCTTCAGCCTGGCCGGGGGACTGGCCTTGTGGCCGCACGCTGCCCAGGAGGTGGCGACCCTCGACGAGCGGATGCCCGCCTGGGAGTGACGCCAGAATCGGCGCATGACGATGAACGACTCTCCCCAGGTGGCCGCCCGCGAGGCCGTGCGCGCGCTGCGGCCTTCGCAGATCCGCGAAGTGGCCAATGCCGGCTTCGGCCTGCCCGACGTGCTGGCCTTCTGGTTCGGCGAGTCCGACCGAGTGACGCCCGCCTTCATCCGCGAGGCGGCCGCAGCCGCGCTGGCCGATGGCGCCACCTTCTACTCGCCCAACCTGGGCATCACGCCGCTGCGCGAAGAGCTGGCCCGCTACGTGAGCCGCCTGCACGGGCCGACGCGGATGGAGCACATCGCGGTCACCAGCTCGGGCGTGAGCGCGCTGATGCTGGCCACGCAGCTGGTGGCCGGCGCGGGCGACCGGGTCGTGGCCGTCACACCCCTGTGGCCCAACCTCGTCGAGATGCCCAAGATCCTGGGCGCCACGGTGGAGACGGTGCCGCTGCACTGCGGCAAAGACGGCTGGGTGCTGGACGTGGGCCGGCTGCTGGCCACGCTCACGCCCGGCACGCGGGCGTTGCTGGTCAATTCGCCCAACAACCCCACCGGCTGGGTGATGAGCCGCGAAGACCAGCAGACGGTGCTGGACCATTGCCGCCGCCACGGCATCTGGATCATCGCTGACGAGGTCTACGAGCGGCTGCACTACCCGCCCGACGGGCGAGTCAGCAATGCGCCGTCCTTCCTCGACCTGGCCGGCCGCGACGAGCGCGTCATCGGCGTCAACTCGTTTTCCAAGGCCTGGCTGATGACCGGCTGGCGCCTGGGCTGGCTGGTGGTGCCCGAGTCGCTGATGGGCGACCTGGGCAAGCTGATCGAATACAACACCTCGTGCGCGCCGGTGTTCGTCCAGCGGGCCGGCATCGCGGCCCTGCGCGAAGGCGAGGCCTTCGTCGAGCAGCTCGTGGGCGAACTGCGCGCCTCGCGTGACCATCTCGTCGGCGCCCTGTCGAAGCTGCCGGAGGTCGAGGTGAAGGCGCCGCCCGGCGCGATGTATGTCTTCTTCTCGTTGCCGGGTGCGGGCGAGAGTCTTGCCCTTTGCAAGCGCCTGGTCCAAGAGGCGCACCTGGGCCTGGCGCCGGGCAGCGCCTTCGGGCCCGAAGGCGAAGGCTATGTGCGTTGGTGCTATGCCTGCGATCCGGCGCGGCTCGATGCCGGCGTCGAGCGTCTGGGGGACTGGCTGGCACGCTGAGGAAGAAGCGAAAGGTGGCGGCGCATGGGTGGCGCGTGGGTCATGGTCCTGACAGCGGCGGCCGCCGCCTCCGCCGTCCCCGCTGACGACCGGCACGCCGCTATCGACGATGAGCTCGCTGCCGACCTGATGGCCTGGGCGAGCCGGCTGTCCGGACTGGCGGACCTGCAACCCGGCCGGCCGCCGGCGCTCGTGCCCCTGTCGGCCGGGGACATCGCAGCCGAGGTCTGCCCCGACAGCCCGACCGGCTGCCGCTCGCTGGTGGCCGTCTACGACACCGACAGGCATCGCGTGCTGTACCGCAGCAGCCTGGACATGCGGGATCCGACCGACCAGTCGTTCATCGTCCATGAGCTGGTGCACCACCTGCAGTTCCTGCACCGTGGCGAGTCGATCTTCGCCAGCTGCCAGGCGGTCGTCGAGACCGAGCGGCAGGCCTATTCGGCACAGAACCGCTACCAGAGCCATTTCAGGCAGTGGCAGCGCATGGGCGAGGTGATGCACTTCATGCATTGCGACGCCTCGTCCGGCCAGGGCGAGCCGGTGCTGCATTTCGGCGGCTCGCCCGCCGGCCCCCCCGACCGCTGAACCGGGCCATTGAGCCGGATCACCGGGCCTGCGGCACCGCTTTTCGGCGAACTGCGGCCGAGGCGCTTGAGGGAACCTCGTGGCTGTTGACTGCCCCGAGTTGCCGATGTCCGCCATCCCCTCTTCCGGCCAGACCCTTTACGTGCTCGACCTTGCCCATCGCCTGCAGCTGATGGAGGCCGGCCAGGAGCCCATGGACGCCGTCGCCTACAGGCTTTTCGCCAAGCGCCTGCGCCAGGCCCTGGCCGGCTGTCCGCTGGCGCGCCTGCCCGACGACCACACCCAGCCGCCGGCCCTGGCCGAGGCGCTGGCCAACCGCTACTTCACCGAACACGGCCAGTTCGAGGACCGGCCGAAGATCGCCGCGTCGGCCGGCCGCCTGTTGATGCGCCTGCAGCGCCGCAGCCGCACCGGCGGCCGCTGAGCCTGCTCAGCGCGCCCGCAGCTCCCTCACCCCGCGCCCCAGCCGCTTGCGCAGCAGGCTGCGCAGCGTGACGCCGTCGGCATAGCCGACCTCGGCCGCGATGGTCTCTATGTCCGTCGGTGTGGTGCGCAGCAGGTGCAGCGCCCGTTCCACCCGCAGGTCCTGGAAGTAGGCCAGCGGCGACTTGCCGAGCACCGCCTCCAGACGCCGCTGCAGCGTGCGCTTGCTCGTCGCCAGCGCATCGGCCGCGGCCTCCAGCGAGAAACCCTGGTCCAGCCGCGCGCGGGCCCAGCGCTCGAAGCGCTGCACGAGCGGGTCGGCATGCGCCAGGTGGTCGGGGATCATGTACGCGGCCTGGGGAGGCCGCGCATCGACCAGCAGGTAGCGAGCCACGACGGCGGCCAATTCCGGGCTGGTCTGGCGTACCAGCCACAAGGCGAGATCGAGGTGGCCGATGGTCGCGCCGGCGGTCACGAAATCGCCCGAGGGCACCAGCATGCGGGATTCGTCGAGCTTCACCCGGGGGTAGCGCTGGCGGAACAGCGGGCCGAGCCACCAGGAGGTGGTCGCCTCCTGGCCATCGAGCAGGCCGGATTCGGCGAGCAGGAAGCCGCCGATGCAAGCCGCCGCGATGCGCGAGCCGGCTCCGTGCCACGCCCGCACGGCGACCACCGCGTCCCGCGTGTCGGCCCTCTCCAAAGCGGGCACCAGCGTGTCGGGCCTCTTGGTGTCCGGAGCGGGCAGCACGACCCAGTCGGGCGGCACCAGCGAGGCGGCCGCCTGGACGGGAATCTGCAGGCCGTGAGCCGTTCGCACACGGCGCCTCACCCCGGCCACCGTGACTTCGAAGCGGGGGATCTTCAGGCCCTGCGTCGCGGCGAGTTCGTTCGCGGTGGCGAAGGTGTCCATCACCGCGGCCAGGCCGGTGTCGAACACCCCTTCGATCGCGAGAACAGTGAGTCGCATGGCGCAAATGATATCGAAGCTGTCATTCGCGACAATTTACCCCCAGGTCTGACGCGACCACACTGGCAGCGGTCGGGAATGCCGACGCCCCCAACGCCAAGGAGAGATTTCGATGATCAAGGTTGCCCTGTTCGCCCGCCTCCAAGCCAAGCCCGGCAAGGAGGCCGAAGTCGCCCAGTTCCTGCACGCCGCACTCGCCATGGCGCGCGACGAATCGACCACGCCGATCTGGTTCGCCCTGCGGATCTCGTCCAGCACTTTCGGCATCTTCGATGCCTTCCATGACGAGGCCGATCGGCAGAAGCACCTCGACGGCCCGATCGCCCAGGCCCTGATGGCGAAGGCGCCCGAGCTGTTCGCCAGCCCGCCGTCCATCGAGGCCATCGAGGTGCTGGGGCTGAAGAACAGCGGCACGGCCTGAAGCCACGGCGGCGCGGGCGCGCCGCTTGCCGAATGCGCGGCGTGCCTGACGCCCGTGCCCTTGACCGTCGCATCGCGCAGACCCTGCGCTCCGTCTTCGGGCTGAAGGCCTTGCGGCCGGGGCAGCGCCAGGTGATGGACCGCGCCTTGAGCGGCCGGTCCACGCTGGCCGTGATGCCCACCGGCGCGGGCAAGTCGCTGTGCTACCAGCTGCCGGCCTGCCTGATGGAGCAGGGCCGCACGCTGGTCGTCTCGCCACTGATCGCGTTGATGAAGGACCAGTGCGATCGCCTGAACGCGCTGGGCGTGCCGGCGGTCCGGTTGCACAGCGGCCTGGACGCCGACACCACCGCGCAGGCCGAGGCGGCGCTCGCCGACGGCAGCGCGCGCATCGCCTTCGTCACGCCCGAGCGGCTGGCCGATGCTGAAACACTGCCTCTGCTATCGGGACATCCCACCGCGCTGCTGGTGGTCGACGAGGCGCACTGCATCTCGCAATGGGGCCATGACTTCCGCCCGGCCTTCCTGGAGATCGGCCCGGCCTGCGCGGCCCTGGGCAAGCCACCGGTGCTGGCCCTCACCGCCACGGCAACCGACGAGGTGGCCGCCGACATCGCGCAACAGCTGCACATCCCCCGCGAGGGCGTGCTGCGCTCCGGCAGCTACCGGCCCAACCTGCACTACCGTGTCGAAGTTTTCGCGAAGGACGAAGACAAGGGCCCGAGGCTGGTGGCGCTGCTGAAGGCGCAAGAGGGCGCGGGCATCGTCTACGCCGCCACCATCAAGGCGGCCGAAGCGGTGCACGAGCTGCTGACGGCCGCAGGCATCGACGCGGGGCTGTACCACGGTCGCCTGCCGGCCCGGCAACGCAGCGCAGCCCAGGAGGCCTTCATGGCGGGTACGCCCCGTGTCATGGTGGCGACCAACGCCTTCGGCCTGGGCATCGACAAGGCCGACCTGCGTTTCGTCATGCACTACCAGATGCCTTCGGGCCTGGACGCCTACTACCAGGAGTCCGGCCGCGCGGGCCGCGATGGCGAGCCGGCGCTGTGTACGCTGCTCTTCCTGCGCGGCGACAAGGCCGTCCAGCAGTTCTTCCTCGCGGGCCGCTACCCGGGGCGCGAGGAGCTGGGCGCGCTGTACGACACGCTTGCCAAGCCGCCGCCCAACAATGGCGGCTGGACGCTCGCGGCGCTTCAGCAGGCGCTGTCCATGCCGCGACCCAAGCTGCAGGTGGCCCTGAACCTGCTGCGCCGGCAGGGCGTGCTGTCGCAGGACCGCAGGGGCCGCCTGCAGCTGCGCCGCCGCGGCCTGGATGCGGGCGCGCTCGATGCGCTGGCCGCGCTGTACGAGGAGCGCCGCGGCGAGGACCAGGCGCTGCTCGAGCAGATGGTCTTCTATGCGCAATCCGGCTGGTGCCGCTGGCGGGTGCTGCTCGAGCACCTGCAGGCCCTGCCACCGGGCTTCGACCGCTGTGGCCATTGCGACAACTGCGCGAGCCTGGCGAAGCACCTGCGTGACCAGGCCGAGCGGCCCGACGAGCCCGACGCCGCCACGCCGGCGGCCCGTGCAGCCTTCGAAGCTGGCGACGAAATTCGCGTGCGGCGCTATGGCCGCGGCCGCGTGGTGGCGGCGGACGCCTTGCAGGTCGACGTCGAGTTCGCCAACGGCGAGCGCCGCTGCTTCCTGCCGGACTGGGTGGCGCCGCTGCGCCCGGGGCGGCGCCCGGCTTGACCGACATCAAGCCGGCCCGGGCAGGCGCTGCCTACAGTCCGCCATGCCCACGCGGACCCTGGCCTCCAAGCTCGTCGCGACCGGCGCGGCCTTCCTGTCGGTCGCGCTGCTGTCGATCGCACTCACGCTCTGGGTGACGTGGCAGCTGGAAGGCGGTGCCGCGGCGGTCAACGAGGCCGGGCGCCTGCGCATGATGAGCTGGCGACTGGCGGCCGAGAGCACCGCGCACTCGGCGCCCCTGGCCGCACGAATCGACCAGATGGATTCGACGCTCGCCCTGCTGCGCCACGGCGACCCCGCCCGGCCCTTGTTCGTGCCCTGGCACCGCGAGGTGCACGAGGCCTTCGCGGCGGTCCAGGGCGATTGGACGGGCGTGCGCGCTGCGGTGCTGCGCCACGAGGTGGCCGACTTCGGGCAGGTCGCGCGAATGGTCGAGCACGTGGACGTCTTCGTCTCGACCATCGAGGAGCGCCTGTCCTTCTGGACCAGCCTTCAGCGCGGCTTCCAGCTGACGATGATCGGCCTGGCGGTGGCCGGCGCGGTGCTCATGCTCTACGCTAGCCACCTGCTGGTGCTGGACCCGCTCAAGCGCCTGGCCGCGGCTGTGGACCGCGTGCGGGCCGGCGACTTCGAGACCCGGGTGGACGACTCGCGGCAGGACGAATTCGGCCAGCTCGCGGGCGGTTTCAACGCCATGGCCGCGCGGCTTCAGGCGCTGTACCGCAGCCTCGAAAGCCGCATCGAGGAAAAGACCGCGAGCCTGGAGCAGAAGCGCGAGCGGCTCGCCGGCCTTTACGAGCTGAGCAACGTGGTGGCCGGCGCCGAGGACCTGCCCTCGCTGGCCCGCGGCGTGGCGCGCCAGGCGCGCAGCCTGGCCCGCGCCGATGCGGTGGCCGTGCGCTGGGTGGGCGAGGCGGGGGAGCGCTTCGTTCTGCTGGGCCATGACGGGCTGCCGCCGGCAATGGCCGAGGCCGAGCATTGCATCGCGTCCAAGGACTGCCATTGCGGCCTGCCGGCGGGTGCCGCCGCGGCGCCGCGCGCCATCGCCATCCACCCCGTCGCCACTGCTGGCCTGCCGCATTGCGGCCAGGCGGGCTTCGCCACGGTCATGACCGTCCCGGTGCGCCTGCACCAGCGCCTGCTCGGCGAGATCGACTGCTTCTGGCGCGAGCCGATCGAGCCGGCGCAAGAGATCCGCTCGCTGCTGGAGATGGTGGCCAGCCACCTCGCCGGCGGCATCGAGAGCCTGCGCGTGAGCGCCGCCGAGAAGGAGGCCGCCATCGCCGCCGAACGCACGCTGCTGGCGCGCGAGCTGCACGATTCCATCGCCCAGTCGCTGGCCTTCCTGAAGATCCAGGTCCAGCTGCTTCGGGGTGCGCGCCGCAAGGGCGACGAGGCGGCGGCCGAACGCATCGTCGACGAGCTCGACACGGGGGTGCGCGAGTGCTACGGCGACGTGCGGGAGCTGCTGCTTCACTTTCGTACCCGCACCGACGTGGAGGACATCGCCCAGGCGCTGGCGACGACGCTGCAGAAGTTCCGCCACCAGACAGGCATGGACGCGACGCTGCAAGTCGATGGCGACGGCATTCCCTTGCCGCAGGACGTGCAGGTGCAGGTGCTGCACGTCGTGCAGGAGGCGCTGTGGAACGTGCGCAAGCATGCCCATGCGACGCACGTCCGGCTCAAGATCCATCGCGGCCCGGGCTGGCGCTTCGAGGTCGAGGACGACGGCCAGGGCTTCGACCCCGAGGCCGATGCCGGCGAGGGTCACGTGGGCCTGCGGATCATGCGCGAGCGTGCCTCTCGCATTGGCGCGCAGGTGCAGTGGCAGTCGGCTCCGGGGCAGGGCACGCGCGTCGTGCTGAGCGTGGAGCCCGAGGCCGTGCCGGCCTGAAGGAAAAGCATGACATCCCCCATCCGCCTGCTCGTCGTCGACGACCACACGCTCTTTCGCCGCGGTTTGATCGCGCTGCTGTCGCTGGATGGCGAGGCGCTCGAAGTGGTCGGCGAGGCCGCCAATGCCAGCGAGGCCCAGCGCCGCGCGGCCGAGTTGCAACCTGACCTCATCCTGCTCGACAACCACCTGCCCGGCGTGCGCGGCATCGAGGCGCTGCCCGACCTGCAGCGGGCGGCGCCCCGTGCCAAGGTGCTGATGCTCACCGTGAGCGAGGACGAAGACGACCTGGCCGCTGCGCTGAAGGCCGGCGCCAGCGGCTACGTGCTCAAGACCATCGAGGGCGACGCGCTCGTGGAGGCGATCCAGCGCTGCGTGCGCGGCGAATCGGTGGTGAGCCCGGAGCTCACGACCAAGCTCATCGGTGCCTTGCGTTCCGCCTCGCAGCCTGAGCTCGTTGCCCCTCCCGTGGACCCGTTGTCGGCCCTGTCGCCTCGCGAACGCGAGATCGTCCAGCTGGTGGCCAACGGCCTGTCGAACAAGGAGATCGCGCGGTCGCTGGACATCACCGAAGCGACCGTGAAGATCCATGTGCAGCACCTGCTGCGCAAGCTGAACCTGAAGTCGCGGGTGCAGGCGGCGGTGTTCGCGGCGGGGTGTGGGGTGGTGGGGTGAGTCCCGCCGGGGGCGGCTGCCGTCCCTGATCCGCAGTCCAGACCGGCCTGTTCGGATTGAACTCTCCAAACCGTTCGGGCTGAGTCCCCATCCGGGCTGAACTCCCCATTCCGTTCGGCCTGAGTCCTACCCCGTTCGGCCTGAGTCCCACTCCGTTCGGCCTGAGCCCCCACCCCGTTCGGGCTGAGCCTGTCGAAGCCGGCGCGGTGCGATGCCCTTGGCCAGGTGGAGATGAATGGGCCCTTCGACAAGCTCAGGGTGAACGGAGGCGGGGTCCGTTCGGCCTGAGTCCCCACCCCGTTCGGGCTGAGCCTGTCGAAGCCGGCGCGGTGCGATGCCCTCGGCCAGGTGGAGATGAATGGGCCCTTCGACAAGCTCAGGGTGAACGGAGGTGGGGTCCGTTCGTGCTGAGTCCCTACCCCGTTCGGGCTGAGCCTGTCGAAGCCGGCGCGATGCGATGCCCTTGGCCAGGTGGAGATGAATGGCCCCTTCGACAAGCTCAGGGCGAACGGAAGTGGGGTCCGTTCGGGCTGAGTCCCCACCCCGTTCGGGCTGAGCCTGTCGAAGCCGGCGCGATGCGATGCCCTTGGCCAGGTGGAGATGAATGGGCCCTTCGACAAGCTCAGGGCGAACGGAAGTGGGGTCCGTTTGCAGTGGTCCAATCCGTCCGGACACCTCGATAGGGAGCTCAATCCCGAGAGGTCCCGACTGAGATGACAAAGACAAGACGTACGTTTGACGCGGCGTTCAAGCTGCAAGTGGTGCGCATGGT
>NZ_JBPZHD010000018.1:0-69862 GCF_051857595.1 Ideonella flava
CGGCCTCGCCGGCCTGCGCGAACATGCGCCGCAGCGCCGGCTGGTAGGCCCGGTCGGACTCGGCCAGGCCCGCCAGCCAGTCCTGCCGCTGCTCGGGCGCCAGCGTCAGCGCCTGCTCCAGCAGCTGGCTCAGGCGAACCAGGTCTTGCGCACCTAACGCCATGTTTCCTGCCACCGTACGCGCCGCCCCTGGATCCACCACTGCCCCCTGCCTTGACCAACGTCAAAGGCTACGCGCCGCCTCGGCGCAAGTCAAAACACAAATGACGCCACAACCGCCAGGAGATGTCCTCAACGCCTGATGCATTGCGTCTGGGCAAACAGGGATCACGAACACCTTCCGCCTATCCGGCGCGTTAGGCCGCCTCGCTCCCCGACGCCCTCCCGGGCGACCCATCCCCAGGCGACCCGCTCTCAGCCCCGATGGCCGCGAGAAGGCCTGGCTTTGCCTACCTCCTGCTTTCAAGGGAGTGACCGCATGAACCGAACCCCTGGCGCGACCCGCGCCAAGACCCCCGTGCGCCCCACGCGCCGCGATGTCCTCAAGACCATGGCCACGGCCAGTCTCACCGGCCTGGCGGGGCTGACCAGCCTGCCCGGCCAGGCCCGCGTGAAGAGCGCCGGCGACTACAACATCCTCTGGCTGATGGCCGACGAACACAATCCCTTCGTTGCAGGCTTCGCAGGCGACCGCATCGTGCAGACGCCGGCCCTCGACGGCCTCGCGGCCAGGGGAACGGTCTTCGGCTGCGCCTACACGCCGGATCCGATCTGCGAATCCGCGCGACGGGCCTTCTGCGCCGGGCGGATGTCGTCCAACATCCGCCTCGACGAGCCCAACTACGAGGCCCTGGGGCCGTATTTCAGCCGCATGGGCCTTCGCACCGGATGGTTCGGAAAGCAGCACTGGGACGAGCTGAAGAACGCCTTCGATGAAGTGGGCGAGGACTGCGACAGGGTCGTGCGCCAGCGCTTCATCGACGCCGGCCTGCCCTACCCGGAGCAGACGCGGCTGGTCCGCGAGGCCTCGACCGCCTACTGGGGCACCGACCTGAACGAGGACACCGTGGCCACCGAGCAGGCCCTGGCCTTCCTGGACGCGAACGCTGGCCAGCGGTTCTTCCTCGGCGTCTCGTACGTGAAGCCGCACTTCCCCTACTGCATCCAGCCCGAGTACTTCGCGCGCTACGCCGACGTCTCCATCCCCCGCCCCCGCGTGACCCAGGCCATGCTGGACGACCTCAGCACGGCGATGAAGGGCGATCGCACGCTGTACGAGATCGACAAGCTCACCCGGGCTGAGGCGGACCGTGCCCGGCGGATGTACTACGGCATGGTCAGCTACATGGACGACCAGGTGGCCCGGGTGCTCGCCCGCCTGGACGCCCTCGGCCTGCGCGAGCGGACCATCGTGCTGTACATGTCCGACCACGGCGAGATGCTGGGACAGCACGGCATCTGGTACAAGAACACCTTTCTCGAAGGCTCGGCACGGGTCCCGGTGATCGTGTCTCTGCCCTCGGCGCTGGGCGCCCAGCTGCGCGCCGTGGACGTGCCGGTCAACACCATCGACCTGTTCCCCACGCTGTGCGAGCTCTGCGGCCTGCCACCGCCCGCCACGCTGGAGGGGCGCAGCCTGGTGCCGCTGATGAACGGCCAGGATGCCGGCCTGGACCGCGTCGCCTTCTCGGAGAACAACCGGCGCGACATCCCGGCCCGGATGATCCGCACCCGCCGCTTCAAGTACTGCTGGTACGGCGACGGCATGGAGCAGCTCTACGAGATGCGCGGACCGGAGCGCAACGCCGAAGCGAATGACCTCGTGGCCGATCCTGCGTACGCGAGCATCGTCACGAACCTGCGCAGGCGGGCATTGGCGGGCTGGAATCCCGCCGGCCTGTGGGACGGCGGCGGCGGTTGAGCGCCCCTGCAGCGTCGCCTCGCTAGCGCACGTATTGCAGGAAGAAGTCGACGACGCCGTCATAGGCCTGGCCCCGGGGAATCTGGTCGACCGCCGTGCAAGGCGCGGAAGGCGTCCGCAGCAGCAGCGTATGGCACATCGCAAGGCCGGAATCCGGGTGGTGCTCGGTGAACTCGGATGCCGTCACGAGCCGGCGGTAGAACGCGTACTCGTAGTGCAGCAGGATGGGGGGATTGGCCACCCCCGATTCGGCCACCGCGGACCCGAACAGCTCATGCTGCGGATGCCGGGCCTCATAGTCCGCCACGAAGCCGGCGCGGTCGGGCTCGACCAGGAAGCGCTCGGCCATCTCGTTGCCGCGGTAGGTGATCTGGGCGTTGTAGCCGTAGACCGCGTTGACACGCACTTGCGTGTCGCGCTGGTAGCGCAGGGCCGTCCACAAGGCGAGCGTGCCGCGCGAATGGCCCAGCAGGAAGACGTTGTCGGCGTCCAGGTTCAGTGATTCGGCATGCCCGCGGATCCAGCGCACGGCTTCCGCGATGTCATCGTGGGGAGGTGGGACGATGTAGTCGTCCTTCACCGGGTGGCGGTACTCCACGCTGATCACCGACATTCCGGCCGCGCGGGCCGGCTGCACCATCGTCAGGTAGGTGCCCTGGGTGAGGCCGATGTACTTGGTCGTCATCGCCGCATGGGCGTAGACGATCACCGGAGTCGGCGCCTGGTCGCGCGCGACGGGAAAGTAGTCGAGATCCTGCTTCAGGACCTGGCGCACCTCGGGCTCGAACCACTCGACGGCGCCCCAGGCCATGTTGCGGTAGCACTGGCAGCCTTCATTCCAGCCGTCCGCGGCCGCCGCCAGGGCCGGCATGGCGGCCAGGGCCCCGGCGGCCGCGAGCTTGCGCCCCAGCCGCGTATTCGTGGGGTCTCGACGCATGATGTCCCTCCTCGCCTGCGGAAACTTCGTCCTGTCCCAGTCAGACGCATTCGCGCCGTCGACGAGGACATGGCCGGGGCGAAAAAACGACGAATGGCCAGCATGACACCCGGGTTCCCACGGCGTCATGCCTGCTCGCCCTTGATCAGGTTGCACCCGCCACAAAGAAATGACACATGGACCTTTTCGGGGGACGCACAATCCGGGCATTGGCGCCCGTGGGCGGGCGCTCACGGGAGGAGGCTCCGCATGACGAGCCTGACTCAGCTCATCCAGCAGGTCGGCAGCGACCACCCCGCGGCCCGCGACGAACTCTTCGCCGCGGCCTACCCCGAGTTGCGCAAGCTCGCCCGCGCGCGCCTGCGCAGCGGCGGGCGCAACACCATGCTCGAGACCACGGCCCTGGTGCACGAGGCCTACCTGCGCTTCCTGGCCGCCGGCCACCTGCGTCTGGAAGATCGCAAAGCCTTCTTCGCCTATTCGTCGCGGGTGATGCGTTCGGTGATCATCGACACGGTGCGCGAACGCCAGGCCGAGCGGCGCGGCGGCGGCCAGCCCGACCTGACGCTGAACACCCAGATCCGCGACAACCTGCCCGGCGGCGAGACCGAGATCCTGCAGGTCAACGATGCCCTGCTCGCGCTGGAGCAGGCCGAACCACGCATGGCGGTGGTGGTGGAGATGCGCTATTTCGGCGGCTACTCGGACGACGAGATCGCCGAGGCGCTGGACCTCAACAAGCGCACCGTCCGGCGCGACTGGGAGAAGGCGCGGCTGCTGCTGTTCGCAGCATTGCGCGCCTAGGGCCTTCGGCCCTAGGCGCGCAAGCGCGCCCTCAACACAGCTCCCCCGAGCCCCCTCCGGGAGTGGGCTCCAGCGGCCTCTGGCCGCTGGCACTGGCCGAACGTTCGGCTCCCCCGAGCCCCCTCCGAGAGTGGGCTCCAGCCGGTTCGACAGCACCTCCCAGCCCTCCTCCATGAGGAGGGCTCCAGAGTGAATGACGAGGTCCTCAGCCAGCGGCTGGGAGCCAAGCTTCCGGCCTTCAGCGACGCGCGAAGCGGCTCAGGTCGACGCCGGGTTCGCCGTCGATCAGCCAACGGGCCAGTGCGAGGCCGAGGACGCTCGCGAACTTGAAGCCGTGGCCGGAGCAGGGGCTGGCGATCAGCACTTGGGGGTGCCCGGAGTGGCGGTCGATCCAGAAGTGGCCGTCCGGCGTGTTCGTGTACAGGCATACCGAGCTGGCCCGGAGCGGGCCGTCGGCGGCGGGGATGAAGCGGCGGACCAGCCGGCGCATCTCGTCGATCTCGGCCGGGTGTACCTCGCGGTCGACAGCGTCGGCCGTGGTCGTTCGGCCTTCGTGGTGGATGCCGACCTTCACCCCGTCGCCGACGTCGGGCAGGCCGTAGAAGTACCGGCTCGGCGACTTCTCCCACAGGTGCACCGGGCAGCGCGAGATGTCGAATGCCGGCGCCTGGGCGGCGGGCTCGAACCAGTGGAACACCTGCCGCTCGACGCTGACCGGCAGCACCTCGGGCGGCAGCAGCGTGCCGGCCCAGGCGCCGGCGGTGATGAGCAGTTGACCGGCCCGGTAACAGCCACGGTCGGTCTCGACCTTCACGCCTTCTCCATCGGCCTGCCAGCGGAGGACGCGCTCGCCGAAAGACATCTGCGCACCGTGTGCGCGTGCCAGCGCGAGCTGCGCCTCGACGCACGCCTCTGCGAACAGCACGCCGGCCCGCGGCTCCCAGACCGCCACCATGCCGGGTTCGGGTCGCAGGACGGCAAAGCGCCGGGTCACCTCGTCCGCATCGAGCATCTCGTGCGCGAGACCGTGCCGCTCGGCGCTCAGGCGTGCCCCCCGCACGAGGACGCCGTCCTGCGGGCCGATCATCAGGGCGCCGGTCTGGCGCAGCAGCGTGCGGCCGCTTTGCGCCTCCAGCTCGCGCCACAGAAGGTAGGCCTGCTGCACCAGCGGCACGTAGAGCGGATCCTCGAAGTAGGCCTCCCGGATGATGCGGGTCTGGCCATGCGAAGAACCCCAGGCATGCGGCGGCGTGAAGCGGTCGATTCCCAGCACCCGGGCGCCGCGCTGGGCCAGGTGAGAGGCGGCCGAGCTGCCCATCGCGCCCAGGCCGATGACGATGACGTCGAGCTTGGTGTGCATCGGCCGATCCTACGGCCGGGCGTAAGATCCGCGGCTTGCCATGAACCGCCCACTGCCTCGCCGACTGCCGCGCATCAGCCTGCCCTGGCTGCTGTGGCTGGCCCTGCTGCTGCCCCTGGCGCAGACGGCCGCGGCCTGGCATGAGCTGTCGCACGCCGCCTCCCAGGCGGCCGAGCAGGATGGCGACCAGAAGGCCGTGCACGCCGCCGCTTGCGGCTTGTGCCTCGCGTCTGCCGCGGTGCATGGCGCCGGCACTGCCTCGGCCACGCCCCACCTGCGGCATCCGGCCCTGGTGCAGTGGCTGCAAGCCCGGATCGGCCTGGCGGCCGCGGGCACCGCGCCGGTGCTGGGCTACCTCAGCCGCGCGCCCCCCGTCTTCTCCCGCTGATCGTTCGCACAACGCGCCGGCGTCGCCTCACAGCGGCGAGCCCGCGCCTTCCGATCCGTCCGCTGGAGTCGACCGTTCATGAACAAGCTGTTGCCGGTGGGCCTGGTGCTCGCCTTGGCGGCGCCCTGGAGCGCGCACGCCCAGACTTCCCCCGCCACCGCCGACCTGAAAGCGCTGCGCGAGGAGATCGCCGCCATGCGCAGCGCCTACGAGGCGCGCCTGCAGGACCTCGAGGCCCGGCTGAAGGCCGCTGAAGCGCAGGCTGCCAACGTTCAGCCGGCGGCCCCCGCGACGCCCGCGACGCCCTCGACTGCGGCTGCGCCCGCCCCGTCGGGCGGCGCCGGTGGCGCCAACGCCTTCAACCCCGCCATGTCGCTCATCCTCTCGGGCGGCTACACCCGCAGCTCGCAGGATCCGGCGCAGTGGCGCCTCAGCGGCTTCCAGCGGCCGCAGGCGGGCGAGATCGGCCCCGGCGACCGCGGTTTCAACCTGGCCGAATCCGAGCTCGGCCTGGCCGCCAGCATCGACCCCTGGCTGCGCGGAGTGGCCAACATCGCGCTCGCCCCGGACAACGAGGTCGAGGTCGAGGAGGCCTACATCCAGACCACCGCCCTGGGCGAAGGCTTCAGCCTCAAGGCCGGCCGCTTCCTGTCCGGCATCGGCTACCTGAACTCGCAGCACAGCCACACCTGGGACTTTGCCGACGCGCCGCTGGCCTACCAGGCCTTCCTGGGCGGGCAGCACGGCGACGACGGCCTGCAGCTGAGCTGGCTGGCGCCCACCGACCAGTTCATCGAGCTGGGCCTGGAGCTGGGCCGCGGGCGCGGCTTCCCGGGCGGCGACAACAGCCGCAACGGCATCGGCATGGCGGCCTTCAGCGCCCACACCGGCGGCGACGTCGGCGACAGCCACAGCTGGCGCGCCGGGCTGTCGGTGCTGAATGCCCAGGCCGACGGCCTCGGCCTGGTGGGCGACGGCGCCGACGGCAGCCCGCTCGCTGCCGCCTTCAGCGGCCACACCCGCGTCTGGGTGGCCGACGGCGTGTGGAAGTGGGCGCCCGACGGCAACGCCACGCGCACCAACTTCAAGCTGCAAGGCGAGTACATGCAAAGCCGCCGCAGCGGCGAGCTGACGCCCGACGGCGCCAGCACCGCCGCCTACCGCTCGACCCAGTCCGGCTGGTACCTGCAGGGCGTGTGGCAGTTCGTGCCCCGCTGGCGGCTGGGCGTGCGCACCGAGCAGCTCGACGGCGGCACGCCGGACTACGGCGCCAACAGCGCCCTTTACGCGCTGCCCAGCTACACGCCGCGCAAGACCAGCCTGATGCTGGACTTCAACCCCAGCGAGTTCTCGCGCGTGCGCCTGCAGTGGGCGCAGGACCGGTCGCGCCAGGGCGCGGCCGACAACCAGCTGATGCTGCAGTACCAGATGAGCCTCGGCGCGCACGGCGCCCACAGCTTCTGAACGAGGAGTCCCCGATGAAGAAGTCCTTCCTGACTCTTGCCCTGGCGACTTCCTCGCTGCTGCTTTCCCTGCCCGCCCAGGCGGCCCTGCGTGTCTTCGCCTGCGAGCCCGAGTGGGGCGCGCTCGCGCAGGAGCTCGGCGGCGACCTGGTCGACGTGAGCGTGGCCACCAGTGCGCTGCAGGACCCGCACCAGATCCAGGCCAAGCCGAGCCTGATCGCCCGCACGCGCAATGCCGACCTCGTCGTCTGCACCGGCGCCGAGCTCGAGATCGGCTGGCTGCCGGTGCTGCTGCAGCAGGCCGGCAATGCCAAGGTCCAGCCGGGGCAGCCCGGCCACTTCGCCGCGGCGGACGTGGTGCGCAAGCTCGAGGTGCCCACGCAGCTCGATCGCGCCCAGGGCGACGTGCACGCCGCCGGCAACCCGCACATCCAGACCGATCCGCGCAACATCGCCCAGGTCGCCACCGCCCTCGCCGCGCGGCTGCAGCAGGTCGACCCGGCTCACGCCGCGGACTACGCGCGGCGCGCAGCCGACTTCAGCCAGCGCTGGCAGCAGGCGATGGCCCGCTGGAACACCCAGGCCGCGCCACTGAAGGGCCTGCCCGTCGTCTCGCAGCACAAGGCCTTCGTCTACCTCTACGACTGGCTGGGCCTGAAGGAGGTGGCGGTGCTGGAGCCCAAGCCCGGCGTAGAGCCAAGCGCGGCCCATCTGCAGGGCGTGCTGGCCACGCTCAAGGGCACGCCGGCGCGGATGGTGATCCACGCGGCCTACCAGGACCCACGCCCCTCGGAGTGGCTGAGCAGGAACGCCGGCATCCCGGCGGTCAAGCTGGCCTTCACGGTGGGCGGCACGCCGGGCGCCAAGGATCTTTTCGGCCTGTTCGACGACACGCTGTCGCAGCTGCTGGCCGCGGCGGCAGGCCCGGCGAAATGAACTGGAGCGCGCTCGATGCGGGCATCCTCGGCCCGGCCCTCGCCGCCGGCCTGCTGGTGCTGCTGACCCACGTCCCGCTCGGCACCCAGGTGCTGGACCGAGGCATCGTCTTCATCGACCTCGCGATCGCGCAGATCGCCGGCCTCGGCGTGATCGCGGCCGATGCGATGGGCCTGCCCGAAGGCGGCGTGGCCGTGCAGGCGGCTGCCGTCTGTGCCGCTCTTCTGGGCGCGCTGCTGCTCACCTGGACCGAGAAGAAGCTGCCCGAGCAGCAGGAGGCGCTGATCGGCGTGATGTTCATCCTCGCCGCGTGCGCCGGCATCCTGCTCCTGGCCGGCAACCCGCACGGCGGCGAGCACCTCAAGGAGCTGCTGGTCGGACAGATCCTGTGGGTCACCACCTCCCAGCTGGCCTGGCTGGCGGGCCTTACCGCGGTGCTGGTCGCGGCCCTCGGCTTCGGGCTGGTGCGGCGTCTCGGCCGCTTCGGTTTCTACGGCGTCTTCGCGCTGGCGGTGACGGCGTCGGTGCAGCTGGTCGGCGTGTACCTCGTCTTCTCCAGCCTCATCATCCCGGCGCTGGCCACTCGCGGGCTGCAGGGCCCGCGCCGCCACTTCGTCGGCTATGCGCTCGGCGCAGCCGGCTACGCGGCCGGACTGGCCCTGTCGGCGCTGTGGGACCTGCCCTCTGGCGCGGTGATCGTCTGGGCGCTGGCGGCAGCGGGCTTGGTGGTCGCGCTGCTGATGCCATCGCGCGCGGCGCGCGCTGCCTGAAGGATGATCGATCGATGCAAGCTCCACTGACCCGAAGCGCCGCCGACCTGAACGCCGCCCGGGATGCCTGCTCGGCCTGGCTGAGCGGCCACCTGCCGCGACGCTCGATGCGCGAGGCGCTGACTGAACTCGCGGCGCTGCCGCAGGCCGAGGGCGGCCTCGACCAGTACGGCGAGGGCGCGCTGATCGACCTCCTGCAGCGCCGCGTGGCGACTCTCGTGGGCAAGCCGGCGGCGCTGTTCATGCACAAGGGCGTGGCCGCGCAACTGGCCGCCCTGCGCGTGTGGGCCGCGGATCGGCCGCACGCGCCCGTGGCGCTTCATCGCCAGTCCCACATCGAGCTGGACGAATCACTGGCCTACGAGCAGCTGATGGGCCTGCGCAGCCTGCGGGTCGGCGGCATCGACCAGCCGCTGCAGGTCGACGACCTGCGGGCCCTGGCTGTCGAGCGGCCTTCGGCGGTCGTCGCCGAACTCCCGCTGCGCCGCGGCGGCTACCGACTGCCCCCTTGGGACGATCTGGTCGCGCTGAGCCTGTGGTGCCGCGAGCACCAGGTGCCCTTGCACTTCGACGGCGCCCGGCTGTGGGAGGCCTCGCCTTTCTACGGCCGCGAACCGGCCGCGATAGCCGCCCTGGCCGACTCGGTCTACGTCTCGTTCTACAAGGGGCTGGGCGGCCTGGGGGGCTGCGTGCTCGCCGGATCCGAGGACTTCATCGCCCGCGTCAGGCCCTGGCAGACGCGCCTGGCCGGCAACCTCTACACCGTGTTCCCCTACGTGCTTTCGGCCATGGCCGGCCTGGACCGGCACCTGCCTCGCATGGCCGCCTACCGTGAGCGGGCGCTGGGCCTGGCCCAGGCGCTGGCGCGTGTGCCAGGGGCGCGTATCGCCCCTGAACCGCCGCAGACCAACTCGTTCCAGCTGCACCTGCCGGTGGAGCGGGCGCGGCTCGATGCCGCCCTGGCGTCGCAGGCCCAGGCCAGCGGCTTCTGGGTGGCGGGTCGCAGCGCCCACTCGATCTGGCCGGGCCACGCGATGATCGAGGTGGTCGTCGGCGACGCCGCCGACCACTGGACCGACGCCCAGGCGGCCGGCCACGTCGAGGCGGTCCTGCGGGTCGCCCAGGCGGGCGATGCACGGGCCTCGGGCTAGGCACCGCGGCTTGCGATGAACCCCCTGCGCTCTCGCCATCGACCCCGCATCAGCCTGCCCTGGCTGCTGTGGCTGGCCCTGCTGCTGCCGCTGGCGCAGACCGCGGCGGCATGGCATGAGCTGTCGCACGCCGCCGCGAGGGCTGCCGAAGAGGACGGCGACCAGAAGGCCGTCCACGTCGCCGCCTGCGGCCTGTGCCTGGCCTCGGCCGCTGTGCAGGGCGCCGGCCCGGCCTCGGCCCTGCCGGTCGTGCCGCATCCGCCGCTGGCGCAGTGGCTGCAGGCCCCTCAGGGCACGGCAGCGGCGGGCTCTGCCCCGTCGCTGGGCTACCAGAGCCGCGCGCCGCCCCGGCGCGCCTGACCCTCTGCGCCGCGCCTTCCGCGCGGTTTTTTCGCCATGCCCGACCGCCACGCCTCGCCGCGTGGCGCGTCGGCGAACGCCTCCGCCGCCTTGCGCGGCCCGATCACGCCGTGCCGGTGACGCCCGTCGCCGGCCCGACCACGTCCATGAACACACGCCTTCCTTTCTCCCGCGCTTCCTCCGCTTCCTCCTTCCCCACCCGCCCCCGCGCCGTGGCACTGGCCGCCGCCCTGGCCGCCCTGGTCCCCGCCGCCGGCTGGGCCCAGTCGACGGTCGCTGCCACGGCCTCCGGAGGCACCCAGACCATCGTCGTCACTGGCAACCCGCTGGCGAGCGACGACATCGCCGCGCCCTCCACCACGCTCGGCGGAGACAAGCTGACGCTGCGCCGCGGCAGCTCCCTCGGCGAGACCCTGGACGGCCTGCCCGGCGTGTCCGCCAGCTACTTCGGGCCCAATGCCAACCGCCCGGTCATCCGCGGCCAGGACGGCGACCGCATCCGCGTGATGAGCAACGCCGGTGCTTCGCTGGATGCCTCCAGCCTGAGCTATGACCACGCCGTGCCCATCGATCCGCTGGTGGTCGAGCGCATCGAGGTGCTGCGCGGGCCGGCCGCGCTGCTGTACGGCGGCAGCGCCGTCGGCGGCGTGGTCAACGCGATCGACAACCGCATCCCGCGCGAGTCGATCGACGGCGTCAAGGGCGCCGCCGAAGTGCGGCTCGGCGGCCCGGCCGACGAGCGCGGCGCCAGCGCCCTCGTCGAGACGGGCGGCAACGGCTTCGCGCTGCACGCCGACGGCTTCTGGCGCCAGACCGACGACATGCGGGTGCCCGAGTTCAACCGCCCGATGGACGACGGCAGCACCGAGCGCCGCGACCGCATCCGCGATTCGGCCAGCGAGGCCAAGGGTGGCGCGGTGGGCGGCTCGTTCGTGTGGGATCACGGCTACCTCGGCGCCGCCGCCGATGCCTACCGCAACGACTACGGTGCGGTGGCCGAGGAAGGCGTCGTCATCCACATGAAGCGCGACAAGCTGGCCCTGGCCGGCGAGGTGCGCGACCTGGACGGCTTCTTCACCACCGTGCGCGGCCAGCTGGCGCAAACGAGCTACCAGCACCAGGAGGTCGAGGCCAGCGGCGAGGTCGGCACCACCTTCAAGAACGACGGCTTCGACTACCGCGTCGAGGCCGTCCACCGCAAGCTGACCCTCGCCGGCGGCGAGCTGGAGGGCGTCTTCGGCCTGCAGGGCGAAAGCTCCACCTTCGAGGCGCTGGGCGAGGAAGGCTTCGTGCCCACCACCCACAGCCACCAGGCCGCCTTCTTCGCGCTCGAGCAATGGAGGCTGCAGGCGCTTCAGCTGAGTGCCGGCCTGCGCTACGAGCATGACCACGTCGACTCCGAAGGCGATGCCGAGGACGCCGCGCAAGAGAAGTTCGGCCCGCCGCAGCAGCGCAGCTTCTCGCCGCTCAACGCCTCGGTGGGCGTCACCTATGCGCTGGATCGCGAGTGGCAGCTCTCGTCCAACCTCTCTTACACCGAGCGCGCGCCGGTCAGCTACGAGATCTACGCCAACGGCATCCATGCCGCCACCGGCACCTACGAGCGCGGCAATCTGGACCAGGACATGGAGCGCGGCCGCCACCTCGACCTCGGTCTGCAGTGGAAACGCGGCGACACGCACTTGAAGGCCAGCACCTTCTACAGCCGCTTCAGCAACTACATTGCGCTGCAGGCCACCGGCGAGCCGGATGTCGTGGACGAAGGCGAATCCTTCCCGGTCTACGAGTTCCGCGGCGTTCCGGCCCGGCTCTATGGCTTCGAGCTGGAAGGGCAGACGCGACTGCTGGATGGCGCCCATCGGCTCGACCTCGACGGACACGCCGACTGGATCCGCGGTGACGACCTGGCCAGCCACGAGCCGCTGCCGCGGCTGGCGCCGCTGCGCCTCACGGCGGGCCTGACCTGGCAGTTCGGCGACTGGTCCGCCCGAGCCGAAGTGCAGCACGCCGAGAAGCAGGACCGGGTGCCGTCGAACGACACGGCCACTCCTGCCTGGACGATGCTGAATCTCTCGGCCAGCTACCGCGTGCGCCTGGGCCAGGCCGATGGCCTGGTGTTCGCCAAGCTGAACAACGTGACGGACGAGCTGGCCTACAACGCCACGACCATCTCCACCGTTCGCGACCTGGCGCCCCTGCCAGGGCGCGGGCTGATGGCGGGCTTGAGGATGAACTTCTAGGACCGGCGGGAAGAGGCGCAGGGGCTCGTCCCTTCCGCCCTCTTCTGCGCAGGCTGGCCGCTACTTGAGCTGCAACTCCTGCAGCTGCATGTTGCCGACCAGCTTGCGCATCACCTTGCGCTCGCCCGAGGCCGCATCCATCTTGTGGGCGTCGCTGGCCAGCATGGCCTCGATCTTCTTCTGCAGCGCCAACTGCTGGGCGTTGGAGTAGTAATCCTTGTACTCGACGGCCAGGATCAGGTCGGGCTCGTCCTTGCGTGCGTCATTGACCGTGAAGACGTGGTACGAGACGACCATGCCCTCCTTCTTGCCCAGCTCGTTGATCTTGCGCCAGTTGCCGGCGAGGTAGTCGACGTACTTCTCGAACTGGCCCGGCTCGACCTGGATGCTCGAGAACTGCCATACCGTGCCCGGTGTGTAGCTCGACTCCTGCGCAAGGGCCGACACAGACGTGATCGACAAGGCGGCGGCCAGCATGGTCGCGCCGAAATAACCCTCCAGCTTCATGGCATTGCTCCTCGGGTTGATGTGACGCGCCCGGCGGGCCGCAGGGCGCCATGGCAGTGTAGGCAGCCGCTGCGGGCGAACCAACGCCATCGGACCAGGAGGGGAATGCCGGGGGCGAAACCGGCTGCAGGTCAGACGAGGTCGCGAACCCGGTACCAGCCCATGCCGACGGCCTGCATGAGGCCGCCCAGGCGCTCGCCGCCCGGGAACGGCGGGTTGACGATGCCCTGGAACCAGTCCAGCCGCTCGGTGCGGCCCTGCATGGCCTCGGTGACCAGGGTGGCGGCGACCCGCGTGGGCACCAGGCCGTGGCCGCAGAAGCCCTGGGCCCAGAAGATGCGGTCGTCGCGGCGGCCCCAGTCCGGCATGCGGCGCATGGTGATGTCGATGTGGCCGCCCCAGGCGTAGTCCATCTTCGCGGTCTTCAGCGACGGGAAGGCGCGCAGGATGTTGGTCTTCATCGCCTCGGGCAGGTTCAGCGGCGTGCCGCCGAGGTAGGTGCACTTGCCGCCGAAAAGCAGCCGGTGGTCGGCGGTGGTGCGGAAGTACTCGAGGATGAACTGGTTGTCGTAGACCGCGTGGTTGTGCGGGATGAGGCTGCGGCAGGCCGACTCGCCCAGCACCTCGGTCACGCCGATGAAGGTCCCCACGGGCAGCATGCGGGCGGCCAGCTTGCGCTCGACCTTGTCGACATAGGCGTTGGCGCCCAGCACCAGCTGGTCGCACTTCACCGCCATGCCGCCAGCGACACGGACAGTGACGCTCCCCGGACCCTCTTCGTAGCCCTCGACACGGCTCTGCTCGAAGATCCGCACGCCCGCCGCCTCGACGGCGCGCGCCAGCCCGAGCACGTACTTCAGCGGGTGGATGTGCGCGCCTTCGGGGTCGATGATGCCGGCCTGGTAGCGCGAGGAGTTCAGGAACTTCGGCAGCTCGGCCTTGTCGACGAACTGCAGCCGGCGGTAGCCCCACTCGGTCTCGCATTCCTCGATCCAGTCGGTCAGGTCGGCTACGCGGCGCGGCAGCACCGCCACCTCCAGGTGGCCCTCGACGAGGTCGCAATCGATCCGCTCGTCGGCCATCAGGCCCCGGATCTGCTGCACCGCGCGGCGCGACTCGTCGAACATCTCGCGGGCCCGCTCCTGGCCCATCACGCCCTTGAGCCGCTGCATGCCGCAGGGAAAGCCGATGATCATCTGCCCGCCATTGCGGCCGGAGGCACCCCAGCCCACCCGACTGGCCTCTAGCACCACGACCTTCTTGCCGGCGCGCGCCAGCTCCAGCGCGCAGTACAGGCCGAAGAAGCCGGCACCGACGACGCAGACGTCGGCCGTCATCGACTCGGCCAGCGCCGGGCGCTCGACCTGCCACTCGCGCGAGGTGGCGGCGTAGTAGGTGTCGGTGTGCTGCGGGCTGCTGCGGAACATTGAAGGCTTTCTGACAAAGGCCGACTCACCGTGCATCGGAAGGCGAAACGCACAGGGAACCAAGGGCCTTGCGCGGAACCGGCTTTGCCGGGCCGCTGCAAGAGCCCCCTTGGGGGGTAGCGACCGGAAGGAAGCTTGGGGGCCTCATGCCAGTTCTATGAGGTGGACCAGGTCCCATTGCTGGCGCGGGTCGGCCAGCGCGTGGCGCTCGGCGTGTTCGTGGCGCTTGATGGCGACGTAGGCGTCGACCAGCGGCGCGCCGAAGAGCTCGCGCAGGGCCGCGCTGGCTTCGAGCGCATCGAGCGCCGCGGGCAGCGTGCGCGGCAGGGCGTGAGCCTCGTCGGCACCGGGGTGCGGTGCCTGCGCTGCACGCAGGCCAACCAGGCCCAGCCCCAGCGTGGCCGCGACGGTGAGATACGGATTGGCGTCGCCGCCGGGCAGGCGGTTCTCGACTCGGCGCGAAGCCGGGCCCGACGCGGGGATGCGGAACGCGAGCGAGCGGTCTTCGCCGCCCCAGCTGGCATGCGAGGGCGAGGCGTCCGACAAGGCGATGCGGTCGTAGGCCATGTCGTGCGGCGCGAAGAAAGCCATCGCCGCCGGGGTGTGCCGCTGCAGGCCGGCAATGAAGTGGCCGAGGGCCTCGCTCGACTCGCCGCTCTCGTGGGCGAACAGGTGCGGCCATTCGGCGCCGGCGCCGGCGCCGGCGCTGCCGCCGCGCCGCTGCACGCTGAAGTGCCAGTGCATGCCGGTGCCCGGCTGGTCGAGGAAAGGCTTGGCCGCGAAGCTCGCCAGGAAGCCATGGCGGGCGGCAACCTCGCGTGCCAGGCGCTTGAAGCGGAACACCGCGTCGGCCTGGGCCAGCGGCGCGCCGGGGTGGAAGTTCACTTCGAACTGCGACAGCGCCGATTCGTGGGCGTGGCCGGACAGCGGAATGCCGAGCGCCTCGCTGGCCGCGTAGAGCTCGTCGAAGTAGGCCTCGAAATGGCTCGCACGTTCGAGCGAGAAGGCCTCGCATGCGGCCTCGCGCGCCGGCGCACCGGGCCTGGCTCGGGCACTGGCGAGGGTGACGCGGCCGGCGGCCTCTTCGCGGTGCAGCAGGAACAACTCCAGCTCGGGCGCCACCCGCGCCTGCAGGCCGGCGGCCTCGAAGGCGGCGAGCACGCGGCGAAGCGCGGCCCGTGGCGACAGTTCGGCGGCGTCGATCTCGCGGCCGTGATGATCGGACCACCAGCGCCCTGCCGGCTCGCAGACCACCGTTGCCTCGCCGGGGCGGCCGGGGCGCGGGGCGAGCGTGGCCAGGTCCGGCCTCAGGTGCATGTCGATGTAGCTGGCGGGCAGCATCGGGCCGAACACCGCTTCCGGCTCGCCGGCCGTCAGCGTCAGACCCAGGGCGACCGAGGGCAGCCGGCAGCCGCCGAGCGACAGGAAGTCCTCACGGTGCACCCGCTTGCCGCGCGCCAGGGAGGTGAAATCTCCCAGGGCGCATTCCACGGCTTTCGCGCCGACGCGCTCCAGCGCCGCCTCGGCCTGGGCACGTTCGAAGGGGGGCAGCGGGCTGATGAAATCCATGGACAGGGGGAACGGATGACGGCGAACCCCGATGATAGGATCCAAGTGGACCAGTGTGATGGTCCACTTTCCATGAACCCGATTGGTCCATTTGAACGACGCTGAGCCCACCGACTCGCTGGCCGAATGGCTCGCCGGCCGACCCACAGCCGCCGGGCAGACGTTGGGTGCGCGCCTGGCGCAGGGGCTGCGCGAAGCCGTCCTGCAAGGCGTGGTCGCGCCCGGCCAGCGGCTGCCAGCGACGCGGGCCCTGGCCGAGCGCCTGGGCGTGGCACGCAACACCCTGGTGGCGGTGTACGCGCAGCTGGCCGCCGAGGGCTTCGTCGTCGCCGGCCAGGGGTCGGGGACCTATGCCTGCCGCGTGACGCCCGAGCAGGTGAGCGCCCGGCCCGCCAGCAAGGCAGCCCCCGCTCCGGGCCGACTCACCGCGCCCGCCCTGTCCGCCCGCGGCCGGCGCTATCAGGGCCATCCTCTGCACCGCTTCTGGGCCCGGCAGCCCTTCTGCCCGGGCGGCTTCGATGCCGAGCTGTTTCCTCACGCGCTGTGGAACCGCCTGCTGGCGCAGCCCCTGCGCCAGGCCGACGCGGCCCTGCTCGCCGCGGGTGAGCCGGGCGGCGCACCGGCGCTGCGGGAGGCCATTGCACAGCACGTTCGAACCACCCGCGGAGTGCGCTGCGAGAGCCGCCAGGTCATCGTCACCGACAGCACCGCGCAGTCGCTGGACCTCATCGCCCGGCTGCTGTGCGATCCGGGCGACGCGGTGTGGATCGAGAACCCCTGCTATTGGGGGGCCAGCCAGGCCTTGGCCGACCTGGGGCTGTCGCTGCAAGCGATGGACGTCGACGACGACGGGATGCCGGTGCCGCCCGCCCCTGCGCGAGGCGCACCCCGGCCGCGGCTGGCCTACCTCACGCCATCTCACCAGTTCCCCACCGGTGCAGTGATGCCGCTGGCCCGCCGGCTCGATTGGCTGGCCCATGCCCGCGAGCACGGCACGCTGCTGGTCGAGGACGACTACGACAGCGAGTACCGCTACACCGGCATGCCCTTCCCGTCGCTGCAGGGACTGGACAGCGACACCGCCGGTGGCCAGCGCGTGCTCTACCTCGGCAGCTTCAGCAAGACCATGTACCCCGGCATCCGGGTCGGCTTCCTCGTCGTGCCGGCCGGCCTGGCGAGCGTCTTCGGCGATGCCTCCGCCGACTTCTACCGCGACGGCGACCAGCTGGTGCAACAGGCGCTGGCCCGCTTCATCGCCGAAGGCCACTATGGCTCTCACGTCCGCGCCCTGCGCCGCGAGTACGGCGCCCGGCGCGAAGCCCTGGTCCAGGCCTTGTGGCGGGCCGTGCCGGAGTTGATGGCCGACCCCTCGCGCCTGCGATTGCTGGGCGGCGCACGGGGGGTCCATCTGGCGCTGGCGCTGCCGGCGCGTGTCGACGACCAGATGCTCGCCACTCGTTGCGCAGCGCTGGGCGTCAGCGTGATCCCGCTGTCGGCTTATTGCGTCGGCCGATCGCACCGCGGCCTGGTGCTCTCCTATGCCGGATGCGCCCCCGAACGCATAGCCCCGCTGGTCGGCCGGCTGGCGCCGGCCTTGCGGGCCACCCTCGGCTGACCGGCTATCGCATCGGCGGTGGCGAAGGCGCCGGGACTGGGGCCGGCACCGGCGGCATGGGTGCCGAGGCGGCCGAAGCGGGAGGCTGAGGCACCACCGGGGTCGGTGACGGCAACGGCGAGGGCTGCGGAACCGGGGTCGGCGTCGGCAGCGGCACCGGTGCAGGATTCGGAGTAGGCACCGGTGTGGGCGTGGGCAGGGGCGAAGGTTGCGGCGGCTGCGGCGTCGGGTTAGGACCCGGAACCGGCGAGGGAACAGGGACCGGCGCGGGGTGCGGGGCGGGGGCGGAGACGGCCGGCATCGAGGCGGCCGCCGCCAGCATCACGGCCGTCGCGATGCGAGGGATGTTTCGGGTGGCGTTCATCAAGGCCTCCATGGTCAATGACCCATGCTGCCGGCGTGCGGTGCGGCCCTCCATCGGCCTGCCGCCCGCGCCGGTGTAGGACAGCCCCTGCTGTTCCCAGGGCCACGCGGCAGTGAGACCATCGAGGCACCATGCCCGCGCTGCCTCCTGCTCCCCAGCCACCCGATGGCGTGGCACGCCGCGAATGGCTGGCCCGGGCTTCGCGGTGGGCCGCCCTGGCCGCTGGCTGGGCCTCGATCGGCAGTGGCTGCGGAGGCGGCGGAAGCGATGGCATGGCGCCGGCCCCGCCTCCGCCATCTCCCCCGCCGCCGCCCGGCTCGACCCGCGTCACGACGCTGACGAGCGCGCTGAGCGCCCCGTGGAGCCTGGCCTTCCTGCCGGACGGGCGCCTGCTGGTCACCGAGAAGGCGGGCCGCCTGCGGCGCCTGTCGGCGGATGGCCGGACCGTGGAGGCCGAGGTCACCGGCGTCCCGGCGGTGGCCAGCGCCGGCCAGGGGGGCTTGCTGGACATCGTGCTCGACCCGGACTTCGCCCACAACAGCCGTGTCTACCTCAGCTATTCCGAGCCCGGGACCGGCAACGAAACCGGCCTCGCCGGCACGGCGGTCGCCAGGGCGCGCGTGGCGGGCAACGCCTTGCAGGAGCTGCAGGTCATCTACCGCCAGGTGCCCAAGGTCGGCGGCATCGGTCACTTCGGCTCGCGCATGGCCTTCGCCTCGGACGGCACTCTCTTCATCTCGCTCGGCGAGCGTATGCAGGGCAGCCCGGCCCAGGACCTGGCGACCTCGCTCGGCAAGATCGTGCGCATCCGGCCCGACGGCTCGATCCCGCCCGACAACCCCAGCCTCGGCGCCGGGGCGCGGCCGGAGATCTGGAGCTACGGCCATCGCAACCCGCAAGGCCTTGCGATCCACCCGGACACCGGCGAGCTGTGGAACACCGAGCACGGCCCGCAGGGTGGCGACGAGCTCAACGCCGTGCAACGCGGCGGCAACCATGGCTGGCCACGGGTCAGCTACGGCTGCGAGTACGGCTCGCCGGTCGGCAATGGCTGCCGCATCGGTGGCGGCACGCACGCACCGGACTATGTGGAACCGGTGGCCTACTGGGTGCCGGTGTCCACGGCGCCGGGTTCGCTGCTGATCTACTCCGGCAGCGGGTTCCCCGAGTGGCGCGGCCATGCCTTCATAGGCGCGCTGGCCGGGCAGACGCTGTGGCGCGTGGTGTTGAACGGCCACGCCGAGGTCTCGCGCGACGAGCCCCTGAAGGGCCAGTTGAACCAGCGCGTGCGCTGCGTCCGCCAGGGGCCCGACGGCTGGATCTACCTGCTGACCGACGAAGGGCAGCTGCTGCGCGTCGAGCGCTGAGCCGGGGCCGAGCGCTCACACGGCGTTGCACAAGCGGCCTACGCGGCGGCCGCAAGCGCGCAGGACATCACGCCGGATGCACGGCGCGCAGGGCCACAATCGGGCGTCCTTCCCGGCACCAGTGGGTCGGACCTTGGTTTCCTGATGAAATGCGCCCGCAGCCCGAGCTGGCGGCGAGCCCGTCCCCGAGGGGGCTCGAGCAGTCCGGCCAGGCCGGGTCTGTTCACGAGACATAAAGACGACGCTTCCACGATGATGGATGACGCATGGTTTCGCCGCCAGGTGGGGCGGCATACCAACAGCTGGCGCGACCAGCCGCGGGAATTCGCGCGCCGCACTTTCCTGGATGCGGCGATGGCGCTCGGCACGCTGGTCGGCCTGGCGCTGCTGCTGCTGCTTTCGGCGCTGCTCACGCTGGTGGTCTGGTGGCGCTCGGACACCGGCTGGCCCTGGCTGCTGTTCGGTCTGCTGATCGCTGCCGCGGCCTGGCCGCTGGTACGGGCGGTGCGCCTGCGCGCGGCCCCCGCGCCCGGCGTGGCCATCGGGCCTGCGCAGGCCAAGGAGATCCACGCGCTGGTCGAGAAGGCGCGCGAAGCCCTGGGCGCCGCCCCTGTCGACGAGCTGCGCTTCGATGTCTCGCTGGATGTCAGGCTCCTGGCCCAGCCGCGCCTGGGCCTGCTCGGCTGGCCGCGCCAGGTGCTGGTCATCGGACTGCCCTTGATGATGGCGCTGGGCACCGAGCCCCTGGCCGCGCTGGTCATGCATGCCCTCGTCCCCCTGCGGCGCGAGTCCGACTGGCGGCGTGCGCTGAAGGAGCCCGCACCGTGGATAGAACGCCAGCGTCGCACCTGGGCTTCGCTGTCGGCCGCGTGGACGCCGTCACGGCTGCTGCCGCGGTGGCAGGACGCTGTCCTCGCCCCGTTCATGACGCGCCTCCTGCCGCGCTTCGAAGCCCGCGCCGTCGTCATAGGCCGCGACGAGGCCGCGCTCGCCGATCGCCTGGTGCTGGCCCGGTGCGGAGCGCAGCCCCTGGCCACGTCGCTGCTGGGCCCGGCCGTGCAGCAGCGCTTCCTCGACGAGGTGTTCTGGCCGCAGCGCTGGGCCGCGGCGCGCGAGTCCCATCTGCCCAACGTCCTGCCCCTGCGCGAGCTGCGTGCCCTGATCGCGGCCAGCCTGCGCCATCCTCAGGCCAAGGGCTGGCTGCACGATGCGTTGCAATCGCTGCCGCCTCGCGGCGACCTGCGCCCCTCGTTGCGGGACCGCCTGGCGCTGACCGGCGACGCCGCGCGCCTGTCCAAGCGCGCCAGCGAGGGCCGCAGCGCTGCAGATTCGCTGCTCGGGCGCCAGCTCGACAGCTGGATCGATCTGCTGGACGCCTATTGGCAGCGCGAAGTGGCCGGCGAATGGGCCGACGTGCACCACGCCCACCGGGAGCGGCAGAAGCTGCTGACCGAGCTGGCCGAAAGCCATGCCGGCCGCCCCGTCTCGCTGGACGACCACCTGCTGTGGATACGCACCGCCAGCCAGGTAGACGGGCCGGCGGCCGCCGTGCCTATCGCCCGCGAGGCGGTGCAGCGGCACCCCCGCAGTCCCGGGGCACGGCACCTGCTGGCCTGCGCGTTGCTCGATGCGCGGGGCCTGCTGCCGTCGCGTCATCTGCTGCCCGATCTGCCGCCCGATGCCAACGAGGCGCTCGGGCTGCTGCGCGACCTGTCGCAACCGGACGGAGAAGGTGACAGCGGCCCGGCCGAAAGCCACGACCGCAGCTGGGCGTTGCCCGCCGCGCGGCGCCTGGAGCGCGCGCTGATCCAGCGCGAGGGCATAGAGGCGCTGCGAGCCGTGCGGCTGCGCATCGCCGAGCTGGAGCGCGAGATGGACCAGGCCATGACGGTGCTGACCGACTTCACCGGCCCGCAGATCCTGACCACGGCGAAGATGGGCGGCCGCACCCTGCGCCCGCTGCTGGAGCGGCTCAAGCGCGAGCGGGCCGTCGGCCGCGCCTGGCTGGTGGCCAAGACCGACACCCGCGCACGCGGCTGGGTGCTGCACCTGCTGGTCATCGAGCGCTCGACATCGCTCGACCAGCCCAGCCCTCACCACGAGTGGGCCGAGTTGCGCGCGCTGCTCGATCCGCCCTTCCCGGCCCATGTGATCGACCTGGCCCATCCCGACTGGACCGGCCCGAAGCGCATGGACCTGGTGCAGCAGATCTTCGATCTCAGCGGCGGCCGCATCCACGCCTCCCGCTCAAGCTGACTCCCCCGCAGCCGGCCGGTGCGACACTCGCGCCCGGCAATCAGGAGCAAGCGGATGGGCAAGAACCGGCTGGAAGCGTTCAGCGACGGCGTGATCGCCATCATCATCACGATCATGGTGCTGGAGATGAAGGTGCCCCACGGCGACACGCTGGCCGAGCTGGCACCGCTGTGGCCGGTCTTCCTGAGCTACGTGCTCAGCTTCATCTACGTCGGCATCTACTGGAACAACCACCACCACCTGCTGCACGCGGTGGGCCATGTCAGCGGCCGCGTGCTGTGGGCCAACCTGCACCTGCTGTTCTGGCTGTCGCTGTTCCCCTTTGCGACCGGCTGGATGGGCGAGAACCACTTCGCCGCCTGGCCCTCGGCCCTGTACGGCTTCGTGCTGCTGATGGCCGCCTGCGCCTACTGGCTGCTGCAGCGGGCCATCATCGCGGTCGACGGCTCGGGCTCGACGCTGGCCCGCGCCCTCGGCAGCGATGCCAAGGGCAAGCTCTCGCCGCTGTTCTACATCGCGGGCATCGTGTCGACCTTCTTCGTGCCCTGGTTGGGCGAAGCGTGCTACGTGCTGGTCGCGCTCTGGTGGCTGGTGCCGGACCGGCGCATCGAGCACGTCCTGGGCGGCGCCGCGCACTGAGCGCAAGTCCCCGCGTCGGCGCGGCCGGGGGTGGCTTCCTACAATGCCGGGGTGCATTCGCTCAACGCCGACCTCCACTGCCATTCGACCGCGTCGGACGGCAGCCTGACCCCCGGCGAACTGGCCAGTCGCGCACGCGAAGGCGGCGTGCGGCTGTGGTCGCTGACCGACCATGACGAACTGGTGGCCCAGCACGAGGCACGCGCCGCGGCCGAATCCCTCGGCCTGGCCTATGTGAGCGGCGTCGAGGTCTCGGTCACCTTCATCGGCGAGACCGTCCACATCCTGGGCTTCGGTTTCGATCCCGACGACGAGGCCTTCGCCGCCGGCCTGGCCGCCCTGCGAGCCGGGCGTGCCGACAGGGCCCGCGAGATGGGCGAAAGCCTGGCCGCGGCCGGCATTCCCGGCGCGTATGAAGGCGCGCTGGCGCTGGCTCCCAATCCTGACCTGGTCTCGCGCACGCACTTCGCCCGCTTCCTGGTCGAGAACGGGCATTGCGCCAACGTGCACGAGGTGTTCACCCGCTTCCTCAAGGAAGGCAAGCCCGGCTTCGTGCCACACCGCTGGGCTTCGCTGGGCGAGGCGGTCCGCTGGATCACCGGCGCGGGCGGCGTGGCAGCCATCGCCCACCCTGCGCGCTATCGCTTCTCGCCGAACGAGGAGTTCGCCTTGTTCAGCGAATTCCAGGGCCACGGCGGCCGCGCGGTGGAGGTCACCTGCGGCAGCCATTTCCCCGACGAAGTGAAGCGGTACGCCGAGACGGCGCTGGAGTTCGGCCTGATGGCTTCGCGTGGCAGCGACTTCCACGCCCCCGGCGAGAGCCGCACGCCGCTCGGCACGCTGCCCGATCTGCCGCCCGGCGTCACGCCGCTGTGGACCGTCTGGGCCGACACCCTCGAAGGCCGGCGCTCGCCGCGGCCCGGCGAGCCGGGTGCGCTGGCCGCGGCCACGGCCGCCGCGTGAAGGGCAGGCTGCCCACCAGCCTGCCGCGCCAGCGCCCGCTGCTGGGCGTCACGCTGATCGCGCTGGCGGCGACCTGTTTCGCCAGCATGGACTCCAGCAGCCGGCTGCTCGGACAGGTAATGCCGGTGCTGCTCTTCTTCTGGGCGCGCTATGCGTTCCAGGCCACGGTGATGGCGGCCTGGCTGGCCTGGCGCGGGGGCCGGCGCGCCTTCGCCACTGCCCACCCGCGCTTCCAGGTGATCCGCGGCGGGCTGCTGGCCGCCACCAGCGCCATGAGCTTCTACGGCGTGCAGCACATGCCGGTGCCCGAGTTCACCGCGATCAACATGCTCACGCCTCTGCTGGTGATCGTTCTGGCCGGCTGGTGGCTGCACGAGAAGGTGAGCGCGCTGCGCTGGGCCCTGGTGGCCGGCGGCTTTGCCGGCGCGCTGATCGTCATCCGGCCGGGCTCGGGCGTGTTCGGCTGGGCCGTGCTGTTCCCGCTGGCGGGCGCGTTCTTCTATGCCAGCTTCCAGGTGCTGACGCGCAGGCTGTCGGGCAGCGAGAGCCCGTACGCGACCCACTTCTACACCGGCCTGACCGGCACCCTGATCCTCACGCCCTTCCTGATCCTGAGCCCGATCCCGGTCCTGGCCACGCTGCAGTCGGCGCCCGGATGGCAGATCGGCCTGATGCTGGCCATAGGCGCGCTGGGCACGGTGGGCCATCTCTTCCTCATCCTCTCGCTCGGCATGGCGCCCACGGCCACGCTGATGCCCTTCGTCTACCTGCAGATCGCAGTGGCCACCGTGCTGGGCTGGCTGCTGTTCCGCCAGGTGCCGGACGGCTGGGCCTTCGTCGGCATGGGCGTCATCGCCGCCTGCGGGGCGGCCGGGGCCTGGCTCAACGTGCGCGCGACCGCCCGGCCGGCCGATCCGGTGGTCGTCGATACCATGGCGGATTGACCCGCCTTTGCCATGGACGACAAGCAACCCGACAACCCGGCCATCGCCCCCGAGGTCGACCCCTTCCGCCCCACCGGCCGACGCCAGAAGCTGGTGATCGTCGCCGTCACCGTGGCCACCGTCGTCGGGCTGTGGGTGCTGCTGCTCAAGCCACCGCACGTCCAGCCGATCCCCGGCTCGCAGCGCGGCCGCTGCCTGCCGGGGCAGACGAGCGGCTGCGTCGGCGGCCAGGCGGACGTCACGCTGGTGCCGGCCCCGACGCCCTCGAGCGGCGCGTCGCGCTGAGCTACTGCGCCGTCAGCGTCCCGACCTGGATCGGGATGTCGACCATCTTCGCCTTCTCCAGCGTCTCCAGGTCGACCTGGAAGTTGCGGCCGCCGATGTCGTCGGGGATGGTCCGCGCCTTCACCACTGCGAGCGCCACTTTCGTGCCCCGCAGCAGGCTGGTGGCTTCGTCGAGCTCCACGACCACCTGCACCACGGGCTTGTCCAGCGGCTTGGCGCCGTGGGTCCGGTCCTTCTGGAAGATGCCGGTCGTCAGCAGCTTGTCGCCCTTCAGGCGCGAGGCGAAGAGCACCGGGTCGGCATCGGTGCCGGCATAGGGCTCGAAGTCCGGGTTGCTGCCCTTGAGCTTGAAGACGCCGGTGTCGTGGGCGTAGGCACCGTCGGCGAAGGTGCCGAAGTGCACGCCCCGGCCCAGGCCGAGGTTGAAGCCGACGCCGCGGCTGGTGGTGTCGCCGGGGCCCACCAGGCCCAGCACGATCCGCTGGTCGGTCGAGCCCTCCTGCCTGACCAGGCGCCAGCCGGTGCCTGTGGGGTCGGTGTAGGCAAGGGTGGTGGCCGGCTTGCGGTCGCCATCATCGCCGCCAGGACGATCGGAGCCACCGCCGCAGGCGGCCATCAGGAGGGCCAGCGCGGCGGCCGCGCCCTGGGTGAAGAGTTTCTTCATGGTGATGCGTTTTCTGTGATGGTGGTTCAGCGGAAGCTCACCGCGTTGCGCAGCGCTTCGAGGATGGCGGTCACGTCCATGCTGTCGGTGAAGCCATCGCCGACGATGCCGTGGCTGGCCTGCACCCAGCCGTCCAGCCCCCACGACAGCGCCACCGCGCCCAGGTCGATGGCGTCGAATTCGGTGTCGCCGTCGGCATCGCCGTTGATCACCCACAGCACGCCCTCGGCGTACTGCAGGGGGTCGGCCTGGCTGGTCACGCTCATCGCGTGGAAGCCCCACTCGGTGGGCGGTGTCCAGCGGCCGTCCTCGGTGGCGACGCCACCGTAGTGGCGAAAGCCGGGGTTGCCGAAGTTGCCCGGCCGTCCGCCGTTGGACCACGACACTCGCTGGTCGTCGGTGTGCTGCACCTCGGCCTGCAATTGAACGGTCGTGTTCATGCCAACGATGGGCATGCGGGCGAACAGGCTCGTGCCCCACGGATTCAGCGGCGTGCCCGGCACGTGCACCACAGGCATGTCTATCCGCACGCGCGGCGGCTGGCCTTCGGCTTCCCCCACATTGATGGCGGCGAACGCATTGCGCACCGCGGCGACGTCCGGCGAGCCCGCGCCGTACAGCGCCGTGGCGGCCTCGATGGCACCGGCGCGGGCCGTCTCGTAGTCGGCGTCCCAGGTCAGGTACTCGGTCAAGGTCTTGTACCAGATGCGGGCCGCGTGGTCGTTGCCGATGCCGCTCATGCCGCCGGGCAGGTACGGGCTGTGGTCTTCCGCGTCCTGCGTGGCCGAAGCGCCTTGCGACAGGAAGTAGAAGGCCCGGTTCATCGGACCGCTGCTGAAGTGCACGTCCAGGTACTTGATGCCGGCGTACCAGCTGTCGGCACTCAGGCCGTCGGTGCTCGGCTTCTTCATCGAGCGCAAGGCCGCGCCTATGGGGGAGACCTGCGCGCCCACCAGCCAGTCCACGCCGTCCGGCGGGATGCGGTCATCGGTGCCCGGCAGCCGCTTGGCGTAGGCCTCGACCATCTTGCCCAGGATGTCGGAGCTCGCCTCGTTCAGGCCGCCGGATTCGTTCTCGTAGGCCAGCCCCGCGGTGTGCGAGGTCACGCCGTGCGTCATCTCGTGGCCGATGATGTCCATCGAGGTCAGCGACAGGAAGCCTTGCGGATCGCCCGCCAGCTTGTCGCCGGTGAAGGGATCGACGTTCACGCCATGGCTGCCGTCGGAATAGAACATGCCGAAGACGCCGTCGCTCCAGAAGGCGTTGTCGTAGTACAGGCCTGAGAAGAACGACAGCGCGTGCACCTCGGAGATGGGCGCGGTGCCGACGCCGTCGATGCCGTCGCGGCCGAAGACGTTCTTGTAGAAATCCCAGGTGGTGGCCATGCCGTGGTGGGCATCGACCGCGGCCGTCTGGCCGTTGGCGCCGGCCTCGGTCCCGTAGGGCCACTTGGCGTACTGCTGGCCGTCGCCCCACTCGTTGACCGGGTTGCCGGTGAGCCAGTGGTCCGCGATCAGCGGCGCCCACGGGTCGGCCTCGTGGATCTCGGTGAGGGTCTGCAAGGCGACGTTCGAGATCGGGTTGCCGTCCTCGTCGGGGATCAGGTTGCCGTAGATGTCCCAGTACCAGTCGTGCAGGAAGGGGTTGTACTTGCTGGCCCGGGTGCGATCGATGAGGGCGTAGCTGCCGTCGGCGCGCCGCACCGTGTCCAGCGTGACCGTTCCGCTGTACTGGCTGCGGCCTATGCCCTTGACGGCAACGTCGCTGTCCTTGAGCGCCGGCGGGTTGGGCGCCTGCAGCGTCTTGATGCCGTTGTCGCTGCGCAGGATGGCGCCGGTGGCGGCATCCACCACGTAGCGCATGTCCTTCAGCCCGTCGAGCTTGTTGTGCGTCAGGGCCCTGACTTCATAAGCCCACACGTAGGCGTCCTTGGGCGCCACGGTCAGCGCCGACGCACGCCGGTCCAGCCCGTAACGGCCGGTGCGCGCGTCCAGCTTGAGCCTGACCTCGCCCATGTGGCGGGTCGGGAAGACGACCAGCTCGGCAGCGGTCTTCACGCGCGCGCCGCGCGAGGCGGCGAAGGCCTTGAGGGCGATGTCGGTGGCGCGGCGGTCGCTCATCGCCGGGCTGCCGGCAGGTTGCACATCCGGCATCAGGCCCTGGGGCAGCACCCGCGTGCCACCCCAGCCCTCGGAGTGGATGATGGCCTGCGCGCCCCACACGCGGTGGCCCTTGTAGGTCTGGTCGGCGTGGACCACCGTGCGGCCCTGGCCATTGGTGAAGGCATGCCGGGCGACGAGATCGCTGCCGGCGCGCAGGCCGAGCGAGCCGGCCAGGCTGCGAGCCCCGGCCAGCGCCGTCTCGGTGCTCGGTGCGGGCCGCGCGGCCCACGCCACGCCAGGAGGCAGGCCCCAGGTGGCGATCAGCAGGCAGCAGGTGATCCTGCGCAGTCGCTCTCGCGGTCTGCACGACGGGCTGGAAGGAAGTCGGCGCATCGGGAGAGTCCCGGAAGTCTAGAGGCCTGGATTTTCTCTGAGAGAACTCTCCGAGCATTCGGTGTTTTCACGGCGAGGGTTATCCCGGCCTAGAGGAACGCGATGCTTGGAAGGGAAAACGCCGCGCGCCTCGACCCTCCCGGGCCGGGGCGCGCTCTTCAGGACGGGCGGCGACCGCGTTCGGCGGTGGCCCTGGTCGACTACTTGGTCTTGGCCTGGTTCAGCACATAGCGCTCATCGAGCGCCTCGATGCTGCCGCCGGCGAACGGCAGGACGATGTGAATCTCCTTGTTGACCGCGCCATCGACCTCGAAGCGGTGGCCTTCGAGCAGCCGGGCCCGGTCACCCTGCCGGCTGATCACCTCGTAGGTGCCGCGAGGCAACATGCCCGACACCTTCCACAGGGTGGTGCCGGCGGTAGGGCCCGGGCCCATGTTGAACAGCACACTCGTGTGCTCCTGCCAGCCGGGCGCGAAGGGCGGGCTGGCCGGCATCGCCTCGGGCTGCGCCGGCCCGAGGGCCGAGCAGGCGCCCAGGGCCATCAGGAGGGCCGCGGCGGCCAGGCGGGAGGACAGGCGGGAAGTCATCATGGCTCTTCCTTCTCGGGTGGGAACCCGTTCAACGGCGAGTGGAGGCAAGGTGTTGACCGTCAACCGTTCGTGCAGGGTCACGCGCGCAAAGTTCATCCGGGCGCATCGACAATGGTCCCATGTCGCAGCTGTTCGAAGTTCATCCCGACAATCCCCAGCCGCGCCTGCTCAAGCAGGCCGCGCAGATCCTGCACTCCGGCGGCGTGGCGGCCGTCCCCACGGATTCCAGCTACGCCCTGGCGTGCCACATCGACGACAAGGCGGCGGCCGAGCGGCTGCGGCGCATCCGGCAGGTCGACGACCGCCATCACCTTACCCTGCTGTGCCGCGACCTGTCGGAGCTGGCCACCTACGCGCGCGTCGACAACCGGCAGTACCGATTGCTCAAGCTCGGCACGCCCGGGCCCTTCACCTTCATCCTCGAGGCCACCAAGGAAGTGCCGCGGCGCCTGTCGCACCCTTCGCGCCGAACCATCGGCTTGCGGGTCCCGGCGCACCGCGTGCTGCAGCTGCTGCTGGAGGAACTCGGCCAGCCGCTGATCGCCACCACCCTGATCCCGGCCGGCGAGACGGAGCCGCTGAACGAAGCCCATGAGATCCGAGAGCGCTACCAGAAGCAGCTGCAGGCGGTCGTGGACGCCGGCGCCTGCCCCATGCAGCCGACCACGGTGATCGACCTCAGCAGCGAAGAGCCGGTGCTTGTCAGGCAGGGTCGCGGCGACCCCGCCGCCCTGGGCCTCTAGATCAGACCGCGGCCGTCACGACGATCTCGACCTTCCACTCGGGTTTGGCCAGGGCCGCCTGAACGGTGGCGCGCGCCGGCGTGTGGCCGGGCACCACCCACGACTCCCACACCGCGTTCATGCCGGCGAAGTCCGCCAGGTCGGCCAGGAAGATCTGGGCCCGCAGGATCTTTGACTTGTCGCTGCCCGCGCGGGCCAGTAGCGCGTCGATCGCCGCCAGCACCTGGCGCGTCTGGCCGCCGATGTCCTGCGATGCGTCCTCGGCAATCTGGCCGGCCAGGTAGGCCACGCCGTTGTGGACGCTCATCTCGCACATGCGGGGGCCGACGTCGAAGCGTTGGATGGTGCTCATCGAATGACTTTCAGTGTTTGCGGGAGTGTTTCGAAGACGAATGCGGTGGATGGTGCGGCGCGTGGTGCGGCGGCGGATGCGCCGCGGCAGGCGCTGCCGGCTTCTGCCCCAGCTTGGATTCGGTGCCCGCGAGCAGCTTGCGGATGTTCGCGTGGTGGCGCCACACCAGCAGCAGGCTCATCACCGTGATGGGCAGCACCATGGGCGACGGGCCCCACTGCAGGAGCTGGAAGAACGGCGCAAAAGCCGCCGAGACGATGGCCGCCAGCGACGAGTAGCGGGTGAAAAAGGCCACGATCAGCCAGGTGAGCAGAGTCGCGGCGCCGAGCAGCGGGTTCAGCGCCATCAGCACGCCGGCCGCGGTGGCCACGCCCTTGCCGCCCTGGAAGCGGAAGAACACCGGCCAGAGGTGCCCGATGAAGGCCGCCAGGCCGACGAGGCCGACGGTCGTCTCCCCCCAGCCGAAGCGGGCCTGCCACCAAAGCGCGGCCAGCACCGGCAGGTAGCCTTTCAGCGCATCGAAGGCCAGCGTCAGCAGCGCGGCCGCCTTGTTGCCTGAACGCAGGACATTGGTGGCACCTGGATTGCCAGACCCGTAGGAACGGGGGTCCGCCAGCCCCATGAACCGGCTGACGATGACGGCGAACGACAACGAGCCCACGAGATAGGCCGCGACGATCGCAACAATGGAATACACGACGGGCATGCGGCGAACAGGAAGCTGGGGAGCCGGCCACGCGGCCGGGGCCGCAGTGTAAGCCGCGCCCGGGACAGAGCAGCTGTTCGGTTGGCGCGGCCACGACGCTTGGGTATGCTGGACGATCTGCGACGTCGCAGATGCGCCGTCGGGGACGGACGACCGAAGATCGGCGCCACGCACACCCGCCGCTGTAGTTCGAGGGAAATCTGCTTGCTGCGCATCAACTCGTCGCTGGTCACCCGCATGATCGTGTCGGTTGCCGCCTTCGGCGTGCTGGTGTTCGTGCTGGTCGGTGCAGTGGAGCTGTGGCGCGAACGCGGCGAGCTGACCCACGGCGCCCACCTCCGGGCCGATGCGGCCCTGAGCCTGAGCTCGCCGCCGATCGCCCTGGCGCTGTGGAACTACGACCTCGCCACGCTGGATCTGCTCGCCCGCAACCTTGTGCGCGATGGCGCGATCGTGCGGGTGCAGGTCCTGGCGGACGACGGCAAGGCGCTGGTCGATGTCCGGCGCCCCGGCTTCGAGCCGGGCAAGCCCAGCCAGACCGAGGACACGCCCTTGCGGGTGGCTTCCCGCCCCGCGCCCATCGGCACCTTGCGCATCAGCGAATCGTTTGCCGAGATCGATGCGCAGATCGAGCACCGCGCGATGCAGCGCCTGCCCTGGGAGTTGCTCAAGGTGGTGGCCATCACGCTCGGACTGTTGCTGGTGATGCACAGGCTGGTCACGCGGCGGCTGCTCGCGCTGGTGCACAACCTGCGCACTCTGAAGATCGACGATCCCCAGGCTCGCCTGCCGGTGCAGTTCGTCGCCGAGGGCAATGGCGACGAGGTCGTCGTGCTGAGCCAGGCGCTCAACCGGTTCCTCGAGGCGAGAGCCAGCGAGAGCCGGCGACGCGAAGCCGCCGAACAGCAGCTGCGCGAAGGCCTGCAGGAGCGCTCGGCCATCCTCGGTTCGCTGCGCGACGGCCTGCTGGCGCTGGACGACGCGGCCGCCGTTCGCTATGCCAACGATGCGGCGGCCAGGCTGCTCGGTCAGCCGGCTGACGAGCTGGCCCGGCGCGGCTCGCTGGCGGGACTGGCGCAGGTCGTCACGGCCAACGGCGAGCGCGATTTCGCCGACTGGCTGCTGCCCCGCCTGAAGCGGCGCGAGCCGCGCACGGACCGTCTCACGCTCCATCCCGCTGGCGGCCCGGCCTTCGAGGCGCAGGCCCAGCTGACGCCGGTCACCGGCGCCCGCGACGTGGTCTGGATCATCGTCGTCTCCGACATCTCCGACACCCTGCGCACCCGGGCGGCCGAACAGGCACGTGCCGCTGCGGAAGCGGCCAGCCTGGCCAAGACGGAATTCCTTTCGCGCATGAGCCACGAGTTGCGGACGCCTCTGAACGCGATCGTCGGCTTCGCGCAGTCGCTGGCGCAGGATCCGCAGGTGCAGTCCGACGCGAAGCGGCGCGAGGGCGTCGCCCTCATCGAGCGGGCCGGCTGGCACCTGACCGGCATGATCAGCGACGTCCTGGACCTGTCGCGCATAGAGTCCGGCAGCCTGCGCCTGTCGCTGGGGCCGGTCGACCTGGCTCCGCTGGCACGCGACGCGCTGGCCTTCGTCGCCGCCGATGCCGAACGCGAGCAGGTGCGCTGCCAGCTCGACATCGCCGAGGACGCGCGCTGGCTGCACGCCGACCCGACCCGCGTCGAGCAGGTGCTCGTCAACCTGCTCAGCAACGCGGTCAAGTACAACCGGCCCGGCGGTCAGGTGCTGCTGCGTGCACGCCGTGGCCCCAACGCCGGCTCGGTGCAGATCGTCGTGCGCGATACCGGCCTGGGCATGACGCAGGTGCAGCTCGACGGCCTGTACCAGTCCTTCAACCGGCTGGGCCGCGAGTCCTCGGGCAAGCCCGGCGCCGGCATCGGCCTGGTCGTGACGCGCACGCTGGTGTCGCTGATGCAAGGGCAGATGAGCGTTCGCAGCCAGCCCGGTGAGGGCAGCGAATTCACCGTCACGCTGCCGGTCGCCCAGCCGGCGCCGGCCGAGGTGATCGATTCCGACGAGGACTTCGCCGACGAAGGCGGCCTCGCCACCGGCCGCCAGCGCCGCCTGCTGTACATCGAGGACGACGCGGTCAACGCGCTGGTGATGGCGGCGCTGGTCGGCCGCCGCCCGGACCTGTCGCTGGAAGTCTGCGGCACCCTGGCCGAAGGCCTCGCGCATCTGCGGGCACGCCCGCCCGACCTGTTGCTGCTGGACATGCAACTGCCCGACGGGCGCGGGCTGGACCTGCTGCACACGCTCGCCGCCGACCCTCGGCTGCGTCGCATGCCGGTGGTCATGGTCTCGGCCGACGCCATGGACGAGACCGTCAACGCCGCCATCTCGGCCGGCGCCCGCGCCTACGTGACCAAGCCCCTGGCGTTCGACGAGGTGCTGCGCCAGATCGACGCCGTGATGGCCGGCGGCGCCACCACGATGGCCGGCGGGCTGGACACCCGGTAACCGCGCAGCGTTCAGTCACTCGCCGACCGGCCCCCCCATAGGCGCTCCGCAGGAGCCGCCGCCTTCAAGGGCGTGCGCGGATCCGGCTTTGCCGGTCCGCAGCGCGAGCCCCCGTGGGGGGCAGGCCCCGGAAGGGGCCGTGGGGGCCTCGTTCACCCGGTCCGCTGCGCGAGCCCCCTCGGGGGGCAGCCCCCGGAAGGGGGCGTGGGGGCCCCATTCACTCGCCTTCCCAGTAGTCCAGGGGATCCCCGCTGCGGTTCATCTGGTAGAAGCCCTCACCGCCCGGCGACTCGGCCCAGACGCCGATCTTTCCGGAGTCGGGGTATTCGCAGATCTCGGGGTCGAGCTCGCTGCTGATGGCGAGATAGCGCAGGGGCTCGTTGCCGGTGTTGATGAGCTGGTGCGCGGTGCCTGGCCCACCGGCCGGGCAGCCGATGACGTCGCCGGCGGCCACCAGGTGGCGCTGGTCTCCCAGGCGCAACTCACCGCGGCCGGCCAGGATGTAGAACATCTCGTCGTTCACCCGATGGCTGTGGAATGGATAGCCGGTCTTGCCCGGCTCGACCTCGGTAAGACTGCAGCCGAGTTTCTTCAGCCCCAGCGTCTTGCCCAGCATCGCGCGTCGCAGCTGAAAGCGTTCGGCTGCGGCCCCTGTGGGCCGGTACTCGGGTGGGCGCTCCTGCAGCGTTTGTTCGGCCAGCGCCAGCACGGGTCTCACGGTCATGGGTGTCTCCTTCGCTGTGTCCCAAAACGGCCACTCTGCCCCGACGCTGCTGACACCGCCATGTCAGCAGCGCCTCAAGCGAGAGCGCATTGAACCGGCTTCGCGCCGAGCTGGTCCGTCAGCACCTTCGGCTCTATGCCCACGAGGTAGCCGCGACGGCCGCCGTTGATCAGGATGGACGGCAAGGCCAGGATGCTTTGCTCCACGTAGACCGGCATGGACTTGCGCGTGCCGAAGGGCGAGGTGCCGCCGACCAGGTAGCCGCTGTGGCGCTGCGCCGCTTCGGGCTTGCAAGGCTCCACGCTCTTGACGCCGATCGCGCGGGCCAGGTTCTTGGTGCTGACCTGGCGGTCGCCGTGCATCAGCACGATCAGCGGCTCGCCCTTGTCATCCTGCATCACCAGGGTCTTGATGACTTCTTGCTCCGGCCGGCCCAGCTGGCGCGAAGACTCCGCCGTGCCGCCATGGTCGACGTAGTCGTAGACGTGCTCGGTGAAGACCACGCCCCGGGCCTTGAGCCACTGGGTGGCGAGCGTTTCGCTGACGTGCTTTTCTTTCTTGGCCATGGTGAATACCTGAGTTCGCCGACGGGCCGCCCCTAGTGCGAACGGTCCCCCTCGGGGGGACGGACGGGGCCTTGCCCCGGCCTTGGGGGTCGATCTTCGCCGACGGGCCGCCCCTAGGCGAACGCTCCCCCTCGGGGGGACGGACGGGGCCTTGCCCCGGCCTTGGGGGTCCAAATCACTGCGCCGGGTCGCGCATGTCGAGGCGCACAGCGTCAATCGCCGCCAGCAGCTCGCCCGACAGCGTGGTGCCCCAGGCGTCCAGGTCCTCGTCCAGCTGGGACACCGAGGTGACGCCGATGATCGTGGAGGCCACGCGCCAGTTGGTGTAGCACCATGCCAATGCCATGCGTGCAGGCGTCAGGCCATGTTCGCGGGCCAGCGCGTTGTAGCGCCGCGCCGCCGCGAGCGACGCCGGCCGGCCCCAGCGCTGCTGCTTCATGCGCTCGAACAGCGCCATGCGGCCCGGGTTGCCCGGGTCCTCGAAGCCTCGTTCGTCGTACTTGCCCGTCAACAGACCGAAACCCAGCGGCGAGTACGGGATGAGCGCGACGCCGAGGCGGTGCATGGTCTCGTCCAGCCCGTTGTCGAGCGAGCGGTTGATGAGGCAATACGGGTTCTGCACGGTCAGCACGCGCGGCAGGCCGTGCGCCTCGGCCACGCGCACGAACTCGGCCACGCCATACGGCGTCTCGTTCGACAGGCCGATGTGGCGGACCTTGCCGGCCTTCACCAGGCGGGCGAACGCCTCGAGCTGGTCGTGGATCGAGCTGTTCTCATCGTCACGAGCCGGATCAAAGTAGAGCGCGCCAAAGCTGGGCGCGTTGCGGTTGGGCCAGTGGATCTGATAGAGGTCGATCACGTCGGTCTGCAGCCGCTTCAAACTCGCGTCGCAGGCGGCGAGGATGTCGGCCGGCTTCAGGTCCGGCGCGCCGCCGCGGATCCACGGCATGCCGCGCGAAGGGCCGGCCACCTTGGTTGCCAGCACGACCTTCTCCCGCGCCCCGGGGCGGCTGGCGAACCAGTTGCCGAGGATGGCCTCGGTGGCGCCGAAGGTCTCGGCCCGCGGCGGCACCGAGTACATCTCCGCCGTGTCGAGGAAGTTGATGCCGCGTTCCAGGGCGCGGTCGAGGATGGCATGGGCAGAGGCCTCGCCGACCTGCTCGCCGAAGGTCATGGTGCCAAGGCAGATCGGGCTGACGCGCAGCTCGCTGCGGCCCAGGGTGACAAGGTTCATGGGGTTCACGTGGGTGGGTTCACCCGCAGTTTGCCTCAGCTCACCGATCGATCGCGTTCATGTTTGACGGATATTTTTTACTGTTTTACAGTAAGTTCAATGGATAAACTTCGCGCCGCTTCCATGAGCCTCAGTCCCCTGCCCTCTGCCGCGCTGGCGCAGCGCCTGCGTCGCCTCGCCCGGCTCGTCCGGGGCTTGTGCGTGCTCGCGGCGGTGGTGCTTGGAGCCTGGCCCGTGCTGCTGTTGTTCGCACCCGATTCGCTCGTGGCCGTCGGCGCCGGCCAGGCCCCTGGCATCGACATGCGGAGCCTGCTGCAAGGCGAATTCACTTTCGCCACCCGCATCCGCGTGGCCCTCGTGAGTCTGCTGCCTTGCGGACTGGGTCTGGCACTGCTGTGGCAGCTTTGGAGTCTGTTCGGCGAGTACCGGAGCGGTGCTGTCTTCAGCGTTCGCGCCCTGACGTGCCTGCGCCGCTTCGCCTCTCTGCTGGTGTTGCTCGCCCTGTCGAGCCCGCTCACCCAGGCCTTGATGTCGGTCGCGATCTCGCTCGACAACCCTCCCGGCCAGCGCCAGCTCGTGATCTCGCTCAGCTCGAACGACTACGCGCTGGTGCTCGGTGCGCTGGTATTCGTGGCCATCGCCCGCGTGATGACCGAGGCCGCGAGGGTCGCGCAAGAGAACGAAGGCTTCGTCTGATGCCCATCGTCGTGCACCTGGACGTGATGCTGGCTCGTCGCAAGATGCGCTCGCGCGAACTCGCCGAGCACGTGGGCATCACCGAGCAAAACATTTCATTGCTGAAATCCGGCAACGTCCGCGGCGTTCGCTTCGACACGCTCGAGGCGATCTGCCAGGTGCTGCAGTGTCAGCCGGGCGACCTGCTCGAGTACCGCCCCGATGATGGTGACGAGCCGTCGCGCTGAAGGGTGGCGCGGCCGCCGGCGCGGGGCCGCCACGGCCCTGGCGGTGCTCGCGATCCACCTGCTGCTGGCCACCGCCCTGTGGCACTCGATGCGGACGCGCGACGTCACCGTGGCACCCGATCGCGCCGCCTTGCTGTGGCTGTGGCCTTCGACGCCGCCTCGACCCACGGCCCCGCTGAAGCCGCCCGCCATCACACCGACTCCGCCGAAAAGGTCGCCTGGCCCCGCCGCCACCGGGGCCCCGAGCGCACGCCCCGCCGACATCCCTCACGAATCCGAGTGGGTCTCGCCGCCGGCACCGGTGGCCGCGGCGCCTTCGGCCAGCGCAGCGTCAGCGCCTCCCGCCGAGCGGCTGCTGGACACCGAGGCCACGCGCATCGCGATTCGCCAGTCCGCCCGGCAAACCTCGCTGCAGGAGCGAACCGCGCAGGCCATGGGCGAGGAGATCAGCCGCACCGACACCGGCCTGTCGGGCGGCGTGGCTTCGGCCGGCAAGCCGGATTGCGCGAAGCTGCAGGCGCCGGGCGGGCTGCTCGGCCTGCCGATCCTGGCGGCCATGGTGGCCAGCGGCAAGTGCTCCAGCAAGTGAGCGGCCTAGGTTGGCGAAACGGCCCTCGCCCGCTCTTCCTCCTGCAGCCTGAGCACGCGCCGCTGGACCTTGCCGGTGGTCGTCATCGGCAGCGCGTCTATGAACTCGATGTCCTTCGGGTACTCGTAGGGCGCGAGACGGCCGCGGACGTGTTGCTGCAGTTCGGCCACCAGCTCTTCGCCCGCCGTGAAGCCGGGCGCGAGCACGACGTAGGCCTTGACCACGGCGCCACGCTCGGCATCCGGCTTGGGCACCACGGCCGCATTCGCCACGGCGGGGTGCTTGACCAGGCAGTTCTCCACCTCGCTCGGGCCGATGCGGTAGCCCGCGGCCTTGAAGACGTCGTCGCTGCGCCCCTGGTACCAGAGGTAGCCGTCCTCGTCCATCATGGCGGTGTCGCCGGTGCGGCACCAGCTCGCGTGCGGGTCGCCGGTGAACTTGGCGCGGGTCGCGTCCTCGCGCTTCCAGTAGCCCAGGAAGAACACCGGGTCGGGGTCGCCGTGCACGTCGAGCCGGTGGACCGCCACATCGCCCGGCGTGCCGCGCGGGCATTCGCGGCCCTCGTCGTCGATCACGGCCACGCGGTGGCCCGGATAGGCGCGGCCCATGCTGCCGGGCCGCGCCGGCCAGCCCACACGCGGATGGCCGTCGGCGCCCATCGTCTGGCTGCAATTGCCCACGATGTAGTTGATCTCGGTCTGGCCGAACATCTCGTTCACGACGAGGCCGAGCTCGTCACGGCACCAGGCGAAGACCGCGTCGCCCACCGCTTCGCCGGCGCTCATCACCGCACGCAACTTCAGGCCCGGGAAGCGCTCTCGCGGATGCGGCACGGCCTTCATCATGGCCTTGAGCGCCGTGGGGAACAGGAAGCTGTTCGTGACGCGGTGGCGTTGCATCAGCTCCAGCGCCCGCTCGGGCGCGAATCGGCCCTGGAAGGCGACGATGGGCACGCCGAAGTACAGCGAAGGCAGCAGCGCATCCATCAGCCCGCCGGTCCAGGCCCAGTCGGCCGGACTCCAGAAGACCGCGTCGGCCGGCGCGCCGCCGGGGCCCAGCTTCTTCTTCGGCGGCTTGCCGCTGCCACTGAGCGCCCTGGGGGCTCCACGCAGCCAGTTCTGGCTGCAGACGAAGCCCGAGAGGTTGCCGATGAGCGCGCGGTGCGGGATCAGCGCGCCCTTGGGCGGGCCGGTGGTGCCGCTGGTGTAGATCAGCACGGCCGGGTCTTCGGCCTTCGTGCGACGTGCGGTGAAGGTCGCTGCCTCGCGGGCCAGGGCGGCCTGCCAGTCGATATCGCCCTGCCCCGCCGCGGCACCCACGGCCATCACCGTCTTCAAGCCAGGGCACTGCGCACGCGCCTCGAGAAGATGGGCGATGGCCGATTCGTCGACGATCGCCACCGCGGCTTCGCTGTCCTGCAAGCGGTACTGCAGGGCCTCGGGGCCGAACAGCATCGACAGCGGCATGGCCACCGCGCCGAGCTGGTACAGCGCCATGTGCGCCACCGCGGTCTCGAAGCGCTGGGGCATCACCACCGCCACGCGATCGCCGGCCTTCACCCTCAACCGGCGCAGTGCATTCGACAGGCGATCCGCCTGGGCTTGCAGCTGGCCATAAGTGTGCAAGGTGAGACGCCCGTCCTCGCGCTCGGCACGGATGGCCACCGCATCCGGCCGCTCGCGAGCCCAGCGGCCACAGCACACCTGCGCGATGTTGAAATGCGCCGGTACTTGCCAGCGGAAGCCGCGGTGCAGTTCGGCATGACCGTCGGCAGAATTCGTCGCGTCAACGAGGGCGCTGCGGGTGTCGTTCATCCCGCCAAGCGTAAGCCGCCGCGGCGCTTCGCTTCCATCGGGCCGACCCCGCGCCTGCTTCCATCCAGATCGATCCACTGACCAGACTCCAATGCGCCTGCACCGTCCTTTCTTGCTGATCGCGCTGGTCGCGCTCACCACCACCCTCCCCGTTCGCGCCCAGAGCCTGCGAGACCCGGCATGGGAGGCGCTGCTCGAGAACGACCGGCACGCCGAACTCGAGAACCAGGCGCGTCAGCGCCTGAAGGCCGAGCCTGGCGACCCACAGGCCACGCTGGCCCTCGGATTCGCGGTGCTGGCGGAGGCCCGCCCCGCCACCGTAGACGCCACCGTGCCGCTGGTCGAGGCCTGCATCGCCCGCCATCCCGAGGCCGCCGAGTGCCACTACATGCTGGGCAACCTGCTGGGGGTGCAGGCCTTGCGCGGCGGCATGCTGAAGGGCATGAGCCTGGCCGGCCGGATCCGCGAATCGTTCCAGAAGGCGGTCGACCTCGGCCCGGACGTCTTCAACCACCGAATCGGCCTGATGCAGTTCTACCTGGCCGCGCCGGGCATCGCCGGTGGCGGCGTGGACAAGGCCCGCGAGCTGGCCAGGGCCACCGAGGCGCGCCAACCCGAGCAGGCCCGGTGCCTGCGGGCCCTGGTGGAGATCGGCGAGGAGCACTACGCCGAGGCCGAGAAGCTGCTGTGGGCGGTGCAGCCCGGAAACGACAACGCGCTGCGCTCCACGGTCTATGCCTCTCTCGCTCAGCTCGGCGCGCAGAAGCTCAACGCGAAGCAGCCGGCGCAGGCGCAATCGCTGTTCGAGCGCCTGGTGCAGGCCGACCCGAGCCGCGCGTTCGCTGTCTACGGCCTGGGCCGGGTGAAGGCGGAGACGGGTGCCCCGCAGGAAGCGATCCGCTACTACGCCCAGGCCCGCGCGCTGCGCGGCCAGGCCGGCCTGCCGATCGACTACCGCGAGGCGCTGGCCTGGCTGCTGCTGGGCGACACCGCCAAGGCCCGGGCGCTGCTGCAGCGCTTCGTCGCCGCCGGCCGCGGCCACCCCAAGAACGTCGAGGACGCCAAGGAGCGTCTGGCCAAGCTGGGCTGAGTCAGCCTGTGCCGAAGTTCTGCAGCGCCTTGCCGGTCACGCGGCAGATGCGCCAGTCGGGCATCACGGTCGCGCCCATCTTCTCGTAGAAGCGGATGGCGTTGACGTTCCAGTCGAGCACGCTCCATTCGAAGCGGCCGAAACCACGCTCCACGGCGACGCGGGCCAGGTGCTCCAGCAGGGCCTTGCCGATGCCGGCGCTGCGGTGAGCGGGGCGCACGTAGAGGTCTTCCAGGTAGAGCCCCGGCTTGGCCAGGAAGGTGGAGAAGTTGGTGAAGGTGAGCGCGAAGGCGACGAGTTCGCCGCCCGGCAGTTCGGCCACCCAGCATTCGGCCACCGGCTTGGGGCCGAACAGGTGCGGAGCGAGCTTGTCGGGCGTCACCTGCAGCAGGTGGGTGAGCTTCTCGAATTCGGCCAGTTCGCCGATCAGGCCCACGACGGCGGGCAGGTCGCGCGGCTCGGCCGCGCGCAAGGTGAAGTCGGTGTTCATCATCGGACCATTCTGGCTGTCACCCCCGCGGCAAGACAATCTCGGGTTGGGCCCTACATTGCAACGATGAGCACACCCGCCTACACCCCGCTGCGCGCGGGCACCGACCACTTCGTGCCGGTGCGCGGCCTCGAATACCACGTCATCACCTGGGGCCAACCCTCGCTCGCCACGGCCAGCCGGCCCCCCTTGTTCATGGTCCATGGCTGGATGGACGTCGGCGCCTCGTTCCAGTTCGTGGTCGACGCCCTGGCCGAGCTCGAAGGCGAGTCGCGTTACATCGTGGCGGCCGACTGGCGGGGCTTCGGGCTCACGCGCGGGCCTTCGGTCGACAGCTACTGGTTCGCCGATTACCTGGGCGACCTCGACGCCCTGCTGCACCACGAGGCGCTGGGCCTGGCCGGCGCCGACACGCCACTGGACCTGCTGGGCCACAGCATGGGCGGCAACGTCGTCATGAGCTATGCCGGCGTGCGCCCCGAGCGCATCCGGCGCCTGGTCAACCTCGAGGGCTTCGGCCTGCCTGAAACCAGGCCGCACCATGCGCCCAAGCGGCTGCGACAGTGGCTGGACGAACTTCGCACGCCAATGAACCTGCGCGACTACGCCAGTGTCGAAGCCGTCGCCGAACGACTGCTCGCCAACAACCCCCGGCTCGACGCCGCTCACGCCGCCTGGCTCGCCCGGCATTGGGCCGAGGAGAGAGCCGACGGCCGCTGGCACATCCTCGGCGATCCGGCCCACAAGCGGGCCAATCCGGTCCTCTACCGCAAGGAGGAGATCCTGGAGGCCTGGAAGCTCATCAGCGCCAAGGTGCTCTGGGTCGAGGGCCGCGAGACGGACGTGACGAAGTGGTGGGGCAACCGCTACCCGCGCGAGGATTTCGAGGCGCGGCTGGCCGTGGTGCCGCAGGTCGAGATGGTGATGCTGGCCGACTGCGGCCACATGCTGCACCACGACCAGCCGCAGGCCCTGGCCGCGCGTCTCAAGGCATTTCTCGACGAGGCGTGACCTCGGCCGCGGTCGCCACCGGCTCGACGGGCAACTGGCGCGCATAGCGCAGCCCTTCGACGAAAGCCACCGTCATCGGCGCAGGCCGGGGCGTCAGCAGGCTCACCACCACCGTCACCGCCAGGCCCACCGGCACCCCGAACACCCCGGCCGAGATCGGCTGGATGCCCCACCACAACTGAACCGGGCCGTGCAGGTGCAGGACCTCGCGCAGCCAGGGCTGGGTCGTGGCCAGGTAGTAGATGCTCACGCAGAGGCCTGACAGCATGCCGGCGACCGCGCCCCAGCGATTGGCGCGCTTCCAGAAGATGCCCAGCACCAGGGCCGGGAAGAAGGCCGAGGCTGCGAGCGAGAAGGCCGCCGTGACGAGGAACAGGATGTCGGCAGGCCTGCGAGCAGCGACGAAGGCTGCCGCCAGCGCCACCACCAGCAGCAGCACCTTGGAGATCATCACCTGCCGCGCCGGCGAGGCACTGGGGTCGATCACCCGGTAGTAGAAGTCGTGCGACAGGGCGTTGGCGATCGTCAGCAGCAGGCCATCGGCCGTGGACAGCGCCGCCGCCAGCCCGCCGGCAGCCACCAGGCCCGAGACGAAATAGGGCAATCCCGCCAGCTCGGGCGCGACCAGCACGATGATGTCGCCGCCCATCCTGATCTCGCCCAGCTGCAGCACGCCGTCGTGGTTGATGTCGATCACCGACATCAGCTGCGAGTCGACCTTGGCCCAGTTCGCTATCCACGAAGGCAGCTGGTCGAAGGGGGTGCCCACCAGCGAGTTGAAGACCTCGTACTTCACCAGCACGGCCAGGGCCGGCGCGGTGAGGTAGAGCACGCTGATGAACAGCAGCGACCACACCACCGACTCGCGGGCCTCGCGCACCGAGGGCGTCGTGTAGTAGCGGGCCAGGATGTGCGGCAGCCCGGCCGTGCCGACCATCAGGCAGAAGACGAGCGCCAGGAAGTTGCGGCGCGAATCGTCGTAGGCGCGGCGCGCGTTCTCGTCGCCCGCCGGGTCGCCGGCGAAAGGCCGGGCATGCGGCGGCATGCCCCCCAGCGGCCGGGCCCGGTCCTCCAGCTCGGCCTTTTCGCGGGCCCAGCCTTCCGCCGCTGCGACCGGCTCGCGCTGCAGTGCGGTCAGGGCCCGCTCGGCCGCCTGGATCTGCCGCTGCGGCGCGCCTATGGCCTTGAGCGCGTCGATGCGCTCGGCGATCGCCGCCCGCTCGTCGGCCAGGGCCTTGGGCACGTCCTGCAGCCGCTCACCGAGCTCGGCGGCGCGCTGGCGGAAGGCGGCGATGACCTCCTGCTCCTTCGGGTCGGCCATCAGGCGCGCCTCGGTCTCGGTGACCTTCTGCAGCTGCTCGCCGTAGATCGCCTGCGGCACCGGCACGCCGGTCTGCTTGACCGACAGCCACACCACCGGCACCAGGTAGGCCACGATCAGCACGATGTACTGCGCCACCTGGGTCCAGGTGACCGCGCGCATGCCGCCCAGGAAGGAGCACACCAGGATGCCGCCCAGGCCGAGGAAGACGCCGATCTCGAACGACGCGATGCCGGTCAGCCGCGTGGTGATGAGGCCCACGCCGTAGATCTGCGCCACCACGTAGACGAACGAGACGAGGATGGTGGCGCCCACGCCGATCTGCCTCGCGAGGTTGCCCTCGTAGCGCATGCCGAGGAAGTCGGGAATCGTGTACTGGCCGAACTTGCGCAGATACGGCGCCAGCAGCAGCGCCACCAGGCAGTAGCCGCCCGTCCAGCCCATGACGAAAGCCAGGCCGTCGTAGCCGGTGAGGTAGAGCGTGCCTGCCATGCCGAGGAAGGAGGCAGCGCTCATCCAGTCGGCTCCGGTGGCCATGCCGTTGTACATCGCCGGCACGCGGCGGCCCGCCACGTAGTACTCCGGCGCCTCGGTGGTGCGGCAGACGATGCCGATGACGGCGTAGACGACGACCGGCGCGGCCAGGAAGACGAAGCCAATCCAGTTCTTCGGCAGGCCGTAGCGCTCGGCCAGCGCCATGCTGGCGAGGAAGACCAGGAAGCACATCGTGTAGCCCACGTACAGCCTGTGCAGCCGGCGGCGGAAGGCCATGCTGGTGATGCGGCTGGCCAGGGGCGGGTGCGCCATCAGTCCTGCTCGTCCAGGTCGGCGGACTCGTCCAGCTGCCGGGCCACGCGCGCATACAGGCTGACCAGCGCCAGGTACACCAGCACCGAGCCCTGCGCCCCGACCCAGAAGCTGAAGGGCCAGCCGAAGAAGTTGAAGCTCAGGTTCCGCGCCTCGTAGGCCACGCCGAAAGTGACCACCGCCCAGGCGAGCAGCAACAGCACGGTCCACACCTTCAACACGCGCCAGTGGCGGCGGCGCGTGCGCTGCGCGTCGGTGGCGGGCGGCGGTGTCATCGCGCCCGATTCTGCCGGCCCTTCCGGCACCCGCCCATTCGCGCACACCCTGCCCGGAACGGCCCCTTGCCGCCGTCCGCCGGGGCTTGAGCGAAAATCACCGGTTTGACGCCCTCAAGGGCGCGGCCCTCGAGGGCCGGGCCATCGCCCGGCCCGCCCCCCACAAGGGGCGACAACCCGGCCGCGGCCCTTCATTCCTGAGAGAACACACCATGGACATCGAACGCATCAACGCCATCGGCACCACCCTCGCGGACCTGACCGAGCGCACCGAAGCGCTACGGGGGTATCTTTGACTACGATCGCAAGGTCCTGCGGCTGAGGGAAGTCAACGCCACCCTCGAGAACCCCGACATCTGGAACGACCCCAAGCGGGCCCAGGAGCTCGGCAAGGAGAAGAAGGCGCTCGACGAAGTGGTCGAGACCATCGACCACCTGACGAGCAACCTGTCGGACAACACCGAGCTGTTCGAGATGAGCCGCGAAGAAGGCGACGAGGCCGGCATGATCGGCATCGAGGCCGATGCGGCCAAGCTGCGCGAGATCGTCGAGAAGCTGGAGTTCCGCCGGATGTTCAGCAACCCGGCCGACCCCAGCAACTGCTTCATCGACATCCAGGCCGGCGCCGGCGGCACCGAGGCCTGCGACTGGGCCGGCATGCTGCTGCGCCAGTACCTCAAGTACTGCGAGCGCAAGGGCTTCAAGACGACGATGGAGGACGAGACGCCCGGCGACGTGGCGGGCATCAAGAGCGCCACCATCAAGGTCGAGGGCGACTACGCGTTCGGCCACCTGCGCTCCGAGACCGGCGTCCACCGCCTGGTGCGCAAGAGCCCGTTCGACTCCGCCGGTGGCCGCCACACCTCGTTCGCCTCGCTGTTCGTCTACCCCGAGGTCGACGACTCGATCGAGATCGAGATCAACCCTTCGGACGTGCGCACCGACACCTTCCGCGCCTCCGGCGCCGGCGGCCAGCACATCAACAAGACCGACTCGGCGGTGCGGCTGACGCACATCCCGACCGGCATCGTCGTGCAGTGCCAGGACGGCCGCAGCCAGCACAGCAACCGCGACGTCGCCTGGAAGCGCCTGCGTTCGAGGCTGTACGACCACGAGATGCGCAAGCGGATGGAAGAGCAGCAGAAGCTGGAAGACACCAAGACCGACGTCGGCTGGGGCCACCAGATCCGCAGCTACGTGCTCGACCAGAGCCGCATCAAGGACCTGCGCACCAACGTCGAAATCTCCAACACCCAGAAGGTGCTGGACGGCGACCTCGATGCCTTCATCGAGGCCAGCCTCAAGCAAGGGCTCTGATCGCGATCCGATCGGCAGCCGCCCCACCCCACCCCCCGACAGAACTGGACCGCCCATCATGATGCGTGAAGGCGTTGCCCCCCTGATCCGCCGCGAGGACTACCTCGCGCCGGCCTACTGGATCCGCCGCGTCGACCTGACGCTGGACCTCGATGCCGCCAAGACCATCGTGTCGAGCAAGCTGGCCATCGAGCGCAACACCGCCCAGCCGGTGCAGGCGCTGCGCCTGCACGGCGAGGATCTGAACCTGCTGCGCGTGCTGGTCGACGGCCAGAGCGTCTCCTTCCGCCACGAGGACGGGATGCTGGTGATCGACGCGCCTGCGGCGGACGCCTTCACGCTCGAGATCCGCAACACCATCTGCCCGGAGAAGAACACCCAGCTCTCCGGGCTGTATGCCTCGGGCTCGGGCCTGTTCACGCAGTGCGAGGCCGAGGGCTTCCGCCGCATCACCTACTTCCTCGACCGGCCGGACGTGATGGCGGTCTACACCGTCACCCTGCGGGGCGACATGAAGAAGTACCCGGTGCTGCTGTCCAACGGCAACCTGGTCGAGCAGGGCGAGCTGGGCGCCGGCCGTCACTTCGCCCGCTGGCACGACCCCTTCCCCAAGCCCAGCTACCTCTTCGCCGTGGTGGCCGCCGACCTCGTGGCCCGCGAGCAATGGGTGCGCACCCGGGGCGGCAAGGATCACCTGCTGCAGGTCTACGTCAAGCGCGGCGACCTGGACAAGACCGAGCACGCCATGAACTCGCTCATCGCCTCGGTCGTGTGGGATGAGGCCCGCTTCAAGCTGCCGCTGGATCTCGAGCGCTTCATGATCGTCGCCGTCGACGACTTCAACATGGGCGCGATGGAGAACAAGGGCCTGAACCTGTTCAACACCAAGTACGTGCTGGCCAGCGCCGCCACCGCCACCGACGCCGACTTCGACGGCATCGAGAGCGTGGTGGGCCACGAGTACTTCCACAACTGGACGGGCAACCGCGTCACCTGCCGCGACTGGTTCCAGCTCTCGCTGAAGGAGGGGCTCACCGTCTTCCGCGACCAGGAGTTCTCGATGGACATGACCGGCACGGCTTCGGCCCGGGCCGTCTGCCGCATCGCCGACGTCCGCATGCTGCGCGAGCGCCAGTTCCCCGAGGACGCGGGCCCCATGGCCCACCCGGTGCGGCCCGACACCTACCAGGCGATCGACAACTTCTACACCGCCACGGTGTACGAGAAGGGTGCCGAGGTCGTGCGGATGATGCACACGCTGGTCGGGCGCGAGGGCTTCGCCAGGGGCATGACGCTGTACTTCCAGCGCCACGACGGCCACGCCGTGACCTGCGAAGACTTCGCGCAGGCCATCGCCGCCGCCAACCCCGGCAGCACGCTGGACGCGCACCTCGACCTGTTCAAGCGCTGGTACTCGCAGGCCGGCACGCCGCGCCTGTCCGCCCGCGGCATCTACGACTCCGCAGCCGGCACCTACACGCTGACCCTGTCGCAATCCAACCCGCCGTCGTCGGGGCAACCGGTCAAGCTGCCGAACCTGATCCCGGTGGCCATGGGCCTGCTCGGCCGTGACGGCCGCGCCCTGCCGCTGCAGCTGGAGGGCGAGACGGTGCCCGCGGGCACCGAGCGCGTGCTGGTGCTGACCGAGAGCCAGCAGAGCTGGGTCTTCACCGGGCTGGACCAGGAGCCGGTGCCATCGCTACTGCGCGGCTTCTCGGCCCCGGTCATCCTGGACGACGGCCTGTCCGACGCCGACCGCCTGACCTTGCTGGCCCACGACGCCGACCCCTTCAACCGCTGGGAGGCGGCGCAGCGCCTGGGGCTGGCACGCATCGTCGCCGCCCTGGATGCCGGCGCCGCGCCGACTCTTGACGAGGCCTTCGTCGGGGCCATGCGCTGCGTGCTGCGCGACGAGACGCTGGATCCGGCGTTCAAGGAGCTGGCGCTGACCCTGCCCACCGAGGGCTACGTGGCCGAGCAGGTCAACCCGGTCGATCCCCAGCGCATCCACGCGGTGCGCGAGGCGCTGGTCGACGACCTGGCCAGGAAGCTGCAGGCCGACTGGGCCTGGGCCTACGAGTCGCACCAGGTCCGCGCCGGCTACCGGCCGGACGCCGAGCAGAGCGGCCGGCGCGCCCTGGCCAACCTGGCGCTGGCGATGCTGGTGCGCCAGGCGGTCCACGCCGGCGACACCGTCTGGCCCGGCCGCGCCTACCAGCGCTTCAAGGACGCGTCCAACATGACCGACCGGCTCGGCGCGCTGGAAGCCCTGGTGTACGCCTACTCCGAGCTGGCCGGCCCGGCCCTGGAGCGCTTCCACGCGCAGTTCCGCCACGACCCTCTCGTGCTGGACAAGTGGTTCATGCTGCAGGCCCGCGCGCCCGAGCGCGAAGGCCGTGTCTTCGCCAAGGTGAAGCAGCTGATGAAGCACCCCGACTTCACGCTCGGCAACCCGAACCGGGCCCGCGCGCTGATGTTCTCGCTGACCCTGTCCAACCCGGCGGCCTTCCACCGGGCCGACGCGGCGGGCTATGTCTTCTGGGCCGAGAAGGTGGTCGAGCTCGACGCCATGAACCCGCAGCTCGCCTCGCGCTTCGCCCGTTCGCTGGACCGCTGGCGCGCCCTGGCCGAGCCCTACCGCTCGGCCGCGCGCGAGGCCATCGCCCGCGTCGCCGCCCGCAGCGACTTGTCGCCGGACACGGCGGAGATCGTCAACCACGCGTTGCAAGACTGAAAAGGCCACCGACCACATGACTTCACGAATCAGCCTCACCCAGTACCTCGTCGAGCAGCAGCGCGAGCACGGGCACATCCCGGCCCAGCTGCGCCTGCTGATCGAGGTGGTCGCGCGAGCCTGCAAGCGCATCGCCATCTCGGTCAACAAGGGCGCGCTCGGCGAGGTGCTGGGCTCGGCCGGCTCGGAGAACGTGCAGGGCGAGGTGCAGAAGAAGCTCGACATCATCTCCAACGAGGTGCTGATCGAGGCCAACGAGTGGGGCGGCCACCTGGCGGCCATGGCGTCGGAGGAGATGGACTCCATCCACGTCGTGCCCAACCGCTATCCGCAAGGCGAGTACCTGCTGCTGTTCGACCCGCTCGACGGCTCGTCGAACATCGACGTGAACGTGTCGATCGGCACCATCTTCTCGGTGCTGCGCAAGGTGAACAACCAGCGCGGCATCAGCGAGGAGGATTTCCTTCAGCCGGGCAAGCAGCAGGCGGCCGCCGGCTACTGCGTCTACGGCCCGCAGACCACGCTGGTGCTGACCGTCGGCCGCGGCGTGGCCATGTTCACGCTGGACCGCGAGCAGGGATCCTGGGTGCTGACGGCCGAGGACGTGCAGATCCCGGAAGACACCAAGGAGTTCGCGATCAACATGTCGAACATGCGCCACTGGGATGCTCCGGTGAAGCGCTACATCGACGAGTGCCTGGCCGGCAAGGAAGGCCCGCGCGGCAAGGACTTCAACATGCGCTGGATCGCCTCGATGGTGGCCGACGTGCACCGCATCCTCACCCGCGGCGGCGTCTTCCTCTACCCCTGGGACAAGCGCGAGCCGGACAAGCCCGGCAAGCTGCGCCTGATGTACGAGGCCAACCCCATGGCCTACCTCGTCGAGCAGGCCGGCGGCTCGGCCACCAACGGCCGCCAGCGCATCATGGACGTGGTGCCCGGCAAGCTGCACGAGCGCGTGAGCGTGGTGCTCGGCTCCAAGAACGAGGTGGATCGGGTCACCGACTATCACCTCGACTCCGCCCGATGACCTCCTTCGCTCGGCTGCGCCCCGCGGGCCGAGCGACGGGCCGCTCCCTAGCCGGCCCGCATCCCCTCGGGGGATCGGCCGCGGTACCCCGCGGACGAGGGGCTTCATGAACACGGATTACATCTACTGGACCTTCACCGCGGCAGCGCAATGCGTGGCGACCTTCGTCGCGCTGCTGCTGACCGGCTACGCGCTGGTGCTTTCGCAGATCGAGGCGGCGCGCGAGCGCGACGACTCGCTGCAGGAGCTGCACGCCGTGCTGCGGGCCAGCTACCACGCCCGACTGAAGGTGCTGGCCTGGATCACCGCCGCGGCGGTGGTGCTGAGCCTGTTCGTGGTCTGGGACAACCGGTCCACCGTGCCCGCCTCGAACTGGGTCATGGGCATCGCGGCGGCACTGGACATCGTGGCCATGGTGGCCGGGCTCGCCTTCGTCGTGACCATCATCGACCCGGCCAAGTACCAGAAGGCCGCGGAGCGCGAACTCGAGCAGCGCCAGCAGCAGCAGCAGGAGGCCGCCGCGCAGCAGAAGGAGACCTCCGCCGACGACTTCTTCAAGGCCTTTCGAGAGATGGAGAAGGCCCTGCGGCAGTTGGTGGGGCGATCCCGGATGGTGGTCGGCGAGCCGCGGGAGGATGGCGGCAAGGGCAATCCGAGCGTGCGTCAGATGGCCATCGCCCTGCTGGACAACGGCGTCATCGACGACAGCTTCCACGCCGAGTTGCTGCAGATCGCCAAGTACCGCAACCTGCTCTTCCACGGACATGTGAAGAAGGCTGATGCCGGCATGGTCGAACGCACGTCGCGCGCCGCGGCGCTGGTGCGGCAGCTGGGCTGAGTCAGCCCTTCATCCGCGCTTCACTGCAGCTCGACCGGCCCGTACCACGCCCGGGCCTGCGAGCGGGTGTTGTCGCTGTCGGTCATGAGGGCAACCGAGGTCAGCGGCCCCGGCTCCTCCGAGAACGCGTGGCGGAAGTCCGCCGCCAGGTCGCGGCGATGGTCGCGCCAGCGGCGCAGTTCCGCAGGGCCGGAGTCCACCACGATGGAGCGGACGCGGTCGCTGCGCGGGTTCACCACCACCGTGCCCACCGGCAGGTGCGCATCCCACACGTACATCAGCGTCGCGTAGGGCGGCTGCTCGCCCGTCAGGGCCTGGGCGACCTCGAAGAGCATGCGGGTGCGCAGCGGCAGCGAGCCGACGTCGCCGTCGAAGGCGAACATCACGCGCGCCGGTGCATCGCCCCGGTCGGCATCGGTCAGGTCCGCGCCGGCGATCACATCCTGTATCCACCACGAGAAGCGCACTTCGCCGACCGCCTGCCGCACGGGCTGCAGGCGCTTGCGCCACATGCTGGCGGAACGCTCGGACCGGGCCATGATGGCGCGCCGCCCGTCCTTCTCGCTCCACTCGTAGCGGGTCTTCTCCTTGCCCGGCAGGGGCATGGGCATCCAGTCGTCCGCCCCGACGGCCGCCGGCTCGGGCGGCGGAGCCGATGCACAACCGGCCAAGACAGCCGCCATCACGACAACCGACAGCAAAGGTGAACGCATGGGGGTACTTCGGAAACAGCCCGCCAGTTTGGAGCCGGCAGCGCGCCGGCACGCGGTGGCGATCCGGCAAAAAGTCGCACTTCAGGCCTCGGGGATGACGGCCGCGGTCAGGTGGTGCAGCGCGGTGCGGACGAACTCGATGCGCTTGGCCTCGAACGAGTTGCTGTAGGTGAACAGCCCGCGCGTGATCAGGTGCCTGGAATGACGATCGCGCAGCGTCTCGCCCTGGCGGTTCACGGCCGCATCAGCCTCGGCCAGGGACGATCGGTCCAGGTAGGCGTCGATCACCGTGCCGGAGGTGGCGTGCTTCATGAACGGCACCGGCAGTTCGTCCGGCCCCACGAGGTGCACGCCGATCGCCGGCCCTTCCCCGGCCATCGATTCGAGGGTCTCGTGATGCAGCTGGCCGACGAAGTCCTCCGAGGCCATCTTCTTCAGGGCGGACATGGCGAAGATGCTGCAACCCGAGAGCGTCTTCTGGGTGGACGCGCCGACTGTCGTCAGGTGCACGCGGACCGGGGGAGCGTCGGGCTCGAGCGTCTTCTGGAGGGCGCTGGCGATCGCCGCAAGCGCCCTTCCCCAGTGAGCGGTGCCGTCTTTCATCAGCTCCGGCGAGAAGCTGTCGACGAGCAACATGGAAACGTCGTTGGAGCCGGCGGCGCAGCGGATGCTGAGCGCCGCGCGATGCCCTTCGCTGTCGAGCAGCAGGCGTGCGGTCCGACCGGTGCCGAGGTGCGACTGCAGGCACCGCGCGAGCGGGCTCGTCGCCAGATCGCTCGCCTGCCATCGGGGCGAGAACTCGCAGCGCTGCGCCGCCAGCGCAGGGTCGGCCGCGTTCAAGCCCTGCAGGATGTCGTCCAGGTATGGGTGGTCGAACACCGCGGGCTCCCGGTTCTGTCGGTACGCCCGCTCCAGCTCATCCAGGTAGGCCGTCAGCTCGGGGTGGCGCCGCAGCGCCAGCTCGCGGTCGTACTCGGGCCCCATGGGCTTGCTGCCGAGCACGGCGGAGGCCGCCGAGGCGACACTGCCCGCGCCCTGGCGATGCGCACGGTGGAACTGCTCGATCTCCTGGACGTGGGCTTGCCATTCGTCCCATGCCGCTGCAGCGAGTTCGGAGCGTGGGCGAACGGCTCCCACCACGGGATCCGGGTTCGGTTGCCCGCACGGCCGCAGTCCTTCCGGCGGGCCTGAAGCCGGCGGTGACGAAGCTTCCGCCCGCGACCTGTCGAGGGCGTCATGGGCATCGGCCCGGCCCGCCCGCGGCGGCCGGAAGCAGCAGAGCAAGGAGTCCAGGGCGCGGGGCATGGGGCAACAGCTCGGGCCCGATGGCTACGCGCGCCGCGATGCCGACCACGCGGGGTCGGTCGGCGCGTCCTGCGCAAGCAGTTCGTCCCGCGCCTGCAGGATCGCCTGAACGGTGTCGGCGCGCACCGACTCTGCCACCGGCAGGCCCAGGGATTGGGCGACTCCGGCGGCCAAGACCTCGGCCGACAGGGCCGGCTGTCTGGCTGCCTGTACGGAGGCCTCGTGCAGGAACGCCGGCTTGAGGTTGATCGGCACCGACTCCTCCGCACCGGCGACGCCGTCGCTTTCGAGCTTCTCCCAGGTCAATTCCGCAGCGGGCTGGATCAGGGCGATCAGCGCCGTGTCGTGCTCCAGCTGGGTCGACATGCGATCGATCACGCTGGCCATCCAGGCCGTGGCGACAGGGTCGTCCAGTTCCAACCGGGTCTGCGTGAGGGCGTCGCCGAAGTGCGAGTCCTCGCGCAGGTGGGCGGGCGTGCGCATCCAGGCGTCCAGCATGACATCGTCGCTGCGCAGCTCGCCCGCCGTGCCCAGCGCCTCGGCCCAGGCGTGGTCGACGGCGTCCGACCGGGCGATGCGGATGGCCGCCGGCGCGTCGGGCAGGCGTGACCGGGCATCGGCCACGACCCGGGCATGCTCGCCGCAGTTGCCCGAGGCGAGCAGGCGCGCGGCGATGGCCTTGGTCATGTAGTCCAGCGCACGCTCGGCGGCGCCTGCGTCCGGGAACCGGCGGGCGAGGTCACGCGCGAAGCCCGCAGGCCAGGCCTGGGTCAGGCCCATCATCCTGCGGGCCAGGGGCGTGGGCCGCGAAGTGGAGGCGGCCTCGTAGGTGACCGAGCGCTTCAGGAATGCGACGGCGTCCCGCTGCACCTGCACGCAGACGTAGGACCCACCGCCGCTCGCGGCGATGTCGGACACGACGTTCCCGCGCCCTGTGTGCAAAGCGGCGATGCCATCCGCCAGGGCCTGCTGGCCGGCGCGCAGTTCGTCGATGACGACGGCGTCGTCCACCCGACGGCCGATGCTCGCCCGCGCCATCAGATAGCCGGCGAGCGGCCGTTGCGCAGGATCCAGGCCGCTCGCGGACGGCCCGGGCTCGCTGTCCGCAGTCCGAGCGAACGAGGTCCGCGGCGCCATCGGACCGGCGGGGGATGACGTCCTCGAGGGAAGCGGTGGCGGCGTGGGAATGGCGCGGCCGGCCGAGGCGGCTGGTGCTGGCGCGACCGGCCCGCCGCCAGCGGCCGGACCGCGGGTCGCCGGCGAGCCTTGGACACGGCCCGTGGTCGTCGTCATCGCCGAATCTCCATCGGAGCCATCCTGCCGGCACGCTCCGATGGCCAGCGACGCCCATGCGAAGCGGCGACCTCCCACGAGAAGCGCCGCCGCCAGGTCGGGCTAACGTTCGGCCAGCACGCCGTTCAGCCGCTTGGTCAGGGGGTCGACGAGGTAGGCCAACATCGTCCGCTGGCCGGTGGAGACGAGCACCTGCGCCGGCATGCCGGGCTGCAGCGCGGGTACGCCGGCCTCGCGCAAGGCCTCCGGCGAGACCTTCACCTTGACCAGGTACCAGCCCTCGGGATTCATCGCGTCGGCGCTGCGGTCGGCGGCCACGTAGACCACCTCGCCCAACGCCGGCTTGGTCAGGCGCTGGTCGCGCGAGGTGAAGCGCACCTGGGCGGCCAGGCCGTTGGACAGGCCATCCGCCAGGCGCACGGGCACCTGGGCCTCGACGAGCAGCGCTTCATGCGCAGGCACGACGTCGAGCAGGCGTTGTCCACCGCTCACCACGCCGCCCACGGTGTGCACGGCCAGATCGACCACCGTGCCGTCCACCGGTGCGGCGAGGATGCAGCGCGCCAGCTCGTCCTGCACGGCCGAGCGCTGTTCGCGCAGCTCGGCGATGCGGGACTGGACCTCGCTCAGCTGGGTCTCGATGTCGCGCCGCAGCTCGGATTGCCGCTGCGAGCGCTTGGCCTCGGCCTCGAGGACGCTGCCGTCCACGCGGGACAGCGTGCCCAGGTCCTGGCTGCGCTGGCCCTTGAGCGCCATCAGGTTGCGTTCGATCTCGAACAGCCGGGCGCGGGCCACGTAGCCCTTCTCCTGCAGCTCGCGCCAGGTCTTGAGTTCCTCTTCGAGCGAGCGGATCTGGTCCTCGCGCGAGCCGGTCTGGTCCTTCAGTCCGCTGCCGTAGGCGCGCAGAGAATCCATCGCCGCGCGCTGCGCCGCTTCATCCTGCGCCATCGCCGAGCGCCGGGCCTCGAACAGCCGTTGCTGCGCGGCCATCGCCTCGGCTGCGGCCGGCTCCCGGGCCTCGCGCAGGGCCGACGGATAGACGATGTGGTCATGCCCGTCGCGCTCGGCGAGCAGGCGGGCCTCGGTGGCCAGGGCCGGCCACCAGCGGGCATCGACGATGCCGAGCCGGGCCTGCACGTCGCCGTCGTCCAGCTTCAGCAGCGGCTGGCCGGCACGCACGACGTCGCCGTCCCGCACCAGGATCTCTCGCACGATGCCGCCGCGGGCGTGCTGCAGGTTGCGGCGGCTGCCTTCGGTCTTCACGATCCCGTCGGCCGGCACGCCTTCGGCCAGCGGCACGGCCGTGGCCCAGCCCAGCAATGCCGCGACTCCGAGGGCCAGGGCCACGAGGCCGAAGCGCAGAGGACGCTGCAAGTCCAGCGGGAGCGGCGGTGCGCCGAGGTCGGTCGGGTTCAAGGTTCGGGTCTCGTTCATGCCGCCTCCGCCGCGTTCGAGCGAGCCACGGGCTGCTGCGGCGAGGGCGCCGCCCCGAAGCGCGCGAGCACCTCCTGCTTGGCCCCGAAGGCCAGCGCGGTGCCTTCCTGCAGCACCAGCAGCTTGTCGGCCAGGCCCAGCACGCCGTTGCGCTGGGTGATGACGAACACCGTGGCGCCGCGCGCCTTCAGGCCGATCAGCGCGGTGTGCAGTGCGGCTTCGCCGTCGGCATCCAGGTTGGCATTGGGTTCGTCGAGCACGACCAGCCGCGGCTCGCCATGCAACGCCCGGGCCAGCGCGACACGCTGCTTCTGGCCGCCGGACAAGCCCGCGCCGTCCGGCCCGAGGGGCGTGTCGTAGCCCTGCGGCAGCTTGAGCACCAGGTCGTGCACGCCGGCAGCGCGTGCCGCGGCCACGATCTTCTCGGCATCGATGGGCCCGAAGCGGGCGATGTTCTCGGCGACGGTGCCTTCCATCAGGTCCACCGCCTGCGGCAGGTAGCCGATGAAGGGGCCCAGCGCCTCGCGCGGCCATTGCGAAAGCTCGGCGCCGTCCAGCCGCACCTGGCCCGCGGCCGGTGCCTCCAGCCCGATGAGCAGGCGGCCCAGCGTCGACTTGCCCGAGCCGCTGGGCCCGATCACGCCGACGATGTCGCCCGGCATGGCGGCGCAGGAGACGCCCACCAGCACCGGCCGGCCCTGGCCCGGCAGCGAGCCCGGGGCCAGCGCCGAGACCTGGTTCACCGTGAGATGACCTTGCGGCGCGGGCAGTGCCATGCGGGGCGCGGCGGTGCCGGCCTCGTGCAGCAGCGCGTCCAGCCGGTCCCAGGCGCCACGCACCTGCACCAGCTGGCGCCAGAGGTTGAGCACCTGCTCGACCGGGCCCAGCGCACGGCCGACGATGAGCGAGACGGCGAAGATGCCGCCGGCCGACAGCTCGCCGTCCAGCGTCAGCCAGGCGCCGATCGCGAAAACCATGGACTGCAGCGCCATGCGGGCGAAGCGCGTGCCCGCCCCCAGCGTTTCGGCCGCCTGGCTGGCCCTCGCCTGCCAGCCCAGCATCGCCAGGTGGCGGCGCGTCCAGCGCTCGCGCAGCGGCGCCTGCATGCCCAGCGCGCGGACCGTCTCGGCATGGCGCGCCGTCTCGGCCAGGCCTTGCTGGGCCAGCACGCCTTCAATGCTGGCGCGGCCCAGCGGCGCGGCGCTGCGCCATTCACTGAGCCAGGTGAGGGTGGCCAGCAGCAGCGTCGCGCCCAGCACGTAGGCCCCGAGCCAGGGATGCAGCAAGGTCGCGGCCGCCGCCATCAGCGGCAGCCACGGCAGGTCGAACAGCGCATGCAGCGCCGGTCCGGAAATGAACTGGCGCACCGTCGCGAGATCGGCCAGCGCCGCGTTGCTGGCCAACGCACCCGCACCGGGCCGTCCCAGCGCCGCGTCGTAGACCGGCTGGCGCAGGCGCTCGTCGAGCCGCATGCCGGCCACCACCATCAGCTCGCCGCGCGCCCAGTCGAGCGCCGCGAGCAGGCCGTACAAGGCCAGCGCGATCGCCGTCAGCGCCAGCAGCGTGACGCCATGTCGGCTGGACAGCACGCGGTCGTAAATCTGCATCGAATACACCGAGGGCACGAGCAGCAGGACGCTGGACACGCCGCTGAAAAGGCCGCAGGCCGCCAGGGCGCGCGACTCGCCGGCCAGTGCGTGGGCGACGGCGCCATCGCGGCGGCGGAGGGCTGGGCGTGGGGGCGAGGCGGTTCGGTTCATCAGGCGGGTGTCCGGCATTGCAGTGCGCCCACCCAGGGCAGGCAGGGCACTCAGACCCCGGGCAGGGTAGAGCTGCCATGCGTCTGCCTATCGAGAAATAAGGCCTGATAAACGGGGCCTGCCGACCTTAAAGGCCTGCCAGCCCGGGCCGAAATCCCGACGACGCCCGAAAAGTGCGAGCCACCTGTTTCGCACCGCCGGGCTACAGAACGCCAACTCCTTCACGCCCCTCGAGGCGACCTGGCCGGCCAGGCGCCCTGCCCCCTCGACGGGGTCACCAGAACCTTCGGAGCCTCCATGTACGATTCGGTCGATATCAACGGTGTCGTGATCAACGGCAACGTCAGCAGCATCGGCGGCACCACCGCCACGACCGATGTGCTCACGTTGCTCGGCACGGGTGGCAGCATCGCCATCAGCGACATCGAGACCGTGATCGGATCGACCGGCACCGACGCCGTCACGCTGAATGCCGCCAACAGCGGCACGGTCTACGTCTCCAGCATCGAGACGGTCGTCGGCTCCACCGGCACCGACGTGCTCAGCATGCTCGCCAGCGGCAGCATGTCGGTCAGCGGCGTCGAGACCGTGCTCGGCACCACCGGCACCGATGTGCTCACCATGCTGGCCGGCGGCTCCATGTCGGTCAGCGACATCGACACCGTCATCGGCTCGACCGACACCACCGATGCCGTGACCATGCTGGCCACCGGCACGCTGGCCGTGTCGGGCGTGGAATCCGTCACGGGGTCGACCGACACCACCGACGTGGTGCAGATGCTGGCCGCGGGCTCGATGAGCGTCTCCGCGGTCGAGTCGGTGCTGGGCACCACCGCCGTCGAAGCCGTCACGCTGGCCAACGCCGGCGACTCGATCTCGGTGTCGGCCATCGACACCGTCATCGGCACCACCAACACCACCGAAGCGGTCACCCTGCTGGCCGCCGGCTCGCTGGCCGTCTCGGCCATCGACTCGGTCACCGGCACCACCGGCACCGACACCCTCACGCTGCTGGCCGCATCGACGGTCACGATCAGCGACATCGACTCGGTCATTGGCTCCACCGGCACCGACGTGCTGACGCTCGGCACCGCCGGCTCGCTCGCCGTCAGCCGCGTCGAGACCGTCATCGGCACCACTGACACGACGGAAGCCGTCACCCTGCTGGCCACCGGCTCCATCGCCACCAGCGACATCGACACCGTCGTCGGCACCACCGCCACCACCGACGCGCTGACGATGCTGGCCACCGGCACCGTCTCGGTTTCGGCGATGGACTCCGTCATCGGCACCACCGCGACGACCGACATCGTCAACGTGCTGTCCGCCGGCTCGCTCAAGGTCTCGGGCGTGGACACCGTCATCGGCGCCACCGCCCAGGCCGAGGTGCTGCAGATGCTCGCCGCCGGGGCGATGAGCATCAGCGACATCGACTCGGTGCTCGGCTCCACCGGCACCGACAGCCTGACCCTGCTGGCCACCGGCACGGTCAAGGTCTCGGGCGTCGAATCCGTCACCGGCACCACCGACACCACCGACGTGGTCCAGTTGCTGGCCGCAGGCGCCATCAGCGTGTCGGACGTCGACTCCGTCATCGGCACCACCGGCGCCACCGATGCGGTCACCCTCGCCACCACCGGCGCGCTGTGGGTCTCGGGCATCGAGACCGTCACCGGCACCGGCGGCACCGGCGACATCGTCACCCTGGGCTCGGCCGGCACCGTCCGCGTGTCCGACGTGGCCACCGTGCTGGGTTCCTCGTCGAACACCGAAGTCCTGCGGATGATCGGCGGCTCGGCGCTCGCCGTTTCCGATATCAACACCGTCATCGGCGGCACCGGTGCCACCGACGCGGTCACCATGCTGACCACCGGCAGCCTGGCTGTCAGCGCCGTCGAATCGGTGATCGGCACCACCGACACCACCGACGTGCTGAGCCTGCTGGCCGCGAGCACCTTGTCCATCAGCGACGTGGACAGCGTGCTCGGCAGCACCGGCACCGATGCGCTGACGATGCTGGCCACCGGCACGGTCGCCGTCTCCAGCGTCGAATCCGTCACCGGCTCCACCGACACCACCGACGTGGTGCAGATGCTGGCCGCCGGCTCGATGAGCGTGTCCGCCGTCGAATCGGTGCTGGGCAGCACCGCCATCGAGGCCGTCACGCTGGCCAATGCCGGCGACTCGATCTCGGTGTCGGCCATCGACACCGTCATCGGCACCACCAACACCACCGAGGCGGTCACGATGCTGGCCGCCGGCTCGCTGGCCGTCTCGGCCATCGACTCCGTCACCGGCACCACCGGCACCGACACCCTCACGCTGCTGGCCGCCTCCTCGGTCACCATCAGCGACATCGATTCGGTCATCGGCTCCACCGGCACCGACGTGCTCACGCTGGGCACCGCCGGCTCGCTCGCGGTCAGCCGCGTCGAGACGGTCATCGGCACCACCGACACCACCGAAGCCGTCACCCTGCTGGCCACCGGTTCCATCGCCACCAGCGACATCGACACCGTCGTCGGCACCACCGCCACCACCGATGCGCTGACGATGCTCGCCACCGGCACCGTCTCGGTCTCGGCGATGGACTCGGTCATCGGCACCACCGCCACCACCGACATCGTCAACCTGCTGTCGGCCGGCACCGTCAAGGTCTCGGGCGTGGACACCGTCATCGGCGCCACCGCTCAGGCCGAGGTGCTGCAGATGCTGGCCGCCGGTGCGATGAGCATCAGCGACATCGACTCGGTGCTCGGCTCCACCGGCACCGACAGCCTGACGATGCTGGCCACCGGCACCGTCAAGGTCTCGGGCGTCGAATCCGTCACCGGCACCACCGACACCACCGACGTGGTCCAGCTGCTGGCCGCGGGCGCCATCAGCTTGTCGGACGTCGACTCCGTCATCGGCACCACCGGCGCCACCGACGCGGTCACGCTCGCCACCACCGGCGCGCTGTGGGTCTCCGGCATCGAGACCGTCACCGGCACCGGCGGCACGGGCGACATCGTCACCCTCGGCTCGGCCGGCACCGTGCGCGTGTCCGACGTGGCCTCGGTCCTCGGCTCGTCTTCGAACATCGAAGTCCTGCGGATGATCGGCGGCGCCACGCTCGCCGTCTCCGACATCAACACCGTCATCGGCGGCACCGGCACGACCGACGCGGTCACCATGCTGACCACCGGCAGCCTGGCGACCTCCGCCGTCGAGTCCGTGATCGGCACCACCGACACCACCGACGTGCTCAGCCTCCTGGCCTCGGGAACGGTGAAGGTCAGCGACGTCGACACCGTCATCGGCGGCAGCGGCCTGACCGAGGTGGTCACGCTGCTGACCACCGGCACCATCGCCGTCAATGCGGTCGACACCGTCGTCGGCACCACCGACACCACCGACGAAGTCACCCTGCTGGCCAGCGGCGCGATCAAGGTCTCGGCCATCGAATCCATCACCGGCACCGGCCTCGCGGGCGACATCGCCACGCTGCTGGGCAACGGCGCCACCGTCACGGTCAGCGACCTGGCGACGGTGCTGGGCTCCACCGGCACCGACGTCGTCACCATGGCCAGCGCAACGCTGGCCACCTCCGGCGTCGAGACCGTCGTCGGCTCGACCGGCAGCACCGATGCGCTGACGCTGCTGGCCGCGGGCGCGGTCACGGTCTCCGACGTGGAGACCGTCATCGGTTCCACCGGCCTGATCGAATCGATCACGCTGGGCACCACCGGCACCGTCGCCGTGAGCGCCGTCGACACCGTCATCGGCACCACCGACACCACCGACGAGGTCACCCTGCTGGCCACCGGCGCCCTGAAGGTCTCGGGCATCGAATCCATCACCGGCACCGGCCAGGCCACCGACGTGGTCACGCTCGGTGGCAACGGCGCCACCGTCACCGTGAGCGACGTGGCCACCGTGCTCGGCTCCACCGGCACCGACACCCTGACCATGGCCAGCGCCGCGGTCGCCACCTCGGCCATCGAGAGCGTGGTCGGCACCACCGGCACGACCGACGTGTTGACGCTGATCGGCGGCGGCACGGTCTCGGTCTCGGACGTCGACAGCATCGTCGGCAGCACCGGCGCGGTCGAGGTCGTCAGCGTCGTCGGCACCGGCGCCGCGCTGTCGGTCGCCAACGTCAACACCGTCATCGGCTCGACCGACACCACCGACGTCATCACCCTGGCGGCCAGCGGCGCGCTCGCCGTGTCGGGCGTGGAATCGGTGGTCGGCACCGGCGGCACCGCCGACGTGCTGAGCCTGCTCGGCAACGGCGCGACGATCGAGGTGAGCAGCATCGCCACCGTGATCGGCTCGACCGGCAGCGACCAGGTCACCATGGGCAGCGCGACGCTGGCCACCTCGGCCGTCGAAAGCGTCGTCGGCTCCACCGGCACCAGCGATGTGCTGAGCCTGGCCGGTGGCGGCAGCGTGCAGGTCAGCGATGTCGAGACCGTGCTCGGCGCGACCGGCTCGGTGGACACCGTGACCTTCGAAGACAGCGGCTCGCATGCGGTGAGCAGCGTCGAGAGCGTGGTCGGCTCGACCGCCACCACCGACGAGCTGACCCTGCTGGCGGCGGGCACCATCGCCATCACCGATGTCGAGACCGTGCTCGGCTCGGGCGGCACCAACACCGTCACCCTGCTCGCCTCGGCCACGGTCGCCGTGTCCGACGTCGAGACCCTGATCGGCGCCGCCGGCACGACCGACGAAGTCACCCTGCTCGGCGGCGGCAGCATCACCCTGTCCGGCGTCGAGAGCCTGACGGGCAGCAGCGGCACCGATCGCGTCACGCTCCTGGGCGGCGGCAGCATCACCGTGTCCAGCGGCGTGGAGTCGCTGATCGGCGCCGCCAACGCGGTCGAGATCGTCACCCTGACCGATGCCTCCACGACGAGCGTGTCGAACATCGACTCGGTGCTCGGCTCGACCGGCACCGACGTGCTGGCCATGGGCGCCGGCAACCTCTCGGTCAGCGACGTCGAGACCGTCACCGGCAGCACCGGCGTCGAAGTGCTGAGCCTGCTGACCGACGCGACGATCTCCGTCTCGGCCATCGACAGCGTGCTCGGCTCAGCCGGCACCGACGTGGTCACACAGCTCACCGGCGGCAGCCTCGCCGTGAGCGACGTCGAGACCGCCCTGGGCAGCACCGCCACCACCGACGCGCTGACCCTGCTGCACAGCGCCAGCATCGAGGTCTCCGACTTCGAGACCATCACCGGCTCCAACGCCACCGACGACGCCGTCACGCTGCTGGACACCAGCGCCGACGTGGCCATCGGCGGCGTCGAGAGCGTCACCGGCCAGAGCGGCGGCACCGACATCATCCGGCTCACCGTGGCCGGCGCGGTCGCGGTGAGCGACATCGAGAGCGTGGTCGGCTCCACCGGCGCCGACGCGGTCACGATGATGACCAACACGGCGTTGCACGTGAGCGGCGTCGAGTCGGTCCTCGGCAGCACCGAGACCGACGACACCGTCACCCTGGACGTGACCGGCAGCCTGTCGGTGAGCGATGTCGAATCCGTCATCGGCTCGGGCAGCGGCGACGTCGTCACCATGCTCGCCGGCGGCAGCCTGAGCGTCTCGTCGGTCGCCACGCTGGTCGGCTCCTCGGCCACCAACGACAGCGTCACCCAGCTCCAGAGCGACACCACCCTGGCGGTGAGCGCGGTCGAGAGCGTCACCGGCGCCGGCGGCACTGCCGACACGGTGCAGATGCTGGAAGCCGGCGCGATCTCGGTCAGCGATGTCGACGTCCTGCTGGGCACCACCGGCACGGCCGATGAGGCCACCTTGCTGACCGACGGCACGCTGCAGGTCTCCGCCGTCGAAAGCGTCATCGGCTCGGCCGGCACCGCCGACGAAGTCCAGTTGATGACCTCCGGCAGCCTGTCGGTGGCCGGCATCGAGTCGGTGCAAGGCAGCGCCGGCACCGACGTGGTCACCATGGGCGATGCGACCGCTCTGACCGTCAGCGCCGTCGAGACCGTGCTCGGCTCGGCCGACCTGGCCGACAGCGTGACGCTCGGCGCCAGCGGCAGCTTGTCCACGCAGGACGTGGAAAGCGTCACCGGGTCCACCGGCACCAGCGATGCGCTGCACCTGCTGGCCGCGGGCGAGGTCACCGTCTCCGATTTCGAGACGGTCATCGGCTCCACCGCCGCGGGCGACATCGTCACCCTCGGCACCGAAGGCACGGTCTCGATGTCGGCCGTCGAGACGGTCATCGGCTCGACCGGCACCGCCGACCAGATCAACCTGCTGACCAGCGGCAGCATCGCCCTGTCCGACGTCGAGACCCTCGTCGGCGGCCTGGGCAGCACCGACGTGGTCACCCTGCTCACCACCGGCAGCCTGGCCGTGAGCCAGGTCGAGACGGTGCGCGGCACCGGCGAATCGACCGACGAGGTCACCCTGCTGGCCGCGGGCACGGTCGCCGTGTCCTCGGTGGCCAGCGTCATCGGCACCACCGGCGCGGATGCGGTTCGCCTGCTGGCCAGCGAGGCCCTCGCCGTCAGCGGCGTCGACACCGTGCTGGGCACCGGCAACGCGGGCGACGTGGTCACCCAGCTGACCGACGACGTGACCCTGTCGGTCTCCCGCGTCGCCAGCGTGATCGGCAGCACCGGCACCGCCGACGTGCTGCAGCTGCTGACCGGCGGCAACGTCGAGGTCGACGCGATCGAAAGCGTGCTGGGAACGCTCGGCACCACCGACGCGGTGACGCTCGCCAACGGCGGCACGCTGGCCGTCAGCGGCATCGAGAGCGCCACCGGCAGCGCCGCGACCGACGACGTCATCACCCTGCTGGCCGCGGGCGGCCTCAAGGTGTCCGACATCGAGACCGTCGTCGGCACCACCGGCGTCGACATAGTCACCCTGCGCACCACCGGCGCGCTGTCGGTCTCGGCCGTCGACACCGTCGTCGGCACCGGCCAGACGAGCGACGTCGTCACGATGCTCGCCACCGGCACGCTGAACGTCAGCTCGCTGGCCAGCGTGGTCGGCACCACCGACACCACCGACGTCGTCAAGCTGCTCGCTGCCGGCACGGTGGGCATCTCCGACGTGGAGAGCGTCATCGGCTCCACCGGCGCCGACGTGGTCCGCATGGACAACGGCGGCAACCTCGCCGTCACCGGCGTCGAGAGCGTGCTCGGCAGCGCCGATTCGGTCGAGGTCGTCTCGCTGCTGGCCACCGGCCTTTACAGCGTGTCCGACATCGACACCGTCGTCGGCACCTCCGCCGCCGAGTCGGTGACCATGCTGGCCGGCGGCTCACTGGCCACCAGCCGCATAGACACCGTCATCGGCACCACCGGCTCTAGCGATTCGCTCACCATGCTGTACGCCAACAGCGTGCACGTCAGCCGCCTGGAGACCATCACCGGCTCCACCGGCACCGACGTCATCACGCTGATGGGCGCGGCGCAGGTCGAGGTCAGCGACATCGAGACCCTGATCGGCACCACCGCCACCACCGACGCTGCCACGCTGCTGAACGCCGGCACCCTGGCCGTCTCGGCCATCGACAGCGTCACCGGCTCGACCGGCACCGACGTGGTCCGCATGCTGGCCGCCGGCAGCCTGGTGGCCAGCGATGTGGAGACCGTGCTCGGCTCCAGCGGCGTGGCCGACATCGTCACCATGACCACCCCGGGCACGCTGGCGGTGAGCGCGGTCGAGACCGCCATTGGCACCACCGACACCGACGACGTGCTGAACCTGCTGGCCGGCGGCGCGATCTCCGTCCAGCGCTTTGAGACGGTCACCGGCACCACCGGCACCAGCGAGTCGGTGACGATGATCTTCGGCGGCTCGCTCGCCGTCTCCGGCGTCGACACCCTGATCGGCTCCACCGCCACCGACGTGGCCACGATGCTGGCCGCCGGCACGCTGGCCGTCAGCCGCGTCGAGACCGTGCTCGGCTCGACCGGCAGCGACGTCGTCAACATGCTGTCCACCGGCACCATCGCCGTCAGCGCCGTCGAGCGCGTGCTGGGCTCCGCCGCGGCCACCGACGTGGTGCGGGTGCTGGACGGCAGCTCGATCGAGGTCTCGGGCGTCGAGTCGGTCGTCGGCAGCGCCAATGGCGAGGCCGTCACCATGCTGGCCGCCGGCGCGCTGAAGGTCAGCGATGTCGCCAGCGTGCTGGGCTCGGCCACGTTAACCGAAGTCGTCACGCTCGCTTCAGGCAGCAGCCTGGCCGTGTCCGACATCAACACCGTGATCGGCCAGACGGGCGTCACCGACAGCGTACAGATGCTGGCCGGCGGCAACCTCGCCACCTCGGCCGTCGACAGCGTAACCGGCACCACCGGCAGCGCCGACGCCCTGGCGCTGCTGGCGGCCGGCACGGTCAGCGTCTCGGCCATCGAGAGCGTGACCGGCAGCGCCGCACTGACCGAAGTCGTGCGCCTGGCCAACGCCGGCGACAGCCTGCGCGTCAGCGCCGTCGACACCGTCATCGGCACCACCGACACGACCGAATCGGTCACGCTGCTCGCGGCCGGCTCGATCGCCGTGTCCGCCATCGACAGCGTCATCGGCACCACCGCCACCGGCGAGGTGCTGAGCCTTCTCGCGGCCAGCACCCTCACCGCTTCGGCCTTCGAATCCATCCTCGGCTCGACCGGCACCGACGTGGTGACGCTGGGCGGCGCCTCCGCCACCGTCAGCGTCTCGGGCCTCGAAACGCTGGTGGGCACCACGGGCACCGACGTGGTCACCTTGTCCAGCGGCGGCACCCTGCGCGTCAGCGACGTGGAGACGGTGCTCGGCAACGCCTCGGCGACCGAGATCGTGCGCCTGCTCGGCACCCAATCGGCCATCGCCGCCTCGGCGATCGACAGCGTGGTGGGCGGCACCGGCACGGCCGACACGCTGACCCTTCTCGGCGCGGGCAGCACCTGGGTCTCGGCCATCGAATCGGTCGTCGGCTCCACGGGTGCCGACGTGCTGACCCTGGGCACCGCGGGCAGCCTCGCGGTGAGCGGCGTCGACACCGTGCTGGGCACGACCGGCACCGACACGGTCACCCTCGCCGGCGGCCAATCGGTGATCGCCGTCTCGGGCGTCGACAGCATCGTCGGCGGCACCGGCACGGCCGACGCCGTGACCATGCTGGCCAACGGCACGCTGAACATCAGCGGCATCGAGAGCGTGATCGGCGCCACCGGCGCGGGCGACATCGTTCGCCTGACGGCCGGCGAGTCGCTGCGCGCCTCGGGCGTCGAGACCGTCATCGGCGGCACCGGCAGCGAGTCGCTGACGCTGCTGGTCGGCGGCACGGTCGCCATCTCGGCGCTGGAAACGGTCACCGGCTCCACCGGCACGGCCGACGTGCTGAGCCTGCTGGCGGCACCCACCGCGACACTGGTCGTCTCGGCGATCGAGTCCATCCTCGGCTCGACCGCCACCACCGATGCCGTGCAGCTCCTGGGCGGCGGCACGCTGGCGACCTCGAACGTCGAATCGGTGCTGGGCAGCACGGCCACCAACGATGCGCTGACGATGCTCGCCACCGGCAGCGTGTCGGTCTCGGCACTGGAAACCGTCGTGGGCACCAGCAACGCCGGCGACGTCGTCACACTGCTGGCCACCGGCAGCCTCAAGGTCTCGGCGGTCGATACCGTCGTCGGCACCGGCAACACCGCCGACCAGGTCAGCCTGCTGGCCGGCGGCGCGATCGCCGTGTCGGACGTCGCCAAGGTCATCGGCACCACCGGCACCGCCGACGTCCTGACGCTGCTCTCGGGCGGCGCGGTCTCGGTCTCGGCCTTCGAGTCGGTCGTGGGCACCGGCGCCGGCAGCGGCGACGTGCTGAGCCTGCTCGCCGCCGGCCGCCTGACCGTGTCCGACGTCGACAGCGTCATCGGCTCCACCGGCGCCGACGTGGTGGTGATGTCCGCCACCGGCGACATCGCCACCAGCGCCGTCGAAACCGTGCTCGGCACCACGGCGGCGGGCGACTCGCTCACCCTGCTGGCCGCGGGCACGGTGGCCGTCTCGGCCATCGACTCGGTCACCGGCACCACCGGCACCACCGACGTGCTGAGCCTGCTGGTCGCCAGCAGCATCAGCGTGAGCGAGGTCGACACCGTGCTCGGCTCGGCCGGCACCGACGTGGTCACCGTCACCGACTCCGGCAGCGCCGCGGCGCTGGCCGTCTCCGGCGTCGAGACCGCGATCGGCACCACGGCCACGGCCGAGGTGCTGACCCTGCTGGCCGGCGGCGCCATCGCCGCCAGCGGCTTCGAACGCGTGGTCGGCACCGCCGGCCTCACCGACGCCCTGACGCTGCTCGACTCGGCCACCGTCGAGGTGTCCGGCATCGAGACGGTGACCGGCGCGGGCGACACCAGCGACGAGGTCCGCCTGCTGGCGGCCGGCACGGTCGTCGTGCAGGGCGTCGAATCGGTGCGCGGCTCGACCGGCGCCGATGCCGTCACCCTGCGCGGCGGCGGCGAGCTCGACGTCTCGGCGGTCGAGAGCGTGCTGGGCACCACCGCGGTCGACGTGGTGAGCTTCAACGGCGGCACGCTGGCCGTCTCGGCGATCGACACCGTCACCGGCTCCACCGCCACCACCGACGTGGTGCGCATGCTGGCCACCGGCTCGGTCGCGCTGAGCGCCGTGGAGACCCTGCTGGGCACCACCGCGGTCACTGACGTGGCCACGATGGTCGGCGGCGGGACGCTGGCCGTCTCGGGTGTCGAGTCGGTGATGGGCACGGCCGCCGGCACCGAGAAGGTCACGATGCTGACGGCCGGATCGCTGTCGGTGTCCGACATCGAGAGCGTCACCGGATCCAGCGGCCTCGACACCGTTCGCATGCTGACCGGCGACGCGCTCGGCGTCTCGGCCGTCGAATCGGTCGTCGGCTCGGCCGGCACGCAGGACGTCGTCACGCTGCTGGCGGCGGGCAACGTCAAGGTCTCGGCCGTCGAGACGCTGATCGGCTCCACCGCCACCACCGACGTCGCGACCCTGCTGGCCGCCGGCCGCTTGACGGTCTCGGGCGTCGAGTCGGTGATAGGCACCACCGGCGCGGCCGACATCGTGGCCTTGCTGACCGCTGGCGCGGTGGGCGTCTCGGCCATCGAGACGGTGCTCGGCACCGGCGCGGCCGGCGACGTGGTCACCCTGCTCGCCACCGGCACGCTCAAGACGAGCGACGTCGCCACCGTGATCGGCACCACCGCCGTGACCGATGCGCTGACGCTGCTCGACGCGGGCACCGTGAGCGTGAGTGCCGTCGACACCGTCGTCGGCAGCACCGGCAGCGACCAGGTCAACCTGCTCGCCGGCGGCGCGCTGCGCGTGTCCGCGGTCGAGACGGTCTACGGCCTGGGCGGCAGCGTCGAGGTCGTCACCCTGGCGGCCTCGGGTGCGCTGCAGGTCTCCAGCGTCGACACGGTGCTCGGCACCACCGGCGCCGGCGACAGCGTCACCATGCTGGCCACCGGCTCGCTCGCCGTCTCGGCCATCGAAAGCGTCACCGGCACGCTGGACACCAGCGACGTGGTCACCCTGCTGGCCGCCGGCGCGGTGGCCGTCTCCGACGTCGAGACGGTGCTCGGCACCACGCTCGCCGGCGAGGTGGTCACCATGCGCCAGGAGGGCAGCCTGACGACGCGGGCCGTGGCCAGCGTCATCGGCACCACCGGCCAGAGCGACACGCTGAACCTGTTGTCCGACACCAGCGCGACCGGCATCTCGGCGATCGAGTCGGTCATCGGCTCGACCGGCACCACCGATGCCATCACGCTGCTGGCCGCCTCGTCGATCGACCTGTCGGCGGTGGAGACCGTCACCGGCTCGACCGGCACCGATGTGATCTCCATGCTGGCCACCGGCACGCTGGCCACCTCGCTGGTCGAGACGGTCGTCGGCACCACCGCCGCGACCGACGTGCTGCGCCTGCTGGGCGCCGGCACCGTGGCCGTGTCGGCGGTCGATTCGGTGGTGGGCAGCACCGGCGCCGATGCCGTGACCCTGCTGGCCGGCGGCACGCTGAAGGTCTCGGCGGTCGAATCGGTCAACGGATCGACCGGCTCGCTCGACATCGTGCAGATGCTGGCCGCGGGCAGCCTGTCGACCTCGGGCGTGGAATCGGTCATCGGATCCTCGGGCACCGACGTGCTGGCCCTGCGCGGCGCGGCGGGCGCGAGCGTCAAGGTCTCGGCCATCGAGACGGTGACCGGCACCACCTTCACGACCGACGTGGTCACGCTGCTGGCCGCGGGCGGCCTGGTGGTCAACGGCGTCGAGAGTGTGCTCGGCAGTACCGGCACCGACAGCGTGACGATGCTGGCCGCCGGCAACCTGCGTGTCTCGTCGATCGAGAGCGTGACCGGCACCACCGCCCTCACCGACACCGTGACCATGCTGGCCGCCGGCTCGCTGACGATCAACAAGATCGACAGCGTCATCGGCTCCACCGGCACCGACGTGGTCACCCTGGCGGCCACCGGTGCCTTGCGCGTGTCCGGCGTAGAGACGGTGATCGGCACCACGGCCGCCACCGATTCGGTCGTCATGCTCAGCGGCAGCGTCGCGACCAGCGCCATCGAGACCGTGCTCGGCACCACCGGCGCGACCGACGTGCTGCAACTGATCGGCGCCGGCACGGTGCACGTCGGCCTCGTCGAGACCGTACTGGGCACCACCGCCGCCACCGACAGCATCGCCTTGCAGGTAGGCGGCGCGGTGCGGGTGAGCGGCATCGAGAGCGTCACCGGCACCACGGGCACGACCGACAGCGTCACGATGCTGGCGGCCGGCACGCTGAAGGTGGGCGCCATCGAGTCGGTCCTCGGCTCGACCGGCAGCGACACCGTCACCCTGCTGACCGGCGGCACGCTCAAGGTGAGCAGCGTCGAATCGGTCATCGGCACCACCGGCACGGGCGACGCGCTGGTGATGCTGGCGGCGGGCAGCCTCACGGTATCGGGCATAGAGCAGGTCACCGGCACCACCGGCACCGACGTCATCACCCTCGGCGCCGCCGGGGTGCTGAAGATCTCGGGCGTCGAGACGGTTCTCGGCACGACCGGCACCGACAGCCTCACGATGCTGGCGGCGGGGAGCGTCGGGGTGTCGGGCGTCGAGTCGGTCACCGGCTCGGCCGGCAGCGACACGGTGACCATGCTCGCGGCCGGCTCGATCTCCGTCTCGGCGGTCGACAGCGTGGTGGGCTCCACCGGGGCGGACACCATCGTCCTGCGCGGCGGCAACACCACCGTCTGGGCCAAGGACGGCATCGACGCGATCACCGCCGGCGGCGGGGTCGACAAGATCCTGTTCAAGGCCGCGAGCGAATCGGGCACCGGCTCCTCGGCCGACACGATCACCGGCTTCAACGCCGGCACCGGCACCACCGCCGTCGACCAGATCTACCTGCTGGGCGTGGTGCAGGGCACGCTTGCCTTCCGCGGCAGCAACGCCTTCACCTCCAGCGGCAACACCGAGGTGCGTGCCGTCAGCGGCACCACCTACGGCAGCGGCCTGACGGCCAGCGACTCGGTGCTGCTGGTGGACATCAACGGCGACGGGACGATCGACATGGAGATCAAGCTGCTCGGCACCAACGTGGGCAACCTGGACGCGAGCGACATCTTCGGGAGCTGAGAGCGGAGCCTTCGACAGGCTCAGGCCGAACGGGGAAGGATGGTTCGTCACCATCCCCCGTTCGCCTTGAGCCTGTCGAAAGGTGAACGGCATCCGTCACCGGGCCTTCGACAAGCCCCGGGCGCGGCTCCACTCCGTTGGCCTTGAGCTTGTCGAAAGGTGAGCGCGCACGCCACCCAGCCTTCGACAGGCTCAGGCCGAACGGGGAAGGATGGTTCTCCTTGCCAACGGCCATGGGCCACCCACCTCCCCATCCCCGTTCGCCTTGAGCCTGTCGAAAGGTGAACGGCATGCACCACGGGGCCTTCGACAAGCCCCGGCGCACCTCCACTCCGTTCGCCTTGACCTTGTCGAAAGGTGAGCGCGCACGCGACCCAGCCTTCGACAGGCTCAGGCCGAACGGGGAAGGATGGTTCTCCTTGCCAACGGCCATGGGCCACCCACCTCCCCATCCCCGTTCGCCTTGAGCCTGTCGAAAAGTGAACGGCATCCGTCACCGGGCCTTCGACAAGCCCCGGGCGCGCCTCCACTCCGTTGGCCTTGAGCTTGTCGAAAGGTGAGCGCGCACGCCACCCAGCCTTCGACAGGCTCAGGCCGAACGGGGAAGGATGGTTCTCCTTGCCAACGGCCATGGGCCACCCACCTCC
>NZ_JBPZHD010000019.1:0-65853 GCF_051857595.1 Ideonella flava
CGGCCTCGCCGGCCTGCGCGAACATGCGCCGCAGCGCCGGCTGGTAGGCCCGGTCGGACTCGGCCAGGCCCGCCAGCCAGTCCTGCCGCTGCTCGGGCGCCAGCGTCAGCGCCTGCTCCAGCAACTGGCTCAACCTGGCGAGATCCTGTGCACCCAACCCTGCCTTTGCGGCCACTGCTCGACGACCCCCTGACATGCCCGACCGGACGGGCCGCGCCGTGACTCGGCGCCACGGCCGGAGAGTTCACCGGCGGGTGTCCGCCCCGGCCCTGTCCGCAATGTACGCGACGAGGCTGGCGCGGGCCGGCCCCGCAAGAAGGGGACGCGGGCCCGCGCCGCCCTCGTTCCTCACTCTTGTTGAGGATGGCCGGGACGCAACGCCGCCCGGCCTGGGGGATGCCGGCGCTGCAACTAGGGATGGGAACGGCCGCGTCCGGGGAAGACGCTCGCCTCGTCCCATTCGCACCCCAGCAGGAGGCATCTCATGGCCAACATCGTGTTCCTGGCCGACGGCACCTGGAACGGCCCCGGGCAGGCCGGCGACGAGCCGCAGACCACCAACGTCTTCAAGCTGTTCAACCTGCTGGCCGGGGTCGACGCGCCCGACTCGCTGGCCCTGGCCAAGGAGCAGGAGCGCGAGCTGTCCGAGAACGGGCAGCGCGTGCAGATCGCGAAGTACCTGCACGGGGTCGGCGACTCCTCCAACAAGCTGGTGAAGGCGCTGGGCGGCGCCTTCGGCTCCGGGGTGATCACACGCATCGTCCGCGGGTACACCTTCATTTCCCGCCACTGGCAGCCGGGCGACCGGATCTTCATCGCCGGCTTCAGCCGCGGGGCCTATACCGCACGGTCGCTGGCCGGCCTGATCGCGGCCAAGGGGCTGCTGGATCCGGCGGATTGCCGCGACCAGGACAAGGCCTACCGCATCGGTGCGGCCGTCTGGGCGAGCTATCGGGGCGAGCGCAGGGAAAGTGACGAGAAGCGCACCCTGCTCAACGGCGTCCTGAGCCTGCTGCCGGCCTTTGTCGACCCGTCGAGCCGCCGCGCCGAGCAGCCCAGCCAGCCTCTGCGGCAAGCCGACATCGACTGCCTGGCGGTCTGGGACACGGTGGGCGCCCTGGGCATCCCGCTGTACGACAGCGGCGACCGCCGCATCGACGTGTTCCAGTTCTGCGACTGCGCGCTTTCGGCGAAGGTGAAGAAGGGCTTCCACGCCGTGGCCTTGAGCGAACGCCGTGCCGATTTCACGCCGACGCTGTGGGACGCGCGTGAAGGCATCACCCAGATGCTGTTTCCCGGCGCGCATGCCGACGTCGGCGGCGGCTACCCGATGTCGAACGACGAAAGCGGCCTGGCCCACCTGAGCCTGAAGTGGATCTGCGACTCGCTGGAGGCCGAGGGGCTGCGCTTGCAGGCTCGTGCCGCCGACGTCTATCCCGGCTTCGCCTTCGGCCCCAGCCATCAGCCCTGGCGCGAGGGCATCTGGCCGCTGGCTCGCCGCGGCCCGCGCACCTTCGACGTCGGTCACCAGCTGCAGGTGCACGACTCGGTGCGGGCGCGAGCGGCCAGGGGGCCGTATCCCGTCTTCCCGCCCGGCGCCGACGAGCCGTTCGACACCGCCAACTTGCCGGCCTGAGCTTGCAGCGGGCCCGGGCGAATCAATTGCTGACAGCTCGGGTCGCGCGGTAACCACTTGCCTTGCGGCGCCATGCAGCCGCGGCAACACACTGCCGATGAACCCTGGTGTTTCAGGTCAAGGATCATCGGCATGTCTGCCCTTTTTCGCGCCGCGGCCACCGCGGCTTGGCTCGCCTGCTCGGCGCTGGCTGCGCAGGCCCAGCAGTGCCCACCCCAGGTGCCCGTGCAGGGCGCACCGCCGCCGGGGCCCCTGCCGGTCTTCCCGCCCGACAACTGGTGGAACACCGACATCAGCGCGGCGCCGGTCGACCCGGACTCGGACAGCTTCATCGCCTTCATCAACAACGGCGGCGTGCGGCGGCTGCACCCCGACTTCGGCGGCGAAGTGAAGCCGGGCAGCGTGGCGATCTACGGCTTCCCGTACGCCGTCGTCGATGGCACCCAGCCGAAGAAGAAGGTCAAGTTCAGGTACTGGGACGAGAGCGACGGCGTCGACCACGTCACCGGCAAATCGCTGCCGTTCTATCCCTTGCCCGACGAGGCGATCACCGAGCCGCACTGGGTGGAGGGCGGGGCGCCGGCCAACGTCGACCAGCGCAGGAAGAACGACCGCCACCTGCTGGTGATCGACTGCACCAGCAAGCACCTCTACGAGCTCTACAACGTCTACTACAACCCGACGACAGGCAAGTGGTTCGGCGGCTCGGGCGCCTTCTTCGACATGACGAGGAACGACCGCCGCACCGAGGGCTGGACTTCGGCCGACGCCGCGGGCCTGGCCATCTTCCCGGGGCTGGTGCGCTACGACGAGGCCTGGAACGATCTCGTCACCGACATCGGCCACGCGCTGCGCGTGACGGTGCGGGCGACCAACGGCCACGTCTACCCCGCCTCGCACACCGCGGGCAGCACGCCCGGCGCCTTGCCCATGGGCGCGCGACTTCGGCTCAAGACCAGCGTGAACGGCGAAGACCCGGCCACGCGCACGAGCGACCCGCATGCCCGCAAGATCTTCCGGGCCATGCAGCGCTACGGCCTGATCGTGGCCGACAACGGCTCGGACCTGTACATCAGCGGCACCTTCGACCTGCGCTGGAACAACGACCTCCTCAACCCCGCCTTCGCCACGCTCATGGCGAGCGATTTCGAGGTGGTACAGCGGGGCTGGAAGCCGTAGGGGTGACATCGCCGCACAATCCGCCCCACCATGCTGCACGACCCCACTCGCCACGAAGCGCTGCGCGCGCTGACCTGGGACCCGTCACGCGCCAGCGCGGCGATCGACTGGATCGTCGCCGACACGATGCTGCGGTTCCAGCCCCGGCAGGGCTGGCCGGCGCATCCGCAGGACCTGGGGCCGAGCGAGGACCCTGCAGCGCCGGTGACCCCTCTGTACTTCGGCGCGGCCGGTGTGATCTGGGCACTGCGTTACCTGCAGGACGTGGGCGCGGTCCCTGCGGGGCCACGCTGGCAGGACGAGCTGGAGCCGCTGAGGCAACTCAATCGCCGCTGGTTGTCGGAGGATGGAAGCGCCGAGGAGGTGGCCGCCTACCTGATGGGCGACACGCCGATCCGCCTGATGCAGTGGGCGGACGGGCCGGACCCCGGGCTGGCCGACGAACTCGCGGCGCTGATCGAAGGCAACCAGGCCCATCCTTCCCGCGAGCTGATGTGGGGAGCCCCCGGCACGCTGCTCGCGGCGCTGTTCCTGCATGAGCGCGATGGGCAGACGCGCTGGGCCGAGCTTTTTCAAAGCACCGCGGCCCAGCTGTGGTCCGGGATGCGCTGGTCCGAGGAGCACGGTTGCCACTACTGGCCGCAGCAGCTCTACGGCCGCGATGGCGCCTGCCTGGACGCCGTGCATGGCTTCGTCGCCACCGCGCTGCCTTTGATCCGGGGCCGGCATCTGCTCGGCGAGGGCGCATGGCAGGCCTGGCAAGAGCGCATCGTGCAGACGGTGCAGCGCACGGCCACCCGCGAAGGCGGCGGTGCCAACTGGCGAGTGGACCTGTTCGATCCGCCCCTGGGCAGCGGCAAGGTGCTGATGCAGTACTGCCATGGCTCGCCCGGCTTCGTCATCTGCCTGGCCGGGATGCCGGGCACGGGCCTGGACGACCTGCTGCTGGAGGCGGGTGAGGCCGTCTGGGCCGCCGGCCCGCTGGCCAAGGGTTCGAACCTGTGCCACGGCACGGCCGGCAATGGCTACGCCTTCCTCAAGCTGTACGAACGCACAGGTGACGATCGCTGGCTGGCCCGCGCCCGCGCCTTCGCCATGCACGCCATCGCCCAGGCCGAGGAAGAGGCGGGCACCTTGGGCCGCCTGCGCTACTCCCTGTGGACCGGCGACCCCGGCCTGGCGATCTACCTCTGGGATTGCCTGCGCGGCCAGGCCGCGTTCCCGACGCTGGACGTGTTCTGGGGCGCGGCGGCGCACGAGGGCTGAACCCGCGCGCGCCGCCCGTTTCAGTCTCAGTGGCCGGAAGCGCCTGACGCGCCGAAGCCCGTCTCCGACCGCACCTGCTGCGCCTCGAAGGCGCCGCGCTCCTTCGCGGCCTGGGCGCTGCGGTCCAGGATCGAGAACAGCCAGATGCCGACGAAGCCGATGGTCATCGAGAACAGGGCTGGCGAGGTGTAGGGGAACCAGGCCGAGCCCTTGGGATGGCCGAGCGTCACCTCCCACACCGAAGGCGAAACGACGGTCAGGCCCACGGACGAGATCAGGCCCAGGAAGCCGCCTATCACCGCGCCCTTGGTCGTGCAGTCTTTCCACAGCACCGACATGAACAGCACCGGGAAGTTGGCCGAGGCCGCGATCGCGAAGGCCAGGCTCACCATGAAGGCGATGTTCTGCTTCTCGAAGGCGATGCCCAGCAGCACGGCCACCATGCCGAGGGCGACCGTCGTCACGCGCGAGACCTTGAGCTCCGAAGCGCTGTCGGCATTGCCCTTCTTGAACACCGTGGCGTACAGGTCGTGCGACACAGCCGAGGCGCCCGACAGCGTCAGGCCCGCGACCACCGCCAGGATGGTGGCGAAGGCGACCGCCGAGATGAAGCCGAAGAACACGTCGCCGCCGACCGACTTGGCCACCAGCACGGCCGCCATGTTGGCCGTGCCCGCCCCGCCCTTGATGACGCCCTTGGCGACGTCGGCGAACTCGGGGTTGGTCAGCACCAGCGTGATGGCTCCGAAGCCGATGATGAAGATCAGCACGTAGAAGTAGCCGATCCAGGTGGTCGCCCAGAAGACCGACTTGCGCGCCTGCTTGGCATCCGGCACGGTGAAGAAGCGCATCAGGATGTGCGGCAGGCCGGCCGTGCCGAACATCAGCGCCATGCCGAAGCTGATGGCCGAGATCGGATCCTTGACGAAGCCGCCCGGACGCATGATCGAGCCGCCGAGGGTGGCGGCCTCCTCCGGCGTCTTGCCGGCCGCGGCGGCAATGGCGGTCTTGACCGCCACGCCCTTGGCGAACAGCGCCTCGGGGCTGAAGTTGAACTGCGCCATCACCATGAAGGCCATGAAGCTGACGCCAGCCAGCAGCAGGCAGGCCTTGATGATCTGCACCCAGGTGGTGGCCGTCATGCCGCCGAAGAGCACGTAGACCATCATCAGCGCGCCGACGATGACCACCGCCATCCAGTACTCCAGGCCGAACAGCAGCTTGATCAGCTGGCCCGCACCGACCATCTGCGCGATCAGGTAGAAGGCCACGACGACCAGCGTTCCCGAGGCCGCGAAGGCGCGGATGGGCGTCTGCTTGAAGCGGTAGCCGGCCACGTCGGCGAAGGTGAACTTGCCGAGGTTGCGCAGGCGCTCGGCCATGAGAAAGGTGATCACCGGCCAGCCGACGAGAAAGCCGATCGAGTAGATCAGACCGTCGTAGCCGCTGGCCATCACCGCGGCCGAGATGCCGAGGAAGGAGGCGGCCGACATGTAGTCGCCCGCGATGGCCAGGCCATTCTGGAAGCCGGTGATGCCGCCGCCGGCGGTGTAGAAGTCGGCGGCCGAACGGGTACGCGATGCGGCCCACTTGGTGATCCACAGCGTGGCCAGCACGAAGGCGCCGAACATGCCGATGGCCGTCCAGTTGGTGGCCTGCTGGGCGGCCTGGCCGAGATCGGCGCCGGCCGCGGTGGCGGCGCCGGCTGCTGCCAGCATCAACACGGCCATGGAGAGTCGACGGGTGAAGTTCACGGCATCTCCTTGGCGAGGATCTCGCGGGTCAGGGCATCGAACTCGCTGTTCGCCCGGCGTACGTACAGGCCGGTGATGAGGATGGTGAAGACGATGACCCCCATGCCGATGGGCACGCCGATGGTCGTCACCCCCGCACCGATCGGCTGCGACAGGAATTCCTTGTTGAAGGCGATCAGCGCGATGTAGCCGTAGTACACGACGAACATGCACAGCGTCAGCAACCAGCCGAAGGTGCTGCGCTTGCGCTTGAGCTCCTGGTATTTGGGGTTGGCCCGTATGCGCTGCGTGATGTCGCTCGCGGTGCGTTGTGCCGGGTCTTCTGCCGCGCGTGCTGTGGCACGTCTGCTTGCTCTGTCGGTTGCCGTGTCGGCCATCGTTGTCTCCTGTGATGGGGTGCGGCGCAGTGTGGGATCGGGCACTGACCCCTCACTGACCCGGCGCTGACCCGAGGCTGACGCTCAGCAGGGTGTAAGCGAGGCGGCACACCATCGCGCCGCCGTGCCCAATGCATTCAACTTCAGCGCCTCGCCTTTCGATTGCCTCACGGCGGTCGAGCGGCAGCTGGTGCGCGACAGCGTGGACATCGCCTACTACCGCGAGGGCGCGGTCATCCTTGACGCCGGTCAACGGCCCGAGCACCTGTTCGTGGTCTTCAAGGGCCACGTGCGCCAGTTCGACGGCGAGGAGCTGATCGACACGCTCGGCATCGACGACTGCTTCGACGGCCGTGCGCTCGTGGCCGGCCGTTCGGCCGCGCGATTCATCGCCGCGGAGGAGGTGCTGGCCTACCAGCTGGCGCGCCAGGCCGTGCTCGAGCTCATCGCACGCAACGCCACCTTCGGCGCTCTGCTGTTCGCCGACCTGTCGAAGAAGCTGGCCGCGCTCGCCGAGCGCGACAGCCAGCACGAGCTGCAATCCCTGAGCCTCGCGCGCGTCGACGAGGCCGTGGTGAGGCCGGCGACGGTGGTGGACGGCGAGACCGACATCGTGTCGGTGGTCAAGGTCTTCCAGGCCCAGCGAACCGGCAGCGTGCTGGTGCGTGACGAGACGACGACGCCGCCGCGCCTGGGAGTGTTCACCACCACGGGCCTGCAACGCGCGATCCTTCACGGCACGGCGTTGGCCGAACTGCCCGTGCGCGAGCTCGCCAGCTTCCGGCTGGTGAAGGTGCGGCCCGACGACCTGTTGTTCGATGCCCTGGCGCTGATGATCCGTCACCAGGTCCACCGGGTCGTCGTGATGGACGGCGAACGGGTCGAGGGGTTCCTGGAGCAGCTGGACCTGCTGAGCTTTCTTTCGAACCACTCCTACCTCATCACCCGGCAGATCCTGGACGCGGTGGACCTGGACGGGCTGGCCGTGGCGGCGGGGCAGATCACGCGATCGATAGCCCTGCTGCACCGCGGTGGCACCAAGGTCGCCCTGATCGCCCGCCTGGTGCAGGAGCTCAACGCCAAGCTCTTCGATCGCGCCTGGCGACTGGTGGCTCCGCAGGAGCTCGTGGCCAACAGCTGCCTGTTCGTGATGGGCAGCGAGGGCCGCGGCGAGCAGCTGCTGCGGACCGACCAGGACAACGGCCTGATCCTGCGAGACGGCTACGTGCCGCCGGCCGGCCTCGAAGACATCTGCCGACGCTTCTCGGAGGCCTTGGCCCGCTTCGGCTATCCCGAGTGTCCCGGGAAGATCATGGTCTCCAACCCCGCGTGGCGGCAGGACGCGGCCGGCTTCGGCCAGACGGTGCGGCGCTGGCTGCAGTCGGCGGACCCGGAGGGCCTGATGGCGCTGGCGATCTTCGTCGACGCGCACGCCGTGTCCGGCGATTCAGCGCTGCTGGAGCAGGTGCGCGGAGTGCTCGACGCCGTCGCGACGGACAACGACGCCATGCTGGCGCGCTTCGCGGCCTCCATCGATGCCTTCGAGACCCAGAGCGGCTGGTGGAACAGGCTGCTCACGCTGGGCGAAGGCGCGGCCGAATTGCTGGACCTGAAGAAGGCGGGTCTGTTCCCGCTGGTGCATGGCGTGCGCGCGCTGGCGCTGCAACAGCACGTGCGGGCCACCGGCACGGTCGAGCGCATCGAGGCGCTGGTCTCGGCCGGCGCGCTGCCGGCCGATCTGGCGCCCGACCTGGTCGACAGCCTGCACTTCCTCATGGGACTGAAGCTGCGCGTCGGCCTGGAGGCGCTGGAGCTCGGCCGCGACGATGGCCGCGCCGTCGACCTGCGGCGCCTGAACCACCTGGAGCGAGACCTGCTGAAGGACGCGCTGGCGGTGGTCAAGCGCTTCAAGGCCCACCTGCGGCAGCGCTTCCGGCTCGACATGCTGTGAAGCTCTCGCCGCTGCACTGGTGGGACGAGCTCAAGCGCTTCTGGCTGCTCTACCACCTGGGCGACTCGCGCTTCCGTTTCATGTGGGACGAGCCGCCGCCTGACGAATGGGTGGCGCTCGACTGCGAGACCACCGGCCTGAACGTGCACCGCGACCAGATCATCTCGATCGGCGCGGTGAGGATCGCGGGGGACCGCATCCTCGCGAGCCAACGGCTGGAGCTGCTGGTGCGGCCGAGCCGGGCCATCTCGCCCGATGCGGTGAGGGTGCATGGCCTGCGCGAGCGCGACGTGGCGCAAGGGCTGGACCCGGACGCCGCGATGATGCGGCTGATGCGCTTCATCGGCAGCCGGCCGCTGGTGGGCTACTACCTGGAGTTCGACGTGGCCATGGTCGACCGGGCGATCTTCCCGCTGCTCGGCATGGGCCTGCCGCAGCGCAAGATCGAGGTCTCGGCGATGTACTACGAGTACAAGCTGCGCCAGCTGCCGCCCTACCGGCACGGCGCCAGCATCGACCTGCGCTTCTCCACCATCATGGAAGAGCTCGGGCTGCCCGAGCGCCATGCCCACGATGCGCTGAACGACGCGGTCATGGCGGCGCTGGCCTTCGTCAAGCTGCGGCACCTGCTGAAGCAGAGCTGATCCAGGCGTCGATCTCCCGCTCCAGCACCGTCAGCGGCAGCGTCCCCTGCGAAAGCGCGCGGTCGTGGAAGCCGGCGACATCGAAGCGGCTGCCGAGGCGTTCGGCGGCACGCTGGCGCAGCGAACTGAACTTCAGCTGCCCGATCTTGTAGGCCAGGGCCTGGCTCGGCCAGGCCATGTAGCGCTCGGTGGACAGTCGGGCGTCCGCCTCGGTCATGCCCTGGTTGTCGACCATATAGCGCATGGTCCTTTCGCGCGTCCAGCCCTTGGCGTGCAGGCCGGTGTCGGTGACCAGGCGCACCGCGCGGTGCAGCTCGGCCTTCAGGTGGCCGAGGTACTGGTTCGGATCGTCGTAGACGCCCAGCTCGCGGCCCAGCGTCTCGGCGTACAGCGCCCAGCCTTCGCCAAAGGCGTCGCTCCAGCCGTAGCGCCGGAACATCGGCAGGGCCAGTTCCTGCTGGATGCAGATCTGGAAATGGTGGCCGGGCTGGCCCTCGTGCAGCAGCAGCGAGGTCATGCCCGAGTTGTTGTACTTCGCCGGCTGGGTGGGCGCGCCGACGAAGAAGATGCCGGGCCGCGACCCATCGGGTGAAGGGCTGTTGTAGTACGGGCTGGTGGTCGCGCGCTGGACCTCGGGGATCAGGCGGATGGCCAGCGGCTGCTTGGGCCGGCGGCCGAACAGCCGCGGCAACTGGGGCACGACCTGGTCGTTCAAGCGCTCGTACCCGGCGAGGATCTCGTCCCAGGTCCTGTAGGGCCGGAAACGCGGCTCCTGCTCGTGCCAGTGCAGGAAGCCGGTCACGTCGCCCTTGAAGCCGAAACCGGACTGCAGTGACGCCATCTCGGCATGGATGCGCGCCACTTCCGCCAGGCCCAGGCGGTGGATCTCGTCCGGCGTCATGTCCGTGGTGGTTGTCGATCGCACCAGCCAGGCGTACCAGGCCTCGCCGTCGGGCAGTGCCGACAGGCCCGCGCTGGTCCGGCACGCGGCCAGGTAGGGCCCTTGCAGGAAGGCCACGAGACGCTGCAGAGAAGGGCGGATCTCGCGCTCGTACGCGGCATGGTAGGCGCGCGTGATGCGGGTGCGATCGGCCGGCGTGAAGCTGCCGGGCATCACCTTCAGGGCGGCGCCGTAGGGCGTCTTCTCCAGCCTCGACGCGATGAGGTTCTTCAAGGCCGGCAGGGCCGACACGATCAGCGGGCGAGGCACGGTGAGGCCACGCTTGATGCCTTCGCGCATGTTCGCGATGGCCTGCTCGTCGTACTGCGGCAGGCGCCTCAGGCGCTTGAGGAAGTTGTCGTAGTCGGTGGGCGTCTTCAGCGGCTGGCCCTGGTCGCCGCCGGCCCAGTTGGCCAGCGACAACGGCAGTCCGCCCCACTGGTTCATCGGCAACAAGTGCTGCGGATAGCGATCGCCCTCGAGGGCGGTGCGCACCTCATGGTCGAGCAACTCGCGGCTGAGGCGGTCGGCCGCATCGAGCCGCTCGGGCGGGAGCCTGGCCAGTTCGCTCGCCACCCGCTCGTACAGGCCGCGTTCGCGGGCGATGTGCTCGGGCGCGATGCCGATCTCCAGCCGGCCTTCGTACTTCGGATCGGCCAGCAGGGCGGAAGCCTGCAGCGGATCCAGGTCCATGCGTTCGTCGAAATAGCGCGCGGCCAGGGCGGCGAAGTCGGCGTTGCCGGCTGGGACCTGTTGCGGGGCCGCCTGGCCCCACGACCATGGATGGGCGGCGCTCGCCATGAGGGCCGCGGTGGCCCGGCCCCAGTTGCGTCTCGTCAGCATCGTTCGATCGTCCGTTCAGCGAAGCGCGCGATGTTGCCGCGGCGGCCGGCCATGGCGCCGGCCATGCGACCAAAGCCTGAATCGCCGGAGTGAAATCGGTGCCGGGCGGCCTGCGGCGATACACAAAATCTTACGAGCCCGCTCCGGGAGGCGGTGTCGGCGCCGTGAGCCCGCCTGGCGTTGTCAGCACAAGGGCGCCGTGGGGCGCGATGGAGCAAGACAGATGAAGACGACGACACGCTGGTGGATGGGGGCGATGGCGCTGCTGGGCACGCTGGCCGCGATGCCGGCCTGCGCCGAGGTGACGTTCTACGAGCACCACGATTTCGAGGGCCGGGCCTTCACCACCGGCCGTGCAGTGAGCGATTTCCGGCGCTTCGGCTACAACGACACCGCCTCGTCGGTGGTCGTCAGCAACGAACCCTGGGAGGTCTGCGAGAACGTGGATTTCACCGGCCAGTGCATGGTGCTGGTGCCGGGCCACTACCGGTCGCTGCGCGACATGAACATGAACAACCGGTTGTCTTCCGCCCGCCCGGCGCGGCGCGACCACAGCTACGGCGAAGACCGCTACGCGCCCCGCCCGGTCGGTGGCGAGATCACCTTCTTCGAGCATGACGGTTTCCGCGGCCGCGCGGTCCGCTCGACCAACGACCTGCCGAGCCTGGGCGCCTTCGGCTTCAACGACCGCGCTTCTTCCGTGATGGTGGTGGGCGAGCGCTGGGAGGTGTGCGAACACACCAACTTCGGCGGCCGCTGCGTCGTGCTCCGTCCGGGCAGCTATCCCAGCCTCGGCTCGATGGGGCTGAACGACAGGCTGTCCTCCGCCCGCGCGATTTCGCCGAACATGCGGTTCGAGGATTCCCGCTACGCGCCGCCGCCGCAACCGGTGTTCGACTGGCGCCGCCGTCCTCAGGAGCGCCTGTTCGAGGCCGGCGTGGTCGAGGCCCACGCCGTCTACAGCACGCCGCAGCAGCAACGCTGCTGGATAGAGCGTGACCGGGTCCAGGAGCCGAACGTCGGCGGTGCCATTGTCGGCGGCGTGATCGGCGGCATCCTCGGCCACCAGATCGGCGGCGGCTCCGGCCGCGACCTGGCCACCGCCGGCGGCGCCGTCGCCGGGGCGGTGATAGGCGCCAATGTCGACACCGGCGATCGCCGTCCGGCCCAGCGCTGCGCCACCCTGCCGCCCCAGGGCCAGCCGGACTACTGGGACGTGACCTACAACTTCCGCGGCATGGAACACCACGTGCAGACGACCTTCCGCCCGGGGCCGACCATCACGGTCAACGACCAGGGCGAGCCGAGGTTGTGACCGGGGTCTTCTGCGAAGACTCTCGGTCCCCGCCTGCGGGGGAATGTCGGGCTCCCCCAGCCCCCTCCAAGCGGGGGCTCCAGCATGCAGTGGGCTCCCACCAGCCTCCCTCCGGGAGGGAGGCTCCAGCTTGAATGACGAGCTGTCGCTGCCCTTCAACGGACTGGCTGGTGCCCTCCTCGTGGAGGAGGGCTGGGAGGAGCCGTCGAACTGGCTGGAGCCCACTCTCGGAGGGGGCTCGGGGGAGCCGAACGTTCGCCAAAGGCAATGGCCATCGGCCATTGGCTGGAGCCCACTCTCGGAGGGGGCTCGGGGAGCCGAACGTTCGCCAAAGGCAATGGCCATCGGCCATTGGCTGGAGCCCACTCTCGGAGGGGGTCGGGGGAGCCGAACGTTCGCCAAAGGCAATGGCCATCGGCCATTGTCTGGGAGCCCCCTCTCGGAGGGGGCTCGGGGGAGCTCAGGGACGTCCCAGGGCTGTGGGTATCAGAGGCTTCCAGCCGCTGGTACCCGCGGCCCGTGCGCGCAACTGGCCGCAGCCGCCTTCCACATCCTGGCCGGCCGACTGGCGCAGCTTGGTCAGGATGCCGCGTCGGTGCAGGGTGCGGGCGATCTCCGCGGCCCGCTCCCAGCTGGGGCGGCGGTAGGGCAGTCCATCGACCTGGTTGTACGGGATCATGTTGAGGATCGCGTACTTGCCGCGCAGCAGCCGAGCGATCGCCTCGACCTCGTCATCGCCGTCGTTGATGCCTTCGAGCAGGGTCCACTGCAGCTGGATCGGGTAGCCGGTGGTGCGCGCATAGGTCTCGCCGAGCTCGACGAGTTCTTCAGGGTCGATGCGTGGCGCGCGCGGCAGCAGCTGCTCTCGCAGCGCGGGCTTGGTGGTGTGCAGCGAAAGCGCCAGCGCCGGCTTGACGCGGCCCAGCGGCAGGCGATCGAACACCCGCCGGTCGCCGACGGTGGAGAACACCAGCTGCTTGTGGCCTATGCCGCCGGCGCCGCCGAGCAGGTCGATCGCGTCGAGAACGTTGTCGAGGTTGTGGGCCGGCTCGCCCATGCCCATGAAGACCACCTTCTTCACCGGCCTCATCGTGCGCGCCAAGGCCACCTGGGCGACGATCTCGCCGCTGCCGAGCTGGCGCAACAGCCCTTCGCGGCCGGTCATGCAGAAGGTGCATCCCACGGCGCAACCCAGCTGCGTCGATACGCAAAGCCCGTCTCGCGGCAGCAGCACGCTCTCGACCGCCTGACCGTCGGACAGCTCGACCAGCAGGCGGGCCGAGCCGTCCTCCGCCGGATGGTGACTGCGCAGGCGGGCCAGGGCCCGCAGCTCTTCATCCAGCGCGGGCAGCGCGGCGCGCAGGCTCTGCGGCATGAAGTCTTCGAGCCGGCGCCGGCCGCTGGTCTGCGGCAGCGCATTGGCCCACAGCCGCAGCACGCGCTCTTCGTGCAGGGGCAGGGCGCCCAGGGCACGCAGGCGCTGGCGAAGTGCGGGCAGGTTGGCGATGAGGGACTGCAAGGTGATCAGGCGTCTGGCGTCGGGATCTCGGGTCGGCGATCGGTGACCACCTCGTCCCAGTAGTCCATTGTCGCCGCCGTGCGGAAGCTCTGTCCGGCCAGCCGCACGCCGACGCGGCCCGTATCCGGGTAAAAGGCGACGTCGTGCGGATGGGTGGCGCCGACGAGCAGGTAGCGGCACGGCGCGTCGCTGTGGTTGATCAACGTGTGCTCCGCCTTCTGGCCGGCCGGGAAGCAGACGTAGTGGCCTGGTTTCATCACGTAGTGGCGCTGGCCGAGCCTGACCGTCAGCTCTCCCTCCAGGATGTAGACGTGCTCTTCCTCGAGCATGTGGTAGTGGGCCTGGTTGGTCTGCTTGCCCGGGGGCAGTGTCTCCAGCACCACGCCGGTCTGGGTGCCGCCGCCGTAGGTGGAGAGATGTTGCCAGCGCATCTCGAAACGTTCGCCCTTGGCGAATCCGTCGAAAGGCACGACGGCGGTGTCGAAGGGCTCGTAGATGCCCTCGGCGTTGCGGGAGCTCGCCGGCGGATCGTTGTGGGGATCGGTGCTCATGGCTTGCATTGTTGATCGCTGTGGCACAGTCTTGCGACCCCTTTCCGACGTCAACCCCCAAGCCCGTGACCCCCACCCGTTTGGCGACCGCCCCGACCATCATCGACGTGGCCCGGGAGGCCGGTGTGTCGATCAAGACTGTCTCGCGGGTGCTCAACCGCGAAGCCGGCGTCCACGAGCACACGCGCGCGCAGGTGCTGGCGGTGGTCGAGCGGCTGAAGTACCGGCCCAAGCTCTCCGCCCGCAGCCTGGCCGGCGCCCGCAGCTTCCTGATCGGCCTGCTGTACTACGACCCGAGCGCGGCCTTCGTCGGTGCCGCCCAGAAGGGCGCGGTGGTGCGGTGCCGCGAGGCGGGCTACCACCTCGTCGTCGAATCGATCGAGGACCATGCCCCCGACATCGACGCGCAGGTCGATCGCATGGTTTCTGCGCTGCGGCCTGACGGCATGATCCTCACGCCGCCGTTGTGCGACAACCCGCGCGTGCTCAAGGCCCTGACCGAGCGCGGCACGCCGGTGGTGCTGATCTCGCCTGGCGAGCACGACGCCGGCCTGATGACCGTGCGGATGGACGACGTGGGCGCCGCCGAAGAGGTGACCCGGCTGCTGATCCGCCTGGGTCACGAGCGCATAGCGTTCATCCGTGGCCCGGCCGACCAGGCCGCGTCGGCGTTGCGCCAGCATGGCTTCGAGAGGGCCATGAAGGCCCAGGGGCTGCCGATCGATCCGGCGCTTGTCTGCCCGGGCGATTTCACCTTCGCCAGCGGTGCGCGGGCCGCGCGGGATCTGCTCGCCCTGCGGGAGCGGCCGACCGCGGTGTTCGCCAGCAACGACGACATGGCCCTGGGCGTGATGGCCGAGGCGCTGCGCCTCGGGCTCGGCGTGCCGGCGGATCTGTCGATCGCCGGCTTCGACGATTCTCCGGGCGCGGCGCTGGTCTACCCGCCGCTGACCACCGTGCGCCAGCCGCTGGAGGAAATGGCTCGGCTCGCGGTGGACCTGCTCATCACGCCCGGCGAGCAGGAGCCCGAGTCCGCGGACCGCGTGATGGCCCACCGCCTCGTGGTGCGCGGCTCGACGGCGACAAGGTCGCGCGGCGCCACGAGGGCGCAAGGCGCTGCCAACGCCATGCCTCAACCCTGACCCGTGAGTCCCGGCGAGCGGCCTTGAGCGAGCAGCAAAAAGCCCGGCCGAAGCCGGGCTGGTCTTCAAGGGTGGGTGATGCTCACTTGCCGAGCTTGCCGCGCGGCGTGCCCACGCCGGTGCAGTAGTCCCAGCCCGCGCCCGCGGCCGCGCCGTTGCTGCCGGTGGTCACGTCATAGAAGTTGGTCTTGTATTCCTTGTACGTGGCCAGTTGGGCGTACAGCAGGTTGTTCTCCATGTTGGAGTAGTAGCCGCCCGGCGAAGGCGCCACGCCGAGCCGGTTGTTGGAGTTGTTGATGATGCCGGCCATCAGGGGTGCCGAGAGGCTGGTGCCGCCGATGACATACCAGCCGCCTTCGAAGCGCACCCAGGCGCCGCTGTTGGGGTCGGCCACCGCAGACACGTCGGGCGTGGCCCGGCTCGCCTGGCCGAACAGCGGGTACTGGAAGTTCGTCCACGGCCCGGTGCCCTTGCCGAAGGTGCTGCTGTAGGTCTCGTAGGCGCTGATGCCGCCGCCCGAGCCGGCCCAGCAGCTCTCGCTCTGGAAAGCGCCCGTCGCCGGGTCGCGGTTGATGGTGGTGCCGCCTGCCGAGATGACCCACGGCGACGAGCTCGGGTACTGCGCCCCCAGGCCGGAATCGCCTGACGAGAAGATGTAGCTGATCGGCTTGCCGGCGACCCAGTTCTTGCGGAACGAGACGTCCAGGTCCACCTCGGTGGCGAACTCGCCGCTGCCCCAGCTGTTGGAAACCTGGCCGCCGCCGTACGCCAGCAGCTTCTGGCCCGCCGTTTCCACCGCGTACATCATGTCGGCGTAGCTGTTGGAGCAGGCCTCGACGAGGATGATGCGGGCGCTAGGAGCCATCGCGTGGGCCCATTGCAGGTCCATCGAGCCTTCCATGGCCCAGCCGGCGTTGTACGCGGGTGTGCCGCAGCGGCCGTCTGCATTGGCGATGACCTTGGTGAAGTTGGCCGTGGGCAGGCCGAAGAAGCTGGTGAAGTAGTCGAGGTCGGCCTTTGCGGTGGGATAGTCATAGGCGATCACGATCGCGATTGCGCGGCTGCCGCCCACGGCGTTGTGGGCCGGGTCGTTGGCCGGGGCGCAGCCGGCGTAGGTCGGGCCCATCTTGTACAGGCACGCCAGCGAGGCGGGGTACTCGGCGAAGGTGGCCTCTCCCCCGAAGCCGTTCTTGTCGGCCGGCCCCGCGAGGCGCAGGTCGCTCATCGCGCCTGGGCGGATGCCCTTCGGGTTGTGGATGACGTAGTTGGTGTGCACGCGCACGCCGGCGTCGCCGGGCATCTCCTTGCTGCTCTCGGGCACGAAGACGTTGGCCGGCGCCATGAAGGCGGCGGCTTGCGGGGCGACCTGCTTCGCCGACTCGAAGCCGGGCGTGGTGGTTTCGTCGGCCTGCGCGGCCAGGACGAATACGGGCAGCGAGACGATGCCGCCTGCGACAAGGCTGCGCATCAGGACGTTCAAGGCTTTCATGGGAATTCACTCCTCACCTGGATGGATGGACTTTCCGGACACCGTGCAGTCACTGCATCGGCCCGGAAAGTGTGGAAGGCGAGGCCCGCCGCACACATCCCTCACAGCCCCGGAAACATCCCCCAGGCGACGTACACAACGCCACCTAGGCCGACCCCTCGAACAGGGGAGCGCAATGAGCGCGCGATCACGTCTGCCGCGGCTCGCGCATCCCGGTGGTGCGCGCCGATTCCGGCGTCGCGTGAGGGCTCAGCCGGCGCCCTCGACAACCATCTGCAGCCTCTGCTGGCCCTGGAATTCGTCGAGGCACAGGCGGTAGGCCAGGCGCACGCGCGAGGGCAGGGGCTCGACGTGGCTGAACCAGATGGCGTCGCGCAGCACGCCGTGGTGCCTGAGCTGCAGCTTCAGGTGCTTCTCGCCGACCAGGCGCTGCTGCACGACATCGACCTCGTCGCAGAAGACGGGCGCCTCGAAGCCCTGGCCCCAGACCTGCGAATCGAGCCGCGCGACCGTCTCGGCGTTGAAGTAGTGCAAGGGCAGGGGCCCGTCGGTGGCCAGCTGGCGCTTCAGCGCGGCGGGCTGCAGCCACTCGCGCGCCACGCCCTGCAAGGCGGCATCGAAGGTGGCCACATCGCACTCCGCCAGCGTGCAGCCGGCGGCCATGGCGTGGCCCCCGAACTTCTTCAGCAGGCCCGGATGTCGCTTGCTGACCAGGTCCAGCGCATCGCGCAGGTGGAAGCCCGCGATCGATCGGCCCGAGCCCTTGAGCAGGCCGTCGCTGCCGAGCGCGAAGACGAAGGTCGGCCGGTGCAGCCTGTCCTTCATGCGGCCGGCCACGATGCCGACCACGCCCTCGTGGAAGGCCGGGTCGAACAGCACCAGCGCGGGCGGCGCCCCGCTGCCGTCGGCCACGCGCGCGGAGAGCTCTTCCAGCAGGATTTCGGCCTGCTCGCACATGCCGGCTTCCACTTCGCGTCTTTCTCGATTGATCGCGTCGAGCTGCAGCGCCAGCTGCATGGCGCGTTGCGGATCGTCGGTGGCCAGGCATTCGATGCCCAGCGTCATGTCGGCCAGGCGGCCGGCGGCGTTGATGCGGGGGCCGAGGGCGAAGCCGAAGTCGAAGGCGGAAGCGCTTTCGCAACAGCGGCCCGCCGCCTGGAAAAGCGCCGAGACGCCGGGCTGCATGCGGCCGGCGCGGATGCGCTTGAGGCCCTGCGCGACGAGGCGGCGGTTGTTGGCGTCGAGCCGCACGACGTCGGCCACGGTGCCGAGCGCGACGAGGTCGAGCAGTGCGTCCAGCCGGGGCTGCGTGGCGGCATCGAAGCGCCCTCGCGCGCGCAGCTCGGCCCTCAGCGCGAGCAGGGTATAGAACATCACGCCGACACCGGCCAGCGACTTGCTCGCAAAGCCGCAGCCGGGCTGGTTCGGGTTGACGATGACGTCGGCGTCTGGCAACACCACGGCGCCATCGACGAGGGCGGGCAGGTGGTGGTCGGTCACCAGCACCCGCAGGCCGAGGGCGCGCGCATGGGCGACGCCGGCGTGGCTGGCGATGCCGTTGTCGACCGTGACCAGCACGTCGGGCCTCTGGGCCCGCGCCAGGTCGACGATGGTGGGTGTCAGGCCGTAGCCGTGCACCTGGCGGTCCGGGACCACGTAGCTCAGCGTGCCGGGGGCGGCGCCCAGCATGGCGAGGCCTCGCAGCGCGACGGCACACGCCGTGGCGCCGTCGCAGTCGTAATCGGCCACGATGCACAGGCGCAGCCGCTGCTCGATGGCATCGGCCAGCAGGCGCGCGGCCTCTGCCGCCCCTCTCAGGTCGGCCGGTGGCAGCAACTGCCCGAAGCCATCGTCGAGTTCGGCCGGCAGGGTCACTCCGCGGGCGGCGAACAGTCGCGCGAGCAAGGGATGGACACCGCTCTGTTCGAGGGCGAAGACGGTGCGCGGCGGCACGTCGCGGGTCAGCAGGGTGGGGGAGCTCAAGGCAGATGCTTCAAAGGGCGGCCAGCCAGGGGGCGGCGTGCCGGTGTCTGGGGGCCAGCAGGCCGCGCCGCCACCACGGGCGTGCCGCGGGGGCGAAGGTCTGGGCGTGGCGCTCGCCGGTCAAGGTGAGGTGCACTTCGTCGCCCGCCTCGGCGGCGCGCAACGCAGCCGCCACCGGCCCGGCATCCAGGGCATGCCAGGCCTCGGCCCAAGCTGCCCAGTCCTCGGCCAGGGCGGGGGCGCGCAGGCGATCGTCGACCATAGTGGCACCCTGCGATGGCGTGGCCTGCGTGGTCCCTGTGCCGCTGAGCCAGAACGAGTTGACTGGCAGCACGCCTTCGGCCTCGCGGGCTTCGTTCAAGGGGTGACGGTGCAGCAGCATCTGCGCCTCGGCCTGCAGGCGGCGAACGCGCCGGGCGCCGGGATCGTCGCCGAGCCAGAGGTCGACGTTGCGGCCTATCACACGGTCCAGCGAGGCGCTGGGGATGGAAGCCAGGCTCTCGTGGTGGGCGTACCAGCGCGTCGGCGCGCCCCACAGCAGGGTCCAGCCCTCGTCGTCGAACAGCGGCACGAGCGACTCGAAAAGCAGGCGCGAGAAGGCCGCGTCCAGCCCGAGAGCCGCAGGGTCGCCGAGCGAGATCTGGTCGGTGCCGACGTGCCAGTGCGCGGGGGTGAGCAGGGCCCAGGCCTGCCCGGCAGGAGCTTCGGGCAGCCCGTCTCGCCGGGCCGCCAGGGCGGCAAAGGGGTGCAGGCCATCGGGCGTCTGCGGCCAGCCCCAGGCGCGCGCCAGGGCGCGCTCGTGAGGGGGCGTGAGGCTGAACTCGTCGCCCTCATTGCGCTCGGCCGGCTCCAGTCGCGCCAGCAGTCGTTCCAGGGAGGGCAGCTGCAAAGTCGACAGGGCGTGACCAGCGGCCGGCGAAAGGGCGGAGGCGAAGGGGAGCACCAGGTGCATCGGTGAATTATCGACGCCGGCCGGGCGCCCGCCGGCCGGGATCGCGGCTTGCCCTGAAGGCTGCCGTTACAGTCGAATCCTCTTTCCAGACATGACCAGGGCACACCCGCGCGAAAGCCGGGGTCGCAAAGCCACCGGTCCTCGGCCTCGGGCATCGCGCGAGTCCAGGACAGCGGGGCTGCCATGCAGGTGGGGCGCTCTCGCAGCGCCGCGCCTTGCTGGCCGTCGGCACTTTGCCGGCGGCCGCGCGGCCCCTTTCCCGCAGGCTTGGCCCATCAAGCACCCGGGAAGCCATGCCGCACCAATCTCCTTCACATCGACCGCCGCACGCTAGTCGCGGCGGCCCAATCCGTCATGTCCGGGGCGAGTCATGATCGCCACCGGACTTCGCCGCGTGTCGGCCGTGCGCGTGCTGGCGCCGTTTGCCGTGGTCATCGCGGTGCTGCTGGTGTTGTGCATCGGTGGCTACCAGCTGTTGTCGGCGGTCAGGGCCTTCGTGGGAGGCGAGAGCCTGTGGTCCAAGAGCCGCAGCACGGCGGTCGCCCAGCTGCGCGTGTACGCCGACACAGCGTCGCCGGCGGCCTTCAGCCGATTCGAGGCTGCGCTCGACGTGCCGCTCGGCGACCGCGAGGCTCGTGAAGCGCTCGATGCCGAGCACGTGGACGTGCAGGAGGCGCGAAACGGCTTCCTGCGGGGCGGCAACGATGCGGGCGACGTGGACGGCATGATCTGGCTGTATCGCCTCTTCAGCCGCAGTCCTCTCATGCAGGAAGCCGTGATCGATTGGCGCGCCGGTGATCAGCTGATCGGCGAGCTGAGGCTGGAAGGGCACGCCTTGCGGCAACGTCTGCAGCAGTCTTCGCCACTGCCGCAGGCCGAAGCCGCCCAGGTGCACCGGCGGCTGGACCAGCTCGACGCGCAGCTGGTCGCCCGCGAGAAGCACTTCTCGGAGTCGCTCGGCCAGGCATCGCGGGCGACGTTGCTGTTGCTGGAGGTGGCGGTGGTCGCACTGGCACTGTTGATGGGCGCCTCGGTCCTGTCGGGCGCCGCCCGCCGGTTGAAGCGCAACGACGAGCTGACCCGCCTGGCACTCGAGAAGGACGCCGCCGAGCGAGTGGCCCGCGCGCGGATGGAGTTCCTGTCGCGCCTGAGCCATGAGTTGCGAACGCCCTTGAACGCGGTGCTCGGGTTCTCCCAGCTGATGCTCAACGACGGGGAACAGGCCCTGCCCGCCGGCGCGGTGGAGCGCACGCGGCACATCGTGGCGGCCGGGACGCACCTGCTGCACCTGGTCGAGGACGTGCTGGACGTGACCCGCATCGATGCGGGCCAGGTCAGGGTGCAGGTGCAGGAGGTCGAGCCCTGGCCGGTGCTGCGCGCCGCCCTGAACCAGGTCGAGCCCCAGCGCGAGGCGCTGGGCATCGCCATCGAGGCTTCGCTGCCGTCGGAGCCGATGAAGGTCCGGGCGGATGCCGCCCGGCTCGAGCAGGTCTTCGTCAACCTCCTGACGAACGGCTGCAAGTACAACCGCCCCGGCGGCCGCCTCGAGGTGGCGCATCGCGTCGAGGAGGGTCGCCTGTGGATCGATTTCAGCGACCAGGGGCAGGGCATGGAGGCCGACGAGATCGAGACGCTGTTCCAGCCCTTCAAGCGCCTGACCCGCCACTGGCGCATCGAGGGCACGGGACTCGGCCTGGTGATCGTCAAGCTGCTAATGGCCCAGATGGGTGGCACCATCGCGGTCGCCAGCCGCCCGGGTCAGGGCAGCACCTTCAGCGTATGCCTTCAGCGGTGCATGGGGCGCGTGCCGGCCTGACGTGCCCGCCGGCCTGATTCGCTTCGTGCGGCATTCAGCCTGAGTGCCGATTTGAGGCCGTTTGGTTGCAAGTCCCTGCTGGCCAGGCCCCATTCATTCGTGGGCTGTGCAAGGTCCGGATGGCGGCCCAGTATCCGGGCCTCGTCGACACGAGGGGCTGCCATGGGTGCGATCAGGTTTGCGTGCGAAGCAGAGGCCAGGTCATCGTCGGGCCTCGCGGCCGCCGTGCTGGCGGTGCTGCTGTTGCCGGTGACGGCCGCGGCCCAAGGGGCGGGGGGCGAGTGGACGACACCCTCCGGCACGGTGCAGGGCACACGCTTCAGCGAGCTGTCGCAGATCAACTCGGCCAACGTGGCGTCGCTGGTGGAGGAGTTCTCCGCGCCGACGAACGCCGTGGCCAGCCACGAGGGCCAGCCGCTCGTCATCGGCCGCACGATGTACGTCGTCACGCCGTTCCCCAACAAGCTCATCGCGTTCGACCTGGACTCCCCCGGCAGCGTGCGCTGGACGTACACCCCGGGCGCCGACGTCTATGCCCACGGCGTGGCCTGCTGCGACACGGTCAATCGCGGTGCCGCCTACGGCGACGGCAAGATCGTCTACAACGTGCTGGACACCACCACGGTCGCGGTCGATGCGGTGACCGGCAAGGAGGTCTGGCGCGTCAAGCTGGGCGATCCGCACCGGGGCGAGACCATGACCATGTCGCCGCTGATCATCAACGGCAAGGTCCTCGTCGGCAACTCGGGCGCCGAGCTCGGCGTGCGCGGCTGGGTGCAGGCGCTGAACCTGAAGAACGGCAAGACGATCTGGAAGGCCTACAACACCGGGCCGGATGCCGAGGTGCTGATCGGCCCCAACTTCAAGCCGCACTACGCCAAGGACCAGGGCACCGACCTCGGCGTGACGACCTGGCCCGGCACGCTGTGGCAGCAGGGCGGCAGCACGGCCTGGGGCTGGTTCACCTACGACCCGACGCTGAACCTCTTCTACTACGGCACGGCCAACCCGGGCGTCTGGAACCCGAGCATGCGCAAGGGCGACAACAAGTGGGGCGCCAGCATCTTCGCCCGCAATCCCGACACCGGCGAGGCCGTCTGGGCCTATCAGCTGACGCCGCATGACGGCTGGGACTACGACGCGATCAGCGAAAGCATCGTCGCCGACCTGAAGATCGGCGGCTTCCCCCGGCGCGTGCTGATGCACGTCGACAAGAACGGCTTCGGCTACACGCTCGACGCCAAGACGGGCGAGGTGCTGGTGGCCGAGAAGGTCGGCCTGGCGACCTGGGCGCAGAAGGTGGACCGGACCACCGGCGAACCCAAGGTCATCTCCGAGATGAGGCCGCACCAGGGCCGGATCACCGAGAACATCTGTCCCACGCCGCTGGGCGTCAAGGAGTTCGCGCCCTCGGCCTTCTCGCCGCTCACCGGGCTGCAGTACGTTCCGGCGATCAACGCCTGCAACAATTTCGAGCCGCTGAAGGCGCTGTACATCGCGGGCACGCCGTTCATGGGCGCCGACCTCGAGTTCCTGCCTCCGCCGGGCGGCTACATGGGCGAGCTGGTGGCCTGGAACGCCGCCAAGGGCGAACGCGCCTGGAGCGTGACCGAGACGCTGCCGGTGTACAGCGGCGTGCTGGCCACGGCCGGCAACCTCGTCTTCTACGGCACGCTCGAACGCTGGTTCAAGGCGGTCGACGCGACGACGGGCTCGGTGATCTTCCAGACCCAGCTCGAATGCCCGATCGTCGGCAACCCGATCGCCTACAGCGCGCCCGACGGCACGCAGCGCATCGCGGTCTACACGGGCGTCGGCTACCTGGCCGGCGGCTTTGCCGGCGGTCCGTGCCCGGCAGCGGCGCAGCAAGGGCACGGCCCCTCGCCTCTGGCCGCGGCCGTGGCCAAGCTCAAGACCAACGCCGGCCCGAAGCCCGACGCAGAAAGCGGCATGGTCCACGTGTTCAAGTTGCCATGAATTGCCGTCTCTTCATCGCGTTGGCTGCGCTTTGCTGCGGCACCGCCTGGTCCGACCCCCCGCCCGGTCGTGAACTGGCGGTCTGCGCCGATCCGGCCAACCTGCCGTTCTCGAACGAGCGCCTGCAGGGCTTCGAGAACCGCATTGCGCAATTGCTGGCCGACGAGATGCACGCCACGCTGCGCTATGCCTGGAACCTGCAGCGGCGCAGCTTCCTGCGGCGCACGCTCAACGCCCATGCCTGCGACCTCGTGCTGGGCGCGCCAGTGGGTTGGCAGGCCCTGCTGACCACGCGGCCGTACTACCGCTCGACCTACGTCTTCGTCAGCCGCCGGGACCGCGGGCTGGACAAGATCCACCGCTTCGACGACCCGGCCCTGCAGAAGCTGACGATCGGATTGCACGCGCTGGGTGCGGAAGGCGCGAATCCGCCGCCCGCGATGCTGCTGGGGCAGCATGGCCTGGGCGCCAATGTGCGCGGCTATCCCATGTGGGGCGACGAGCAGGAGCAGGACACGCCGGCGCGGGTCATCGACGCGGTGGCGCAGGGCGACGTCGACCTGGCCATCGTCTGGGGCCCCATCGCCGGCTATTACGCCAAGGCCCATGGTGACCGCCTGGCGCTGGTGGCCGCGGAGCCGGACGAGACCGTGCCCGAGCTGCCGCTGAGCTTCGAGCTCGCGATGGGCGTGCGCCGCGGTGACGAGTCGCTGCGGCAGGAAGTGCAAGCGGCCCTGGACCGGCGCGAGAAGCAGGTCCAGGCCATCCTCGCCGACTATGGCGTGCCGCTGATGCCGCCGGCTGCCACCCACTGACCCACTGACAAGGAGATGCCGTCATGCGCACCTTGACCCGGACGACGATCTGGCTGGCTCCCGTGCTCGTGGGCACGCTGCTCGCGCTGGTTTCCGCACCCGCCCCGGCGGCTCCGGCGGCCCCGGCCGCGGCGCCGAAGAACGCCGTCCTCGATGCGCCCCTGAACCGCATCGGCGAAGGGCGGCGCCTGTTCCTCAAGTACAACTGCTACAGCTGCCACGGCATGCGTGCCGAAGGAGGGATGGGGCCCCCCATCGCCGGCAAGGAGATCGACGAAGTCCGCTCGGCCGTGATGTTCGGACGCGAGGGCGGCATGCGCTCCTTCGCCGACTTTCTGGACGAGAAGGACGTGCGCCGGCTCGCCTCTTACCTCAAGAGCATCGGCACCGACAAGGAACCGATGTTCAACGACTGGTGGGTGGACATTCCGCCGAAGTGAACCCCGGCCGGCGGGCATGTCGCTGCAAGGTAGCATGCCCGGATGAGTTGGACTTCCGCGCTGCCCTACGAGTGGCAGATTGGCTGGCGCTACACGCGCGCCGGCCGCGCCGGCCGGCGTAACGGCTTCATCTCCTTCATCTCCTTCGTCTCGGTGATCGGCATCGCGCTCGGCGTGATGGCCCTGATCGTCGTGCTGAGCGTGATGAACGGCTTCCAGAAGGAGGTGCGCGACCGCATGCTGTCGGCGATCGCGCACGTCGAGATCCTGCAGCCGCAGGGCGGGGCGTTGCCCGACTGGCAGGCGGTCGCCGCCAAGGCCAAGGAGGATCCGGCGGTGGTGGCGGCCGCGCCGTTCATCGCCGTGCAGTCGCTGCTTGCACGAGGCGAGGACATGCGCGGCGCCATCGTGCGTGGCGTGCTGCCGGCCGCCGAGAGCCAGATCACCGACCTGGCTTCGAAGCTGCAGTCCGACGGTACCTTCGCCCAGCTGCAGCCCGGCGCGTGGCGCATCGTCCTGGGCGCCGAGCTGGCTCGGGCCCTCGGCGTGAAGGTGGGCGACCCGGTCACGCTGATCGCTCCCGGCGGCCAGGTGACGCCGGCCGGCGTGGTGCCTCGGCTCAAGCAGTTCACCGTGGCGGGCGTGTTCAACGTCGGCCACTACGAGTACGACAGCGCGCTGGCGCTGATCCACCTCGACGACGCCGCCAAGCTCTACCGCACCGACGGCCCGACGGGCGTGCAGCTCAAGCTCGCCGATGTGCAGAAGGCCCGCGAGGTCGGCTGGCGACTCGCCGACACGCTGGGCCCGGAGGTGCGTGTGCGCGACTGGACGCGGACCAACGCCGCCTGGTACGACGCGGTGCAGATCGAGAAGCGGATGATGTTCATCATCCTCACGCTCATCGTGGCGGTCGCCGCCTTCAACCTGGTCTCGACGCTGGTGATGACGGTGACCGACAAGCGCGCCGACATCGCCATCTTGCGCACCATAGGCGCGAGCCCGCGCTCGGTGATGGGCATCTTCGTCGTCCAGGGCGCCACGGCGGGCGTGATCGGCACGCTGACCGGCGTGGGCCTGGGGCTGCTCATCGCCTTCAACATCGGCGTCATCGTGCCGGCCATAGAGCACACCCTGGGCGTGGCCTTCCTGCCCAGCAGCGTCTATCTCATCAACCGCATGCCCAGCGACCCGCAGATGGCCGACATCCTGCCCATCGCCCTGATCTCCCTCGTGCTGGCCTTCCTGGCCACGCTCTACCCCAGCTGGCGCGCCAGCCGCGTCAACCCGGCGGAGGCGCTGCGCTATGAGTGATGTCGACCGCGCGACGCGGCCGCCCGCGGTGCTGCAGTGCACCGGGCTGCAGAAGCGCTTCCACGAAGGCCCGCTCGACGTGCACGTGCTGCGCGGCGTGGACCTGGAGATCTTCGGTGGCCAGACGCTGGCCATCGTCGGCGCCTCGGGGTCGGGCAAGAGCACGCTGCTGCACCTGCTGGGCGCGCTCGATGCGCCGACCGCCGGCACCGTCACGCTGATGGGCCGCCGGCTGGACCAGATGGGCCCGGCCGAGCAGGGCGAGTGGCGCAACCAGCACCTGGGCTTCGTCTACCAGTTCCACCACCTGCTGCCCGAGTTCAGCGCACTGGACAACGTGGCCATGCCGCTGCGCATCCGCCGCATGAAGACCCAGCAGGCGCACGACAAGGCCCGCGCCGCGCTGGCCGAGGTGGGGCTGGGCGAGCGGGTGCTGCACCGGCCGGGCGAGCTCTCGGGCGGTGAGCGGCAGCGCGTGGCGCTCGCGCGCGCGCTGGTGGCCGATCCCGCCTGCGTGCTCGCCGACGAGCCCACCGGCAATCTGGACCGCGACACGGCGGATCGCGTCTTCGCGCTCATGATCGCGCGGGCCCGTGAACGCGGGCTGGCCTTCGTGCTGGTCACCCACGATCCTGCACTGGCGGCACGCTGCGATCGCCAGCTCCGGCTGGACGCGGGCCGCCTCTCGGTCACCGACTGAACGGCCATGCGATTCGGCGGCGGCCTCGACGACATCCACCCGCTCGCGATCATCGTGCCGGTCGCGGTGACGATCGCGCTGCTGCTGGTGCGCCTGTTCATCCTCCTGCGGGTGCGCCACAAGCGGCAGCGGGAGAACCGGCAGGAGACCGAGCGCTTGCGATCGCTGGTGGTCGCCTACCGCTCGCTGGCCGGCTCCTTCACGCCGGCAGGGGCCGAGCACCGCACGCAGCTGGAAGAGGCGCTGGCCGACATCGTGCTGTTCGGCAGCCTGAAGCAGGTCGAGATGGCCGCGACCTGTGCCCACGCGCTGGTGCGGGGCGAGAACGCCGATTGCCAGGCCCTGATCGAGGAGCTGCGCGCCGACCTGCGCAGCCAGCTGGGCCTGGAGGCCGTACCGCCTGAACTCCTGTTGCCGCCGTCCGGCCCCGGTCCTTCGCGATTGCTGCGCGGCCCGGGCGGAGGTGGCGCCCGGGGCGAAGGCGAAGGTGCCCGGGGCGCGCACGCCCGCTGGCGACCGCCGGAGCCCGGCAACACGCCGCGATGAACTGGATAGACACCCACTGCCACCTCGACGCCCCTGAATTCGACAGCGACCGGGAGGCCGTGGTCGAGCGGGCACGATCGGCGGGCGTGTCGACGATGGTGATCCCGGCGATCGATGCCTCGAACTTCGACACCGTGCGCAGCCTGGCGCACCGCCACGGCCACGCCTACGCGTTGGGTATCCATCCGCTGTACGTCGCCCGCTCGGCCGAGGAGGATCTGGATCGCCTGGCCGAAGCGCTGCGGCGTTGGCGCGATGACGAGCGCCTCGTCGCGGTGGGCGAGATCGGCCTGGACTTCTTCGTCCCCGGGCAGGACGGGCAGCGCCAGGAGCGCTTCTACCAGGCGCAGCTGAAGATCGCCCGCGATGCGGGCCTGCCCGTCATCCTGCACGTTCGCAAGTCCGCCGACGTCCTGCTCAAGGGCCTGCGGCGCATCGAGGTGAGCGGCGGCATCTGCCACGCCTTCAACGGCAGCCGCCAGCAAGCCGATGCCTTCGTCGAGCACGGCTTCGCGCTGGGTTTCGGCGGCACCGTCACCTTCGACCGTTCGCTCAACATCCGCGCGCTGGCCGCCGAGTTGCCGGATCACGTGCTGGTGCTGGAGACCGATGCGCCGGACATCCCGCCGCAGTGGCTCTACAAGACCGCCGTCGAGCGCGCGGCGGGCGAGACGAGCCGCAACGAGCCGGCCGAGCTGCCACGCATTGCCGAGTCGCTGGCCGAGTTGCGAGGCTGGTCTTTGCGGGACACCGCGACAGCCACCAGCGCCAATGCCGGGCGGGCCATGCCCCGGCTGGCGGCGCTGTTGGCCCGCCCCGCAGGCGGGTCAGGGACTCACTGAGCCAGGATCCACGCGGCCAGTTGCCTGGCCTCTGCTTCGCTGACCTGCGGCCGCTCCGCCTGGTCCGGCATCTTGGCCTTGTTCCAGTGCGGACCGCCTGTGCCGGCCGACCCTTGGCGAATGGTCTTGACGATGACGTCCTCGGCTTCGGGGCGGCCTTGCCAGCGTGCGGCGATGCGCTTGAACGCAGGGGCGGCACCGTCCTGCGCCATGGCATGGCAGCCGAGGCACTGCTTGGACTCCACCAGCTTCTGGTCGGCATGCACAGGGCCGACCACCATCGTGGCCAGGGCCATGGTCAGGAGCGAGAACGTCTTCATGCTGCATCTCCGTCTGGGCCGAGTGATGGGCACAGGCTACGGCAGGCACCGGGATGGACATTTGCGGGATGTCAACGCATCCCGTGCCGAGGCGTGTCAGTTCAGGCGCAAGCTCAGGCGATGCGCAGGGGAATGGTCACCGGCCCGTCGTTGACCAGGTGCACCTGCATGTGGGCGCCGAACTCGCCTGCGGCGACTTCGCCGTTGTGCAGCGCACGTGCCCGCTGCAGCAGCAGCTCGTAGAGGGCGCGGCCCTGCTCGGCGGGCGCGGCGCCGGTGAAGCTGGGCCGGTTGCCGCCGGTGGTGTCGGCGGCGAGGGTGAACTGGGAGACGATGAGCAGGCCGCCCGGCTGGCCGCGGCCGTCCAGGTCCTGCACGCTGCGGTTCATCTTGCCCGCCTCGTCGCTGAAGATGCGCAGCTTGAGCAGCTTGGCCAGGAAGCGCTCGACCTGCTCCTCGCCGTCCGCCGGCTCGGCGCAGGCCAGCACCAGCAGGCCGGGGCCGATGGCACCGACCACGCGCGCGCCCACTTCGACTCGTGCTGCGCTCACTCGCTGGATGAGTCCGATCAAATCAGGTCCTTCTCGTCGCCGAAATGCGCTTCGACATCCATCGGCAGCAGCTGGATGCTGGCCCGCAGGCCGGGCACGGCGCTCATCAGGGCCTGTTCGACATCGGTGCGCAGGGCCGCCGCGCGTTGCAGCGTCCAGCTCGCCGGCATGTGCATGTGCAGGTCGACGAAGCGGCGCGAGCCGGCGCGGCGGGAGGTCAGGTGGTCGAAGCGGATGGTCGGGTGGGCGAAGCCGGCCAGCACCTTGTCGATGACCTGCCGGTCTTCGTCGTCCAGGGAGTGATCCATGAGCCCGTTCGCCGAGCTCCTCATCAGCGAGTAGCCCTCGCGCAGGATGTTGGCGGCGACCATCAGCGCCGCGAGCGGGTCCAGCCAGGCCCAGCCGGTGGTGCTGACGCCGACGAGTCCGGCGACGACGCCGGCGCTGGTCCATACGTCCGTGATGAGGTGGCGGGCATCGCCCTCCAGGGCCATGGAGCGGTGCACGCGGGCCGTGCGCAGCATGCCCCACGCCAGCACGCCGTTCATGGCCGAACTGACGACCGAAAGCGTGATGCCGATGCCCAGGGCCTGCAGCGGTTGGGGGTGGCGCCAGCGCTCGATCGCGGCCCAGATGATGCCCAGCGCGGCAGCGATGATGAGCACGCCTTCGAAGCCGCTGGAGAAGTACTCGGCCTTGTGGTGCCCGTAGGGGTGGCCCTCGTCGGCTGGACGCGAGGCCAGCGTGACCATCGCCAGCGCGAACATCGCGCCGGCCAGGTTGACCAGCGACTCCAGCGCGTCGGACAGCAGGCTCACCGAGTCGGTGAGCCACCAGGCCCCGGTCTTCAGCACGATGGTGGCCACCGCAGTGGCCACCGAGAGCTTCAAGTACGAGGAAACCTGCATGCGGCGATTGTCGCCGCGGGTGTCACTGCTTCCCGGCGATGCCGAGCAGCTCGACGTCGAACTGCAGCGTCGAATTCGGCGGGACGACCCCACCCGCGCCCTTGGCGCCATAGGCGATGTTCGGCGGGCAGGTCAGCTTGGCCTTGCCGCCGACCTTCATCTTCTGCACGCCCTCGGTCCAGCAGGGGATGACGCGGTTGAGCGGGAACTCCGCCGGCTGGCCGCGGGTGTAGGAGCTGTCGAACTCCTTGCCGTTGGTGAACGTGCCGCGGTAGTGGACCTTCACGACGTCGGTGGTGCTGGGGCTCGGGCCGGTGCCCTCCTTCAGCGAGCGGTAGACCAGGCCGCTGGGCCAGGTCTCGCTGCCGTCGGCGCCCTTGACGGGGCCGGAGGCCGCCGAGGCGGGGGTCGTGCCGGTGACCGGCTCGACCTGGGCATGCACGCCGAGAGCGCCCAGGGCGAGCGCCGAAATGATCAGGGCAATGAGACGGGGTCGGTTCATCGGGATCTCCGCGAACGAATGGAGGGACGGCCGGGTAAGGCCTGGATCAAGCGAGGGTGACGCGAGCGAACTTGCGCTTGCCCACCTGGACGACGAATGTACCGGCTGGAAGTTTCAGGGACTTGTCCGAGACCACGGCGCCGTCGACGCGGACCCCCCCTTGCTCGACCATGCGCAGGCCCTCGGTCGTGCTGGGCACCAGGTTCGCGGCCTTCAGCAGCGCGCCGATGGCAAATGGCGCTCCCGACAGCGAGACCTCGGGGATCTCGTCAGGGATGCCGCCGCGGGCGCGGTTCTGGAAGTCGGCCTCGGCGGCATCGGCCGCCGCCGCATCGTGAAAGCGCGTGGTGATCTCCTTGGCGAGCATCACCTTGGCGTCCTTCGGGTTGCGCCCGGCCTCGACCTCGGCCTTGAGCTTGACGATCTCGGCTTCCGAGCGGAAGGACAGCAGGGTGAACCACTTCCACATCTGCTCGTCGCTGATCGACAGGATCTTGGCGAACATGGTGTTCGCCGGCTCGGTGATGCCGACGTAGTTGTTCTTGGATTTCGACATCTTCTCGATGCCGTCCAGGCCCTCGAGCAGCGGCATGGTCAGGATGCACTGCGGCTCCTGGCCGTACTCGGCTTGCAGGGTGCGGCCGACGAGGAGGTTGAACTTCTGGTCGGTGCCGCCGAGCTCCAGGTCGCTCTTCAGGGCGACCGAGTCGTAGCCCTGCATGAGCGGGTAGAGCAGTTCATGCACGGAGATCGGCGCGTTGGCGGCGAAGCGCTTGGCGAAGTCGTCGCGCTCCAGCAGCCGGGCCACCGTGTACTTGGCAGCCAGCTCGATCATGCCGCGCGCGCCCAGCGGGTCGCTCCATTCGCTGTTGTAGCGGATCTCGGTCTTCTCGGGATCCAGCACCAGGCTGGCCTGGCGGTAGTAGGTCTGGGCGTTCGCCTCGATCTGCTCCTTGGTCAGCGGCGGGCGGGTCGTGTTGCGGCCGGAAGGGTCGCCGATCAGCGAGGTGAAGTCGCCGATCAGGAAGATGACGCGGTGCCCCAGGTCCTGCAGCTGGCGCATCTTGTTGAGCACCACCGTGTGCCCCAGATGGATGTCAGGCGCGGTCGGGTCCAGGCCCAGCTTGATGCGCAAGGGCTGACCGGTCGCCTCGGCGCGCTGCAGCTTCCTGACCCAGTCGGCTTGCGGCAGCAACTCGTGGCAGCCCCGCAGGCTCACGGCCAGGGCATGCCCGACCTGTTCGGTCAGAGGGGCGTCGATCGCGTTTTCGGGCATACGGTCGTCACAAATTGCAAGCAGGGGATGGTGTTTGTAGGGGCCTGGCTATACTCGCGCGCACGCCCGGAGCGGGCTCCGATCCCATCGCGGATCGCCTCGCGCCGGTTCGCCCCGGGGCCATCGCGATGGTGGCTGCCAAGCGGCGGATTCTACGGGCCGGGCCTCGCCAGGGCGCTCCGGTCTTGATATCTGGTCCCCACCTCCAGCCGGTCACGGCTCAAGGTTGGGCTTTGTCGGCCGATGGGCTGTCCTGAAACAAGTTACCGATCGAAGCGATGACCGACACCCCCCGCGCCACCTTGACCGCCCTGGCCCTGGCCGCGCGAGACGCCGCCCACGCCCATCGCCGTGGCTTGGCCGCCACACTGGCGCTTGCTCTCGCCGGATTCGGCGTCACCGCCTTCGGCATCGCGCCGCTGGCGCCCGACGCGGCCGAACTGCCCCGCCGGGTGATCACCGAAGCCGTCGAGCCCGAGGGCCTGGCGGCCCAGATCGATGCCCTGGCCGAAGCCGGCATCGACCTGCGCCGCAGCGAGAACACCCGCGCCAGCGACACCGCCGACAGCCTGCTCAAGCGCCTGGGGGTGATCGACGCCGAGGCCGCGCAGTTCCTGCGCAGCGACCGGGTCGCCCAGCGCGTGCTGACCGGCCGGCCCGGCAAGATGGTGTCGGCCGAGCTGGATGACGAGGGCCGCTTGAAGAGCCTGGTTGCCCGCTATCCGGCCGAGGACGACGGCGCGGCCAGCAACCTGCCTTCGCGCTTCAACCGCCTGACGATCGAGCGCGGTCCGGACGGCCGCTTCGCCACGAGGCAGGAGACGGCGGCGCTCGGCTCGACCACGCGGCTGGCCGGCGGCGAGATCCGCAGCTCGCTCTTCGCCGCCACCGACACCGCCGGCATCCCCGACGCCGTCGCCTCGCAGATGGCCGAGATCTTCGCGGCCGACATCGACTTCCACCGCGAGCTGCGCAAGGGCGACGACTTCGCGGTCGTCTACGAGGCGCTCACCGCCGACGGCGAGCCCATCACCTGGAACCAGGGCAGCGGCCGCGTGCTGGCGGCCGAGTTCGTCAACGGGGGCAAGAGCTACCAGGCCGTCTGGTATCCCGGCGCCAACGGCAAGGGCGGCTATTACGACTTCAACGGCGAGAGCAAGCGCCGCGCGTTCCTGGCCAGCCCGATGGAGTTCTCGCGCGTCACCTCCGGCTTCTCGATGCGCTTCCACCCGATCCTGCAGACCTGGCGGGCGCACCTGGGCACCGATTACGGAGCGCCCACCGGAACGCCGGTGCGGGCGGTGGGCGAGGGCACGGTCGAGTTCGCCGGCTGGCAGAACGGCTACGGCAACGTGGTGGTGATCCAGCACGCCGGCGGCCGCTCCACGCTCTACGGCCACCTGTCGCGCATCAACGTCCAGCGCGGCCAGCGCGTCGATCAGGGCCAGAACGTCGGCAACGTGGGCGCCACCGGCTGGGCCACCGGCCCGCACCTGCACTTCGAATTCCGCGTCAACGGCCAGCACCAGGATCCGCTGAAGATAGCCAAGGCGGCAGAGACGGTGGCGCTGGATGCCTCGCAAAAGCCGCGCTTCCTGCAGCTGGCGGCCGGGCTGAAGACCCAGCTGCTCGCCGCCGACGAACTGCGCGGCGTCGCGAACGATTAGCCCCCACGGCCCCTGCCGGGGCCTGCCCCCCGTGGGGGCTCGCGCAGCGGACCGGCGAAGCCGGATCCGCGCACGCCCTGGAAGGGAGCGGCGCTTCGCGCGCTCGGGTGAGCAGGGCCGGATGCGCACACGCCCTTAAGAGCGGGCGGCGCAGGGCGCGGGCCGAAACGGTGGAGCGTTGAGCTGAACACAACACAATAGGCGGATGGCTCTGTACATCGGCTTGATGTCCGGCACTTCGCTGGACGGTGTGGATGGCGTGCTGGCGCGCTTTCCTGACGATCCTTCGCGGCATGAGATCGCTGTCCTTGCCCATGCGCATCGGCCCTTTGCGCCCGCGCTGCGCGAGGAGTTGCTGACGCTGAATCGCGCGGGCGGAACAGACGAACTGCACCGCGCCATGCTGGCGGCCAATGCGCTCGCGCGAGAGCAGGCCGAAGTGGTGCAGGCGCTGCTGGCGGCCGGTGGTCTTCGGCCCGGAGAGGTCCGGGCGATCGGTTCGCATGGACAGACGGTGCGTCACCGGCCGGGCGAGTTCGATGGCACGGGCTACACGGTGCAGCTCAATGCTCCCGCTCTGCTCGCCGAGCTGACCGGCATCGCGGTGGCCGCCGATTTCCGCAGCCGCGACGTCGCGGCCGGCGGGCAGGGCGCGCCGCTGGTGCCGGCCTTCCATGCGCGCGTCTTCGGCCGGCCCGATGCCGCCAGGGTCTTGCTCAACCTGGGCGGCATCGCCAACCTCACGCTGCTGCCGGCGATGAACGATCCGCAGGCCCAGGTGCGTGGCTTCGATTGCGGCCCGGCGAACGCCTTGATGGACCATTGGGCGCAGCAACACCTCGGCCACGACTTCGACGATGGCGGGCGCTGGGCCGCCGGTGGGCGCGTCTTGCCCGGCCTGCTGACGGCGCTGATGGCGGAGCCCTACCTGCAACGGCCGGCGCCCAAGAGCACGGGCCGCGACCTGTTCAACCTCGAATGGCTGGCCGCGCGGATGACCGGCTTCGAGGCGGCTGCCCCGCAGGACGTGCAGGCCACGCTGGCCGAGTTCACTGCACGCGCGGCGGCCGACGCGCTGCTGCGCGAGGCGCCTGGCTGCACCGAGCTGCTGGTGTGCGGCGGCGGTGCATTCAATGCGCACCTGATGGCTCGACTGTCCGCGTTGCTACCGGCGTGCCGCGTGGGCTCGACCGCCGAGGCAGGCCTGCCGCCGCTGGAGGTGGAATCGGCGGCCTTCGCGTGGCTTGCGCGTTGCGCCGTCCTGGGCCAGCCCGGCAATCGCCATGGGGCCACGGGCGCGCTCGGGCCGCGAGTTCTCGGTGCCGTCTATCCGGCCTGACGGACTGAACGCCTGATCGAGCTGCGACAGGCTCGAAGCATCCGGAAACCATCGCGCGTAGTCCGCCCGTCAGGATCGACGTTGACTCGGTAGGCCGCTCCAGCGGTCCGCTGCGATCAGCAGTTTCCCAATCAATCTCCGGAGGGCTCATTCATGCATCCATCTACCGCCGCCGTTCGACCGCCGGCATCACGCGCCGCCTGGCCACGCTCCGTCTGGGTCGTCATCGCCCTGCTCGTGGCCACCGTGGCCGCGCTCGGCGCCACGCTGGCATGGCAAAGCCGCGCTCCAGCGGAGCCTACGGTACCGATGGCACTGGCCGGCGGCCCCACCGAGCCGACACCCGAACAGGCCGCCCTGCCTGCTGAGGCACCAGCCTCCTCGCCTTCAGTCGTCCCAGGCCAGAAACCGTCGCCCGTGGCCGCTTCGCCGCGTGCTGCTGCGCCCCCGGCCCACGCGGTCGCGCCGGTGAAGCGGCCAGGCACGCCGCCATCGCCCACGAATGGCGCAGCGACATCCTCCACACCCTTGCCTACCCAGCCGGCCGTGGTGTCGGTTTGCAACAGTTGCGGCATCGTCGAGGCCGTGGAGCCGGTGCAGCGTCAGGGCAAGGCCAGCGGGCTGGGCGCGGTGGCCGGGGGTGTGGTCGGTGGCGCCGTCGGCAACCGCATGGGCGCCGGCAGCGGAAAGACGGCGATGACGGTGCTCGGCGCCATCGGCGGCGGCTTCGCCGGCAACGCGATCGAGAAGCACGCCAAGAGCGAGACCGTCTACCGGGTGAAGGTGAGGATGGAAGACGGCTCGCTGCGGACGGTGACGCAGCCGCAGACCGTGGCCGTGGGCAGCCACGTCACGCTGAACGGCGAGACCTTGAAGGTGACCGCGCCTGCGGCCGCGAGCAACGGCAAGTCGCCCGCAGGCGACGCTGCCAACACCTGAGGCCGTCAGCGGACGAAGCGCCCGCCGTCCGCGACCTGGACGAGCTCGATGAACTTCGAGCCGCTCGGGTCGTGGTCGTTGAAATCCACGTTCATGCCCGCCAGGCGCGTGTGGATGCCGCGGATGGCGGCGTGCAGGCGCACCGGGCTCATGTCCGCCGCCGCGCGCAAGGCGCCGATGAACAGCGTGGCGTTGAGGTAACCCTCGAAGCTCGTGTAGTTCGGCGGGGCCTTCCGGGCCGTGCACAAGCGCCGGTACTCCAGTGCCACCGGCTCGACCTCCGACCAGGGATAGGGGACGGCCTGGGCCACGACCAGGCCGCGAGCCTTCGAGCCGATGATCGAGGCGACCGCGTCGCCGGCCACGATCGACATGCCGTAGAAGCCCGGCCGGTGACCGGTCTGCAGGATGGCATCCATCAGCCCGGCCGTGAGCCCGGCATTGAGGAAGAGGATGACCGCCTGCGGTGCCTGGGCGGCCAGCGCGCGGCCCACCTCGGCGACGTTGGCACCGTCGTTGGCCACGGCGCCCGCGCCGCGCAGCTTCACTTGCCGCGACTCGAGCAGCGTCGACACCGAGCGCACCACTTCATCGCCGCCGGGGTTGGCCAGGTGGGCCACGGCGATCTTGTCGATGCCCAGCGTCAGCAGGTGGTTCACCAGCACTTCGGCCTCGCGGCCGTAGGTGGCGCGCACGAAGTACGCCGCCCCCTTGGCCTTGGCGCGTGCGCCATCGCCTACGGCATAGCCGCCGAAGCTGGGCAGGCCGGTCTCGCGCAGGGTGTCGGCGGCGGCCGCGGTGGTGCCCGATCCGACACAGCCCAGGAAGGCGCTGACACGGTGTTGAGTCGCCAGCGCCTTGTAGTTGGCGACGGCCTTGTCCGGTTTCAGCTCGTCGTCGAGCGAGATCAGGCGCAGCGCCTGGCCATGGACGCCGCCGGCGGCATTGGCCTGGTCCAGCGCCAGCTGCATGCCCTGGTTCAGGGCCGTGATGGTCTTGCCCAGCGGCCCGCTGAGGACGGCGGATTGCCCCAGCAGCACTTCGCCGCGGCCTTGTGCGCGCAAGGCGGGCGCCGTGGCGAGGGCCGCGCTGCCCAGGGCACCCAGCAGCAGTTGCCGGCGCGGGAGGGTCTTGTCGTCCATGAGTGTCTCCTCGCCCCAGTGTGGGGCGGGGGCATTGGACGAGTGTTCAGCTCCGGCGCACGCGCAGCAGCTCGTCCAGGACCAGGCAGATGGCGCCCAGCGTGATGGCGCTGTCGGCAAGGTTGAAGGACGGGAACGCGCGGCCGGCGTAGTGCAGCTGGATGAAGTCGACGACGTAGCCGTGCATCAGCCGGTCGATCACGTTGCCCAGGGCGCCGCCCAGGATCATCGCGATCGCGAAGCAGAAAAGCTTCTGCAGGGGATGCTTCTTCAGCATCCACACGATCACCGCCGAGGCCACGATGCCCAACCCGACGAACAACCAGCGCTGCCAGCCCGAGGAGTCGGCCAGGAAGTTGAAGGCCGCGCCGGTGTTGTGCACCCGGACGACGTTGAAGAACGAGGTCACGACCCGGCTCTCGCCGTAGTTGAAGTCGCCCAGGATCAGCGTCTTGCTGAACTGGTCCAGCAGGATGACGACCAGGGCGAGCCCGAGCCAGATCCACAGGCCCGGGCCGGACGACGCTGCGGAGCCCGACGAACGACGCGCTGCCATCAGGCCACCACCCGGGTCTCGCCCGCGCCGTGCAGGTTGCTCACGCAGCGGCCGCAGATGGTGGGATGGGCGGCGTCGCGGCCGACGTCCTCGCGGTAGTGCCAGCAGCGCTCGCACTTGCGGGCCGAGCTGGGCGAGACGATGACCGAGAGCACCGTGCCATCGACCACCTGCACGGCCGAAGTGATGGTGACGAAGCGCAGGTCCTCGCCCAGCGAACGCAGCAGCACCGCGTCGTCGTGCGGGGCGGTGATGGTCAGCGTGGCTTGCAGCGAGGCCCCGACGGCGCCCGTCGTGCGCACCGCTTCGATCTCCTTGTTGGCCAGGTCGCGGATCTCGCGCAGCCTCGTCCAGCGGGCCAGCAGGGCGCCGTCCGGCGTGGGCAGCGGCCAGTAGGTCTCGGTGAAGATGGTCTGCTTCGACGGCGTCCCGTGGGCGAACACCTGCCACGCCTCCTCGGCGGTGAAGCTGAGGAAGGGCGCCATCCAGCGCAGCATGGCCTGGGTGATGTGCCACAGCGCGGTCTGGGCGCTGCGCCGCGCCAGGCTCTTCGGCGCCGTGGTGTAGAGACGGTCCTTGAGCACGTCGAGGTAGAACGCGCCCAGGTCCTCCGAGCAGTAGACCTGCAGCTTCGAGACCACCGGATGGAACTCGTAGGCGGTGAAGTGCTTGAGGATCTCGCCTTGCAGCTCGCTGCAGCGGGCCAGGGCATAGCGGTCGATCTCGAGCAGCTCATCGCCGGAGACGGCGTCGGCCGTGGGGTCGAAATCGCTCACGTTCGCCAGCAGGAAGCGCAGCGTGTTGCGGATGCGGCGGTAGGCATCCACCACGCGGGCCAGGATCTTGTCATCGCCCGCGATGTCGCCCGAGTAGTCGCTGGCGGCGACCCACAGGCGGATGACCTCGGCGCCGAGCTTCTGGCTCACGGCTTGCGGCTCGATGCCGTTGCCGAGTGACTTGCTCATCTTGCGGCCCTGGCTGTCCACCGTGAAGCCGTGGGTCAGCAGGCCGCGGTAGGGCGCGCGGCCCTCCAGCGCGCAGGCGATCAGCAACGACGAGTGGAACCAGCCGCGGTGCTGGTCGTGGCCTTCGAGGTAGAGATCGGCCTCCGGCCCCTGCTCGTGGAAGCCCGGCGTGCCGGCCTCGTTCTTCGCATGGGTGCCGCGCAGCACGTGGCGGAAGGTCGAGCCGGAGTCGAACCACACCTCCAGGATGTCGGCGCTCTTGGTGTAGCTCGGCGCATCGACCGGGCCGAGGATCTCTTCGGCGGTCACGCGGCTCCAGGCCTCGATGCCGCCCTTCTCGACGATGTCGGCGGCCTGGTCGAGGATCTCCATCGTGCGCGGATGCAGCTCGCCCGAATCCTTGTGAAGGAAGAAGGGCAGGGGCACGCCCCAGCTGCGCTGGCGCGAGATGCACCAGTCGGGCCGGTTGGCGATCATGTCGCGCAGGCGCGCCCGGCCGTTCTCGGGGAAAAAGCCGGTCTGGTCGATCGCGTCCAGCGCGATCTGGCGCAGGGTCTTGGGCGACTTGTCCTTGGTGAACACGCCCTGGCCCTCGTCCATGCGGATGAACCACTGCGCCGCGGCGCGGTAGATCACCGGTGTCTTGTGGCGCCAGCAGTGCGGGTAGCTGTGGGTGATGGTCTCGGTGGCCATCAACCGGCCCGAGGCCTTCAGCGTGTCGATGATGACCGGCACCGCCTTCCAGATGTTCTGGCCGCCGAACAGCGGGAAGGTGGGTGCATACGAGCCGTTGCCCTGCACCGGGTTGAGGATGTCGTGGTAGTTCATCCCGTGCGCCATGCACGAGTTGAAGTCGTCCACGCCGTAGGCGGGCGAGGAGTGCACGATGCCGGTGCCGTCGTCCGCGGTCGCGTAGTCGGCCAGGTAGATCGGGCTCAGGCGGTCATAGCCCGCGTCGACGTGGGCCAGCGGATGCTTGAAGTGGATGCCGCCGAGGTTCTCGCCCAGCGTGGTGGCGACCACCCTGCCTTCGAGGCCGAAGCGCGCCAGGCACTTCTCGACCAGCACGGCGGCCAGCACCAGGAAGCCCTTCGGCGTCTCGACTAGCGCGTACTCGATCTTCGGGTTGAGGTTCAGCGCCTGGTTGGCCGGGATCGTCCAGGCCGTCGTGGTCCAGATCACCGCGAAGGCGTCGCCGGCGAGGGAAGGCAGGCCGAACGCGGCGGCGAGGCGGTCGTTCTCGGCGCACAGGAACGCCACGTCCAGCGTCTGGCTCTTCTTGTCGGCGTACTCGATCTCGAACTCGGCCAGCGAGGAGCCGCAGTCGAAGCACCAGTAGACGGGCTTCAGGCCGCGGTAGACGAAGCCGCGCTCGATGACGCGCTTGAACGCGCGGATCTCGCCGGCCTCGTTGGCGAAATCCATGGTGCGGTAGGGCCGGTCCCAGTCGCCGAGCACGCCCAGGCGCTTGAAGTCGGTCATCTGCTGCGCGATCTGCTCGGTGGCATAGGCGCGGCTCTTGGCCTGCATGTCGTCCCGGCTCAGGTTGCGGCCGTGCTTCTTCTCGATCGCGTTCTCGATCGGCAGGCCGTGGCAGTCCCAGCCGGGCACGTACTGCGCGTCGAAGCCGGCCAGCTGGCGGGCCTTGACGATCATGTCCTTGAGCACCTTGTTCACGGCGTGGCCCATGTGGATCTGGCCGTTGGCGTAGGGCGGGCCGTCGTGCAGGATGAACTTGGGCGCGCCGCAGCGGGCCTCGCGCAGGCGCTTGTAGGTGCCTTGTTCTTCCCACTGCTGGATCCAGCCCGGCTCGCGCTTGGCGAGGTCGCCCCGCATCGGGAAGGGCGTGTCGGGCAGGTTCAGCGTGCTGCGGTAGTCAGGGGTGGCGTCGGTCATGGCTGGGGCGCGCTCGTGGGTGGCGCGTGGGGGCAGTGCTGGCGGCGCGCGGCCTGCGCGCCGGGCTCGTGGACGCGGGCGACGGCCGCGTCAGGCGAGGCGCTGAATTCGATCCCGCGTGGTCTGCCGGCGCGTGCAGGCATGGCCTTGTGAGAGGCGCAAGGTCTGCACGGAGCGGGCGCGGGAGGAGGCCATCGGTCGATTCTAAGCGCCCGGGGGCTCGCTGCCTGCCGGCGGCTCGCTGGCGAGGAACTTACGGCTTGATCCAGCACTTGCAGCTCATCGGCCAGGTGTTTCCGGGTTCGCTCGGGAGAATCCGCGGCCAGGAGGAGGCACCAGACCCACCCGGCCGCCCGAGGCGATTCGTCGGCTCGAGGACAGGCCGGGCTTGTTGCCACAAGGATGATTCATTGAACCGCAACCTCTCGATCTACCTCGACCTCGTGCGCTTCCTGACGGCGTTGATGGTCTTCGTCGTCCATGCGAACTACCAGAGGTTCACGGGCGGGCTGCCGTTCCTCTGGCGTTTCAAGGATCTGGGCAACGACGCCGTGATGGTGTTCTTCGTCCTGTCGGGCTTCGTGATCGCGCATGTGGTCACGACCAAGGAGCGCACGCTGACGGAGTACGCCGCGAGCCGGCTGGCCCGGCTGTACTCGGTGGTGGTGCCGGCGCTGATCCTGACCATCACCCTGGATGCCGCCGGCTCGGTGTTCGATCCGAGCCTGTACAGCGGCCGCTGGTACGAGTACGACCAGCCGCTGCAGCGGGTGCTCGCCGGCCTGACCTTCACCAACGAGCTGTGGTTCTCGTACACGCGGCCCTTCTCGAACGGGCCTTTCTGGTCGCTGGGCTACGAGCCCTGGTACTACGCGCTGTTCGCCGCGGCGCACTTCCTGCGCGGGCATGTGCGCTACGTGGCGGTGACGGTGGTGTGCCTGGTGATCGGCCCGAAGATCCTGCTGCTGATGCCGGTGTGGCTGCTCGGGGTCTGGGCCTACCGTGAGACCACGCGGTCGCGACTGGGCGCGGGGCAGGGCCTGACGCTGATGATCGGCTCGGCGGCCCTGTACCTCGTGTTCCGCCTCAACGACGGGCCCGACCACCTGCTCGAGCTCAGCCGCGAGTGGCTGGGCACGGACATCCTCTACGACAAGCTCGCCTGGTCGCGCAAGTTCCTGTCGAGTTACCTGATAGGCATCTGCGTGGCCCTGCATTTCATCGGTGCCTCGGCCCTGGCGCCACACCTGCGGCGCCTGCCGGGCCTGCTGGAGCGGCCGATCCGCTTCGCGGCGGGGCTCACCTTCTCCCTGTACCTGTTGCATTACCCGCTGCTGCAGTTCTTCGCGGCCCTCACGCCGGTGGCGGGCATGCAGGAGTACCGGGCGGCCTTCGTCGCGGGCGGCGTCCTGACGGCGGTGTGCCTGGTCGGCACGGCGATCGAGCGGCAGAAGGGGCCGCTGAAGGAACTGCTGCTGACCTGGTTCGAGGGCCGGCGCCAGCCGGTGCTCAGGCCGCGCTAGCTAGGCGGTGGCGCCTTGCGCGGCGAACCAGGCGCGCGCGTCGGCCTCGTCCTGGGCGATGCCGGCGCGCAGCGCCTCGAGCGATTCATAGCGCCGCTCGTCGTGGAGCTTGTGCAGCAGCTCCACTGAGATCAGCTCGCCGTAGCCGGCCTCGGGGCCGAAGTGGGCGGGCCAGTCCAGGCAGTGCGTCTCGAGCAGCACGCGGCCCGCGTCCTCCACGGTCGGACGCACGCCCAGGCTGGCCACGCCCGCCAGCGCCTCGTCGCCCAGGCCGTGCACCCGCACGACGAAGATGCCGAGCGCCGCCGGCCGCTTGAACGGGAAGCGCAGGTTCAGGGTGCGAAAGCCCAGCTCCCGGCCCAGCTTGCGGCCATGGACGACGTGGCCAGTGACGGCATACGGCCGGCCCAGCAGGGTGGCGGCGCGCTCCATGTCGCCCGCGGCCAGCGCCTCGCGCACGGCCGAGCTGGAGACACGGATGCCGTGGACCTCGTAACTCAGCATGCGGGCGACGTCGAAGCCCAGCTGGGCGCCGGCGGCATCGAGCAGGGCGTAGTCGCCGGCGCGGCGGGCGCCGAAGCGGAAGTCGTCGCCCACCAGCACGTAGCGGGCATGCAGCCGGTCGACCAGCATCTGCTGGATGAAATCCGCCGCGGGCAGCGAGGCGAGGGCTTCGTCGAAGCGCAGGATGACGACGTCGTCCACGCCGCAGCGGGCCAGCTCGCCGAGCTTGTCGCGCAGGGTGGCGATGCGGGCGGGTGCCTTCTCGGGCGTCCCCGCCCTGGCGGCGAAGAAGTCGCGCGGATGGGGCTCGAAGGTCATCACGCAGCTGCGCAGGCCGCGGTGCTTCGCCTCGCTGTTCAGCAGCGCCAGCATGGCCTGGTGGCCGCGATGCACGCCATCGAAGTTGCCTATGGTCAGGGCGCAGCCGGGGCCGGGCAGGGCGTGAGGATGGTGCAGGCCGCGGAGGATTCGCATGGGGTCCCGATGATAGGTCGGCGCTCAACCGAAACTGAGCGGATCCACCCAGCGCCACTGCCCGGGCGCGAGGTCGTCGGGCAGGGTGAGCGGTCCGAAGGCGCTGCGGTGCAGCGTTTCGACGCGGTTGCCCACCGCCGCCACCATGCGCTTGACCTGGTGGTACTTGCCTTCGGTCAGGGTGAGCCGGATCCCCCGCTCGCCCACCGCCTCGCACGCGGCGGCGCGCACCGGGGCCGGATCGTCGTCGAGCACCACGCCGGCCAGCAGGCGCTCGACCTGGTCTGCCGTCACGGCGTGCTTGCAGCCGACCTCGTAGACCTTGGGCACGTGCTTCTTCGGCGAGGTCAGGCGGTGGATCAGCGCGCCGTCGTCGGTCAGCAGCAGCAGGCCGGTGGTGTCCTCGTCCAGCCGGCCGATGGCCTGCACGCCGCGCTGGCGAAGCGGCCCCGGCAAGAGCGTCATCACGCTCGGGTGGTGGCGCGGCTTCTGGGAGCATTCGTAGCCGGAGGGCTTGTGCAGCAGGACCAGCGCCCGGGCCTGGTAGGGCCACTCGCGGCCTTCGACCTCCAGCACCAGGCCGTCGGTCTCGAACTCGGCTTGCGGGTCGTCCACCACCTCGCCCTTGCAGCGCACCAGGCCGGCATCGACCAGGCCGGCGCACACCCGGCGGGTGCCGAAGCCTTGGGTGAAAAGGATTTGCGCGAGCTTCATGCCACGCCTCCCAGCTCGCGGGCCGCCGGCAGTCCCGGCAACCCGGTGGCGGCTCGAACCGCGCGCAGGACGGCCTGCACGACCGCCTCCGCGGCCAGCGCGCCCAGCACCGTGAGGCCCATGGGATCGACCCGCCCGGGTACCGCACTCGTGGCCAGGCCGAACAGCAGGTCACCGTCCAGCTGGGTGTGCACCGGCGCGATGCAGCGGGCCAGCCCGGCCTGCGCCATGGCGGCCAGGCGCTGCACGTCGGCCTTGTCCAGCGCGGCGTCGGTGGCGACGACGCCTATCGTCGTGGCGCTGCCGGCCATGATCGCCGCAGGCCCTTCGCCCCGGGTGAGCGCTGCCACGCTGTCACGCATCCCGAGCCCGAGGGGATCTCGCGCCCCGGCGACCAGCCGGCCACTGGCCGGATCGACGACGTCGCCGAGTGCATTCACCGCGACGAGCGCACCGACCGTGTGGCGGCCCACTCGCACCGACGCCGTGCCTATGCCGCCCTTCATCGCATGCGCAAAGCCGAACAGCTTGCCCACCGTCGCCCCGGCCCCGGCGCCGACGCTGCCCTCGGCCGGTGGACCGGCGCTTGCCGAGTCGCACGCCGCATAGCCTGCACCTGCATCTGGCCGGATCGACGCATCGCCGATCCAGAGGTCGAACAGGACCGCGGCCGGCACGATCGGCACCCGCGTCGGACCGACCGGCAGGCCGTGGCCGCGCTCCTCCAGCCAGCGCATGACGCCGCCGGCCGCCTCGAGCCCGAAGGCGCTGCCGCCGGTCAGCAGCACGGCGTGCACGCGGTCCACCAGGGCGCCGGGCGCCAGCAGCGCGGTTTCGCGGGTTCCGGTGGCGCCGCCGCGCACGTCGACCGAGCCGACCGCTCCGGCTTCGCAAAGCACCACGCTGCAGCCGGTGGGCCGGCGCGGGTCGGTGCAGTGGCCGACTTTCAGGCCGGCGACATCGCAAAGAGAGGACGGACTCGTGTTTTCGGGGATAGGCATCCGGCGATGGTAGCCAGCTAACATCGCCCGCTTTGCGGCGGCGGGAGGGGCTCGATGAACTGGCGTTTCGGTCTCTTGGTCCTCTCGCTGGCCGCCGCGCTGGCCAGCGCCCCGGCGTTCGCCGCCGAACGCCGGGGCCAGGCCTCCACCCGGGCCCTGCACGCGCTGTTCGAAGCCGAATGGGAGCGCAACCTGCGCGAGACGCCCGAGGCGGCCACCTACCAGGGCGACACCCGCTACGACGACCGCTGGAGCGACCTCAGCCTGGCCGCCATCGCCGCCAGCGAGAAGGCCGATCGCGCGGCGCTCGACCAGCTGCGCCGCATCGACCGCCGCTCGCTGCCTGCCGCCGACCAGCTCGACTACGACACCATGGCCTGGCAGCTCGAGCGGCGCATCGAGGGTCAGCGTTTTCGCGAGTACCTGGCGCCGATCAGCCAGCGCACGGGCGTGCAGCTGCTGGCCGAGATCGCCGACATCATGCCGTTCGAGAAGACGGCCGACTACCGCCGCTACCTGGCGCGGCTCGCCGCCTTGCCGGCGATGGTCGACCAGGTCATCGTGCTGATGCGCGAGGGCCTGCGCACCGGCCAGGTGATGCCCAAGGTGCTGATGGAGCGGGTGCCGGCGCAGATCGCCGCGCAGATCGTCGAGGACCCGGCGGCCAGTCCGTTCTACCGGCCGTTCAAGCGCATGCCCGAGCGCATTGCCGGCCCCGAAAGGCAGGCGCTGGCGACCGAGGCCGCGCGGCACATCCGCGAAGGCGTGGTGCCGGCCTACCGCAGGCTGCTGGCCTTCGTGCGCGACGAGTACCTTCCCCATGCCGGCACCTCGATAGCCGCCAGCGACCGGCCCGACGGCGCTGCCTGGTATGCCTGGCGAGCCCGCCTGAACACGACCACCGACCTCACGATCGAGCAGATCCACGAGGTCGGCCTGAAGGAGGTGGCCCGCCTGCGCACGGCCATGGACAAGCTGCAGGCCGAGATCGGCTACACCGGCAGCCGGCAGGATTTCTTCCGCTTCCTGCGCACCGACCCCAGGTTCTTCGACACCACGCCCGAGGCCGTGCTGCAGGACTACCGCGCCGTGGCCAAGCGCATCGACCCCGAGCTGGCGCGCATCTTCCACGTCTTGCCCCGCATGCCCTATGGCGTGCGCCCGGTCCCGCCTGAAGCCGCCCCGGCGGCCACCGCCGGCTACTACACCGGCGGCGCCTTCGACGGCAGCCGCCCGGCCTGGTTCTACGCCAACACCTACCAGCCGGAGTCGCGCCCGCGCTGGGAGATGCTCGCCCTGACGCTGCACGAGGCGGTGCCCGGCCACCACACGCAGTTCGCCCGCGCGCTGGAGCTCGACGGCCTGCCCATGTTCCGCAAGACCGCCTACTTCGTCGCCTACGGCGAGGGCTGGGCCCTGTATGCCGAGCAGCTCGGCTACGACATGGGCCTTTACGACGACCCGTACGAGCGCTTCGGCCAGCTGGCCTACGAGATGTGGCGCGCGGTGCGGCTGGTGGTCGACACCGGCATGCACGCCAAGGGCTGGAGCCGCGAGCAGGCCATCGACTACTTCAAGGACCACTCCCCCAAGGCCGAGCTCGACATCGTCAACGAGATCGACCGCTACATAGGCGATCCCGGCCAGGCCCTGGCCTACAAGATCGGCCAGCTGAAGATCAGCGAGCTGCGCCGGCGCGCCGAGCAGCGCCTGGGTGAGCGCTTCGACCTGCGCGCCTTCAACGACGCGGTCCTGGCCACGGGCTCGGTGCCGCTGACGGCGCTCGAAAAGCGGATCGACGACTGGCTGCAGGCGCAGGCCCGGCGTTGAAGCCGCCGCAGACCCCGGCCGCCGAAGTCGGGATTCCGCCACGCGGCGCGGCGCAGCCTTCGGGGAGAATCACCCCGTGCGGGCGTGCCGGCCCCCTGCCACCGAAGTGACGCTGTCCCTCCCCTTGCCCCTCGCGCGGTTCATGCTCCGCTGTGCCCTGCTGCTGGCCGCAGCCCTGGGGGCGAGCGTCGCGGCCGCGGCGAGCCGGTGGACGGATCCGGCCGACACGCCCTTCCAGCACCTGACGCGCGACTCCGGCCTGCCGCACGAGATCGCCAATGCGGTGTGCGAGGACGGTGCCGGCTTCCTCTGGGTGGGCACTTATGGCGGCCTGGTGCGCTGGGACGGCTATCGCTTCCGCGTCTACCTCGCCGATCGCCTCACCCCCGGCGCGCTGCCGGACAGCTACGTTCGCACCCTGCACCGCGACCCCGAGGGCAACTTGTGGATTGGCACGGGCAGCGCCGGCCTGGTGCGATACGACCCGGCGACCGACGGCTTCGTGACCTACCCGGTCGGGCCGCAGGGGCTGTCGCACGTGAACGTACGCGCCATCGTCGACGACGGCGCGCAGGGCCTGTGGGTGGCCACCGATGCCGGGCTCGACCACGTCGACCGCGTGACCGGGCGCATCGTGCAGGCTGCCACGTCCCTCGGCCTGGTGGGCGCGGCACCCAACTCGCTGCTGCACGACCGCCAGGGCAACCTCTGGGCCGGCACGCCGGCCGGGCTGTTCCGGCGCGGGGCGACGCAGCCGCGCTTCGCGCCTGTCCTGCTCCCCTCGCCGCGTGGCGACGTGGTCAGGACGGTGTCCCTCGGCCAGGACCAGGCGGGCCGCATCTGGGTCGGCAGCCGCGAGCACGGGGTGTTCGTGATCGCCAGCCCGGCGCCCGGCGCGTCGGTGCGCCACCTGGACGAGCTGTCTACGCTGCGCGAGCAGACGGCCCGGTTGATGGTCGAGGCCAAACCGGGCGAGATGTGGCTGGGCATGGAAGACCGCTCCATCCTGACCGTCGACCTGGACCAGGGGCTGCTGCGCCGCATCCGCAACGTGCCGAACTGGGCCGCCAGCCTGCCCGAGGCGGCGTTGCACGACCTGTACCGCGACCGCTCGGGGCTGGTCTGGGTCGCCACCGACAAGGGCGTCAGCCGGGTCGACCCGAGGCAGACGGCGATCACCACGCGCTTCGGCACCGCCGGCGCGGTCCAGGGCGAGCGCACCGGGACGGAGGTCAGCTGGATCCTGCCCATGCCGGGCGAGCGGGTCTGGCTCGGCACCCACCAGTCGGGCATCGAGATCGTCGATGCCGAAGGCGTCCGCGTGACGGCGCTGCGGCCGGATCCTTCACGGCCCGAAGGCGCCCTGCCAGACAGCATGGTGCTGGCGATGGAGCGCGCGCCCGACGGCAGCGTCTTCATCGGCACCCGGCGCGGCCTGTACCGGGCCAGCGCCGACGGAAGGCAGGTCAGCCGCGTGCACCTGGCCGGCCGCGACCCGGCGCTGGCGGTGTGGGCCCTGAAGGTCGAGGCCGACACCCTGTGGATAGGCGGACAGGACGACGGCCTGTGGCGGATGGACCTGCGAAGCGGCCTGGCCGAACCCTGGCTGCGCGAGCCGGGGAAAGGCCTGAGCGACGAGCGCGTGGTGGTGCTGGCGCTCGGGCCCGATGGCCAGCTGTGGGTCGGCACACGCAACGGTTTGAACGTGGTGGACAAGCGCCGGGGCGGCGTCGTCGCGCGCTACCTGCCGGGGCCGGCCGCCGAGCGCGGCCTGGTGGCCGGCTTCGTCACTTCGCTGCATTGGGATGGCCAGCAGCGCCTGTGGATAGGCACGCTCGGGGGAGGCATCGACCTGCTGCCGCTGGCCGACCCGAAGGCCGCCGTCATCCGGCTGGGGATGGCGCAGGGCCTGCCCGACTACAACGTCAACGCGATGCTGGAGGACGGGCAGGGCCGGGTCTGGGTCAGCACCGACAACGGTCTGGTGGTGATAGCACCCTCGGACCTTTCGGTGCGCTCCATGCGGCGCGCCGAGGGCGTCGTCTTCGCCACCTACTGGACGGGCGCCGCGGCGCGCACCGAACGAGGCGACCTGCTGTTCGGCGCCGCCGGCGGGCTGACCATCGTGCGGCCCGGCGAGGTGCAGCCCTGGACGTACCGGCCGCCGGTGGTGGTCAGTGACCTGAAGGTCGGCGGCCGCAGCGTCCCGGCCGCTCGTCAGGCGCTGTCCGCCGCTTCGAGCGATGCCGCCATCGTCGTGCCGGCGGACGCCAACAGCCTGACGGCCGAGTTCTCGGCCATCGACTTCTCGGCGCCCGAGCTCAACCGCTACGCCTACAAGCTCGAGGGCTTCGACAAGGACTGGACAGACACCGATGCCTCGCGGCGCCTGGCCGCCTACACCAACCTGCCGCCGGGTCGCTACCAGCTGCTGCTGCGCGGCTCCAACCGCGACGGGCTGTGGAGCGAGCAGGCCCTCGCGCTGCCGGTGCGCGTGATGCCGGCATGGCACCAGACGATGTGGTTCCGCGCGGTCGCGGCCCTGGCGGGCCTGGCGCTGGTGGTGGCGGTGGTCCAGGTGCGTACCCGCCTGCTGCGGGCGCGCCAGGCCGAGCTCGAGCGCAAGGTCCGCGAGCGCACGGCGGAGCTGGAGGCGCTGCACCTGGCGCTGAAGGACAAGTCGCTCATCCTGGAGCGCAGCAGCATCACCGACCCCCTGACCGGCCTGCACAACCGGCGTTTCCTCACCGAACACATCGAGCAGGACATCGCCGCCAGCCTGCGCCGCGCGCAGGAGACTCGCGCCGCCGGAGGCCTGCCGGCCGACACCGACAGCGTCTTCTACGTCGTCGACGCCGACCACTTCAAGCGGGTCAACGACCTGCACGGCCATGCTGCCGGCGACGCGGTGCTGGTGGAGTTCAGCCGGCGCCTGCGCTCGGTGCTGAGGGAGTCCGACCCGCTGGTGCGCTGGGGCGGCGAGGAGTTCCTCGCGGTGGCGCGCGACACCGATCGCAAGCGCGCCGAGGAGCTGGCCGAGCGCATCCGCTGCGTGATCGCCGACAAGCCGTTCGAGCTGGACGATGGCAGCCTGCTGACGATCACCTGCTCGGTGGGATTCGCCTGCCTGCCCTACCTGCCGCGGCGCCCCCACGCCCTGAACTGGCAGGACGTGGTGCGCCTGGCCGACCTGGGATTGCTGACCGCCAAGCGGGCCGGGCGCGACTGCTGGGTGGGCCTGCACGCCACCGAGACCGCGCGGCCGGAGACCCTGCAGGCCAGCGCGCAAGCGGCGCCCTTGCAGGCCCTGGAGCAGGGCGAGATGCGCGCCAGCAGCAACCGGCCGCTGCACGAGGTGCTGCAGGCCCTGGCGCCGGCGCAGGGCCATGCGGCCCCGTGGCCTTTCACGCCGACGCCGACCGCGGGTTGAGGCTTTCGCGGGCGCGTCGATTGCTGCCCATCCTCCGCCCGCAGGCTGTTGCCTTGTCGCAGGAGCTCACCATGAACCGGATGACGATGCTTGTTGCTGCCGCGTGCTCGCTGGCGTGCCCGGCCGCCTGGCCCGGCGTGATGCTGGGCGTGCATGTCGGCTCGCAGCACGATCCGAATTCGAAGGAGAAGTTCGAAGCCTTCGAGAAGATGGTCGGCCGCAAGATGGCGATAGACAACGACCACGAGGACTGGGCGCTGTTCCCCGATGCCGATCGCGTCCGCTGGGATCGCGCCAACGGCCGGCGGAGCATGTTGTCGTGGCGCATCGTCTTTGCGCGCAGCAACCCGGGTGGCGGCTGTGCCACGGGCGATGACATCGTCGCGGGCAAGCACGACGCGCAACTGCGCAAGCAGGCGGAGCAGGTCAAGGCGCTCGGGCCGCCGGCGATCATGGTGCGCTTCAACTACGAGATGACCAACAACGAGGAGAACACCTGCTTCACCGGCTTCAAGGTCAAGAGCAACCTGAACGCCGCCGCGGCCAAGTACGTGGCCGCCTGGAAGCACGTGGTCGACGTCTTCCGCAAGGCGGGGGCGACGAACGTCGAGTGGGTCTGGGCCCCCGGGCACAAGGCCTACGAAGGCGGCTACTGGAAGCTGTTCTATCCGGGCAACGACTACGTCGACTGGATAGGCATCGACAACTACAACAAGGGCAGGCAGGCGAAGTCCTTCGCCACCGACCCGGGCATGCTGGCCTTCGTGAAGGCCACCGAGAACATGGGCAAGCCGCTGATGGTGTCCGAGACGGGCGCGGTGAACGACCCGCGCCAGAACCCCGATCCCCAGGCGCTGTGGCTGCAGGGCGCACGCGAGTTCCTCAAGGCGCATCCGCAGATCAAGGCCTTCTGCTGGTGGCAGAACCAGGGCAAGCTCAAGCGCGAGGAGCCCGGCTACGGCGGCTCCGGATACATGCTGCAAGGCCAGGGCCTGGAGGCCTTCAAGGCCCTGGCCCACGACCCCTACTTCAACTGAGATTCACGCTGGCTGCCGCCGCTACGATCGCTGTCCCATCGCATCCCTGGAGGCAGCATGATCGATCACACCGGACTGGCCGTCAGCGACTACGAGCGCAGCAAGCGCTTCTACACCCAGGCCCTGGCTCCCCTGGGCTACACGATGCTGATGGAGGTGCCGCGGGTGCACACCGGCGGCATCGGCGTCGCGGGCTTCGGTGTCGCGCCCAAGCCGGACTTCTGGATCCACGAGGGCCAGGCCAACCAGCCGACCATCCACGTCGCCTTTCGTGCAGACAGCCGCTCGCTCGTCGATGCTTTCTACCGTGCCGCGATCGAAGCCGGCGGCACCGACAACGGCCCGCCGGGCCTGCGCCCGCACTACCACCCGAACTACTACGGTGCTTTCGTGCGTGACCCCGACGGGCACAACATCGAAGCCGTCTGCCATGACGCGCCCTGAGGCCGGCTGACGAACCTCACGCCAGGTTGCGCAACTCGCGAAGGGCGACGGAGAGCATGGACAGGTCGGCGTTCTTGGCGTCGGCCAGTTCCAGCAGCACGCGCTGGGCGCGGTCCAGGGCATCTGCGTTGGCAGCTTCCCACGCAGAGAGCATCGCGGCCGAGCCGCCGTTCTCTCCGCTGGCGAGCACCTCCTGGGTGATGGCGCGCTGCAGGCCGGCCAGGTCGTCGCCGAGCGCGGCCTTGGCCAGGCTTTGCCAGTGGCTGTTGCCGGGCAGGTCGTCGATCTGCTGGCGCAGCCGCGAAAGGCCCAGCCGGCTGCCCACGCCCACGTGGACCTCGCCCACCTCGGTCACGTCGCGCTTCGTGGCCTCGGCCACCTCCGCGATGTCCAGCGCCGCGAAAAGTCCGTCGGCGCTGGCCACGCGCGCGGCCAGGGCGGCCGGTACGCCGGCCGCGACCCAGGCCTGCGCCTGGGGCGTGCCGGCGGCCTGCACGGCCAGCGGCTCTCGCAGTGCCTCGACCGCGGCGCGGAAGCGGGTGAAGGTCTGCTCCATCGGCTCGGCCAGGCGCTTCCAGCGCAGGAACCAGGTGGTGGCTCGCGACGTGAGCCAGCCTTCCTCGATCAGCATCTCGGACTGCACTTCATCGGGCACCAGGTTGTCCAGCGCCTCGACCTGCTGCCACAGGGCCACGTGGCCCATCACCTCCCGCGTGCACAGGTAGGCCCGCACCACCTGCGCCGGCTTGGCGCCGGTCATGTCGGCCAGGCGGTGGACGAAGGTCGAGCCCACGCGGTTGACCATGCTGTTGAGCACATGGGTCGCGACGATCTCGCGCTTGAGCGGATGGCGCGGGATGTACGCGGCCATGCTCTCGCGCAGCGCGGCCGGGAAGTAGCGGCCTAGCGCTGTCCCTATCCACGGGTCCTCCGGCAGGTCCGAGGCGGTGATCTCGTCGAACAGCCACATCTTGCTGTAGGCCAGCAACACCGCCCGCTCCGGCGTGGTCAGGCCTATGCCGTGCGCGCCGCGGTCGGCGATCTCGTCGTCGCTCGGCAGGAACTCGATCGCGCGGTTCAGGCGCCCTGACTTCTCGAGGAAGCGGATGAAGCGCGCCTCCTGGTCCAGCAGCCTGGCGCCGAGGCGGTGGGTCACCGACAGGGCCTGGGTCTGGAAGTAGTTGTCGCGCAGCACCAGGGCGGCCACCTCGTCGGTCATCTGTGCCAGCACGGTGTTGCGCTGCTTCTCGGTCATCTCGCCATCGGCGATGGCCAGGCCGAGCAGGATCTTGATGTTGACCTCGTGGTCGGAGGTGTCCACGCCGGCGGAGTTGTCGATCGCATCGGTGTTGATCGACACGCCGTTCAGCGCCGCCTCGATGCGACCGCGCTGGGTGAAGCCGAGGTTGCCGCCTTCGCCGACCACCTTGCAGCGCAGCTCGCGGCCGTTGATGCGCAGGTTGTCGTTGGCCCGGTCGCCCACCTCGGCGTGGCTCTCGGTGCTCGCCTTGACGTAGGTGCCGATGCCTCCGTTGTAGAGCAGGTCGACCGGCGCCTTGAGGATGGCGGAGATGAGCTCGGTGGGGGCGAGGCGCTCGGCCTCTATGCCCAGCGCCTGCCGCGCCTGCGGGGAGATGGGGATGGCCTTCTCCGAGCGCGCCCAGACGCCGCCCCCGTCGGAGATCAGCTGCTGGTCGTAGTCGGCCCAGGAGGAGCGCGGCAGCTTGAACATGCGCTCGCGCTCGGCGAAGGTGGTCGCGGCGTCGGGCGTCGGGTCGATGAAGATGTGGCGGTGGTCGAAGGCGGCGACGAGCCGGGTATGGCGCGACAGCAGCATGCCGTTGCCGAACACGTCGCCCGACATGTCGCCCACGCCGACGACCGTGAACTCGGTGGACTGGATGTCGGTGCCGCGCTCGCGGAAGGCGCGCTTGACGCTCTCCCACGCGCCGCGGGCGGTGATGCCCATGGCCTTGTGGTCGTAGCCCACGCTGCCGCCCGAGGCGAAGGCATCGCCCAGCCAGTGGCCGTACTCCTTGCTGACCGCGTTCGCGTAGTCGCTGAAGGTGGCGGTGCCCTTGTCCGCGGCGACGACGAGGTAGGGATCGTCACCGTCGAGCCGCGTGACCATCGGGGGCGGCACGACGGTGGTGCCGGCCAGGTTGTCGGTCAGGTCCAGCAGGCCGCGCAGGTAGTCCTGGTAGCAGGCCACGCCCTCCTTCAGGAAGGCCTCGCGGTCGCTGGCCGGCGGCGCCTTCTTCAGCACGAAGCCGCCCTTGGAGCCGACCGGCACGATGACGGTGTTCTTCACCATCTGCGCCTTGACCAGCCCCAGCACTTCGGTGCGGAAGTCCTCCGGCCGGTCCGACCAGCGCAGGCCGCCGCGCGCCACCTTGCCTCCACGCAGGTGGATGCCTTCGAAGCGCGGCGAGTAGACGAAGATCTCGTACAGCGGCTTGGGCTCGGGCAGGCCCGGCACCTTGGCCGACTCGAACTTGAAGCTGAGGAAGGGCCTTCGCGGGCCGGGCGCGCCCGAGTGGCCGGTGCCGGTGCGCCAGTAGTTCGTGCGCAAGGTGGCCAGCACCAGGGCCAGCAGCTGCCTCAGCGCCCGGTCCTCCTGCAGGTTGCTGACCCGATCGAGCGCCTGCTCGATGGCATTGACCTGCGATTGCGCGCCTTGATCGTCGTGAGCGGCCGGGTCCAGCCTCAGCTTGAACAGCTGCACCAGCATGCGGGTGATGCGGGGATGCGCCACCAGCGTGGCCTCCACCGCGGCCTGCGAAAGCGCGAAGCCGATCTGCTTGAGGTAGCGCACATAGGCGCGCAGCACGACGATCTCCTCGGCCGCCAGGCCGGCGCGCAGCACCAGCTTGTTCAGGTCGTCGCTCTCCACCTCGCCGCGGAAGACGCGGCCGAAGGCATCCTCGAACAGGCGCGCCAGCAGCTCGGGCTCGGCTTCCTCGCTCATCGGCGCCTGCAGGTCGAAATCGTGCAGCGAGATGGCGTGCGCCGCGCTGCGCAGCCGGTAGTTCTGCTCGCCGAGCACGCGAACGCCCATGTGCTCGAGCATGGGCAGGCTGTCCGACAGCACGATCGGCTCGCCCAGGCGGTAGACCTTGAAGCCCAGCGAGTTCGGGCCGCCGCCCAGCGGCCGGTAAAGCGCGAGGCCGATGGGCGATTGCGGCGTCAACGCCGCCGCAGCGCGCACGTCCGGCACGGCCGCGCGGGCAGGCACCCGCTCGCGGAACTCGGGCGGGAAGGCGGTGGCCCAGGACTTGTACAGCGCGATGCCGCGACCCTCGCCCTCGGCCTCGGTCAGCGCATCGCGCAGCGCGTCGTCCCATCGCCGCGCGGCCTCGGCGAGCTTGCGCTCCAGCTCGCGCCGGTCCACGTCGGGAATGTGGCCGGGAGTCGTGCGCACGGTGAAGTGGATGCGGGCCAGCACCGTGTCGGACAGCAGCACGTCGAACTCCGCGCTGGTGCCGGCGAAGGCCTCCATCAGGATGCGCTGCATCTTCATCCGCAGGTCGGTCGCATAGGCCTCCCGCGGCACGTAGATGAGGCAGGAGACGAAGCGGTCGAACGGGTCGCGCCGCACGAACAGGCGCAGGCGCTGGCGGTCGCCGAGCGCGAGGATGCCAAGGGCGGTGTCGTACAGCTCGTCGTCCGAGATCTGGAACAGCTCGTCGCGCGGATAGGTCTCGAGGATGTGCGCCAGCGCCTTGGCCAGGTGGCCGCCCGGCGGCAGGCCGGCGCGCTCGACGATGGCCTCGACCTTGTGGCGCAGCAGCGGCGTCTCGGCCACGCGCGAGGCGTAGGCGCTGGAGGTCAGCAGACCCAGGAAGCGGTGCTCGCCCACCACCTGGCCCTGCGCGTCGTAGCGCTTGACGCCGATGTAGTCGGTGTAGCCCGGCCGGTGCACGGTGGAGCGGGTGTTGGCCTTGGTCACCACCAGCACCGGAGTGGGGGCATGGGCCATTTCGCGGGCGTTGGGCGGCAGCAGGGTCAGGCCGGACGAGGCCTTGTCGGCCTCGGTCTCGCGCAGCACGCCCAGGCCGGTGCCTGGCACCAGGCGAAGCGCGCTGTCGCCGTCCAGGCTGACGAGCTCGTGCTGGCGGTAGCCCAGCAGCGTGAGGTGATCGTCGGCCAGCCATTCGAGAAAGGCACGGCTCTCCGCGATCTGGCTCGCGGGCAGCGTTGCGGGCGCGCGGCCCAGCTCCGCAGTCGCCTCCTCCAGCCGCGCGACCATGGGCTTCCAGTCTTCGACCGCCTGGCGCACGTCGCCCAGCACGCGTTCTATGCCGGCCACCAGCTCGGCCTTCTGCGCCGCGTCGACCAGGCGGTCCACCTCGATGTGCATCCACGACTCGCGCGTGCCGGGTGCCGTTTCGGTGCCGGGGGCGATCGCGGAGAGTGCGCCGGCCTGGTCCCGCTCGACGAGGAAGATGGGGTGGACGATGAGGTGCAGGGTCAGGCCCTGGCGGTTGATCTCGACCGAAGTCGAATCGACCAGGAACGGCATGTCGTCGTTGATGAGCTCGATCACCGTGTGGCGCGAGGCCCAGCCGTGCTCGGCCACGGTGGGGCTCAGCACGCGAACCTTCGGTCGGCCCGGCGTGCGGCTGGCGCCGAACTGCCAGTGCGAAAGCAGGCCGCCGCACTGGTCTTCAGGCGAGCGGTCGGCGATGTCGTCGGCATCGAGCTGGCGCAGGCACTCGCGCGCGTAGCTCTCGAACATCGCCATGCGTTCGGCCGGCAGCCGGGTCGCGGCGATGGCCAGCACGGCCGCGAGACGGTCGCGGCGCAGGGTGTCGGTGGAAGCACTCATCCGGGATCTCCGTGTTTGTTGTTGTCCACTGCGGGCGCAGCTTACGCCTGCCGATGGCGGGTTTTACGAGATTCTTAAGAAGCCCGCAGCGGATTCTTACGAACGCATGCGGTGCCCGATTCCTAAGCTTCGCTACCTCCACTACTCGCACTTCTGCAAGCTCATGAACACCGCCATCGGCGCCACCCCGCGCTACGACATCTACGCCTTCATCCACAAGGGTCTGCGGGCCTTCATGGCCCACACGCTGGTGCGTGTCGGCCGCCTTGATGCGACCGACACCGACGAAGTGGCCGAGGTCGGCGCCGAGGTGCAGGCCCTGCTCGACACCTGCCGCAGCCACCTCGAACACGAGAACGACTTCGTCCATCCCGCCATGCAGGCCCGCGCGCCGGGCAGTTGCTCGCGCATCGCCGGCGAGCACGAGCACCACCTGCAGGACATTGCCCGGCTGCAATCGCTGCTGGCCGGCATGCCCGGCAGCCCGGAGGGTGCGCGGGCCTTGTATCGCGCGCTGGTCGCCTTCGTGGCCGAGAATTTCGAGCACATGCGGCGCGAAGAATCCGAGCACAACGCCGTGCTGTGGAAGCACTACAGCGACGCCGAGATCCTCGACATCGAGCACCGCATCGTCGGCAGCCTGAAGCCCGAGGAGACGGCGCTGAGCATGCGCTGGATGCTGCCGCACATGACGCCGGCCGAGCGGGCGGCGATGCTCGGCGGCATGCGCCAGGCGGCGCCGAAGGAAGCCTTCGACGGCATCCTCAGCCTGGTCCGCCCGCTGCTGGGCGGGCGCGACTGGCGCAAGCTGAGTTTGGCGCTGGGGCTTTGATTCCCACCCGTTCGGACTGAGCCTGTCGAAGCCCAGTCCCCACGCAGGCCCCTTCTGTCTTCAGCCTTCCACGTCGGACAGCCGCACGCGGCCGCGCAGCGACAGCCGGAACTGCCCGCGCCCGGTCTTCTCGATCGCGATCGCCGGGCAGCGCTCGGCCAGGCGCCGCTGCAGCAGCACCAGCCGCGCCTCGAGGTTGTCGCTGATCTCCGGCAGGCCCAGGTCGGTGGCCATTCGCAGTTCGCGGTTGCTGAATTCGCAACGGCCGGTGGCTGCCTGCGTCTGCAGCAGCTTCCACAGGATGGCGCCGGCCACGCCCTTGATGAGGTAGTCGTCGTCGACGAAGACGCTGTGGTTGGCGCGGTAGTGGCGCACCTCGACCGTGGCCGCCGCGGGCGAGGAAGGCGAGGGCGTCGTGGTCTCGGGCACGCCGGCCTCGCCCACTTGCTGCAGCTGCAAGGCCAGCACGCTCGTGGCCAGCAGCTGGGCGAGCGTGACCAGGGCATCCTCGTCGTCGTAGCCGAAACGCAGGTCCTCGGGGCTCTCCACGCACAGCACGCCGAGAAGGCGGCCGCCCGCGACGATGGGGACCGCCAGCTGGCTGTGCGGCTCCGCCAGGCCGGGGAACGGAATATCGGTTTCCAGCGGCCACGCGCGGCGAGGCGCGCCGTCGCGCGCGGCTCGGCCGTAGCGGTACTCCATCGTCATGTGGTTGATGCGGATCGGCTCGCGGTACTCGGCCGCCACGCCGATCACGCCGTCGCCGAAGGCGATCTCGGAGCCCACGCCGGTGACGCTGTAGCCGCGGCTGGCCACGGTGTAGAGCCGCTCCTGGGCCGCATCGGCCATCAGCAGCAGGGCGTGGCTGACGCCGAAGTCCTGCGCCAGCACGGCCAGGACAGTGTCGAACAGCTGGTCCAGCTCGCCGCAGCCTGCCAGGCGCCGGCTGGCGCTGCGCAGGGCGTTGAGCAGGTTGCGCGCCGAGGGGGGCCTGGCGATGGCCTGGCCGGGCACGTGCTCTATTGTCTGCACGAGGTAGATGTCCGAGCCCTGCAGCTTGAACACGCCGCTCATGCCGGTGTGCGAGGCGATGCCGGCGAGGCGGGCCTTCATCGACTGGAACAGGCCGCCTTCGGTCTCGGTGCGCAGGTACAGCAGCGACAGCCGGTACGACTCCGCCGTCACCGGGTCTATCACCAGCGCCGTGGCCTGCGGATTGGCCAGGATGTTCTCGCGCGTCTTGTTGAAGAACTGGAAGGACAGCGCCACGTGGCGCGGGTCCACGTAGTGCATCTGCGAGACGTAGGCGACGTTGGGCGTGCCGTCGGTGGCGCAGGTGGCCAGCACCGCCGGGATCACGCCCTCCAGGCAGCTGCGGATCTGGTCCAGCGTGACGCTCATTGGAGCTTCTCGTCCGACGGGTACGTCGGCCGATCCCCCGAGGGGATGCGGGCCGGCTTGGGAGCGGCCCTGCGCTCGGCCCGCCAACAGGGGGTTGACCCAGGACGTCTCATCGCGGGCCGACCGGTTGCAGCGGCATGCGCGCGCCGGCGCCGGGGCCAGGCGTCTGCGCATACGCGAACTGCGGCGTGAAGCGGATTGCCAGCAGCTGCGACCAGTCGTGCAGGAACAGCGTGTTCACGTAGTGCGGCTGCCAGCCTAGCAGCCGCAGGTCGTCGGCGAACAGCGCCAGGTGGCGCCGCACCAGGGCCGCCTCGGCCGGCCCCGCCGGCGCCGGGCGGGCATCGTGGCCCTTGAGCTGCACGGTCCGGTTGGTGCTGGGCCGGGTGAACACCACGGCGATGTGCTGGTTGTGGGCGATGTCGCGCATCACGCCTTCAGCCGCCTCCGCGAAGACCAGCACCGTGACCTGCCGGCCCTGGTCTTCCACCCGGCATCCCACGCCCTTGGCGATGGACGGGATCAGCCGGTCGTCGCGCCCGCCGACGGTGATCGACAGGCCGCTCTGGATGAAGGCCGCGACCTCGTCCGGCAGGCCCTCGGGGGCCGGCTCGGGCGGAGCGGGGGGCGGCGTCGTCACCGCTTCATGCTAGCGCAGCGCGGGCATCGAGCCGGCTGTGGCATGGTCAGGTTTCATGGCTGCGCGCAGGGCGACGTACTGGCGACCACGAGGTGAGGCCGCGCAGTGCGGCAAACACGGCATTCCAACCGTCGACGATGGCCTGGCTCCGCAGTTCGTGGGCACGTCGCAAAGCTTGGTCGCGAAGCACGGCACGTTCGGCGAGCGTGAGGATGGAGGGGTTCATTCGAAACTCCCTGCAGAGTGGGTCTGACATGGCCTGGACTCTAGGCAGCGCTGCACGCCGCCGAAACCGCGCCGTGTTCAAAGGCGTTTTGCGGCCGGTGCAAGGCCGGCCTGCGGCCTGGCCCTACCATCGCCGGCCATGGACGACCTGGCCTTCGACGACCTCAAGCTTTTCGCGCGCGTGGCCGCCCTCGGCACGCTTTCCGCCGTCGCCCGCGAGCGCGACGTGCCGGTGAGCCAGGTCTCGCGCGCGCTGGCGCGCATCGAGGCGACGTGCGGCGCGCGGCTCATCCACCGCTCCACCCACGGCCTGGCGTTGACGCCCGAAGGCCAGACCTTCCTCGACTACTGCCAGCGCCTGAGCGGCACCCTGGAGGCCCTGCAAGGCGAGTTCGCCGAGCAGGCCCGCGAGCCGAGCGGCCTGGTGCGCGTGGCGGCCAGCACGGTCATCGCGCAGTACCTGCTGCTGCCGAGCCTGTCGGGCCTGAACGACAGGCATCCCTCGCTGCGCGTGGAGCTGGAGGTGAGCGACCGCCTGTCCGACATGGCGCGCGACGGCATCGACATCGCCATCCGCACCGGCACCGTGCTGCCCGAGACCATGATCGCCCGCCGCATCGGCAGCCTCGGCCGCGCGCTCTACGCTGCTCCGGTCTACGTGGACCGCCATGGCCTGCCGGCGAATCCGGGCGAGCTGCACCGCCATCGGCTCGTCACCAACACGGCCGCGACGAACCTCAACCATTGGCCCTTCGTCATCGACGGCGAGGCCTTCACCCTGGTGGCCGACGGCTTCTGGCGCACCAACGACACGGGCCTGGCGGCCAACATGGTGGTGCAGGGCCTGGGCATAGGCCGGCTGGGGATGGTGGCCGCACGGCCGCTGCTGCGTGCCGGCAAGCTCGTGCCGGTGCTGGCCGGCTTCGTGGATCCGCAGACGGTGCCGATCTACGCCGTCACCGCCTCGACCCGCCAGCGCCTGCCCAAGATCCGCGCCTGCATCGATTACTGGGCCGACTGGTTCGCCGACGAGGCGCCCGAGACGATCACCCCGTCCTGATCACCGAGAGGTGCTCGGTGCCGCTCTCCGGCAGCCACACCTCCCCCGGCCGGCTGTGGATCTGGCGCACGCTGGCCGCCTCGCGCGGGAAGGCGAAGGACTCGAACTTCTCGTGCTGAGGGTCGAAGCGCAGCACCGAGTTGCCGCCGAAGTCGCTGACCCAGACCTGGTCCTTCGCGTCGACGTGCACGGCGTAGGCGCGCGGGTTGTCGCCGGGCAGCTTCCACGCCCGCCAGCGGTTGGCCTTGGGGTCGTGCATCGAGAGCTGTCCGCTGTTCCACTCGCTGACCCACAGCCGCCCCTGGCTGTCGCTCCAGATGCGCCGGGCGCCCTGGTCGCGCGTCGGCGGCTCGACGATGGCGGACTCGCCGGACCGGCGGTCGATGCGGGCGATGAAGGAGCCGGCCAGCGAGCACCACCACACGTCGCCCGAAGGCGTGGCGCAGATGCCATAAGGGCCACGCCCGCGTGGCGCGTCCTTCACGCGCACCTCGCCTGACTTCGGATCGAGCCGGCCCACCACGCCGCCCTGGCCGGTGAACCACAAGACGCCGTCGCCATCGAAGGCGGCGGTGTTGAGGTTGGCGTTGCGGCTGCCGGCGGGCAGCGGGAAACGCCGCACTTCCCGGCTCGGCCAGTCCACCCTGACGATGGCGTTCTGGCCGCCATCGGTGATCCAGGCGGCCTTGTCCGGGCCCGGGATCACACCGTGAGGCGACGACCCCGCACCCAGGGCCACCAGCTCCGCCCGGCCGCTGGCCGGGTCGAACCAGCCGAGGTGGCCGCTGCGCTGGGCGGTGAACCAGACGCCGGCGTCGGAGGCCGGCGCGACGTCGTGGATGCCGGTTCGTTCCGCTGTCTTCAGGGGCCAGGACTGCATCGCCGCCGCCGGCGCCGCAAGCGAGCGCACCGCCACGCTGGCCAGCGCCAGCGAAGCCAGGGCCTGGCGCCGCGTCAGGGTGGGATGGGTGTTCGGCATGGGGTCCTTTCGGTCCGGTCGGAAAGAATTTCGTCAGACATTCGTCAGAGACTCGCACTTTTGTTGAGGGCTGGGAAGTCTTTGGGAGAAATCGCAAGACCAAAGCGAGGGGACCCGGTTACCATCTGTTTCCAAGCTGCAAACGTTTCCGAACCTGGGAACGTGGGCCTCGGCGGTGCCGGTTGGGGGCGCTGACAGGAGAGAAGTTGAGTAGCATTCCGGGGCCCATCCTCAGGGCCATCGAATCGCTGCACTTGCCAGCGATGCCGCAGATCCTGTTGCGCTTTCTCGAGGAGGCAGGCAGCGAGAACGCCTCGCTGGACACCCTCGCGCAGCTGGTTATGCGTGATCCCGCACTGAGCGCACGCCTGCTCACCGTGGCCAATTCCGCCGCCTTCCGCCGCGGCGGCGAGCTGCGCGGCATCAAGCAATCCCTCATGGCGCTGGGCACGCGCATGGTCCGCACCATCGCCTCGTGCCTGGTGGTGCAGAGCGTGTTCGCACGCCTGTCCGATGCGAGGCCGCAGGACCTCGCCGGCTTCTGGCGCCACTCGCTGCTGGTGGCCGAGCTGGCGCGCTCCACCGCGCAGGAGCTGGGGGCCACCGACGGCGAGAGCGAAGAGGCCTACCTGGCCGGCCTGCTGCACGACGTGGGCCAGCTGGTGCTGCTGGGCGGCCTGGGCAAGGCCTACGGCACGCTGTTGTCGAGCAGCCAGACCGAGGCCGACCTGGTCGGCAACGAGCAGCCCGTGCTCGCCACCGACCATGCGGCCGTCGGCGCCTGGGTCGTCGACCAGTGGCAGCTGCCTTCGCTGATGGCCGACGCGATCCTGTTCCACCACTGGGACGCGAAGCAGGTCGCGACGGCCGACCGCCTGACCCGCGTCCTGTGGGCGGCCCACCACGCGAGCCTCGCTCCGCTGGCGGCCTGGGACGACGCCCGGGCGATGGGCGCGATCCAGGAACTGACCGGCATAGAACTGACGCGCTTCCGGGTGCTGCGCGACGGCGCGGCCCAGCGGGTCGACTCGATCGCCTCCGCGCTGGGCGTGAGCGAGGCGCCGCCGCAGCAGACGCTGCCGCAATGGGCCGGCGACCCGGGCCACGGCGGCAACGGCAGCGTCCATGGCGACGAAGAGCCGGCGGCCGAAGACGCGGAGTCGCGACTCATCGCCACCGCCTCGGCGATGGCGGCCCTGCAGCCGCTGCAACAGAACTTCGCTTCCGGCGACGACGATGCGGACCTGCTGGTGGCGGTGCGCGAATCGGCCCGCATCCTGTTCGGCGTGCAGCGCCTCGCGCTGCTGCTCGTGCAGCCGGAGGACGCCACCTTGTCGGGACGCGGCATCGTCGGCCAGCCCGAGGCGCTGGCACGGCTGGAGGTCGGGCTGGAGTCCGGCACCAGCCTGTGCGCCGACGCCGGCCTCAGCCGGCAGCCGAGATCGACCTTCGACAGCGATTCGACGCTGGCGCCTGCCGACGTGCAGATCGCGCGTGCCCTGGGCGGCGCGTCCGGCGGCGGCTCGGCCAGCGACGGGCTGCTCTACATCCCGATGAGCGGGCCCGGCGCGCTGGTGGGCGTGATGGTCTGCGGCGTTTCGACCGTGCAGCACGCGCGCCTGCGCAAGCGGCAGGCGTGGCTGCAGAGCTTCGCCGCACTGGTGGCGGCCTCGCTCGAGGCCTCGCGCGAGGCACGCGAGCGCCGCCGTCGCACCGAGGCCGATGCCGCGGCGCGCTTTCGCCTGCACGGGCAGAAGCTGGCCCACGAGGCGGCCAACCCGCTGGGCATCATCCGCAACTACCTCACCATCGTCGACCTCAAGCTGCCGGACTCCAAGGCTTTGGGCCAGGACATCGCGGTGCTGCGAGAGGAGATCGAGCGGGTCTCGACCATCATCCGCCAGCTCGGCGAGGATGCCGTGCCGGCGCCCGTCGCTGGCGCAGCGCTGGAGCTCAACGCCCTGGTCGAAGGCATGCGCGCGCTCTACGGCGAATCGCTCTTCGGTGCGCGCGGCGTGTCGCTGGAGCTGCAGCCTTCGCCCGAGCCGGCGCTGGCCAGGGCCGACCGCGACAGCGTCAAGCAGATCCTGTTCAACCTCTGGAAGAACGCCTCCGAAGCCGTCCCGGAGGGCGGTCTGGTGACCACCTCCGTGGCCACCGGCGTCAACCAGAACGGCCTGGCCTACATAGAGCTCCTCGTCAGCGACAACGGCCCCGGCCTGCCGGCCGACGTCCTTCGATCGCTCTACCAGCCCCTCGGCGCCTCGCGCCACCCGGGCCGATCCGGCCTGGGCCTGTCGATCGTGCGCTCGCTCGTCGACACCCTCCAAGGTCACATCAGCTGTCGCAGCCGGACCGGCCACGGCAGCAGCTTCGCCGTACTGCTACCCGCGTCGGAAAGGGTCGATGGATGATGAACCACCTGGTGCCACCCGCCTTGCATGCTGTCGATGGCGCGGGGGCCGAGCGGCCACGCATCCTCATCGTGGATGACGAGCCCCGCATGCGCGAGAGCCTTCGAAGGCTGCTCGTGCGGCCCGACCGGGACATCGTCGAGACCGATTCCGGCGCGGCCGCCAAGCAGGCCCTGGAGACCGGCCCGACGAGCCTCGTGCTGCTGGACATCGGCCTGCCCGACATCTCGGGCCTGGACATGCTGCGCTGGATCTCGCAGCACCATCCCGACACGCCGGTGATCATGGTCAGCGGCGACGCGCGCATCGATTCGGCCATCCGCGCGCTGCGTTACGGCGCCGTGGAGTTCCTGCGCAAGCCCGACGAGCTGGGCACGCTGGCCGTCAAGGTGGATGCGGCCCTGGAGCACCGGCGGATGCAGAACGAGCACCGGCTGATGACCGCACAGCTCGCGCAATCGGAGCGCCTGCATCGCTTCCTGGTCGACAACTCGCCGGACCTCGTCTATGCGCTGGACGACGGCGGCCGCTTCACCTTCATCAACCCGAGGGTCGAGACGCTTCTGGGCTACGGCCGCGAGGAGCTGATCGGCCAGCCCTTCACCGCCATCGTCCACGACCTGGACCGCGCGGCGGCCCGCGAGACCCTGGGCCGCCCGCGCGGAGACGACCGCGAGCTGGCCAACATCGAGCTGCGGTTGCTGCGCCGGCGCGATCCGACCTCGGCACCTCGGGCCGATGTGGTCACCATGGTCAGCGCGGTGGGCGTCTACGGCGACGACGAAGGCACCGGCTCGCCCCGCTTCATGGGCACCTACGGCGCGGCGCGCGACATCACCGAGCGCAAGCGTGTGGAGGAGATGGTCACCTTCCAGGCCCTGCACGACCAGCTCACCGGCCTGCCCAACCGCCGCCTGTTCAAGGATCACCTGGAACTCGCGCTGGCCCAGGCGGCGCGAAGGGGCGAGAAGGTCGGCGTGATGTTCATCGACCTGGACCGTTTCAAGCTGGTCAACGACACCTATGGCCACCTCGAGGGCGACGAGCTGCTCAAGACCTTCGCCCAGCGCCTGCGCGGCTGCGTGCGGGCCGGCGACACGGTGGCGCGCCAGGGCGGAGACGAGTTCACCGTGCTGCTGCCCGACCTCAACCAGGCCGAGGATGCGCAGGTCATCGCCAGCAAGATCTTCGCGGAGCTGCAACGCCCTTTTCGCGTGGGCGGTCGCGAGTTCATCGCGACGGCCAGCATCGGCATCTCGGTCTATCCGGACGACGGCGAGGCGGCCGAGGCGCTGCTGCGCCATGCCGACATCGCGATGTACGAGGTCAAGGCCAGCGGCAAGAATGGCGCGCGCCTGTTCACCGCCGACATGAAGGCAGGCCAGCTCCCGCGGCTGGAGCTCGAGCGCGACCTGCGCGAGGCCATTCCCAACGGCGAGTTCGTGCTGCACTTCCAGCCGCAGTTCAGCCTGCGCAGCGGCCGCGTCATAGGCGCCGAGGGCCTGATCCGCTGGGAGCATCCGGTGCACGGCCTGCTGTCGCCCGGCAGCTTCATCGAGCTGGCCGAAGAGAGCGGCCTGATAGGCGCGATCAGCGACTGGGTGATCGAGGAGGCCTGCGGGCAGCTCGCCCGCTGGCACGGCGAGGGCCATGAGGGCCTGCGCATGGCGGTGAACCTCTCGCCGCGCGAGTTCAGCCGGCCGGACCTGGTGGAGCGCGTGTCCTCCAGCCTGGCCAGGCACCGCCTGCCGCGCGATGTGTTCGAGGTCGAGATCACCGAGAACGTGCTGCTGCAGGACGTGCCAGGCGTGATCGACAAGCTCAGGCAACTGCGCGAGCGGGGCGTGCGCATCTCCATCGACGATTTCGGCACCCGCTATTCATCGCTGAACTACCTGCGCCGCTTCCCGATCAACTCGATCAAGATCGACCAGAGCTTCGTGCGCGACATCGTCGGCGGCGAACGGGTCTCGCCGATCATCCACGCCATCGTCGGCATCGCGCGCGGATTCGACCTGCACCTGGTCGCCGAAGGCGTGGAGACGGAGCTGCAGCGCCAGGTCCTGGCCGAGCTGGGATGCGACGAGATGCAGGGCTACCTCTTTGCCGCGCCCGACACGGCGCTGGCCGTCAGCCCCATGCTTTTCGCGCACCGGCTCGCCGCAGCGCGGGTTGCTTGAACTCCGGTCAGGGCGTCGCAACGCCGCTCCCTGCCAGGGCGTGCGCGCATCCGGCTGAAGCCGGTCCGCTGCAGAACCCCCTTAGGGCAGGCTCCGGCAGGAGCTGCCCTCCGAGCGCGCGCAGCGCCGCTCCATGCCAGGGCGTGCGCGGATCCGGCTGAAGCCGGTCCGCTGCGCGAGCCCCCTTCTATGGGGAAGCGTTTGTCAAGCTTCTCCGTCACGGCGGGTGCGCTGTAGGGGACGTCGTTGGGGTTCCCCTTCCCGCTGGCGGGAAGGGGCGGAGGG